>NZ_NEII01000008.1:0-369143 GCF_002112685.1 Pseudomonas sp. R15(2017)
TGGAACCACCTGATCCCATCCCGAACTCAGAAGTGAAACGATGCATCGCCGATGGTAGTGTGGGGTTTCCCCATGTGAGAGTAGGTCATCGTCAAGATTAAATTCCGAAACCCCAATTGCGAAAGCAGTTGGGGTTTTGTTTTGCCCGCAGGAAAATGGATTCTTTGAATTCTATGCAGCGGCCCGGTGCATGGCTATTATTCGGGCCTCATTCTGAGGCGAGACCTGCATGCTGACGTTGTTGAACCTTCTGAAGGATGGTCGATTCCATTCCGGTCAGGCTCTGGGGGCTGCCCTGGGAATTAGTCGAAGTGCGGTGTGGAAGCAGCTTCAGCACCTGGAGGCTGAGCTTGGGTTATCCATACATAAAGTTCGGGGACGGGGCTATCAATTGGCCTCGCCATTGACTTTGCTTGACTCGCTCGAGATAGAGGAAAGTCTTCCTGGCTGGTCTGTCAGTATCTTT
The DNA here is from genome assembly GCF_002112685.1 of Pseudomonas sp. R15(2017). Lineage (NCBI taxonomy): Bacteria > Pseudomonadati > Pseudomonadota > Gammaproteobacteria > Pseudomonadales > Pseudomonadaceae > Pseudomonas > Pseudomonas sp. R15(2017). The sequence goes on from NZ_NEII01000008.1 coordinate 467, forward strand.
GATTCCGTCGACTCTACTAATGCTGAATCGTTGCGCGAGGTGGATCGGGGGCGGACGGCTCCCTTTCTTGTGCTGGCCGAGCTCCAAAGATCAGGGCGTGGGCGCAGGGGGCGTAAATGGGTGAGTCCGTTTGCTGAAAACCTCTATTACAGCCTCGTGTTGCGCATTGATGGTGGGATGCGTCAGCTTGAGGGGTTAAGTCTTGTTGTTGGTCTCGCGGTCATGCAGGCCTTGCATGCGCTTGGGGTGCCAGGTGCAGGACTGAAATGGCCAAATGATGTATTGGTCGGGCGAAAAAAAATCGCCGGGATCCTGTTGGAGCTGGTTGGTGATCCGGCAGACGTGTGTCATGTAGTGTTGGGCATAGGCATTAATGTGAACATGCAGGCTACAGATGAAGTCGATCAGCAATGGACTTCAATGCGTCTAGAGTCGGGTAAATCTTGTGATCGCAATATTCTGGCGGTTGAGCTGAGTAAGCAGCTGCAACTCTATTTGCAGCGTCACCAATCGGGCGGCTTCTCTGCGCTTCAGTCGGAGTGGGAGGCGAGCCATTTGTGGCAGGGGCAACCGGTTTCTCTCACTGCGGGGGTCAATCAAGTAGATGGTGTGGTGCTGGGAATCGATAATCAAGGCGCACTGCGGCTAAAGGTAGATGGTGTGGAAAAAGTCTTTAGTGGTGGTGAGCTCAGCTTGAGGTTGCGTGATGATTCTTGAGCTTGATTGTGGAAACAGCTTTATCAAGTGGCGTGTGCTGCGGGCTGAGGCGGACGCCTTGATCGCGGAAGGAGTGGTCGACTCTGATGGCGCCTTGGTCGACAGTCTACGGTCGCTTGAGAAGGTGTCTCTCGTCAAATGTCGCCTTGTCAGCGTAAGAGCTGAAGATGAGACCAATTTGCTGATTGGCTTGCTTAAGCAGGAGTTCGGCATTTCCGTTGTCTGTGCGGCGCCCGCTCGCGAGATGTCCGGCGTAAAGAATGGCTACGACGATTATGAGCGCCTTGGCCTCGATCGTTGGCTGGCGATGCTTGGTGGTTTTCACCTGGCTAAAGGGGCCTGTCTGGTACTAGATTTTGGGACGGCGGTGACCGCCGATTTTATCTCCGCGGACGGTGAGCATTTGGGAGGCTTCATTTGTCCCGGCATGCCGCTAATGCGTAATCAGCTGCGTACCCATACTCGAAAAATTCGCTATGGAGATCTCGCGGCGGAGCGGGCATTGACGAGCCAGGCTCCGGGGCGCTCTACAGCTGAGGCTGTTGAGCGTGGCTGTTCGTTGATGCTCAGAGGGTTCGTGTTGACGCAGTTGGAGATGGCGCGTTCCTACTGGGGTGATGATTACCGAATCTTCATCACGGGGGGGGATGCCGAGCTGGTCTCGGATGTCGCGCCTGAGGCTCGGGTCGTTTCTGATTTGGTGTTCGTGGGTTTGGCTATGGCGTGTCCTTTGTCCTGAGGTTTGTATGCGTTGGTTGTTCCTTCTACTTCTGGTACTCAATGTGTTTTATTACGTCTGGCATCAGCAGGAGGCGCCGCTACGCGCAAAGGATGTCACGCCGCTCAGTCTTTATCGTGGCCCGCAACAGGATATTCGCCTGTTGAGTGAGGCTGGAGGTGATGCTTCCCGTGAAAAAAGGGCTGGGGGAAAGCCTGATGGACAGTGCCTATATATAGGCGGTTTGGGTCGACCTGAGTCTGCCCAGGTGTTGGAACAGCGTTTGACGGAGCTGGGAGCAAAAGCTCTTCCTTCGTCAAAAGAGTATTCCGGCGGCTCATATTGGTTCCAGATTACGCCCGAAACCCAGCGTTTGCTGGGTGATGCTCAGCTACAAAACCTTTCCAAGGAATTCAATGAGTTAAAACATAAAATAATGCTGTGCGAGGGGGTTGCACCTGCGGAATAGTTTGCATAGAATGGCGCCCGCTCCACAGCGAAGACCTGAAAAGGTTGGTGCGGCGGGGTGATGTCAATGCAGCTAACCTCAGGTTTTTAAATGAGAAAATGCTTGACAGAGGCTTGGCATGGTATAGAATGCCGGCCTGATTAGGAGGGGTTCCCGAGCGGCCAAAGGGATCAGACTGTAAATCTGACGTCTACGACTTCGAAGGTTCGAATCCTTCTCCCTCCACCAGATTTTAGCGTGAGCTGCAGGCTCCGCGGGTATAGTTTAGTGGTAGAACCTCAGCCTTCCAAGCTGATGATGCGGGTTCGATTCCCGCTACCCGCTCCAAGTTTGCAGGTTGTGCAAAGTGTTACGCTCTTGTAGCTCAGTTGGTAGAGCACACCCTTGGTAAGGGTGAGGTCAGCGGTTCAAATCCGCTCAAGAGCTCCATATAACAAGGCAGATATGAAAATATCTGCCTTTGTTTTAATGGCTCGTGTTGTTTGCTTAATTTCTTCTGTTAGGGGTGATATCGATGGCTAAGGAAAAATTTGATCGTTCCCTGCCGCACGTCAACGTTGGCACCATCGGTCACGTAGACCATGGTAAAACCACGCTGACCGCTGCTCTGACTCGCGTTTGCTCCGAAGTTTTCGGTTCGGCCGTAGTTGAATTCGACAAGATCGACAGCGCTCCAGAAGAAAAAGCTCGCGGTATCACCATCAACACCGCGCACGTTGAGTACAACTCGAACATTCGTCACTACGCTCACGTTGACTGCCCAGGTCACGCTGACTACGTGAAGAACATGATCACTGGTGCTGCGCAGATGGACGGCGCGATCCTGGTTTGCTCGGCCGCTGATGGTCCGATGCCACAAACCCGTGAGCACATCCTGCTGTCCCGTCAGGTAGGCGTTCCGTACATCGTGGTTTTCCTGAACAAGGCTGACCTGGTAGACGACGCTGAGCTGCTGGAACTGGTTGAGATGGAAGTTCGCGACCTGCTGTCCACCTACGACTTCCCAGGCGACGACACTCCGATCATCATCGGTTCGGCTCGTATGGCGCTGGAAGGCAAAGACGACAACGAAATGGGCACCACCGCTGTTAAGAAGCTGGTGGAAACTCTGGACAGCTACATCCCAGAGCCAGAGCGTGCTATCGACAAGCCATTCCTGATGCCAATCGAAGACGTATTCTCGATCTCGGGTCGCGGTACTGTTGTAACCGGTCGTATCGAGCGCGGTATCGTTCGCGTTCAAGACGCCCTGGAAATCGTTGGTCTGCGTGACACCGCCACCACCACCTGCACCGGTGTTGAGATGTTCCGCAAGCTGCTGGACGAAGGCCGTGCTGGTGAGAACTGCGGCGTTCTGCTGCGTGGTACCAAGCGTGACGACGTTGAGCGTGGTCAGGTTCTGGTTAAGCCGGGTTCGGTTAAGCCGCACACCAAGTTTACTGCAGAAGTTTACGTTCTGAGCAAGGAAGAAGGCGGTCGTCACACTCCGTTCTTCAAAGGCTACCGTCCACAGTTCTACTTCCGTACTACTGACGTGACCGGTAACTGCGAGCTGCCAGAAGGCGTTGAAATGGTAATGCCAGGTGACAACATTCAGATGACTGTTACCCTGATCAAAACCATCGCGATGGAAGACGGTCTGCGTTTCGCAATCCGTGAAGGCGGCCGTACCGTTGGTGCTGGTGTCGTAGCCAAGATCATCGAGTAAACAGTTGTAATGTCTTTTTCAGGCCGGCATAATGGTCGGCCTGATTTTGTTTTAGGTCAGTAGCTCAATTGGCAGAGCGACGGTCTCCAAAACCGTAGGTTGGGGGTTCGATTCCCTCCTGACCTGCCAGATTCACTTGGTGTGTCTGGCTTTCTTTTCACAGGATCTTCATAGATGACTCCTAAAGCTGAAGCTCAAGGCTCTCGCTTCGATTTGCTCAAGTGGCTTGTCGTAGTCGCTTTGGTAATTGTTGGCGTTGTCGGCAATCAGTATTACGCTGCTTCGCCGATCCTGTACCGCGTACTTGCATTGCTTGTTATTGCTGCTGTAGCTGCCTTTGTAGGCCTGCAGACTGCCAAGGGCAAGTCTTTCTTTGTACTGGTTAAGGAGGCTCGCACCGAGATTCGTAAAGTCGTATGGCCAACTCGCCAAGAAACCACGCAAACCACGCTGATTGTTGTGGCTGTTGTTCTGGTTATGGCGTTGCTGTTGTGGGGGCTTGATTCCCTGCTCGGCTGGCTTGTTTCCTTGATTGTCGGCTAAGGGTGTCCCGTGGCTAAGCGTTGGTACGTTGTGCATGCTTACTCGGGTTACGAGAAGCATGTCATGCGTTCGTTGATCGAGCGCGTAAAGCTGGCTGGCATGGAAGATGGCTTCGGCGAAATTCTGGTTCCCACTGAAGAAGTGGTTGAAATGCGTAATGGCCAGAAACGCAAAAGCGAGCGCAAATTCTTCCCAGGTTATGTGCTGGTTCAGATGGACATGAACGAGGGTACTTGGCACTTGGTCAAGGATACTCCTCGGGTGATGGGTTTTATCGGCGGTACTGCTGATAAGCCGGCACCAATCACCGATAAAGAAGCTGAGGCGATTCTGCGTCGTGTTGCTGACGGTAGCGACAAGCCGAAGCCGAAGACATTGTTCGAGCCGGGCGAAACCGTTCGAGTCAATGACGGTCCGTTCGCTGACTTTAACGGTGTTGTTGAAGAAGTTAACTACGAAAAGAGCCGGATCCAAGTGGCGGTGCTCATTTTCGGACGCTCTACTCCGGTAGAGTTGGAGTTCAGTCAGGTCGAAAAGGTCTAACTGAGCAAGCATCCCAACCCCGCAGCCCTAGGCTGTGGGGTTTTGTCGTCACTGGGATAAACGCGCAAGTAACCGGGGAGCCTTTCGAGGCGTTCGAACCCGTAATTGGAGTGCCTCATGGCCAAGAAGATTACCGCTTACATCAAGCTGCAAGTGAAGGCCGCTCAGGCTAACCCAAGCCCACCTGTTGGTCCTGCTCTGGGTCAGCACGGCGTGAACATCATGGAATTCTGCAAAGCTTTCAACGCCCGTACCCAGGGTCTGGAAGCTGGTCTGCCGACTCCGGTGATCATCACTGTCTACAGCGACCGTAGCTTCACTTTCGAAACCAAATCCACCCCTGCTTCGGTTCTGCTGAAGAAGGCGGCCGGTCTGACCAGCGGTTCCGCTCGTCCGAACACCGTTAAGGTTGGCACTGTTACCCGTGCTCAGCTGGAAGAAATCGCGAAAACCAAAAACGCGGATCTGACTGCAGCTGATATGGATGCAGCCGTGCGCACTATCGCCGGTTCTGCTCGTAGCATGGGCCTTAACGTGGAGGGTGTGTAATGGCTAAGCTGACCAAGCGCCAAAAGGCTATCGCTGAAAAAATCGAAGCGGGCAAGTCCTACAACTTCGAAGAGGCCGCAACTCTGCTGGCTTCGCTGCCAGCTGCCAAATTCGTCGAGTCGTACGACGTAGCTGTAAACCTGGGCGTAGACCCGCGTAAATCCGACCAGGTCGTTCGTAGCGCTACTGTGCTGCCACACGGCACTGGCAAGACTGTTCGCGTTGCTGTGTTCACCCAGGGTCCAGCTGCTGAGGCCGCTCTGGCTGCCGGCGCTGACCGTGTAGGTATGGATGAGCTGGCTGCCGAAATGAAAGGCGGCGACCTGAACTATGACGTAGTGATCGCATCCCCGGATGCCATGCGCGTTGTAGGTCAACTGGGTCAGATCCTCGGTCCACGTGGTCTGATGCCTAACCCGAAAGTCGGCACTGTTACCCCAGACGTCGCTACCGCGGTCAAAAATGCCAAGGCTGGTCAGGTTCGTTATCGCACCGACAAAAACGGCATCATCCACACTTCTGTTGGCAAGATCGGCTTCGATGCCGTCAAGCTGAAGGAAAACGTTGAAGCCCTGATCGCTGATTTGAAGCGTATCAAGCCAGCTTCTTCGAAAGGTATCTACGTCAAGCGCGTTACCCTGAGCACCACTATGGGCCCAGGTCTGGTCATCGACCAGAGCTCGCTGGACGCGTAAGACAAAAATTGGCGCAGTTAACTGCGCCAATTGAAAGATTGGGGTCCCTGCCTGGCGGGGGCTATCCAAGACCGTAGGCGACGCAAGTCTTAAACCTCAAGCCTACGCAGATGGTGCTCCCGGTTCCTTACCGAATCAGACACCAAAACGACATTCGGTTTCGATCGGATGAAACGGTAACAAGCAGGAGTTAAACCCGTGGCAATTAATCTCGAAGACAAGAAGGCCATCGTCGCTGAAGTCAACGAGGCTGCCAAAGTCGCTCTGTCCGCTGTCGTGGTTGATGCCCGTGGCGTAACAGTAGGCGCAATGACCGGACTCCGTAAAGAGGCTCGTGAAGCTGGCGTTTACGTACGTGTTGTACGTAACACCCTGCTCAAGCGCGCTGTTGCTGGCACTTCGTACGAAGTGCTGGACAGTGCGTTCACCGGCCCGACCCTGATTGCATTCTCCAACGAACACCCGGGCGCTGCTGCTCGTCTGTTCAAGGAATTTGCCAAGGGTCAGGATAAGTTCGAGATCAAGGCAGCTTCGTTCGAGGGCAAGTTCCTCGCAGCGAATGAGATCGACGTGCTGGCAAGCCTGCCAACTCGCGACGAAGCTATTGCGAAACTGATGAGCGTGATTCAAGGCGCTACCAGCAAGCTGGCTCGTACTCTGGCGGCAATTCGCGATCAGAAAGAAGCAGCTGCAGCCTGAGGCTGAGCGTTTCCACTCTCGCGTATTTTTGTTTATTTCGACGGCCGTACAGGCTGTCCACCAAATCAGGAATTGAGTCATGTCTCTGACTAACGAACAAATCATCGAAGCAATCGGCCAGAAAACCGTTCTGGAAGTTGTTGAGCTGATCAAAGCAATGGAAGAAACCTTCGGCGTGACCGCTGCTGTTGCTGCTGCTGGTCCAGCTGCTGCTGCCGCTGTTGTTGAAGAGCAAACCGAGTTCAACGTTGTTCTGGTTGAAGCCGGCGAGAAGAAAGTAAACGTGATCAAGGCAGTTCGTGAACTGACCGGTCTGGGCCTGAAAGAAGCCAAAGAGAAAGTCGACGGCGCTCCTCAGGTTGTAGCTGAAGGCGTTTCGAAAGAAGCTGCTGAAGACGCTAAGAAGAAGCTGGAAGAAGCAGGCGCTAAAGTCGAGCTGAAGTAAGCATCGACTTTGCTCCTCCAGCCCGAGCGTCAAGCGACAGGCTGATGGCTGGTGGCTCTTGCCACCGGCCTTTTTCCGTTATTGGCAGCCGACTGGGTCGGTGTCGATAACGAGCTGTAACCACCCGATGCGGTGGCGCAAACCATGGGGTTTGCACGATTTTCTGGCTGCTCCCGTCGGGAGGGGCCAAACAAGCAGGTGACCAAGCTGGGGAACGCTGATGGCTTACTCATATACTGAGAAAAAACGTATCCGCAAGGACTTTAGCAAGTTGCCGGACGTCATGGATGTGCCTTACCTCCTGGCCATCCAGCTGGATTCGTATCGTGAATTCTTGCAAGCGGGAGCGACTAAAGATCAGTTCCGCGACGTGGGCCTGCATGCGGCCTTCAAATCCGTTTTCCCGATCATCAGCTACTCCGGCAATGCTGCGCTGGAGTACGTCGGTTATCGCCTGGGCGAACCGGCATTTGATGTCAAAGAATGCGTATTGCGCGGTGTAACTTTCGCCGTACCTTTGCGGGTAAAAGTGCGCCTGATCATTTTCGACAAAGAATCGTCGAACAAAGCGATCAAGGACATCAAAGAGCAAGAAGTCTACATGGGTGAAATCCCATTGATGACTGAGAACGGTACCTTCGTAATCAACGGTACCGAGCGTGTGATCGTTTCCCAGCTGCACCGTTCCCCGGGCGTGTTCTTCGACCACGACCGTGGCAAGACGCACAGCTCCGGCAAACTGCTGTACTCCGCGCGCATCATTCCTTACCGCGGTTCGTGGCTGGACTTCGAGTTCGACCCGAAAGACTGCGTCTTCGTGCGTATCGACCGTCGTCGCAAGCTGCCGGCCTCGGTTTTGCTGCGTGCACTCGGTTACACCACCGAAGAAGTGCTGGACGCGTTCTACACCACCAACGTATTCCACCTGAGCGGCGAAACCCTCAGCCTGGAACTGGTGCCATCGCGCCTGCGTGGTGAAGTTGCGGTTCTGGACATCCAGGATGAGAAGGGCAAGGTCATCGTTGAGCAAGGCCGCCGTATTACCGCGCGCCACATCAACCAGATCGAAAAAGCCGGAATCAAGACGCTGGATGTGCCGCTGGACTACGTCCTCGGTCGTACGACCGCGAAGGCCATCGTGCACCCGGCTACCGGTGAGATCCTGGCAGAGTGCAACACCGAGCTGTCGACCGAGATCCTGGCGAAAATCGCCAAGGCCGGCGTCGTACGCATCGAGACTCTGTACACCAACGACATCGACTGCGGTCCGTTCGTCTCCGACACGCTGAAGATCGACTCCACCAGCAACCAATTGGAAGCGCTGGTCGAGATTTATCGCATGATGCGTCCAGGCGAGCCGCCAACCAAGGACGCTGCCGAGACCCTGTTCAACAACCTGTTCTTCAGCCCTGAGCGTTACGATCTCTCTGCGGTCGGCCGGATGAAGTTCAACCGTCGTATCGGTCGTACCGAGATCGAAGGTTCGGGTGTGCTGTGCAAGGAAGACATCGTCGCGGTACTGAAGACTCTGGTCGACATCCGTAACGGTAAAGGCATTGTCGATGATATCGACCACCTGGGTAACCGTCGTGTTCGCTGCGTAGGCGAAATGGCCGAGAACCAGTTCCGCGTTGGCCTGGTACGTGTTGAGCGTGCGGTCAAAGAGCGCCTGTCGATGGCTGAAAGCGAAGGCTTGATGCCGCAAGATCTGATCAACGCCAAGCCAGTGGCTGCGGCGGTGAAAGAGTTCTTCGGTTCCAGCCAGCTGTCGCAGTTCATGGACCAGAACAACCCGCTGTCCGAGATCACCCACAAGCGTCGTGTCTCTGCACTCGGCCCTGGCGGTCTGACTCGTGAGCGCGCGGGCTTCGAAGTCCGTGACGTACACCCGACTCACTACGGTCGTGTCTGCCCGATTGAAACGCCGGAAGGTCCGAACATCGGTCTGATCAACTCCCTGGCTGCTTACGCTCGCACCAACCAGTACGGCTTCCTCGAGAGCCCGTACCGCGTGGTGAAAGAGGGTGTGGTCACCGACGACATCGTGTTCCTGTCCGCCATTGAAGAAGCCGATCACGTGATCGCGCAGGCTTCGGCGACCATGAACGAGCAGAAAGTCCTGGTCGACGAACTGGTGGCCGTACGTCACCTGAACGAATTCACCGTCAAGGCGCCGGAAGACGTCACCTTGATGGACGTTTCGCCGAAGCAGGTAGTTTCGGTTGCAGCGTCGCTGATTCCGTTCCTCGAGCACGACGACGCCAACCGTGCATTGATGGGTTCGAACATGCAGCGTCAAGCTGTACCAACCCTGCGCGCTGACAAGCCGCTGGTCGGTACCGGCATGGAGCGTAACGTGGCTCGCGACTCCGGCGTTTGCGTCGTGGCTCGTCGCGGCGGCGTGATCGACTCCGTTGATGCCAGCCGTATCGTGGTTCGTGTTGCTGATGACGAAGTTGAAACCGGCGAAGCTGGTGTCGACATCTACAACCTGACCAAATACACCCGCTCGAACCAGAACACTTGCATCAACCAGCGTCCGCTGGTGAGCAAGGGCGATCGTGTTCAGCGTGGCGACATCATGGCCGACGGCCCGTCCACCGACATGGGTGAACTGGCTCTGGGTCAGAACATGCGCATCGCGTTCATGGCGTGGAACGGCTTCAACTTCGAAGACTCCATCTGCCTGTCCGAGCGTGTGGTTCAGGAAGACCGTTTCACCACGATCCACATTCAGGAACTGACCTGTGTGGCACGTGACACCAAGCTTGGCCCAGAGGAAATCACTGCGGACATCCCGAACGTGGGTGAAGCTGCGCTGAACAAGCTGGACGAAGCCGGTATCGTTTACGTAGGTGCTGAAGTTGGCGCAGGCGACATCCTGGTAGGCAAGGTCACTCCGAAAGGCGAGACCCAACTGACTCCGGAAGAAAAACTGCTGCGCGCAATCTTCGGTGAAAAAGCCAGCGACGTTAAGGATACTTCCCTGCGCGTGCCAACGGGCACCAAAGGTACTGTCATCGACGTACAGGTCTTCACGCGTGACGGCGTTGAGCGTGATGCTCGTGCGCTGTCGATCGAGAAGTCCCAGCTGGACGAGATCCGCAAGGATCTGAACGAAGAGTTCCGCATCGTTGAAGGCGCGACCTTCGAGCGTCTGCGTTCCGCTCTGGTAGGCCACAAGGCTGAAGGCGGCGCGGGCCTGAAGAAAGGTCAGGACATCACCGACGAAGTACTCGACGGTCTTGAGCATGGTCAGTGGTTCAAACTGCGCATGGCTGAAGATGCTCTGAACGAGCAGCTCGAGAAGGCTCAGGCCTACATCGTTGATCGTCGCCGTCTGCTGGACGACAAGTTCGAAGACAAGAAGCGCAAACTCCAGCAGGGCGATGACCTGGCTCCAGGCGTGCTGAAGATCGTCAAGGTTTACCTGGCAATCCGTCGTCGCATCCAGCCGGGCGACAAGATGGCCGGTCGTCACGGTAACAAAGGTGTGGTCTCCGTGATCATGCCGGTTGAAGACATGCCGCACGATGCCAATGGCACCCCGGTCGACGTGGTCCTCAACCCGCTGGGCGTACCTTCGCGTATGAACGTTGGTCAGATCCTTGAAACCCACCTGGGCCTCGCGGCCAAAGGTCTGGGCGAGAAGATCAACCGGATGGTCGAAGAGCAGCGCAAAGTCGCTGAGCTGCGTACCTTCCTGGACGAGATCTACAACCAGATCGGCGGTCGTAACGAAGATCTGGACAGCTTCTCCGATCAGGAAATCCTGGATCTGGCGAAGAACCTGCGTGGCGGTGTTCCAATGGCCACTCCAGTGTTCGACGGTGCCAAGGAAAGCGAAATCAAGGCCATGCTGAAACTGGCAGACCTGCCAGAAAGCGGCCAGATGCAGCTGACCGACGGCCGTACCGGCAACAAGTTCGAACGTCCAGTTACCGTTGGCTACATGTACATGCTGAAGCTGAACCACTTGGTAGACGACAAGATGCACGCGCGTTCTACCGGTTCGTACAGCCTGGTTACCCAGCAGCCGCTGGGTGGTAAGGCGCAGTTCGGTGGTCAGCGTTTCGGGGAGATGGAGGTCTGGGCACTGGAAGCATACGGTGCTGCTTACACTCTGCAAGAAATGCTCACAGTGAAGTCGGACGATGTGAACGGCCGGACCAAGATGTACAAAAACATCGTGGACGGCGATCACCGTATGGAGCCGGGCATGCCCGAGTCCTTCAACGTGTTGATCAAGGAAATTCGTTCCCTCGGCATCGATATCGATCTGGAAACCGAATAACACGTGACGCGATCGAGAGCGGGGCAGGATTGCCCGCTCTCTGCTCCGCCAGGAGGAAAGGCCTTGAAAGACCTACTGAATTTGCTGAAAAACCAGGGTCAAGTCGAAGAGTTCGACGCCATCCGTATCGGATTGGCCTCGCCTGAGATGATCCGCTCGTGGTCGTTCGGTGAAGTTAAAAAGCCGGAAACCATCAACTACCGTACGTTCAAACCTGAGCGTGACGGTCTGTTCTGCGCCAAGATCTTTGGCCCGGTAAAGGATTACGAGTGCCTGTGCGGTAAGTACAAGCGCTTGAAGCACCGTGGTGTGATCTGCGAGAAGTGCGGCGTTGAAGTTGCACTCGCCAAGGTTCGTCGTGAGCGCATGGCGCACATCGAACTGGCTTCGCCGGTTGCCCACATCTGGTTCCTGAAATCGCTGCCGTCCCGTATCGGCCTGCTGATGGACATGACCCTGCGTGATATCGAGCGCGTTCTCTACTTCGAGAGCTATGTCGTTATCGACCCGGGCATGACCACTCTTGAAAAAGGTCAGCTGCTGAACGACGAGCAGTACTTCGAAGCGCTGGAAGAGTTCGGTGACGATTTCGACGCCCGCATGGGTGCCGAAGCTGTCCGCGAACTGCTGCACGCTATCGACCTGGAACACGAGATTGGCCGTCTGCGTGAAGAAATTCCGCAAACCAACTCCGAAACCAAGATCAAGAAGCTGTCCAAGCGTCTGAAGTTGATGGAAGCCTTTCAGGGTTCCGGCAACCTGCCAGAGTGGATGGTGCTGACCGTTCTGCCGGTTCTGCCGCCAGATCTGCGTCCACTGGTCCCGCTGGATGGCGGTCGTTTCGCGACTTCCGACCTCAACGATCTGTATCGTCGAGTGATCAACCGTAACAACCGTTTGAAGCGCCTGCTGGATCTGTCCGCTCCGGACATCATCGTGCGCAACGAAAAGCGTATGTTGCAGGAAGCTGTCGATGCACTGCTCGACAACGGTCGTCGTGGCCGCGCTATCACCGGTTCGAACAAGCGTCCTCTGAAATCCCTGGCTGACATGATCAAGGGTAAGCAAGGTCGTTTCCGTCAGAACTTGCTCGGTAAGCGTGTTGACTACTCGGGTCGTTCGGTAATTACCGTAGGTCCGACCCTGCGTCTGCACCAGTGCGGTCTGCCGAAGAAGATGGCTCTCGAGCTGTTCAAGCCGTTCATTTTCGGCAAGCTGGAAATGCGTGGTCTGGCGACCACCATCAAAGCGGCCAAGAAAATGGTCGAGCGCGAACTGCCAGAGGTTTGGGACGTTCTCGCTGAGGTGATTCGCGAACACCCGGTTCTTCTCAACCGTGCACCGACCCTTCACCGTCTGGGTATCCAGGCGTTTGAACCGGTACTGATCGAAGGTAAGGCTATCCAGCTGCACCCTCTGGTCTGCGCCGCGTACAACGCCGACTTCGACGGCGACCAAATGGCCGTGCACGTACCGCTGACGTTGGAAGCCCAGCTCGAAGCGCGTGCGTTGATGATGTCGACCAACAACATTCTGTCGCCAGCCAACGGTGAGCCAATCATCGTTCCGTCGCAGGACGTTGTATTGGGTCTGTACTACATGACTCGTGAAGCGATCAACGCCAAGGGCGAAGGTCGTGTGTTCGCGGATCTGCAGGAAGTTGACCGTGTGTTCCGTGCCGGCGAGGCCGCACTGCACGCCAAGATCAAGGTTCGTATCAACGAAACCGTGAACGATCGTGACGGCAACAGCGTGAACAACACCCGTATCGTCGACACCACTGTCGGCCGTGCGCTGCTGTTCCAGGTTGTGCCAAAAGGTCTGTCGTTCGACGTCGTCAACCTGCCGATGAAGAAAAAGGCGATCTCCAAGCTGATCAACCAGTGCTACCGCGTGGTTGGTCTGAAAGAGACCGTGATCTTCGCTGACCAGTTGATGTACACCGGTTTTGCCTACTCGACCATCTCCGGCGTTTCCATCGGTGTTAACGACTTCGTTATCCCGGATGAAAAAGCCCGCATCATCGGTGCAGCCACCGACGAAGTGAAAGAGATCGAGAGCCAGTACGCCTCCGGCCTGGTAACCCAGGGCGAGAAGTACAACAAAGTGATCGACCTTTGGTCGAAAGCGAACGACGAAGTCTCCAAGGCGATGATGGCCAACCTCTCGAAAGAGAAAGTCATCGACCGTCACGGCGACGAAGTCGAGCAAGAATCGTTCAACTCGATGTACATGATGGCCGACTCGGGTGCGCGGGGTTCCGCAGCACAGATTCGTCAGCTGGCCGGTATGCGTGGTCTGATGGCCAAGCCGGACGGTTCCATCATTGAAACGCCGATTACTGCGAACTTCCGTGAAGGTCTGAGCGTACTCCAGTACTTCATCTCGACTCACGGTGCTCGTAAAGGTCTGGCGGATACCGCGTTGAAAACTGCGAACTCCGGTTACCTGACTCGTCGTCTGGTAGACGTGGCGCAGGATCTGGTCGTGACCGAGATCGATTGCGGCACCGAACACGGTCTGCTGATGACTCCGCACATTGAAGGCGGTGACGTTGTAGAGCCGTTGGGTGAGCGCGTATTGGGTCGTGTCATTGCCCGTGACGTATTCAAGCCGGGTACCGAGGACGTCATCGTTCCTGCTGGCACCCTGGTAGACGAGAAGTGGGTCGAGTTCATCGAGCTGAACAGCATCGACGAAGTGATCGTGCGTTCGCCGATCAGCTGCGAAACCCGCTATGGCATTTGCGCCAAGTGCTACGGCCGTGACCTGGCTCGTGGTCACCAGGTGAACATCGGTGAAGCGGTCGGCGTTATCGCTGCCCAGTCCATCGGTGAGCCGGGTACCCAGCTGACGATGCGTACGTTCCACATCGGTGGTGCGGCAAGCCGTACTTCCGCAGCCGACAGCGTTCAGGTGAAGAATGGCGGTACCGTCCGTCTGCACAACCTGAAACACGTTGAGCGTGTGGATGGCAACCTGGTTGCTGTGTCCCGTTCCGGTGAGCTGGCAATCGCTGACGACTTCGGTCGTGAGCGCGAGCGTTACAAGCTGCCGTACGGTGCTGTGATTTCGGTTAAAGAAGGTGACAAGGTCGACGCTGGCGCAATCGTGGCCAAGTGGGATCCGCACACTCACCCGATCGTTACCGAAATGAAAGGTACCGTGACCTACGTGGGCATGGAAGAAGGCATCACGATCAAGCGTCAGACTGACGAATTGACCGGTATGACCAACATTGAAGTACTCGATGCCAAAGACCGTCCGGCTGCCGGTAAGGACATCCGTCCTGCGGTGAAGATGGTTGATGACAACGGCAAGGATCTGTTGCTGCCAGGCACTGACGTTATCGCTCAGTACTTCCTGCCAGCCAACGCCCTGGTCGGTGTTGCGGACGGTGCGAAGATTGCGATCGGTGATGTTATCGCTCGTATCCCGCAAGAAACTTCGAAAACCCGTGACATCACCGGTGGTCTGCCGCGTGTTGCCGACTTGTTCGAAGCCCGTCGTCCGAAAGAAGCGTCGATTCTGGCTGAAGTCAGCGGCACCATCGCGTTCGGTAAAGAGACCAAAGGCAAGCGTCGTCTGGTCATTACCCCGAACGACGGTAGCGATCCGTACGAAGAGCTGATTCCGAAGTGGCGTCACCTGAACGTGTTCGAAGGTGAACAGGTAAACCGCGGCGAAGTTATCTCCGACGGTCCGAGCGATCCGCACGACATCCTGCGTCTGCTGGGTGTGAGCGCGCTGGCCAAGTACATCGTCAACGAGATCCAGGACGTTTACCGTCTGCAAGGCGTGAAGATCAACGACAAGCACATCGAGACCATCCTGCGTCAGATGCTGCGTAAAGTTGAGATCTCCGAGTCCGGCGATTCCAGCTTCATCAAGGGCGACCAGATGGAACTGACTCACGTTCTGGTAGAGAACGAGCGTCTGAACGCGGAAGACAAGTTTGTCTCCAAGTTCACCCGCGTTCTGCTGGGTATCACCAAGGCGTCGTTGTCGACCGAATCGTTCATCTCGGCGGCTTCCTTCCAGGAAACCACCCGCGTACTGACCGAAGCGGCGGTAACCGGCAAGCGTGATTACCTGCGCGGCCTGAAAGAAAACGTGGTCGTGGGTCGTCTGATCCCGGCCGGTACCGGTCTGGCTTATCACAGCGAGCGTAAGCGTCGTCGTGATGCAGACAAACCGTTGCGCGTAAGCGCCAGTGAAGTGGAAGCTGCACTGACCGAAGCGCTGAACTCGAGCGGTAACTGAGTTCTGCGGAAAATGAGCTGAGGCCCTGATCAAGCCGTTCATCGAATCGAGACAATTTGTCGAGGTTCGACGAGCGGGGAGGTCGGGGCCTTGCCTTGACTGGGGACAAGATCCTCTTTAGACTCTTGATCCCCTAAATTTGGCGGGAGTTCGTTCCTGCCATTTTGCTTTTCTTGCAAGACAATAGCGTCGCAAGACAACAGTGGAGCTAGTAGATGGCAACTATCAACCAGCTGGTACGTCAGCCGCGTAAGCGTATCGTCGAGAAATCCGACGTGCCTGCGCTGCAGAACTGCCCGCAACGTCGTGGCGTGTGCACCCGTGTGTACACCACTACGCCGAAAAAACCTAACTCGGCACTGCGTAAAGTATGCCGTGTGCGTCTGACCAACGGTTTCGAGGTTTCCTCGTACATCGGTGGTGAAGGCCACAACCTGCAAGAGCACAGCGTGGTACTGATCCGCGGCGGTCGTGTAAAAGACTTGCCAGGTGTTCGTTACCACACCGTTCGCGGCTCCTTGGATACTTCCGGCGTTAAAGGCCGTAACCAGGGTCGTTCGAAGTACGGTACCAAGCGTCCGAAGTAATCGGCCGTTTTGCAGATTTTCATTTTATTGAGTCGATAAGAGTAAGGTCGGGCGCGCATCCACTGGATCTGTCCCGAGCTAACCTGAAGACCGTTTGAGGGCTTATCAATGCCAAGACGTCGCGTAGCAGCAAAGCGTGAGATTCTGGACGATCCGAAATACGGAAGCCAAATCCTCGCCAAATTCATGAACCACGTTATGGAAAGCGGCAAGAAAGCCGTTGCCGAGCGTATCGTTTATGGTGCCCTGGAAACCGTTGCGGCTCGCAAGACCGGCACCGATCCCCTGGAACTCTTCGAAAAAGCACTCGACGCCATCGCTCCGCTGGTCGAAGTGAAGTCGCGCCGCGTTGGTGGTGCTACTTACCAGGTTCCGGTCGAGGTTCGTCCGTCCCGTCGTAACGCTCTAGCAATGCGCTGGTTGGTAGACTTCGCCCGCAAGCGCGGCGAGAAGTCCATGGCTCTGCGCTTGGCTGGCGAACTGCTGGATGCTGCTGAAGGTAAAGGTGCTGCTGTTAAGAAGCGTGAAGACGTGCACCGTATGGCCGAAGCTAACAAAGCTTTCTCGCACTACCGCTTCTAATTTTAGCTTCACTAATTTTGCGAGGGCTTTATGGCTCGTACTACTCCGATTAGTCGCTACCGTAACATCGGTATCGTCGCTCACGTGGATGCTGGTAAAACCACCACCACCGAGCGCGTCCTTTTTTACACTGGCAAAAGTCACAAAATGGGCGAGGTGCATGACGGCGCCGCGACCACAGACTGGATGGTTCAGGAGCAGGAGCGTGGTATTACCATTACTTCTGCTGCCATTACCGCCTTCTGGAAAGGTTCCGAGAAGCAGTACCCACACGAGCATCGCTTCAACGTAATCGATACCCCGGGCCACGTAGACTTCACCATTGAAGTGGAACGCTCCCTGCGCGTACTCGACGGTGCTGTCGTGGTGTTCTGCGGTACTTCGGGTGTTGAGCCTCAGTCGGAAACCGTATGGCGTCAGGCCAACAAATACGGCGTTCCACGTCTTGTTTACGTAAACAAGATGGACCGTGCTGGTGCCAACTTCCTGCGCGTGATCGGTCAGATCAAACAGCGTCTGGGTCACACTCCGGTGCCGATCCAGCTGGCTATCGGTTCGGAAGACAACTTCCAGGGCCAGATCGACCTGATCAACATGCAAGCTGTCTACTGGAACGACTCTGACAAGGGTATGGTTCCGGTTCGCAAGGAAATCCCTGCGGACATGCTTGAACTGGCTGAAGAATGGCGCAACAACATGGTTGAAGCCGCCGCCGAAGCCAGCGAAGAGCTGATGAACAAGTACCTGGAAGGTGAAGAGCTGTCGATCGCCGAGATCAAGGCTGCTCTGCGTCAGCGTACTATCGCCGGCGAAATCGTTCTGGCTGTTTGCGGTTCTTCGTTCAAGAACAAGGGCGTTCCCCTGGTTCTCGACGCCGTTATCGACTTCCTGCCTGCTCCGACCGATATTCCTGCTATCAAGGGTTCCAACCCTGATAACGAGGAAGAAGAGATGGAGCGTCATGCAAGCGACGACGAGCCGTTCGCGGCGCTGGCGTTCAAGATCGCTACCGACCCATTCGTGGGTACCTTGACCTTCGTCCGTGTTTACTCGGGCGTGTTGAACTCCGGCGACGGCGTGATCAACTCGGTTAAAGGCAAGAAAGAGCGCGTGGGTCGTATGGTGCAAATGCACGCAAACGCCCGTGAAGAGATCAAGGAAGTGCGCGCTGGCGACATCGCGGCCCTGATCGGCATGAAGGACGTCACCACTGGTGAAACCCTCTGCAACGCTGACAAGCCAATCATCCTGGTTCGCATGGACTTCCCGGAGCCGGTTATTTCGGTTGCCGTAGAGCCTAAGACCAAGGATGACCAGGAAAAAATGGGTATCGCTCTGGGCAAACTTGCTCAGGAAGACCCGTCTTTCCGCGTTAAAACTGATGAAGAGACTGGTCAGACGATCATCTCCGGCATGGGCGAGCTGCACCTGGACATCCTGGTTGACCGGATGCGCCGTGAGTTCAACGTCGAAGCCAACATCGGCAAGCCACAGGTTTCGTACCGTGAGCGCATCACGAAGAGCTGCGAAGTCGAAGGCAAGTTCGTTCGTCAGTCCGGCGGTCGTGGCCAGTTTGGTCACTGCTGGATTCGCTTTGCTCCTGCTGACGAAGGTCAGGAAGGTCTGCAATTCCTGAACGAAGTAGTGGGTGGTGTGGTTCCTAAGGAATACATCCCGGCTATCCAGAAGGGTATCGAAGAGCAGATGAAGAACGGCGTTGTTGCCGGCTATCCGCTGATCGGCCTGAAGGCTACCGTGTTCGATGGTTCTTACCACGACGTCGACTCCAACGAGATGGCGTTTAAAGTGGCTGCTTCCATGGCGACCAAGCAACTGGCCCAGAAGGGCGGTGGTGAGTTGCTCGAGCCGATCATGGCGGTAGAGGTTGTTACGCCTGAAGACTATATGGGTGATGTAATGGGCGACCTTAACCGTCGTCGCGGCTTGATCCAGGGTATGGAAGACACAGTGTCCGGCAAGGTTATCCGTGCCGAAGTTCCACTGGGCGAGATGTTCGGTTATGCAACCGACGTTCGTTCCATGTCCCAGGGTCGCGCAAGCTACTCTATGGAATTCAAAAAATACGATACGGCTCCGTCGCACATCGTCGAATCCGTTACCAAAAAACAAGGCTGATTCAGCCCCTTTAGGCTAGGAGTTAATTGTCGTGGCTAAAGAAAAATTTGATCGTTCCCTACCGCACGTAAACGTTGGCACCATCGGCCACGTTGACCACGGTAAAACCACTCTGACCGCTGCTCTGACTCGCGTCTGCTCCGAAGTTTTCGGTTCGGCCGTAGTTGAATTCGACAAGATCGACAGCGCTCCAGAAGAAAAGGCTCGCGGTATCACCATCAACACCGCGCACGTTGAGTACAACTCGAACATTCGTCACTACGCTCACGTTGACTGCCCAGGTCACGCTGACTACGTGAAGAACATGATCACTGGTGCTGCGCAGATGGACGGCGCGATCCTGGTTTGCTCGGCCGCTGATGGTCCGATGCCACAAACCCGTGAGCACATCCTGCTGTCCCGTCAGGTAGGCGTTCCGTACATCGTGGTTTTCCTGAACAAGGCTGACCTGGTAGACGACGCTGAGCTGCTGGAACTGGTTGAGATGGAAGTTCGCGACCTGCTGTCCACCTACGACTTCCCAGGCGACGACACTCCGATCATCATCGGTTCGGCTCGTATGGCGCTGGAAGGCAAAGACGACAACGAAATGGGCACCACCGCTGTTAAGAAGCTGGTGGAAACTCTGGACAGCTACATCCCAGAGCCAGAGCGTGCTATCGACAAGCCTTTCCTGATGCCAATCGAAGACGTGTTCTCGATCTCGGGTCGCGGTACTGTTGTAACCGGTCGTATCGAGCGCGGTATCGTTCGCGTTCAAGACGCCCTGGAAATCGTTGGTCTGCGTGACACTACCACCACCACCTGCACCGGTGTTGAGATGTTCCGCAAGCTGCTGGACGAAGGTCGTGCTGGTGAGAACTGCGGCGTTCTGCTGCGTGGTACCAAGCGTGACGACGTTGAGCGTGGTCAGGTTCTGGTTAAGCCGGGTTCGGTTAAGCCGCACACCAAGTTCACTGCAGAAGTTTACGTTCTGAGCAAGGAAGAAGGCGGTCGTCACACTCCGTTCTTCAAAGGCTACCGTCCACAGTTCTACTTCCGTACTACTGACGTGACCGGTAACTGCGAACTGCCAGAAGGCGTTGAAATGGTAATGCCAGGTGACAACATTCAGATGACTGTTACCCTGATCAAAACCATCGCGATGGAAGACGGTCTGCGTTTCGCAATCCGTGAAGGCGGCCGTACCGTTGGTGCTGGCGTCGTAGCTAAAATCATCGAGTGATCTCTTTATTGAGTCAGCTTTGATGAGTTGAAAAAGCCCCCGCTTAGCGGGGGCTTTTTTATTGGGTTGACACCTATCTGGGGCGTCTATAGAATTGCGCCTCCTTTTAACGGGCGTATTGCGCCCGGTGGGAATAGCAGCCGGAGTCTGAAATCCAATGCAAAATCAGCAAATCCGTATCAGGTTGAAGGCTTTTGACCATCGCCTGATCGACCAATCAACCCAGGAAATCGTGGAAACCGCGAAACGTACTGGTGCTCAAGTGCGTGGTCCAATTCCACTGCCTACCCGTAAAGAGCGGTTCACCGTTCTGGTTTCCCCGCACGTCAACAAAGACGCGCGTGACCAGTACGAGATCCGCACTCATAAGCGCGTTCTGGACATCGTCCAGCCAACGGATAAAACCGTTGATGCACTTATGAAGCTTGATCTTGCGGCCGGTGTGGAAGTGCAGATCAGCCTCGGCTAAGACTCGGTCTTGGTCGTGTAACGCTCTGAAATGGGCGGCCATAGCGGGTGAAAGCCCCGTACACTCATGAGGTTTACAACATGACTATTGGTGTAGTCGGTCGTAAAGCGGGTATGACCCGTATTTTCACCGAAGAAGGTGTCTCCATTCCGGTCACGGTCATTGAGATCGAGCCGAATCGCGTCACCCAGTTCAAAACTGAAGAAACCGATGGCTATCGTGCAGTGCAAGTCACTGTCGGCGAGCGTCGTGCTTCCCGTGTAACAGCTGCTCAGGCTGGCCACTTCGCCAAGGCGAACGTTGCCGCTGGTCGTACCGTAATGGAATTCCGCCTTGAAGAAGGCGAGTACCAGGCCGGCGATCTGATCAACGCTGAAATCTTCGCTGCTGGTCAACTGGTTGATGTAACCGGTCAGTCCAAAGGTAAAGGCTTCCAGGGTACGATCAAGCGTTGGAATTTCCGCGGGCAAGATAACACCCACGGTAACTCCGTATCCCACCGCGTCCCAGGCTCTATCGGCCAGTGCCAGACTCCTGGTCGTGTATTCAAGGGCAAAAAAATGTCCGGTCATATGGGCGCTGAGCGCGTGACCGTGCAGTCCCTGGAAGTAGTGCGCGTGGACGCTGAACGCAATCTGTTGCTGGTCAAGGGTGCTGTTCCTGGCGCTACTGGCGGCAACCTGGTTGTACGTCCAGCAGCCAAGGCTCGCGGTTAAGGGGAAGCTGACATGCAATTAAATGTAAATGACGCTCAAGCGATCGAAGTTTCCGAACTGACATTTGGCGGCGAATTCAACGAGACGCTGGTTCACCAAGCAGTCGTGGCCTACATGGCCGGCGGCCGTCAAGGTAGCAAGCAGCAAAAGACCCGTTCCGACGTTCGTGGTGGCGGTAAGCGCCCATGGCGTCAGAAAGGTACTGGCCGTGCTCGTGCCGGTACTATCCGTAGCCCAATCTGGCGCGGCGGCGGCACCACTTTCGCAGCTCGTCCACAGGATCACTCCCAGAAGCTGAACAAGAAGATGTACCGCGCAGCAATGCGTTCCATCCTTGCTGAGCTGGTGCGTACTGATCGTCTGGTCGTGGTTCAGGATTTCGCAGTTGAAACTCCGAAAACCAAAGACCTGCTGGGCAAACTGAACAACATGAGCCTGACCGACGTTCTGATCGTGTCGGACGCTGTTGATCAGAACCTGTACCTGGCTGCTCGCAACCTGCCGCACGTAGATGTGCGTGACGTGCAAGGTTCCGATCCAGTTAGTCTGATCGCATACGACAAGGTGTTGATCACCGTGTCGGCCGTGAAGAAATTCGAGGAGCTGCTGGGATGAACCAGGAACGCGTATTTAAAGTTCTGCTTGGCCCGCACGTTTCCGAGAAGGCTACGGTTCTGGCAGACAAGAAAGGCCAGTTCGTTTTCAAGGTTGCTACTGACGCAACCAAGCTGGAAATCAAGAAGGCCGTCGAAAGCCTGTTCAGCGTGAAAGTTGAGCGTGTTACTACCCTGAACGTTCTGGGTAAGAGCAAGCGCACCGCTCGCGGTCTGGGCAAGCGTAATGACTGGAAGAAGGCAGTTATCTCCCTTCAGCCAGGCCAAGATCTCGATTTCAGCAGCAGTGCTGAGTAAGGAAGGGGTGCATCATGGCAATCGTTAAATGCAAACCGACTTCCCCTGGCCGCCGTTTTGTGGTCAAGGTGGTCAACCAGGAGCTGCATAAAGGCGCTCCTCACGCACCGCTGCTCGAGAAAAAGTCGAAGTCTGGTGGTCGTAACAACAATGGCCGTATTACCACTCGTCACATCGGTGGTGGTCATAAGCAGCATTATCGTCTGGTCGACTTCCGTCGCAACGACAAAGATGGCATCGCTGCCACTGTCGAGCGTATCGAATACGATCCAAACCGTACTGCTCACATCGCTCTGCTGCTGTACGCAGATGGCGAGCGTCGCTACATCATCGCCCCTAAAGGCGTGAGCGCTGGCGACCAGCTGATCGCAGGTGCTCTGGCGCCGATCAAGCCGGGCAACGCTCTGCAACTGCGCAACATTCCAGTTGGTAGCACCGTACACGGCATCGAACTGAAGCCAGGTAAGGGCGCACAAATCGCTCGTTCCGCTGGTGCTTCGGCTCAGCTGATCGCTCGTGAAGGCGTTTACGTGACCCTGCGTCTGCGTTCCGGTGAAATGCGTAAAGTACTGGCTGAGTGCCGTGCGACCCTGGGCGAAGTCTCGAACTCCGAGCACAGCCTGCGTTCGCTGGGTAAAGCTGGTGCCAAGCGCTGGCGTGGCGTTCGCCCAACCGTTCGTGGTGTTGCCATGAACCCGGTTGACCACCCACATGGTGGTGGTGAAGGTCGTACCTCTGGTGGTCGTCATCCGGTATCGCCATGGGGCTTCCCGACTAAGGGCGCGAAGACTCGTGGTAATAAGCGTACCGACAAAATGATCGTCCGTCGTCGCAAGTAAATAGAGGGATACGACAGTGCCACGTTCTCTGAAAAAAGGTCCTTTTATTGATCTTCACCTACTGAAGAAGATCGAAGTGGCGGCGGAAAAGAACGATCGCAAACCAATTAAGACTTGGTCGCGTCGTTCGATGATCCTGCCACAAATGGTCGGTCTGACCATCGCAGTACACAACGGTCGTCAGCACGTCCCAGTTCTCGTTAACGAAGACATGGTCGGCCACAAACTGGGCGAGTTCGCCGGTACCCGCAACTATCGCGGGCACGTGGCAGACAAGAAAGCCAAGCGTTAAGGGGTAAGGAAATGGAAGTAGCCGCTAAGTTGTCGGGCGCTCGAATCTCCGCCCAGAAAGCCCGCTTGGTCGCCGACCAGATCCGCGGGAAGAAGGTGGGCGAAGCGCTCAACCTGTTGGCTTTCAGCAGTAAGAAAGCCGCCGAGATCATGAAAAAAGTGCTGGAGTCGGCCGTAGCCAACGCCGAGCATAACGAAGGCGCAGACGTTGATGACCTGAAGGTCAGCACCGTTTTCGTCAACGAAGGGCGTTCGCTGAAGCGCATCATGCCACGTGCCAAAGGCCGTGCTGATCGCATCGTCAAGCGGTCTTGCCATATCACTGTCAAGGTTGCTGACAAGTAACGGAGTCGAAGAGATGGGTCAGAAAGTACATCCCATTGGCATTCGCCTGGGAATCGTCAAGGAGCACACCTCCGTCTGGTACGCAGACGGTCGGACTTATGCGGACTACTTGTTCGCTGATCTGAAGGTGCGTGAATACCTCCAAGACAAACTAAAAAGCGCGTCCGTAAGCCGTATCGATATCCATCGTCCGGCCCAAACTGCACGCATCACCATCCACACCGCTCGTCCAGGTATCGTTATCGGGAAGAAAGGTGAAGATGTTGAGAAACTGCGTCAGGACCTGACCAAGCAAATGGGTGTGCCTGTGCACATCAATATCGAAGAGATCCGCAAGCCGGAACTCGACGGTATGCTGGTTGCGCAGAGCGTAGCTCAGCAGCTGGAGCGTCGTGTAATGTTCCGTCGCGCCATGAAGCGCGCTGTACAGAACGCCATGCGCATTGGTGCCAAAGGCATCAAAATCCAAGTGAGCGGTCGTCTCGGCGGTGCTGAAATCGCACGTACTGAATGGTATCGCGAAGGTCGTGTGCCACTGCACACCCTGCGTGCCGACATCGACTATGCCAACTACGAAGCTCACACCACTTACGGTGTGATCGGTGTAAAGGTTTGGATCTTCAAAGGCGAAGTAATTGGTGGTCGCCAAGAAGAGCTGAAGCCACAAGCACCAGCGCCTCGTAAAAAAGCTGCTAAGTAAGGGGTACGCCAAATGTTGCAACCTAAGCGTACGAAGTTCCGCAAGCAGATGACCGGCCACAACCGTGGTCTGGCACTGCGCGGTAGCAAAGTCAGCTTCGGCGAGTTCGCGCTGAAGTCTGTAGCTCGTGGTCGTCTCACCGCTCGTCAGATCGAGTCAGCGCGTCGTGCTCTGACCCGTCACGTAAAACGTGGCGGCAAGATCTGGATCCGTGTATTCCCGGACAAGCCGATCTCCAAAAAGCCTCTCGAGGTTCGTATGGGTAAAGGTAAGGGTAACGTGGAGTACTGGGTTGCCCAGATTCAGCCAGGCAAAGTCCTGTATGAAATCGAGGGTGTTTCTGAAGAGCTGGCGCGTGAGGCTTTCGCCCTGGCTGCTGCAAAGCTGCCGCTCGCCACCTCCTTTGTTAAACGGACGGTGATGTGATGAAAGCGAATGAACTTCGTGAAAAATCCGCACAGCAGCTGAACGAGCAACTGCTCGGCTTGCTGCGCGACCAGTTCAATCTGCGTATGCAGAAAGCAACTGGCCAGTTGGGGCAGTCTCATCTGCTCTCGCAAGTTAAGCGTGACATCGCTCGCGTGAAGACTGTGCTCAACCAGCAGGCAGGTAAGTGATCATGGCTGAAGCCGAAAAAACTGTCCGTACGCTGACTGGCCGTGTTGTCAGCGACAAGATGGACAAAACCATCACCGTTCTGATCGAGCGTCGCGTTAAGCACCCGATCTACGGTAAATACGTTAAGCGTTCGACTAAGCTGCACGCGCACGACGAAACCAACCAGTGCCACATCGGCGACAAAGTCACTATTCGTGAAACTCGTCCGATGGCCAAGACCAAGTCTTGGGCGCTGGTTGATGTTCTCGAACGCGCTGTGGAAGTCTAAGGGCTAGGGGTCGGAGAAATTATATGATTCAGACTCAATCCATGCTCGATGTGGCCGATAACAGCGGCGCTCGCCGCGTTATGTGCATCAAGGTGCTGGGTGGCTCCCATCGTCGTTACGCTGGTATCGGTGACATCATCAAAGTTACCGTGAAGGAAGCAATTCCTCGCGGTAAGGTGAAAAAAGGCCAAGTGATGACTGCTGTTGTAGTCCGCACTCGTCACGGCGTACGTCGTGCTGATGGCTCCATTATCCGCTTTGATGGCAACGCTGCTGTTCTTCTGAACAACAAGCAAGAGCCGATCGGCACCCGTATCTTTGGGCCAGTGACCCGTGAGCTTCGTACTGAGAAGTTCATGAAGATCGTCTCGCTCGCCCCAGAAGTGCTGTAAGGAGATCCGACATGCAAAAGATTCGTCGTGACGACGAGATCATCGTGATCGCCGGCAAAGACAAAGGTAAGCGCGGTAAGGTGCTGAAGGTTCTTGCTGACAACCGTCTGGTTGTTGGTGGTCTGAACCTGGTCAAGCGTCATACCAAGCCTAACCCGATGTCGGGCGTACAGGGCGGTATCGTCGAGAAAGAAGCGCCACTGCACGCTTCCAACGTCGCCATCTTCAACGGCGAAACCAACAAGGCTGACCGCGTTGGTTTCAAAGTAGAAGACGGTAAGAAAATTCGTGTCTTCAAGTCGACCCAAAAAGCGGTTGATGCTTGAACACTGCTAGGTAGAAGACCATGGCACGACTAAAAGAGATTTACCGGAAGGAAATCGCTCCGAAACTTAAGGAAGAACTTAAGCTTTCGAACGTGATGGAAGTTCCGCGCGTTACCAAAATCACCCTGAACATGGGTCTGGGCGAAGCGATCGGCGACAAAAAAGTCATCGAGCACGCTGTTGCTGACCTGGAAAAGATCACCGGCCAGAAAGTCGTTGTGACCTACGCTCGCAAATCCATCGCTGGCTTTAAAGTCCGTGAAGGTTGGCCGATCGGCGTCAAAGTGACCCTGCGCCGTGAGCGTATGTACGAGTTCCTGGATCGTCTGCTGTCGATCTCCCTGCCTCGGGTTCGCGACTTCCGCGGCCTGAATGCCAAGTCCTTCGATGGTCGTGGCAACTACAGCATGGGCGTGAAAGAGCAGATCATTTTCCCGGAAATCGACTACGACAAGATCGATGCTCTCCGCGGTCTGGACATTACCCTGACCACCACTGCCAAGAACGATGATGAAGGCCGCGCTCTGCTGCGTGCTTTCAAATTCCCGTTCCGCAACTGATTGGAGTAGGAAAATGGCCAAGAAGAGCATGAAAAACCGTGAGCTGAAGCGTCAGCTCACCGTTGCCAAGTACGCCGTCAAGCGTGCAGCGCTTAAAGCTATCATCGTCGATCTGAACGCAAGTCCAGAAGCGCGTTGGGAGGCTACCGTAGCTCTGCAGAAGCAACCACGTGACGCAAGCGCTTCGCGTATGCGTAACCGTTGCCGTCTGACCGGTCGTCCGCACGGCGTTTACCGCAAGTTCGGCCTCGGCCGTAACAAACTGCGTGAAGCGGCAATGCGTGGTGACGTACCAGGTCTGGTTAAAGCCAGCTGGTAATTGCTGTCAAAGCCTTGATGGTCGGAGTCGAAAGAACCTGACCATCGGTGGCCTTGAGATTGAATCAAGCCCCTTTTGGGGCTTGATTCATTTCTGGGGTATGTCTAGAATGACCGGCTCGCCTGAGCCCGTGTTTTTTATGCCCGGAGTTTCTCGGCGACAAGTAGTAGCCGCAAGGCTAATTTTTCTGTATTAGGAGCGTCTAGCCCATGAGTATGCAGGACCCGTTAGCGGACATGCTAACTCGAATCCGTAATGCCCAGATGGCTGAAAAGTCCGTCGTAAGCATGCCGTCTTCCACGTTGAAGGTGGCTGTAGCAAAAGTCCTGAAGGACGAAGGTTACATCGCGGGTTATCAGATCAGCAGCGAAACCAAACCGCTGCTGTCCATCGAGCTGAAATACTTCGAAGGCCGTCCGGTCATCGAGGAAGTGAAGCGCGTTAGCCGTCCAGGCCTGCGTCAGTACAAGTCCGTCGAAGAGCTGCCAAAAGTACGTGGCGGTCTCGGTGTGTCTATCGTCTCCACCAACAAAGGTGTGATGACTGATCGTGCTGCGCGCGCTGCCGGTGTCGGCGGCGAAGTTCTTTGCACTGTGTTCTAAGGGGGGATAAGCATGTCTCGCGTCGCTAAGAACCCCGTTAAGCTGCCAGCCGGTGTCGAAGTAAAATTCGCAGGCCAACAGCTTTCGGTGAAGGGTGCCAAGGGTACTCTTGAACTGAACGTCCATTCGTCCGTTGAAGTCGTTGAAGAAGCCGGTGAGCTGCGTTTTGCTGCTCGCAATGGCGATCAACAGACTCGCGCAATGGCCGGTACCACTCGTGCGTTGGTAAACAACATGGTCCAGGGCGTAAGCCAAGGCTTCGAGCGCAAGCTCCAGCTGGTCGGTGTTGGTTACAAAGCGCAAGCAAAAGGTCAGGTGCTGAACCTGGCTCTTGGCTTCTCGCACCCAGTGGATTACGAACTGCCGGAAGGCATCACCGCTGAGACTCCTAGCCAGACCGATATCCTGATCAAGGGCATCGACAAGCAGCTGGTAGGTCAAGTGGCCGCCGAGATCCGCGACTTCCGTCCACCAGAGCCGTACAAAGGCAAAGGTGTGCGCTACGCGGACGAAGTCGTCCGTCGTAAAGAAGCCAAGAAGAAGTAGGGCATAGCAAATGACCGACAAAAAAGTTACTCGACTGCGTCGCGCTCGCAAAGCACGCCTGAAAATGCACGAACTCGAAGTCGTGCGTCTCTGCGTGTTCCGCTCTTCGCAGCACATCTACGCCCAGGTCATTTCGGCCGACGGCAACAAAGTCCTGGCAAGCGCCTCGACTTTGGATAAAGAACTGCGTGATGGCGCCACTGGCAACATCGACGCGGCCACTAAGGTTGGCCAGCTGGTCGCTACGCGTGCTAAGGCCGCTGGCGTCTCGCAGGTGGCTTTCGACCGCTCTGGCTTCAAGTACCACGGCCGCGTTAAAGCGCTGGCTGATGCTGCTCGTGAAGCTGGGCTGGAGTTCTAAGTTATGTCAAATAACGACCAAAAGCGCGACGAAGGCTACATCGAGAAGCTGGTTCAAGTTAACCGCGTAGCCAAAACCGTAAAAGGCGGCCGTATCTTCACTTTCACCGCGTTGACCGTGGTTGGTGATGGTAAAGGGCGTGTTGGCTTCGGCCGTGGCAAGTCGCGTGAAGTGCCTGCTGCGATCCAGAAGGCAATGGAAGCTGCTCGCCGCAACATGATCCAGGTTGATCTGAACGGCACTACTCTGCAGTACGCAATGAAGTCTGCTCATGGCGCTTCGAAGGTGTACATGCAGCCTGCTTCTGAAGGTACCGGTATCATCGCTGGCGGCGCTATGCGTGCTGTCCTCGAAGTTGCTGGCGTTCAGAACGTTCTGGCCAAGTGCTACGGCTCGACTAACCCTGTAAACGTGGTTCACGCCACTTTCAAGGGTCTGAAGGCTATGCAGTCTCCTGAATCCATTGCAGCCAAACGTGGCCTGCGTGTTGAGGAGATCAAGTAATCATGGCTACCGTTAAAGTTACGCTGATCAAAAGCATGACCGGCCGCATCCCTAACCACAAACTGTGCGTTAAGGGTCTGGGTCTGCGTCGCATCGGTCACACTGTAGAAGTCCAGGATACTCCCGAGAATCGCGGGATGATCAACAAGGCTTACTACATGCTGCGTGTCGAGGGTTAATCGATGAAACTCAATGATCTGAGTCCAGCGCCGGGTTCCCGTCGCGAAAAGCATCGTCCGGGCCGTGGTATCGGTAGTGGTTTGGGTAAGACTGGTGGCCGTGGTCACAAAGGTCAGACTTCCCGCTCCGGTGGCACCATTGCTCCAGGCTTTGAAGGCGGTCAACAGCCGCTGCATCGTCGCCTGCCGAAGTTCGGTTTCGTTTCCCTGAAGGCTATGGATCGCGCAGAAGTGCGTCTGTCCGAGCTGGCTAAAGTGGAAGGCGACATCGTCACCGTGCAGTCCCTGAAAGATGCCAACGTGATCAACGTCAACGTACAGCGTGTGAAAATCATGCTGTCCGGTGAAGTGACTCGCGCTGTCACTATCGGCAAGGGAATCGGCGCCACCAAAGGTGCGCGTGCGGCTATCGAAGCAGCTGGCGGCAAGTTCGAGGAATAAATGGCTAAGCAAGGTGCTCTCTCTGCGCTCGGCAAAGGCGGTATGTCTGAACTTTGGGCTCGTCTGCGTTTTCTGTTCCTGGCGATTATCGTCTACCGAATAGGCGCACACATCCCGGTTCCAGGTATCAACCCGGACCGACTCGCAGACCTGTTTCGACAGAATGAGGGGACCATTCTTAGCTTGTTCAACATGTTTTCCGGCGGCGCGCTGGAGCGGATGAGCATCTTTGCGTTGGGGATCATGCCGTACATTTCGGCATCGATCATCATGCAGTTGATGACCGCCGTCAGCCCGCAGCTGGAGCAGTTGAAGAAGGAAGGTGAAGCTGGCCGTCGCAAGATCAGCCAGTACACCCGCTACGGCACCGTCGTCCTCGCTCTCGTTCAGGCCATTGGCATGTCCATTGGTCTGGCGGGGCAGGGCGTTGCGTTCACTGGTGACTTTGGCTTCCATTTCGTCGCGGTTTCCACGTTTGTGGCTGGCGCGATGTTCATGATGTGGCTGGGTGAGCAGATTACTGAGCGTGGTGTAGGCAACGGTATCTCGATGTTGATTTTTTCGGGTATCGTCGCCGGTCTTCCGAGAGCAATCGGGCAGTCTTTCGAGTCTGCGCGTCAGGGCGATATCAACATCTTCGCCTTGGTTGCCATCGGTTTGCTGGCAGTAGCGATTATCGGTTTCGTGGTCTTCATTGAGCGTGGTCAGCGTCGTATCGCTGTTCACTACGCCAAGCGTCAGCAGGGCCGCAAGGTTTTTGCTGCACAGACAAGCCACTTGCCGCTGAAGGTGAACATGGCCGGTGTTATTCCGGCTATTTTCGCGAGCAGCATTTTGCTGTTCCCGGCTTCGTTGGGTGCCTGGTTTGGTCAGTCTGAAGGTATGGGCTGGTTGCAGGACATCTCGCAGTCGATCGCTCCTGGTCAGCCGTTGAATATTCTGCTGTTTAGTGCAGGGATTATTTTCTTCTGCTTCTTCTATACGGCGTTGATGTTCAATCCGAAAGACGTAGCGGAAAACCTGAAGAAGTCCGGTGCCTTTATTCCGGGCATCCGTCCAGGTGAGCAGTCCGCACGCTATATTGATGGCGTTCTGACTCGCTTGACCATGTTCGGTGCTCTTTACATGACGGCCGTGTGCTTGTTGCCCCAGTTCCTGGTGGTTGCAGCAAACGTTCCGTTCTACCTTGGCGGGACCTCGTTGCTGATCGTGGTCGTGGTTGTGATGGACTTCATGTCCCAAGTACAATCGCACCTCGTTTCGCACCAGTACGAATCCCTGATGAAGAAAGCCAACCTGAAGGGTTACGGCAGCGGCATGTTGCGCTGAGTACCCATAAGGTTCGAGGAGTTGGTGATGAAAGTTCGTGCATCGGTGAAAAAGCTGTGCCGTAACTGCAAGATTATTCGCCGCGAAGGTGTTGTTCGAGTAATTTGCAGCGCGGAACCGCGTCACAAACAGCGCCAAGGCTGAGTGTGATTGTGCTTCAAGCCCGGTAGCTAGTGCGCTACCGGGTTGATTATTTGTTATTACAGCGATATTATCTCGCGCCCTATTTCTTGGCTTCCGGGGCGTAGGTAGCTGTCAATTGGAGTCCCACTGAATGGCCCGTATTGCAGGCGTTAACATTCCAGATAACAAGCATACTGTTATCTCGCTGACCTACATCTATGGTGTTGGTCGCACTACTGCACAGAAGATCTGTGCAGAGACTGGGGTAAACCCAGCCGCAAAGATCAAGGATCTGAGCGACGAGCAGATTGAACAGCTGCGTGGCGAAGTGGCGAAGTTCACCACTGAAGGTGACCTGCGTCGCGAAATCAACATGAAAATCAAGCGCTTGATGGACCTCGGTTGCTATCGCGGTCTGCGTCATCGTCGTGGTCTGCCAGTACGCGGTCAGCGTACCAAGACCAACGCGCGTACCCGTAAAGGTCCGCGTAAGCCGATCCGCAAGTAATCGCCCCAGCGAATCGACAGGAATTTAATCATGGCAAAACCTGCTGCTCGTCCTCGTAAAAAAGTTAAAAAGACAGTGGTTGATGGCATCGCCCACATCCATGCCTCTTTTAACAACACCATCGTGACCATCACCGACCGTCAAGGTAACGCTCTTTCCTGGGCTACCTCCGGTGGTTCGGGTTTCCGCGGTTCCCGCAAGTCCACCCCGTTCGCTGCTCAGGTAGCCGCTGAACGTGCTGGTCAAGCTGCGCTGGAATACGGCCTGAAAAACCTCGACGTGAACGTCAAGGGCCCAGGTCCAGGTCGTGAATCCGCAGTCCGCGCTTTGAACGGCTGTGGCTACAAGATCGCCAGCATCACCGACGTGACGCCAATCCCGCACAACGGGTGCCGTCCGCCGAAGAAGCGCCGCGTGTAATCCAGGAGATTGTAAAGAATGGCTCGTTACATTGGTCCAAAATGCAAACTCGCTCGTCGCGAAGGCACCGATCTCTTCCTGAAGAGCGGCGTGCGCGCGATCGAATCGAAGTGCAACATTGAAGCAGCACCTGGTATCCACGGCCAACGCCGCGGTCGCCAGTCCGATTACGGCACCCAACTGCGCGAAAAGCAGAAGGTCCGTCGTATCTACGGCGTTCTCGAGCGTCAGTTCAGCGGCTACTACAAGGCTGCTGCCAGCAAGAAAGGTGCAACCGGTGAAAACCTGCTGCAACTGCTCGAATGCCGTCTGGACAACGTTGTATACCGTATGGGCTTCGGTTCGACTCGTGCCGAATCCCGTCAGCTGGTATCGCACAAGTCGATCAGCGTTAACGGTCAGACCGTAAACGTTCCGTCCTACCAGGTTCGTGCTGGTGACGTGGTTGCTGTTCGCGAGAAGGCAAAGAACCAACTTCGCATTGTCCAAGCTCTCGAGCTGTGCGCCCAACGTGGTCGCGTAGAATGGGTAGAGGTAGATGCTGAGAAGAAGTCGGGCGTTTTCAAGAACGTTCCTGCTCGCAGTGATCTGTCCGCCGACATCAACGAAAGCCTGATTGTCGAGCTCTACTCCAAGTAAGTAAGGGCTAGAAAATAGGTGCATCCATGCAGATTTCGGTAAATGAGTTCCTGACACCCCGCCACATTGATGTGCAGGTTGTCAGTCCAACCCGCGCCAAGATCACTCTCGAGCCTCTCGAGCGTGGTTTTGGCCACACCCTGGGCAACGCGCTGCGCCGCATCCTGTTGTCCTCAATGCCCGGCTGCGCAGTAGTCGAGGCCGAGATTGACGGTGTGCTCCACGAGTACAGCGCCATCGAAGGTGTACAGGAAGACGTAATTGAAATCCTGTTGAACCTTAAAGGTCTGGCCATCAAGCTGCACGGTCGTGACGAAGTTACGCTGACCTTGTCGAAGAAGGGTTCGGGGGTGGTTACCGCTGCCGATATTCAGCTGGATCATGATGTCGAGATCGTTAATCCCGATCACGTAATCGCTAACCTGGCGTCTAACGGCGCCCTGAACATGAAGCTCACCGTAGCTCGTGGTCGTGGTTATGAACCAGCCGACTCGCGTCAGAGCGATGAAGACGAAAGCCGCAGCATCGGTCGCTTGCAGCTCGACTCTTCGTTCAGCCCGGTTCGCCGTATCGCATACGTGGTGGAAAACGCCCGTGTCGAGCAGCGTACCAACCTGGACAAGCTGGTTATTGATCTGGAAACCAACGGTACCCTGGATCCTGAAGAGGCTATCCGCCGCGCTGCAACCATCCTGCAACAGCAGTTGGCTGCGTTCGTCGACCTCAAGGGTGACAGTGAGCCAGTGGTTGTCGAGCAGGAAGACGAGATCGATCCGATCCTGCTTCGCCCGGTTGACGATCTGGAACTGACTGTACGTTCGGCTAACTGCCTTAAGGCGGAAAACATCTACTACATCGGCGACCTGATTCAGCGTACCGAAGTAGAGCTGTTGAAGACTCCGAACCTGGGCAAGAAATCCTTGACCGAAATCAAGGACGTTCTGGCCTCCCGCGGTCTGTCCCTCGGCATGCGCCTCGACAACTGGCCGCCTGCAAGTCTTAAGAAGGACGACAAGGCGACTGCCTGATCGTCGTAATCACCGAACGTAGTGTTTGGTAAGGAATGAACCATGCGTCATCGTAAAAGTGGGCGTCACCTGAGCCGCACCAGCTCGCACCGCAAGGCCATGTTCCAGAACATGGCGGTGTCGCTGTTCGAGCACGAGCTGATCAAAACTACTCTGCCAAAAGCCAAAGAACTGCGCCGCGTTGCCGAGCCGCTGATCACTCTGGCCAAGACAGACAGCGTTGCTAACCGTCGTCTGGCTTTCGACCGTACTCGTTCGAAAGCTATCGTTGGTAAGCTCTTCAACGACCTGGGCAAGCGTTACGCTACCCGTGAGGGTGGCTACCTGCGCATCCTCAAGTGCGGTTTCCGCGCTGGCGACAACGCGCCTATGGCGTACGTCGAGCTGGTTGATCGTGCTGTCGGCGGTGAAGCTGTATCCGCTGAGTAAGACATCAGTCTGAAACAAGGAACCGGGCCTAGTGCCCGGTTTTTTGTGCCTGTAAGAAATGCGCTGTTCGTACAAGCTTCTACCCTGTTTGGGTCTGCACTATGTGCGGGGATTTATCGTTAGTTTTTATCTATTGCTGACCATAAGTTAATGAATTTGTGGCTGTCATATTGATGATCGATACTCCCCAACAAGCCGATTAGCCGGCAGTTCAAGACCGATAGAGGAAGAAGATCGCATGAGCCAGAACAAGACGCTTACGACCGCCAGTGGCGCACCTGTCGCCGATAACCAGAACTCTCGCTCCGCCGGCCCTCGTGGTCCGTTGTTGCTCGATGATTTCCACCTGATCGAGAAGCTTGCTCACTTCAACCGGGAAAACATTCCTGAGCGTCGTGTACACGCCAAGGGTTCGGGCGCATACGGCACTTTCACGGTCACTCGCGACATTACGCAGTACACCAGCGCCAAACTGTTCTCTGCTGTCGGCAAGCAGACACCGACCTTCCTGCGTTTCTCCACGGTCGGTGGTGAGCGTGGTTCGGCCGACACCGAGCGCGATCCACGTGGCTTCGCCCTCAAGTTCTATACCGAAGAAGGCAACTGGGACATCGTTGGCAACAACACGCCCGTTTTCTTCATCCGTGATCCATTGAAATTCCCTGACTTTATCCACACCCAGAAGCGACTGCCGCAAAGCAATCTGAAAAGCGCGCAGATGATGTGGGACTTCTGGTCGCATTCGCCTGAAGCGCTGCACCAGGTCACGATTCTGTTCTCTGATCGCGGTATACCGGACGGATATCGCCACATGCACGGTTTCGGCAGCCACACCTACAGCCTGATCAGTGCTCAAGGCGAGCGTCACTGGGTGAAGTGGCACTACAAGACCAAGCAAGGGATCAAGAACCTTGCGCCGGCAGACGCGGCACGCCTGGCGGGCACTGATCCGGATTACGCACAGCGTGACCTTTTCGAAGCCATCGAGCGTGGTGACTTCCCGAAATGGAGCGTATGCATCCAGGTCATGACCGAAGCCCAAGCCGCTGCGCACTATGAGAACCCGTTCGACGTGACCAAGACCTGGTCGCAGAAGGAGTTTCCACTGATCGAGGTGGGTGAGTTGGAGCTGAACCGTAATCCACTCAACTACTTTGCCGAAGTTGAGCAAGCTGCGTTCGGTCCGAGCAACATGGTGCCCGGCGTAGGCCTGTCGCCGGATCGCATGCTGCAAGGTCGCGTGTTTGCCTACGCGGATGCGCATCGCTATCGCGTCGGTACCAATCACCAGCAATTACCGGTGAACGCCCCGCGCAGTCCGGTGAATACTTATCAGCGCGACGGTTCGATGGCATTCGGCAGCAATGGTGGAGCGGCGCCTAATTACGAGCCCAACAGCTACGTGGAGTCGCCGAAACAGGCGCCGCATTACGCTGAACCTGCGCTGGCCTTGAGTGGTGCGGCTGATCGCTACGATCACCGCGAAGACAGCGACTACTACAGCCACGCCGGTGCGCTGTTCCGTTTGATGAGCGACGAACAGAAGGCGTTGCTGGTCAGCAACATCGCCGGTGCGATGGCGGGTGTTTCGAGTGATGTGATCGACCGTCAGCTGCAGCATTTCTACAAGGCCGATCCGGCGTACGGAGAAGCAATCGCAAAGCTGCTCAACGTACAGCTTAACGAAGTCTAAACGAGAAGCAGAACCGCCCTCATTCGGGCGGTTTTTGCGTTATTTAGGCTGCTTTTCTCAGAATATCTTCGCTTTTATTGCGCGAAGTGAGTGACCTTCCAGTCAGGTTGGTTCAAACTACAGACTTTCAAGCAGGGAGATGTAGGGCGATGCAAGGCCACCCAGACGTTATCGATTACCTCAACACGTTGCTGACCGGCGAACTGGCCGCGCGTGACCAATATTTTGTTCACTCGCGGATGTATGAGGACTGGGGATTCACCAAGCTCTACGAACGAATCAACCACGAGATGGAAGAGGAGGCCGGCCACGCCGATGCGCTGATGCGCCGGATTCTGATGCTCGAAGGCACTCCGCGCATGCGCCCGGATGATCTGGATGTCGGCACTACGGTGCAAACCATGCTCGAAGCGGATCTGCGCCTTGAATACAAGGTGCGCGCCGCGCTGTGCAAGGGCATAGAACTGTGCGAACAGCACGGCGACTATGTCAGTCGCGAGATCCTGCGGGTTCAGCTCAATGACACCGAAGAAGATCACACCTACTGGCTTGAAAAGCAGTTGGGCCTGATCAAGCTGATCGGTATCCAGAACTACCTGCAGTCCCACGCGTCCTGATTGCAATTGATACAAAAAAGCCCCTGTCACTGACGAAGTGACAGGGGCTTTTTCATGCCCGGCAATCAGGCCCGATCACGAATCAACAGCGGCTTGAGATAGTGACCGGTATGAGATTGCTTCATCTCGGCCACTTCCTCAGGCGTACCGGTGGCAATGATCTGTCCACCTTTCGAACCACCCTCGGGGCCAAGATCCACCAGCCAGTCGGCGGTCTTGATCACGTCGAGGTTGTGCTCGATCACCACCACGGTGTTGCCGTGGTCGCGCAGGCGATGCAGTACGTCGAGCAGTTGCTGGATATCCGCGAAATGCAGGCCAGTGGTCGGCTCATCGAGGATGTACAGGGTTTTGCCGGTATCGCGTTTGGACAGCTCGCGGGACAACTTGACCCGCTGGGCTTCACCCCCGGACAGCGTGGTAGCCGACTGCCCGAGCTTGATGTACGACAGCCCCACATCCATCAGCGTTTGCAGTTTGCGCGCCAGCGCCGGCACCGCGTCGAAGAACTCGCGCGCTTCCTCGATGGTCATCTCGAGGGTTTCGTGGATGTTCTTGCCCTTGTATTTGATCTCCAGGGTTTCGCGGTTGTAGCGCTTGCTCTTGCACACGTCGCACGGGACGTAGATGTCCGGCAGGAAGTGCATTTCCACCTTGATCAGACCGTCGCCCTGGCAAGCCTCGCAACGTCCGCCCTTGACGTTAAACGAGAAACGTCCAGGGCCATAACCACGGGAGCGGGACTCGGGTACGCCGGCGAACAGCTCACGAATTGGCGTGAACAGCCCGGTATAGGTCGCCGGGTTGGAACGTGGCGTACGACCGATCGGGCTCTGGTCGATGTCG
Organism: Pseudomonas sp. R15(2017); assembly: GCF_002112685.1. NCBI lineage: Bacteria > Pseudomonadati > Pseudomonadota > Gammaproteobacteria > Pseudomonadales > Pseudomonadaceae > Pseudomonas > Pseudomonas sp. R15(2017). The sequence goes on from NZ_NEII01000008.1 coordinate 37,659, forward strand.
ACGACCTTGTCCAGATGCTCCAGGCCCTTGATGCTGTCATGAGCTGCCGCTTCCAGGGTGGTCGCGCCATTGAGTGCCGTGGCGCTCAAAGGGAACAGCGTGTTGTTGATCAACGTCGATTTGCCCGAGCCGGAGACACCGGTCACGCAGGTCAGCAGGCCGATCGGGATTTCCAGGTCGACGTTGCGCAGGTTGTTGCCCCGCGCGCCCTTGAGCGACAGCACCTGCTTCTTGTTACGCGGCGTGCGCTTGGCCGGTACTTCGATCTTGACCCGGCCCGACAGGTATTTGCCGGTCAGCGAATCCGGGTGCGCCATGACTTCGTCCGGCGTGCCTTCGGCGACGATCTGCCCGCCATGAACACCGGCGCCCGGGCCGATATCCACTACGTAGTCTGCCAGTCGAATCGCGTCTTCATCGTGCTCGACCACAATCACCGTGTTGCCGATGTCGCGCAGGTGCTTGAGAGTGCCGAGCAGGCGATCGTTGTCGCGCTGGTGCAGGCCAATGGACGGCTCGTCGAGGATGTACAGAACACCCACAAGGCCCGCGCCGATCTGGCTGGCCAGACGAATCCGCTGCGCTTCACCGCCAGACAACGTATCGGCACTGCGATCCAGCGACAGGTAGTCGAGACCGACGTTAACCAGAAACTGCAGGCGCTCGCGAATTTCCTTGAGAATCTTGTCGGCGATTTCGCCGCGGCGGCCGGTCATCTTCAGCGCGCCGAAGTAATCGCAGGCGTCGCCGATCGGCAGGTTGGTCACCGCCGGCAGGGTTTTCTCGCCGACCCACACGTGCCGCGCTTCGCGACGCAGGCGGGTGCCACGGCAATCCGGGCAGGACTGGGTGCTGAGGAACTTCGCCAGTTCTTCGCGCACGCTCGCCGATTCGGTTTCGCGGTAGCGGCGCTCCAGATTCGGCACGATGCCTTCGAACGGGTGCGAGCGTTTGACGATGTCGCCCCGGTCGTTGAGGTATTTGAAATCGACGTTCTGCGAGCCACTGCCGTGCAGGATGTATTTCTGTTGATCGGCCGGCAGCTCGTTGAACGGCTGCTCCAGGCTGAAACCATAATGCGCGGCCAATGAGCCGAGCATCTGGAAGTAATAGACGTTGCGCCTGTCCCAGCCACGGATCGCGCCTTCGGCCAGGGTCAAATCACCGTTGACCAGTCGCTTGATGTCGAAAAACTGCTTCACTCCCAGACCGTCGCAGGTCGGGCAGGCGCCGGCCGGGTTGTTGAAGGAAAACAGCTTGGGTTCCAGCTCGCTGATTGCGTGGCCGCAGATCGGGCAGGCGAAGCGCGCGGAGAAGATCATCTCTTCGCCCGGCTCGTCATCCATCGGCGCCACCAGCGCGATGCCGTCCGCCAGCTTCAGCGCGGTCTCGAAGGATTCCGCCAGACGCTGCTGCAGATCCGCGCGAACCTTGAAGCGGTCGACCACGACTTCAATCGTGTGCTTCTTCTGTTTATCAAGTTTCGGCAGTTCATCCAGCTCGCAGAGCCGGCCGTTGACCCGGGCCCGGACGAAGCCCTGGGCACGCAGTTCTTCGAACACCGACAGGTGCTCGCCCTTGCGCTCGCGGATCACCGGCGCCAGCAGCATCAGCTTGCTGCCTTCCGGCTGGGCGAGTACCAGATCGACCATCTGGCTTACAGTCTGCGCTTCCAGCGGAATGTCGTGATCCGGGCAGCGTGGCGTACCGACGCGGGCATAGAGCAGACGCAGGTAGTCGTAGATTTCGGTGATGGTGCCGACCGTGGAACGCGGGTTGTGCGAGGTCGACTTCTGTTCGATGGAGATCGCCGGCGACAGGCCTTCGATGGTGTCGACGTCGGGTTTTTCCATCATCGACAGGAACTGCCGGGCGTAGGCCGACAGGGATTCGACATAGCGGCGCTGACCTTCGGCGTACAGCGTGTCGAAAGCCAGGGAAGACTTGCCGGATCCGGACAGGCCGGTGATGACGATCAGTTTGTCCCGTGGCAGGGTCAGGTCGATGTTCTTCAGGTTGTGGGTGCGGGCCCCACGAATCAGGATCTTGTCCAAAATGGCCTCGCTCGGCGGGCGTCGAAAACACAGGAGTATACGGCCAAATACTGGATGGATGCACACTATCAAGTGAAGGGTTTTTTGCCTTACATGAAGAGAGTTTCATCTGTACGCGTCAAAGCGTCGCGATATACCCCGTCTCTCGATGGGACTGGTAGAATCGCCGCCGGTTCACACGAGGTTTTTCCATGCACGATCCCCACAGCGAACGCATGAGTGGCAGCGAGACCCGCGCGGCGAGCGGTCTGGCCCTGGTGTTCGCCTTCCGTATGCTTGGCATGTTCATGGTGTTGCCGGTACTGGCGACCTACGGCATGGATCTGGCGGGAGCGACCCCGGCCCTGATCGGGCTGGCGATCGGCGCTTACGGCCTGACCCAGGCGATTTTCCAGATTCCGTTCGGGATCATTTCCGACCGCATCGGCCGGCGTCCGGTGATTTACCTGGGGCTGATCGTCTTCGCCCTCGGCAGTGTGCTGGCGGCTCAGGCCGATTCGATCTGGGGCGTGATTGCCGGGCGGATCCTGCAGGGCGCCGGCGCTATTTCTGCGGCGGTCATGGCGTTGCTCTCCGACCTGACCCGCGAACAGCACCGCACCAAGGCAATGGCCATGATCGGCATGACCATCGGCCTGTCGTTCGCCGTGGCGATGGTGGTCGGCCCGCTGCTGACCCGTGCGTTCGGCTTGTCCGGCCTGTTTCTCGCCACCGGCGGCATGGCCCTGGTCGGGATCGTGATCGTGATGTTCATGGTGCCGAAATCCACCGGGCCGCTGAGTCATCGCGAGTCCGGCGTTGCACGCCAGGCGTTGATGCCGACGCTCAAGCACCCGGACCTGCTGCGGCTGGACCTGGGCATTTTTGTGTTACATGCGATGTTGATGTCGAGCTTCGTCGCACTGCCCCTGGCGCTGGTCGAAAAGGCCGGTCTGCCCAAGGAGCAGCACTGGTGGGTGTACCTCACCGCACTGCTGATTTCCTTCTTCGCCATGATTCCGTTCATCATCTACGGCGAGAAGAGACGCAAAATGAAACGAGTTCTGCTCGGCGCCGTGATGACGCTGATGCTGACTGAGCTATTCTTCTGGCAGTTCGGCGACAGCCTGCGGGCTCTGGTGATCGGGACGGTGGTGTTCTTCACCGCGTTCAATCTGCTGGAGGCATCGCTGCCGTCGCTGATCAGCAAGGTTTCACCGGCAGGTGGCAAGGGCACGGCCATGGGCGTGTACTCCACCAGTCAGTTCCTCGGTTCGGCACTCGGCGGTATTCTCGGCGGCTGGATGTTCCAGCATGGCGGTCTGTCGGTTGTGTTCCTCGGATGTGCCGGGCTGGCTGCACTTTGGCTGGCCTTTGCTGTTACCATGCGCGAACCTCCCTACGTGACGAGCCTGCGCCTGCCGTTGTCGCCCGAAGCGATCCGCGAAGCGGGTCTGGTCGAGCGTCTCAAGGCCCTCGTAGGGGTAACTGATGCAGTGATAGTCGCTGATGAAGCGGCGATCTACATCAAACTGGACACCGAATTAATGGATCGCACCACTCTCGAACGCCTGGTGAACAACCCGGCGCAGACTGCGTGCGAAGCCTAGGAGAACGTTATGGCCCGTGGGGTTAACAAAGTCATTCTGGTCGGTACTTGCGGCCAGGATCCCGAAGTACGCTACCTGCCCAACGGTAACGCCGTGACCAACCTGAGTCTGGCGACCAGCGAGCAGTGGACCGACAAGCAGACCGGTCAGAAGGTCGAGAAGACCGAGTGGCACCGCGTATCGATGTTCGGCAAGGTTGCCGAAATCGCCGGCGAATACCTGCGCAAAGGTTCGCAGGTCTACATCGAAGGCAAGCTGCAGACCCGTGAGTGGGAAAAAGACGGTATCAAGCGTTACACCACCGAGATCGTGGTCGACATGCAAGGCACCATGCAACTGCTCGGCGGCCGTCCGCAACAGGGCGACCAACAAGGCGGTGGCAACAACTATCAGCAGCAGGCGCCACGCCAGCAGGCTCCGCGTCCGCAGCAGTCGGCACCTCAGCAGCGTCCGGCCCCGGCTCCACAGCAGGCCGCACCGCAACCGGCTCCGGATTTCGACAGCTTCGATGACGATATTCCGTTCTGATTCGCTGCTGTATCCGCGTTAAATAAAAAAGGCCCGTCGCTGAATGCGACGGGCCTTTTTCATGTGTGCAGGTTTTTCAGTCAAGAATCAAATGCGGCAGGAACCGGCTCGAATCCTTGGTGATCAGGCTGTTGTCTTCGCGCACGCCAATCCCCGCCGCCTGATCACCGATCACCCAGGAACCGATCAGCGTGTAGCTGTCGTCGAACTTCGGCAAAGGGGCAAATTCCTGCAGGATGAAGGGCGCATCGGTGTAGGGCCCATCCTCTTTGACGATCAGGCCTTCAGCGGTCTGCAACTCGATGTTGGCGCCTTCCCGGGAGAAGTACGGTTTGCGTACCCAACCCTTGGGCACCGCGCTGCCCGGGTTCGGGTCGAGATGTGCGGCGAGCAGGTTCGGATGGCCCTTGTGCAATTCCCAAAGCAACGGCAGGGCGCCCTTGTTGGAAAGAATCGACTTCCACGCCGGTTCGAAAAACTGGGTGTCGCATTCGGCGATCGCCGCGCCGAATGGCTCATGAAAGATGAACTCCCAGGCGTGCAGCTTGAACAGGTGCGGAATCCAGCGGTCCTCGAGATCGACGAAACGACCGTCAGCGCTCAGGCCGATGTCTTCGATGTCGATGTGCCGCGATTCGATGCCGACTTTTTCTGCGATCAGCCGCAGGTAATCCGTGGTGCCCTTGTCTTCGACCGAGTCTTTCATCGAGGCGAAGTAAAACGGCCGCGTGAGTTTCAGTTGGGCGAAGGCTTCGTGCAGCCGGGTGTCGATGCTGTTGAACTGATCGGCATGGCGCGGCAGCATCCCGCGCTCGATGCATTGCTCCAGCCAGCCCCACTGAAACGCCGCCGTTTCATAAAGGCTGGTGGGCGTGTCGTAGTTGAGTTCGAGCAGCTTCGCCGGGCCGTTGCCGCTGTAGGAGAAGTCCATGCGCCCGTACAGATGCGGATGACCTTCCAGCCAGGATGTTCGGATCATGTCGTAGTACGGCGCCGGAATGCTCAGGCGATCCAGCAGTTCTTCGCTGTGTACGACGCGGTCGACCAGGTCCATGCACATCTCGTGCAGTTCAGTGGTCGGATCCTCCAGATCGTTTTCGATCTGTTCGAGCGTGAACTGGTAGTAGGCGCGCTCGTCCCAGTACGGCTCGTCGTCGATGGTGTGAAACAGAAAGCCAAGGCTTTCGGCGGTCTGCTTCCAGTCGTGGCGCTCGGCGCAGTGGATCTTCTTCATGGTCAGCTGCTCGAACGGCCCCAGCCGCCCCAACCGCTGCGGGCGCTGGACTGGCTGCCGAAGCCGCCACGGGAGGTGGACGCCGCGACGTTGACCGGTTTGCGGTAATCGCTGTCGTAGTCCCGCTGGCTGCGGCTCGGCGCCGATTCGATGCGACGGTTCAGCGTCGAGGTGTCGTAGGTCTGGCGGGTATTGCGCTCACGATAAACCGGCCGCGAGTCGATCGCGCGGTTGTTGCTCATGGCATTGCCGATCAGCCATCCGGTGAGCCAGCCGTTGCCTGCACCGCTGGACGAGTGCGAAGTGCTGGTCTGATTGCTCTGCACGGCGGCCGCGTCGCCGGCGGGCATCTGGGCATTGGCGATCGCATCGAGGTTCTGCGCCGGCTCACCGTCCTGCGGCACCTTGAAGCCACCGAGTTTCGGTACGAAACGGCCGGCGGAATTTTTCTGACACCAGTCGGCGGCGAAGTCCGCGTCGCAGGCAGCCTTGTCGTCGTAGGCCGGGGAGATCCGCCGGTGTTCGGCCAGGGCTGCGACGTAGGCGTTCGAGCAGACATCCGGTGCCACTTCGGCGTCGATGCATTGTTCGACGCTCTGGAAGTTGCGTTGCTGCTCCTGGGCGGCCACTTCAGCGGAAATCGCCAGGGCTACCGAAGCGGCCAGCGACAGTTGAACGTACTTGCTTCGTTTCATCTCAGGCTTCCTGCCGATCAGTAGGACGGGGTCATGCACGCGGCGTTGAGCATGCCGACGCTGATCGCCACCGCCGCCACATAGATGCCCGCGGCGATTTCACCGTTGGCGATGCGCTGGGACGTGCCCTTGAGCACCAGCCCCGTCGCCAGGAAAGCCAGCAATTGCACCGCGGCCGCGATCACCGCCCAGAGGACGAAGTCGAGGACGTTGATCGAATGAGCGATCACGTTGCTGGCCGGAATCGCGAAGCCGATGATTGCGCCGGACAGGGCAATGGCGGCGGCGACGTTGCCGGAACGGATCAGCTCGAATTCCTTGTGCGGCGTGATGCGGGTGTAGACGAACTGAAACAGCATGAACAGCAGCACGGCGCCGATCAGGTAGGCGACGAAACCGACCAGTGCGGCTTTGTTCAGGGAGATGGACAACGCTTCCAGCATGGAAAACTTCCTTTTAGATGGTGCTCAAATCAGTGGTGTACAGCGAGATGCCCAGCGAAGTGCTCAGGCTGACGGTGCCTTCTTCGTCCTGCTCGACGGAGAACAGCAAGAGCTCGCGGCGATCGGTCAGGCCGGTGTCCCGGGCGTAGAGCATCGAGTGATGGTTGATGGTGTAGGACTCGTCGGGGTTGATCACCTGTTCGGTGAGCGGCACCAGTTCGGTCTGGCCGCGTTCGGTGCCCCATTCACGGGTGTATTCGACACCTTCGTGGCGATAGGTCGGCAGGCCGATCAGGCTGTTCGGCCCGGCCAGGCGCTGCAGTTCGGCGTCACTGTTGACCGTCACATAGCTGACGTAATTGAACAGCGTCACCGATTCGATCTGATCGTCGCCCGTGACATGGATCTGTACCCAGAATTCTTCATCGTTCAGATAGTAGCGATGCAGTTTGTTCGACTGGCCGAGGTCGATCCAGCCGGCGCTCCAGATGGCCTGAGCGTCGGGAACCCGCACTGATGTGCTGCCGTCGAGCAACAGGCCGAGGGTCGTGTCGAAGCGGATCGCCTTGCCCTGCGCCAGTCCGAGGGGGCCGCCGGCAGACCCGGACGCCGGCGCGGCCGACTGCCAGTTGCTGGTGCCGAGCAAATCTTTGAACCATCCCATGGGTACATTCCTTGAAGCGGGTGGAGGTATTCGGTGGCAAAAACGCCGCTAGTGTACCGGGCGCGCGGCGAACGAGCAGGCAAAAAAGAAGGGCACCCGGTGCCCTTCTTTACTCCCGCCGCCGTTACTGGGCGGACTTCTGCTTCAGACGCTCGAGGATGGCGTTGGCGCTGCCTTCGTTCGGCGTGATGCCGGCTTCGCGCAGCTTGCGATCCAGGTCGTTGCCGGTCGACGCATCGGCCAGTTCGTCGGCAGCGCTCAGCTCGGCAGCGCGTTGCTGCTGTTTGGCTTGCAGGCGGTTCAGGGTACCGACGGCGGTTTCCAGCTTGCCGTTGGCGCCGCCGCTGGCGATCGAGGCGCTGACCTGCGCTTTCTGCACGCTCTCACGGGCCTTGGCCATGTCCACTTGCTGTCGCAGGCTCTTGATCCGCGCTTCGGCCTTGTTGATGTCCTTGCGCATGTTGTCGGCGTAGGTGCCGAATTCGTCGGTCTGCTTTTTCTCGACGCCCAGGTCGTTGGTCAGGGTCGAGATCGCTTCGGCCACTTCCAGCGCCAGGTCTTCACGGCCGGCGTTCAGGGCGGAAACGGCCTTGGCTTCCAGGTCCCTGATCTTGGCTTCGTACTCGCTCACGCGGTCGGCGGAGAGTTTGTGCTTGGCCATGATGGTGACCAGTTCGCGACGGGCATTGGACAGCGCGCTGTCGGCGTCACGGATTTCCTGATCGAGGATGCGCAGGGCCTGTTGGTCGGCGATCGCTTCGCCGACTTCGTTGGCGCCGCCGCGCAGCGCGGTGAACAACTTGCTCCAGATGGACTGAGTCATTGGATATTCCCTGTTGATTACTTGAAGAAGTGTTCGAAGGCTTCGCTGGCGCGCTGCACGTTGTCGACCAGGGTTTTCACCTCGGTGACCACGTTGGTCAGGCTCGAATCGGCACTCAGTGCACCGAACATGTTGTAGACGGTCTGGCCGTTGGGCATGGTCTCGATGCCGATCGACGACAGCGGGAACATTTCCCGGCTGCGCAGTACCGCGTCGTTGAAGGCGCGCACATCGGTGATCGAATCGATGTCCACCAGCACGGTGTCGACGATGATCTGCTGACCGGCGAGGGCGATGTGAATCGGCAGACCGCCGAATTCGTTCATTTCCAGCTTGAGGCTGGGTTCGGAGCTCTGGATCAGAGACAGCGTGATCTCTTGCGAAGCCACCTCGTCCAGCGCCTTGAAAGCGTTGTAGAGGCTATCGATGTTCCAGTTGTTGCCTGCGCTCATGTAATTCTCCGACATGAAAGAGCCAGCCAGAATCGGTTGGCGTAGCTGTTGCTCCATTTGCTTGAGCAAGCTTCGGTTTTCCGGAAGCACCCAAGTTTCGTGTTTCACATAACCGGCGGCAGCCAGGCCCGCGCGCATCTGCTTCATGTAGAAGCTCGACGGCTTTTTCGCGGACGGTGTCGAGCGCACTCCCTTCGGGCTCTCCGATTTTGTTGCTGGGGAGTTGCTTTTCATGGCGATGACTCCGTTATGAACATCTCACGCGTGAGCCACACTACAACCAAATCAAAATGCCATCAATGGCTCACGCGTGAGATTTTCATGACACGCGAAAAAACGCCCGCAACGTGGCGGGCGCAGATTTTTCCGGGTGTGTCGGAGCAGGGCTTAGCGGCTGGCAGCGAGGAACTCGTCGGTGGATACCACGCTGGCATAGGCAAACCCCAGCGCCGACATGAACGCCGCATGCACGTGGGCGGCGGGCACGGTCAGACCGTTGAATTCCAGGTCGCGGGTGGCGCAGGCATCGTGGATCACTGTGACGGTATAACCCAGATCGGCCGCCGCGCGAGTAACGCCATCGACGCACATGTGGCTCATGCTGCCGACCACCACCAGCTCCTTGATGCCTTGCTCGTCGAGGATCGATTGCAGCTCGGTTTCGCGGAACGAGTTGACGAAGTGCTTGAGCACCACCGGCTCGTCGGTGCGGTTGAGCACTTTCGGATGCAGCTTGGCGCCCTCGGAGCCCGGAGTGAAAAACGGCGCCTCGGGCGAGGTGAATTCGTGGCGGATATGCACCACAGAATTGCCGGCCTCGCGGAAGGCCGCGATCAACCGGGCGGCGTTGTCGGCGGCGGCGTCGGCACCGGCCAGCGGCCACTTGCCTTGGGGGAAGTAGTCGTTCTGGATATCGACTACGATGAGCGCTTGCTTGGCCATGGGTGTGTCCTCGAAGTGTGGGTGGGTGTGGGTTCAGTATTGGCGCTGGCCACGTCTTCGAGGATTGGCCGCACCGACAATACACAGGGGAAAACTGACAATGGGTGCAGAAAGGACCGTCGCGGAACTGGGCGTGCTGATGTATCCCGGCGCGCAAATGGCGGCGGTGCATGGCCTGACCGACCTGTTCGGGGTCGCCAACCGGATCGCCGCCGAACACCAGGCCACACAGCTGCCGCTGCTGCGGATCAGCCACTGGCAGGTCGATGACGACCACCCGCCCGTGCGGGTTTACGACAGTCATCCCGGAGCCGACAACGGTTTGCTGGCGGTGTTGATCCCGCCGTCCATTGCCGGTTTTTCCGCGGCACAGATGCCGGCCGGGCTGCTGCCCTGGCTGCGTGAACAACATGCGCGTGGCGCGACGCTTGGCGGTGTGTGTGTCGGCTCGTGGCTGCTGGCGGAGAGCGGGTTGCTCGACGGTCGCAGCGCTACCACGCACTGGACTTCGGCCAAGGCCTTCGCCGAGTGTTACCCGAAGATCAGGCTCAAGGCCGACACGCCGATTGTCGATGACGGTGACCTGATAACGACGGCGGGGCTGATGGCCTGGTCAGAGCTTGGTTTGCGACTGGTGGACCGCTTGCTCGGGCCGAGCATCGCCAGCAGCACGGCGCGGTTTCTGGTGGTGGAGCACAGCGACAGCGCCAGTGCGTGCGGGAGTAATTTTGCGCCGATCCTCAATCATGGCGACGGGCCGATTCTTCAGGTTCAGCATTGGCTGCAGGGCACCGGCGCGACCGATGTCTCGCTGACGGCAATGGCCGAACGTGCGGGTCTGGAAGAGCGAACATTTCTGCGCCGGTTCCGTGCGGCGACCGGCCTGAAACCCACTGAATACTGCCAGCACCTGCGGGTCGGCAAGGCTCGGGAAATGCTCGAGTTCACCAACGGCACCATCGACCACATTGCGTGGACGGTGGGCTATCAGGATCCGGGCGCCTTTCGCGCGATATTCAAGAAAATCACCGGGCTTGCGCCGAGTGAATACCGGACGCGATTCGGGGTAAGTCCGCCTTCAGTTGCGGCGAAGTAATACGACTGCGTCGTGCAAAATGCCGGAGCCAGCGGGTCGGTCGTGCAGATTGAAACAGGCGCGGTGCCAGCACGGTTTTTTCAAGTGGCTGATTTTCAGCGTGTTTCACGCCAGCGCCGGTTGGCCTGATCTCTGCACCCTCTGACCTACATTCACCCAGCCATTGGAAGGGGGAACAATGACCCCGACATCCCGCCGGAAAGTGGTCGTCGCCCATTCGGTTCGGCCCGGCGCACCACAGCATGAAGTGCAGACCAACAAGGCCCTCGCGCGATGGCTGGCGCAGATCCTCGGCCTCAAGTTCGGCGGCAGTTACGACGCCGAAAAGCATCGCGGCCGGGATATTTATCTGCTGCCGACCCAGACCCTCGTCGGCGCGATGGCCCGCGAACTGGGGGTGAGCGGCCCGGACGATTTGTGGGGCGGTTTCGTCGAGCACGATTTCATCTGCACCAAAGCCATCAGCCACGGCTTGCGCAGCCATCAGGCTCATGCGCCGCAAGGCTGGTCGCCCTTGTTTTCCGAGCGGGTGCGCACCGTGGTGCTGGACGGACTCAGCGTCTTTGCATTGGAGGATGCGCGACCTGCCGCCGAACATCTGTTGTACAGCGGGCCGATCCGGATCAAGCCGATTCACGCCTGCGCCGGGCGGGGTCAGGAAGTGATCAAGAGCCTGGATGCGTTCGACGAAATCCTCGCCCGACCCGAGGCTAAAGAATTGTTCAGCGATGGCGTGGTGCTGGAGCAGGACTTGAGTCAGGTAGTTACCCACAGCGTCGGCCAGTCGTTCATCGGCGACCGGGTGCTGAGTTACTGCGGTGATCAATACTTGACCGAAGACGCCCACGGCGAAGAGGTGTACGGCGGCTCGAACCTGCTGGTGGTGCAGGGCGGTTACGAGGATCTGCTGGCGCTGGATCTGCCCGACGACGTGCGTCTGGCGATCCAGCAGGCGCAGGTGTTCGACCGGGCGGCGGACGAAGCCTATCCGCGTTTCTACGCCTCGCGGCGCAATTACGACATCGCCCAGGGCCTGGACAGCGAAGGCCGGCCGCGCAGTGGTGTGCTCGAGCAGTCCTGGCGCATGGGCGGCGCCAGCAGCGCGGAAGTGGCGGCGCTGCAAAGTTTCGTCAACGATCCTTCGATGCGCGCGATCCGCGTGTCGTCGGTGGAAACCTATACCGATCAGGCCCTGCCGGCGGATGCCATCGAGGTGTATCGCGGGCCGGCCGAGAACAGCGACTTTCTCCTCAAATACGTAACGGTCAAATCCTATGACGGCTAGAAGCGAAAGCATTCAAATCGACATTGATGATGAAAAGATGAGCGGGACGTTCCTCAGTCCCAAATCGAAAGTCCCCGGCGTGTTGTTCGTGCACGGCTGGGGCGGCAGTCAGGAGCGGGATCTGGAACGGGCCAAAGGCATCGCCGGCCTGGGTTGCGTGTGCCTGACGTTCGACCTGCGCGGGCATACCGGCGGTACCGGCATTCCGCTGAGCCGGGTGACCCGTGAAGACAATCTGCGTGATTTGCTGGCGGCCTACGACCGGTTGCTCGCCCATCCGGCGCTGGACACCTCGGCCATTGCGGTAGTGGGCACCAGCTATGGCGGTTACCTCGCTTCGATTTTGACCTCGCTGCGCCCGGTGCGCTGGCTGGCGCTGCGGGTGCCGGCGCTGTACCGCGACGAGCAATGGCACACGCCCAAGCGCGATCTGGACAAGGCCGACCTGCGCGATTATCGCGGTACGCTGGTGCGCGCCGACAGCAACCGCGCCTTGCACGCCTGCTCGCAATTCACTGGCGACGTGCTGCTGGTGCAGTCGGAAACCGATGACTACGTGCCCCACGCGACCATCATGAGTTACCGCGCCGCGTGCCAGCAGACCCATTCGCTGACCCACCGCATCATCGACGGCGCCGACCATGCCCTGAGTGATCCGACCTCGCAGCAGGCCTACACCTCGATCCTGGTCGACTGGATCACCGAGATGGTGGTGGGCGAGCGGTTGAGCATCATTCAGTCCCGCTGATCAGATTTGGGTTTCTTCTCGATCCGCAACGCCTTGGCCTTGGCTTCCACCACCAGGTACATCAGCACGGTGATCAGCAGCGGCAGCAGGAAATAAATCGCCCGATAGGCCAGCAGCCCCGCCACCAGGCTGCCGCGCGAAGCCTCGTGTTGCAGCAGCGCCACGAACACCGCTTCCAGCACGCCGAGCCCAGCGGGAATGTGGGTGATGACCCCGGCAATCGCGCTGATCAACAGCACCCCGAGCACCAGCGGATAGTCGAGCTTGCTCGGCAGCAAGGTGAAAATCACCGCTGCCATCAGCGACCAGTTCAATGCCCCGAGCAGCAATTGCAGGACCGCCATGCGCAGCGACGGCAGGTTGATTTCCACCCCGCGAATCGACCACTCGCGCCGCCGGGAAAACTGGCAGGCGACCAGATAGCCGACACTGACCAACAGCAGCAACACGCCAATGCCCTGCAACGCACCGCTGCTGATTTTCCAGCCCGGTGGCATCCGCACCAGCCCGCTGGCGAACACCACGCCGGCGATGGTCATGTAGCCGAACCAGTTGGTCGCCAGGCTCAGGCCGAGGATCTTGGCGATGTTGCTTTTGCTCACCCCAAGCCGCGAATACAGGCGATAGCGCATGGCGATCCCGCCGACCCACGCGCTGAGGTTGAGGTTGAACGCATAGCTGATGACGCCCACCGGCAGGATCTGTTTCCAGGTCAGGTCCTGACGAATGTAGGTGCGGCCGATCAGGTCGAAACTGGCGTACACCAGAAAGCTCAGCAGGGTCAGGCTGGAGGCAATGATCAGGGTGCGCACCTTGAAGTCGGCGAGGGTTTGCAGCACTTCGGCCCATTCGATGCGACTGGCGAACATCGTCAGCAAAACGATCAGCGCCAGAAAGAACAACAAGGTCAGCGGACGTTTCCAGCGACTCCAGCGGGACTTGCCCGCCGGTGCCGGATGCACCGCCGCGTGGGCTTCGGATTGGCTCATGACGGATCGCTCCCGGCGGCATGGGTAAAGGGTTTGAGCCGTGGTTTGTGCGCCGGCAGCCAGCCGGCCATGGCCGGAAAATGCCGCAGGAAGTGAAACACCAGAAAGCCCACGGTCATGTGCCAGATTCGCCCGCGTGGCGACTTCGCGGCGTCCATCGCTTTGCAGTGGTTGTGGCTGAGGTCTTCGAGACGTTCGAACAGGTGGCGATTGAAGGCGCGGTCGCGAATCAACACGTTGGCTTCCAGGTTCAGCGACAGGCTCAGCGGATCGAGATTGCTCGAGCCGACGGTGCTCCATTCCTCGTCCACCAGCGCCACCTTGCCGTGCAGCGGCCGCTCGCAATATTCGTGAATCTGCACCCCGGCCTTGAGCAGGTAGTCGTAGGTCATGCGCGCGGCGAGTTTGGCCACCAGCATGTCCGGCTGCCCCTGCAGAATCAGCCGCACCTCGACCCCGCGTCGGGCGGCGTTGCGGATTTCGCGCAGCAGGCGATAGCCGGGAAAGAAGTAGGCGTTGGCGATCACCACCCGCCGTTGGGCGCGGCGCAGTACCTGCAAATAAACGTCTTCGATATCGGTGTGGTGCCGGTCGTTGTCGCGGAACACCAGGCGCACCTGACCGTCGTGATCGTCGAACGCCATCTCGGCACGCCGTTGCCGGCGACGCTGCCACCAGAATCTCGCCCGTCCCGGTCGGCCGCTTTGCAGCAAAGCGAAATGATGGATGTCGGCCACCGCCGGGCCCTGAATCTCCACCGAGTAATCCTGCTTCGCTTCGGGGCCGAAATCGGCCAGGTGATCGCCGGAGAAATTGATCCCGCCGATGAACGCGATCAACCCGTCGACCACCACGATCTTGCGATGCAAACGACGGAACCAGTTGGTGCGAATGCCCAGGCGTTTCGGCGCCGGATCGAAGATTTGCAGATGCACGCCGGCTTCACTCAGCGCGGCGAGATAGCCGGTGCTCAGTTCGCCGCAACCGAAGCCGTCGAGGCTGACGGTGGTGCGCACGCCACGCCGAGCAGCATCGATCAGAATCTCCTGCAATTCCTTGCCGACCTTGTCTTCGAAGACGATGAAGGTCTCCAGCAGGATTTCGCTTTTCGCCGCGCGCATCGCTTCGAACACCCGGGGGAAATATTCCTCGCCGTTTTCCAGCAGCTCGATCCGGTTGTTGCCCTGCCAGCGATACTCGACATCGACGGTACCCGGCTCGCGCACGGGCGGGGTGATGCTGACTGGCTCCACGGCGGATTTCTCCAACGGTGCACTGCTCATAGTTCAATCTCCACCGATAGCGGTGCGTGGTCGGAAAGGTGTGACCAGGGACGGTTCGCCAGTACTTTTGGCTGACTGGCCTTGAGGTTGCGTACATAAATCCGGTCCAGGCGCAGCAGCGGCATGCGCGCCGGAAAGCTGCGCGCCGGTTTGCCGTGATGCGCCGCAAACACTTCACGCAGGCCACAGGGTTCAAGCAAGGCATCGGCGCGCTGGCGCCAGTCGTTGAAATCGCCGGCGACGATCACCGGCGCATCCTCGGGCAGTTCGGCGAGGCGCTCCCGCAGCAGGCGCAACTGGTCGTTGCGATGACTTTCGCGCAGGCCCAGATGGACGCAGATCGCATGCACTTCACGGTCGTCTCCCGGCAGGCGCAGCACGCAATGCAACAGGCCGCGGTTTTCATGGCCGCTGATCGAAACGTCGAGGTTGTCATGGCGCACGATCTGGAATTTCGACAACACCGCATTGCCGTGATCGCCCTCCGGGTATACCGCGTTGCGCCCGTAGGCGAACTGCGGCCAGAGACTGTCGGCGAGAAATTCGTACTGCGGCATCGTCGGCCAGTTTTCGTAGCGTTTGGGATGGTGCTCGTGGGTGCCGTGGACTTCCTGCAGGAACACCACATCGGCGGACACGCTGCGCACCGCTTCGCGCAGTTCCGGCAGGATGAAGCGCCGGTTCAGCGCGGTGAAACCCTTGTGAGTGTTGACCGTCAACACGGTGAAACGGCGCTCAGTGGTGATGACCGTGGACTGCTCGTCGGTGAATCCGAGCGGTTCGGGAATGCTCATGCGAGTACCCCTTCGGCGGCTGGCTCACCGGGCACGGTTTCAAGGTTTTTATCCAGATCGAAGCGCTGCAAAAGGCTGCGGGCATCGAAAGGCGCGCGAACCTTGATGTCGTTGTCGAAGTAGCAGAAAACCTCGCGGGATTTACGGGCCCGAGGTTTCAGGCGCGGCGCGATCAAATGGGCATCGCGCGGTTGCCGGCCATGGTGCCAGGCGTCGATCCGGTCGGCCCAGCGTCGCAGCGCAGCTGGGGTGTAGCCGCTGGCGTAAAGTTCTTCGGCACCGTGCAGGCGCAGGTAGACGAAATCGCTGGTCAGGTCTTCGCGGTACGGCCATTTCCCGGCGGTGTCGGCAATCACCAGCGCGGTGTTGTAGCGCTTGAGCAGGCGCACGAAGTCGGGGTCGATGAAACTGTCGTTGCGGATTTCCACGGCATGGCGCAGCGGTTTTTTGCCGTAGGCCTTCAGGCTCGCGTGGCCGTGCAGGTGTGAGTCGTGTCGGCGGGCGAGGTCAGCGGCGGCCTGGGTGTCGTGGGGCAACTGATCGAGAAAGGCTTCGAAACGTTCGGGGTCGAAAGTGAAGTTGGGCGGAAATTGCCAGAGAACCGGCCCGAGCTTTTCCTTTAGCTCCAGCACCCCGGAGGCGAAGAAGTTGGCCAGGGGTTTCTCGATATCGCGCAGACGACGGATGTGGGTGATGAAGCGGGGCGCCTTGATGCTGAACACGAAGTCATCCGG
Organism: Pseudomonas sp. R15(2017); assembly: GCF_002112685.1. NCBI lineage: Bacteria > Pseudomonadati > Pseudomonadota > Gammaproteobacteria > Pseudomonadales > Pseudomonadaceae > Pseudomonas > Pseudomonas sp. R15(2017). The sequence continues at coordinate 54,012 of NZ_NEII01000008.1, forward strand.
CGTTTCGGCGTACCACTGGGCGTAGCGTTCGGGCCGTTGCAGGGCGTAGAACGATCCGTTGATTTCGATGCTGTTGACCGCCCGTGAGGCGAACTGCAATTCGCGTTTCTGCGCCAGCCCCTTGGGGTAAAAGTCCCCGCGCCACGGGGCGTAACGCCAGCCTGAAATACCGATGTGAATCGTAGCCATGCCGCCTCCCGTCGAAAGTCCCCATACGGCCTCTGTCTGTGGATGACTGCGGGCGGTCGGGGAAAGTTTCGACGGGATTACGGACGGTCGGGCTGGCTTGATCAGTGCCCGGTGACGATCCGGGCGGAGCCTTCAGAGGGGGCGGCGTACACCGGGCCCAGGCGATCGAGGCGACCGCTCCAGGCGGTCAGGGCCAGCGCCACCAGCACCACCAGACCGCCAATCCACGCGGTGTGAATCAGGCCGATGTGCGCGACGATCAAACCGCCACCCCACGCGCCACCGGCAATACCGAGGTTGAACGCGGCAATGTTCAGGCCCGATGCCACGTCCACGGCGTGCGGTGTGTGATGTTCAGCCTGACGCACTACATACACCTGTAAACCCGGCACGTTGCCGAAGGCGACTGCGCCCCAGACCAGCACGGTGGCCAGCGCCAGCCATGGGTTGCCAGCGGTGACGGTGAGCACGAACAGCACGGCGGCGAGCAGGGCGAAGATGATTTTCAGCGCACTGATCGGCCCGCGCTTGTCCGCCAGTTTGCCGCCCCAGAGGTTGCCGACTGCCACTGACACGCCATACACCAGCAGCACCAGGCTGACGGTGCCGGCGCTGAAGCCGGAGATGTCCTGAAGGATCGGCGCCAGGAACGTGAAGGCGATGAACGAGCCGCCGTAACCGATGGCCGTCATGGCGTACACCAGCAACAGGCGCGGTTGCTTGAGCACCTGCAACTGTTGCAGCAGAGACGCCGGTTTGCTGTGGGCAATATTGTTCGGCACGTAAAGCAGGCTGCCGATGAACGCGATCACGCCCAGTGCTGAAACGGCAAGGAAGGTTTCACGCCAGCCGAAATGCTGACCGATGAACGTGCCCAATGGCACGCCGGTGACCAGCGCCACGGTCAGGCCGGTGAACATGATCGCAATCGCACTGGCGGCTTTTTCCTTGGGCACCAGGCTGGTGGCGATGGTCGAGCCGATGGAGAAGAACACGCCATGGGCCAGACCCGTGACGATCCGCGCCACTACCAGCGATTCATAACCCGGCGCCAGCCAGGCCAGCAGATTGCCGAGGGTGAACAGCACCATCAGCGACAGCAGCAACAGTTTGCGCGGGACTTTGCCGGTGAGGGCGGTCAGCACCGGCGCACCGATGGCTACGCCCAGCGCGTAGAGACTGACCAGCAGACCGGCGGACGGCAGGCTGACGCCGAGATCGGCGCCGATGGTGGGAAGCAGGCCAACGATGACGAACTCGGTCGTCCCGATGGCGAAAGCGCTGAGGGTCAGCGCGAGCAGGGCAATGGGCATGACGGCACTCCGGTGGGGGATTGAATGGAGCGCAGTGTCGGGGTTTGGTGGGGGTGGAAAAATACAGGGGTGGGCATTTGATATTTGCGTGCGACGCAAATATCAGCCCCTTGAGGTGATCGTTCCCACGCTCCGCGTGGGAATGCAGCCAGAGACGCTCCGCGTCTCAAAGAGCGGACGCAGAGCGTCCAGGGAGGCATTCCCACGCAGAGCGTGGGAACGATCAGTGAGGGGGAGTGGGCGTGGGCGTGGGCGTGGGAGCGATCAAAACCGAACTTGCCGGATCAAAACCGATCAGTTCCTTACAGGTTCAACCAAGGGAGCTCTGCGTTTTGACCAGGTTCAGGATCGCGATTCTATTGGGGGCATTGCTGTTGTTTGCTGGCAATGCAGTGCAAGCCGCCAGCCTGCCGGGTGTTCCGGCGGCCAGTGAAGAGCCGGCCAAACCGGAACCGATCGTGCAGGGCGGACTGCTCGGCGCCATCAGTTCCGGCATCGACGACGTGCAGGACAAACTCGATCTCAACGAGCATCTGGTCGACGCCTGGCGCCTGCGCGCCGACCGGGCGGCGGATGAAGTCGACAGGCTGGTCAATCAACCTTCGAACCGCTCGGGCTGGAGCGTGGCGGGGGATTTCCTGATGTTGTCCGGCGTGTGGCTGGGCACGTTTACCGTGTTGACGGTGCTCGGCAGCGTACTGGGCAAGCGACTGCGGGAAGGTCGGTGGTTGCGCACCCGTCAGCGCAGCCAGGATTTGCTCGGTTACCTGTTGCCCTACACGCTGCCCGCACTCATCTGCCTGCCGCTGACCCTGTACGTCAGCCATTTTCTGTCGGCCTCGGTGGGTCGGGCGCTGGCGCTGTGTTTTGCCTACGCCACCAGCAGCGGGATATTTTCCACGTCGATGCTGTTGTGTGTGGTGGTGATGTTCAACGTCGGCCACAAGCGCCGCGCCGTGCAGATCATCCGTGACTACTGCCCGAAACCGCTGTTCCTGATCGGCTTTCTTGCCGCGTTGAGTGACGCCCTGACCAGCCCGCAGATCGCCCGGCAACTGGGCGGCAACATTACCAGCAGCATCGCCGTATTCACTGGCTTGCTGGCGTCGATCATCTTCGGTCTGCTGGTGATTCGCCTGCGTCGGCCGGTGGCGCACCTGATCCGTAATCGCCCGCTGGCCCAGCGCCTTAAACAACCGTCGCTGCAGGAATCGCTGCGGATTTTTTCCGGGCTCTGGTACTGGCCGATCGTGCTGATGGTGCTGGTCTCTGCGGTCAACCTGATCGGCATCGGCGAGGACAACCAGAAAGCCCTGCGCTGCGCGTTGCTCACCACGGTGCTGCTGATCGGCACGGTGTTTCTCAGCACTGTGCTGCAACACCTGTTCAAGTCGCGCAGGGCCGAGGCGATCCAGCGCAGCAGTGCCTATAAGGAACGTTTCCTCAGCCTGTTGCACGCCTTGCTGAGGATCGTCGTTGCGATTGCGTTCATCGATATCCTCGGGCGTATCTGGGGTGTGTCGCTGCTCGATTTTGCCCAGAGCAGCACGGTCGGGCGGGCGATCAGCAATGCCCTGAGCAGCATCGGCCTGATCTTCCTCGTGACGTGGCTGCTGTGGGTGGTGCTCGACACGGCGATCCAGGAAGCACTCAAACCACCGGTCAGCAAACGCTCGGCGCGCCAGCCCAGCACCCGGGTGAAAACCATCCTGCCGCTGCTGCGCAACGCGATCAAAATCATCCTGGTGGTGATCTGCGCGATCACCACCATGGCCAATCTCGGGATCAACGTCGCGCCGCTGCTGGCCGGGGCCGGGGTGGTCGGCCTGGCCATCGGTTTTGGCTCGCAGCAACTGGTGCAGGACGTCATCACCGGGCTGTTCATCATCATCGAAGACACCCTGTCGATTGGCGATTGGGTGGTGCTCGATTCCGGGCACGCCGGCACGGTCGAAGGCCTGACCATTCGCACCCTGCGCCTGCGCGACGGCAAGGGCTTCGTGCACTCGGTGCCGTTCGGCCAGATCAAGGCTGTGACCAACCAATCACGGCAGTTTGCGTTCGCGTTTTTCTCGGTGCAGTTCACCTACGACACCGATGTCGACAAGGCTATCGAGCTGATCCGCGAGGCGGGGGATTCGATCCGCGAAGATCCGTTTCTCAAGTACAACCTGCAAGGGCCGCTGGATGTGTTTGGCGTCGATAAAATGGACCTGAACGGCGTGGTGCTGACGGCGCAATTCCGCACGGTGTCGGGCGGGCAGTATGCGGTGAGCCGCGCGTTCAACCAGCGTCTGAAAAAGCTTGTGGATAACAGCCCCTGGGTGCATTTCGCCCAGACTTATCCACAGCAGGTTTTGTTGCCCAAGCGACAGGACGAAGAGGTGGCGCCGGCGCATTCGTCGGTGGTGTTGCCGGAGCAATCGCCGACTCAATAGAAGTTTTTGTAGTGCATGTGCCGGCCTCTTCGCGGGCTTGGTCCGGGCGGCGATCCGACGAAGAGGCCAGACCGGTTTACATCAATGTCGGATCAGTTTGCTGCGTAGCTGCTCAATGGAAACCTGATCCAGCTCCACCCAGAATTGCGGCTTGCCCGCGACCTCGGCAGCGACCGGCAAACCGTCGCGATACACTAGCCGATTGCTCGCCAGCGCCGGCACTTTCGCCCCCGGCAACAAGGTGCCGGCGAGGTTCAGCGGGTCGACACCGCACACCGCGATCAGGCTGCCGTCATGGGGGCGACGGCGGACTTCGCGCAGCAGCGGAATCGCCTCGGGCAGGGCGAATTGCTCGCCGGCCAGACCGCTGACAAAGCGCCCGCCACGAATCTCGCCCCGCGCTTCCAGCCGATGGAAAGTACGCAGCAGTTCGCGCCAGCTCGGCAACCAATCTGCTTCGCGTTCCAGCAGGCGCCAGAACACCACGCCATAGCGGCGTAACAGGGTCATGGCGATGTGTTCGAGGGTTTCGGGCGACGCCGTTTGTCGGTTTTCCACAACCGGCCCGCGACGCAATAACGCCCAGCGTCCGGCATCGTCCATGCCTCCGACAAACGCCCCGCGCCCGCGTCGACTGCTGCGCTGCTGGCGCTTGCTCGCCGGGGTGATCAGTGCGCGCAATCCGGCAAAGCTGTCGGCATTCACCAGACCGGCACCGACCAGTTCTTGCAAGGCGATTTCCAACTCGGTGCGCAGCAGGTGCGCTTCATGAATCAGTTCATCGAAAAACAGCGCGCCGTGCTGACTCAGTGCGTCGAAAACTTTGCGGGTCTTGGGCGACAGTTCGCTGACCGGCGTCTGCTCGGCCAGTGCACTCCACAAGCCGACCTGACTGCGTGGCAGCAACACGATCGGTGTACTGCGCAACGCCGTGCCGCTGATGTTTTGCCGGGCGCTGAGGCGCGTCCACACCAGTTTGCCGCTGCGGCACAGATCGTCCAGCCAGCTCGGTGAATAGTCCTTGAGCCGCAGGGGAAGGAGGTCGCTGTCCCAGGCTGAAGCAGCGGCCGGGTAGCCCTCGAACTGAGCGACAATCGCCGGCAATACGGCGTTGCCCTGACCACGGGTGGACGGAGCCACATGCTGCCAGTCGAACAGAAACCGCATGAAATCCTGCAACGCTACCGGCTCGATTTCCCGGCGCAGACGCTTGACCGTGTAGCGGTGAATGCGCGCCAGCAGATGGCGTTCGCACCATTCCTCAACGGTCGATCCCGGCGTGAACTGGCCGCGCAGCACATAACCTTCGCGCTCCAGATGAGCGAGGGCTTGATGAACAGCCGCCGGCGTCAAGGCCAGCGGCTCGGCAATCGCCGCCAGCGGTAGCGGGCCGAATGCACCGAGCCGCGCGCGGATCACTTCGATCAGCGCGTCATCGGCCGTCCATGGTTCGTCGAAACCGGGCAGCGCGGGCAGTGCCGACTGCGCCTGTGGATAAAGCGCTTGCAGACAGGTCAGGCGTTCTCTCGCCAGCCAGACCGAATGCTCGGGATCTATTGGCAATCGACAGGCTCGCCCGGTTTCGGCCAGGGCACTCAGCCAGTCGCGCCACTGCGGATTGGCCGCGACTTCGCGGTCGCTGATGCACGCCAGGCTCATCAGCGCTTCGTGCATTTCGTCGGCGCTGTTCGGCGTCGGCCAGGCTTCTTCGCGCACGGCGTTGATCGCGTCGGCGTCCAGCGCGCCGCGGTCATCGGTGGATTGCGGATCGCTCCAGCGGCGGTTGAGCACAGCCTGGGTGCGACGTTCTTCCAGCGGCGCGTCGTCGAGAAAGGTGTAGGGTCGGGCACTGAGGATTTCCGCCGCCAACGGTGAGGGCGCCGGCAGGTCACGGGCGATCAGGCGCACTTCGCCGCGCTCCATGCGCCGCAGGAGTTCGAGCCAGCCTTCGCTGTCCATCGCTTCGTGCAGGCAATCGTCGAGGGTCTGTTCCACCAGCGGATGCTCGGGAATTTCCCGTTCACCGGCGAGGTTTTCCAGGCAGGCGATCTGATCGGGAAACACGCTGGCGATCAGGTCTTCGCTTTTCATCCGCTGCAATTGCGGCGCGACCTTGCGCCCGCCGGTAAAGCGCGGCAGGGCCAGCGCCACCCCGGCATTCCAGCGCCAGCGCACACCGAACAGCGGCGCATCCAGCACCGCTTGAATCAGGATGTGCTCGGCGCTGTTGCTGTGCAGGTAACGCCAGACTTCATCGAGTTCGAAACTGTGGCTGGTGGACAGCGACAGCACGATCGCGTCTTCGCTGGCGGCGGCCTGCAATTCGAAGTTGAAGGTGCGGCAGAAGCGCTTGCGCAGGGCCAGGCCCCAGGCGCGGTTGATCCGACTGCCGAACGGCGAATGAATGATCAGCTGGGTGCCGCCGGACTCGTCGAAAAAGCGCTCCATCAGCAGCGTGTCCCGCGACGGCAAGGCGCCGAGGGCGAGGCGGGCGCGGGCCAGGTAATCCACCAGTTGTTCGGCGCTGGCCAGGTTCAGGCCGAGGATGTCGGTCAGCCAGTCGAGGGCCGGTTGCAGGTTGCCGGGGCTGGCGCTGAGCAATTGATCGAGCTGCGCGTGCAGGCGCGCCACGGCGGCCGACAATTCATCGCTGCGTCCCGGCGCCTCGCCGAGCCAGAACGGAATGGTCGGTGGCTGGCCTTGAGCGTCCTCGACCCGCACCTTGCCGGCCTCCACCCGCAGGATCCGATAAGAAGCGTTGCCGAGCTGGAACACATCGCCGGCGATGCTTTCCACGGCGAAGTCTTCGTTGACGCTGCCGATGTTCAGACTCTGGGGTTCGAGCAAGACGCTGTAGTCGGCGTTGTCGGGGATGGTGCCGCCGCTGGTGACAGCGGCCAGCCGTGCGCCGCGTCGTCCACGCAGGGTTCGGCTGACGGCGTCGCGGTGCAGGTAGGCGCTGCGGATGCCCTGGCGGCCGTTGTAGCCCTCGGCGAGCATGCCCAGCAGCGCCTGATAATGTTGTTCGTCGAGGCGGGCGTAGGGCTCGGCCCGGCGGAACAGCGTGAGCAAATCGTCTTCAGCCCATTCCTGGCAACTGACCTCGGCGATGATCTGCTGCGCCAGCACATCCAGCGGCGCTTCGGGGATGTGCAGCGTATCGAGTTCACCCCGGCGCACGCAGTCGAGCAGGGCGGCGCACTCGATCAAATCGTCGCGGGTGGTGGCGAACAGGCGCCCCTTGGGGGTGCCGCCGACCTGGTGCCCGGAGCGGCCAACTCTTTGCAGAAAACCGGCAATCGAGCGCGGTGAAGCGATCTGGCAGACGAGGTCGACTTCGCCGATGTCGAGCCCCAGTTCCAGCGACGCGGTGGCGATCAGCACTTGCAACTCGCCGCGCTTGAGCCGCTGCTCGGCGTCGAGGCGAAACTCCTTGGCCAGACTGCCGTGGTGCGCGGCCACGGCGTCTTTTCCGAGGCGTTCGCTGAGGTGTCGACTCAGGCGCTCGGCCAGACGTCGGGTGTTGACGAAAATCAGCGTGGTGCGGTGTTCACGGGCCAGTGTGGCGAGGCGGTCGTAGACCAGTTCCCAGACGTCATTGGTCATCACCGCCGACAACGGCACCGGCGGTACTTCGATGCCCAGATCCCGTGGGCGCGCGTGGCCGATGTCGATGATTTCGCAGGGGCGCCCATGGCCGACCAGAAACCGCGCCACCGCATCGATCGGTTTTTGCGTGGCGGACAGGCCGATGCGGGTCAGAGGTTCAGGACACAGCGCCTGCAAGCGTTCGAGGCTCAGGGCCAGGTGACTGCCGCGTTTGCCGGCGGCGATGGCGTGGATCTCGTCGACGATCACCGTGCGTGTGGTGCCGAGCATTTTGCGGCCGGATTCCGAGCCGAGCAGCACGTAGAGCGACTCCGGGGTGGTCACCAGAATGTGCGGTGCGCTCTTGCGCATGGCCGCGCGGTCTTTCTGTGGAGTGTCGCCGGTGCGCACGGCGGTGGTGATTTCCAGCGCCGGCAGGTCCATTTGGCGTAACTGGTCCGTGATCCCGGCCAGCGGGTTCTGCAGATTGATGCGGATGTCGTTGGACAGCGCCTTGAGCGGCGAAACGTAGACCACCAGCGTCTCGTCCGGCAGACCGTCCGGGGTTTCCAGGCCACGGTGGACCAGATCGTCGAGCACGGCGAGGAACGCGGTGAGGGTCTTGCCGGAACCGGTGGGCGCGGCGATCAGCGTTGAACGGCGTTGGCGGATCAACGGCCATGCGCGAGCCTGGGCGGCAGTTACCGTCGGGAAGGTGCTGCTGAACCAGGCGCTGACGGCGGGGTGGAAGCCTGCCAGGGCCGCGTCCGTGGGAAGGGGCAGATTCATGGCTTCAGTTATGCGGGCGGGCGGACGAAGTTGCAAGTACCGCTCGGGATCTACACTTTACGGGTGACGGTTGCGCACTAAACCCGCAAAATGCAACGATTCCGGCAATTATCGACGACGGTGTCACAAGCATCGTCGCCAAAGCCATCGTTCCAATCAGACTGGGCCTGCTGACTCTATGCGAATGCGCCTTATGTTACTGGGCGGCGGAAATGCCCTTGGGCAGGCGCTGATTCGCCTCGGTGCAGAGGAAGACATCGGTTTCCTCGCCCCCCGCCCGCCCGAAGACGGCTGGGATGCCGCGAGCCTGACCCAATTGCTCGACGACACCCGTCCCGATGCATTGATCAACCTTGCCTACTATTTCGACTGGTTCCAGGCCGAGGCCGTCAGCGAAAGCCGTCTGGCCGGGCAGGAACGCGCCATCGAACGCCTGGCCGAACTGTGCCAGCACCACAACATCGTGCTGGTGCAGCCGTCCAGTTATCGGGTGTTCGACGGTTCCCGCGCCACTGCCTACAGCGAAAAGGACGAACCGGTGCCGCTGGGCCTGCGCGGTCAGGCGCTGTGGCGGATCGAGCAGAGCGTACGCGCCACCTGTCCGCAACATGTGCTGCTGCGCTTCGGCTGGCTGCTCGACGACAGCCCGGAAGGAATACTCGGACGCTTCCTGGCCCGTGCCGAACAACCGGAAGAACTGCTGCTGGCCGATGACCGCCGTGGCAACCCAACCCCGGTCGACGATGCGGCACGGGTGATCATTTCGGTGCTCAAGCAACTCGATTGCGCCGCGCCGCTGTGGGGCACTTACCACTACGCCGGCCACGAGGCGACCACGCCGCTGGCGCTGGGCCAGGCGATTCTCTCCGAGGCGCGCAGTCTGCACCCGCTGGCCATCGAAGCGCCGACCGCCCAGGCCCACGCCGCGCGGCCGGATGCCGCTGAAGAACCGCAACACGCGGTGCTCGCCTGCAAGAAAATTCTGCACACCTTCGGGATCAAGCCGCGCGCCTGGCGTGCCGCGCTCCCGGGCTTACTGGATAGGTTTTATCGTCATGGCTGAAGGCCCTGTTCTCATCACCGGCGGCGCCGGTTTCATCGGCTCGCACCTGACTGACGCGCTGCTTGCCAACGGCCATTCGGTGCGGATCCTCGATGATCTGTCGACCGGCAAGCGCAGCAATCTGCCGCTGGATAATCCCAGGGTCGAACTGATCGTCGGCGATGTGTCCGATGCCGCATTGGTTGCACAGGCGATGCAGGGTTGCAGCGCGGTCGCACACCTCGCCGCCGTCGCTTCGGTGCAGGCGTCGGTGGACGATCCGGTGAAAACCCACCAGAGCAATTTCATCGGCACGCTGAACGTCTGTGAAGCCATGCGCGAGGCCGGCGTCAAACGCGTGCTGTACGCCTCAAGCGCGGCCGTCTACGGCAACAATGGCGAAGGCGAGTCGATTGACGAAGACACGCCCAAGGCGCCGTTGACGCCTTATGCGTCGGACAAACTGGCCGGCGAGCAGTACTTCGATTTCTACCGCCGCCAGCACGGTCTGGAACCGGCGATCTTCCGCTTCTTCAACATCTTCGGCCCGCGTCAGGATCCGTCCTCGCCGTACTCCGGGGTGATCAGCATCTTCAGCGAGCGCGCGCAGAAAGGCCTGCCGATCACCGTGTTCGGCGATGGCGAGCAGACCCGGGATTTCATGTACGTCGAAGACCTGGTCGATGTGCTGGTGCAGGCGATCGAGAAGCCGCAAGTGGACGTCGGTGCGGTGAACGTCGGCTGGAATCAGGCGACCAATCTGAAGCAGATGCTGGCCGCGCTCGAAGCGGTGGTCGGCGAGTTGCCGCCCGTCAGCTACGGCCCGGCACGCTCCGGTGACATCCGTCATTCACGGGCGAACAACCGCCGGTTGCTTGAGCGATTCAAGTGCCCGACGCCAACGCCGATGAACGTCGGCCTGGCTCGTTTGCTCGGCCGCTGAGCTTCCCGCAGACATGAAAAAGGCGCCTTTTGACAGGCGCCTTTTTCACGGCCGGAAATCGGGTTTCAAACCGGTTTCCTGTAGCGAGGGAGCTTGCTCCCCGGTCGATGGCTTAACATCGCCGTCAGTTCTGAGCTGCCCGCCACCAAGCCTCATTCACCACCACGTGAACGTTCTTTAGAACTTGTAGCCTAGACCAACCATGTAGATGAAGGGATCAACGTCCACATTCACCCGTGCACGGGTGCCCGGGGCTACGGCGTTGTTCTCGACGGTGGCGCGGGTGTCGATGTCGATGTAGCGCACCTGGGCGTTGAGCATGATGTTGTCGGTCAGCATGTAGTCGGCGCCGACCTGCCAGGCCAGGCCCCAGGAGTTTTTCGCCTTGAAGTTGCTGAAGCCGTTGGACTGGGCTTCGCTGCCGACGTGCTCGTCGTAGATCCAGGTGTAGTTGATGCCGCCGCCGATGTACGGCTGGAACGGCGACTTCGCGTCCAGCGGGTAGTAGACGACGCTCAGGGTCGGCGGCAGGTGTTTGAGGGTGCCGAGTTTGCCGTTGGCGGCTGGCAGGGCGGTGCCCTTGATCTTCACGTCATGCTCGAACGGCGAGGCGGCCAACAGCTCGATACCGATGTTGTTGGTCAGCATGTAGGCGAAGTTCAGACCCAGTTGGGTGTCGCTGCTCATGGTCGCCTTGCCGCCCAGGTTGGCGCCGCTCAGCGGACCCTGATCGACCTTGACGCTGGAGCTGTCGGCCTTCGGGTTGACGGTGATCGCACCGGCGCGAACGATGATGTCGCCGGCTTCGTGGGCGTGGGCGAGCGGGGCTGCGAGCGCTAGGGCAAACAGCGAGGCGCTGAGCAAGGACTTGTTCATGGAAGCTCCCAAAGGACGTTAAAAATGTTTGATGTCCTATGGTACGAATCCGTCTGATACGGTCTTTTGACTCAGCTCAATGAAACAGTGATGCCCCGGTTTTTTGTGGAACTTTCATGGCCTCATCGCTGGCAAGCCAGCTCCCACAGTGATCGAGTCGTTCACAAATTTTGCGATCACCAACAACACCTGTGGGAGCTGGCTTGCCAGCGATAGGGCCCTACCAAACAATAAAGAACCAGCAGATTTACTCCGGCAGCTCGTACACATAAATCTTGTCCGCTTCCATCTGATACCCGGCATCGGCCAGTTCGCTGGTGGACTGCTTGACCTGCAACGGCCCCTCGACCCAGTAAGGCTGATACAGCTCGTCGAGCTTCACGCCGAGTTCGCTTTTCACGTGCACGATCTGGTTCGAGGGTGGCGGCGGCACGTGGATGCAGGCGCCGAAATACGGCACCAGCAGGAAGTCAGTGGTGCGACCTTCCTCGCTGACTTCCAGCGGCACGATGTAGCCCGGCAGGCGGATGTTCTGGCCGTCGAGACTTTGCACCACGGGGGCGTTGGGCATGTCCTGCTTGGCCGCTGGCGCGGACTCGGCAGACAGCGCATCGCTCATCTTCGACAGGTCATGCAGCGGCGTCATGTTCGGCACTTCGGGTGCTGCGTCCGGCGGGATCATCTCCGACCAGGTCAGGTCTTTAGGCGCCGCCGCCCACACGGGCAGGGCGACCAGCAACAGCAGCGCAAGGACAGCGCGGGGCATGGTGAACATCCTCATAAACGGATCGACAGGCCATCGGCCAGGGATTGGCGATACGCGCGCCAGGCCGGCACGCTGCCCATCAGCAGCGCGGCAGCCAGAATGCCACCGAGCAGCGTCCATTCATACTCGCTTGGCCAGGCCAGCGGCAGATACAGCCCGTAATTGGCCTGCACATAACCTTGTGCCGCAGCGATGCCGAGATACAGCAACGCCAGCCCGGCGATCACCCCGGTCAGTGCCAGAGCAAACGCCTCCAGCACCAGCAGGCTTGCGATGTGCCACGGTCGCGCGCCCACCGAACGCAGGATCGCCATTTCGCGGCGGCGTTCGTTGAGGCTGGTGAGAATCGCCGTGAGCATGCCGATCAACCCGGTCAGCACCACGAACAGCGAGACCACGAACAACGCTTTTTCGGCGGTACTCATCAGGCTCCACAACTCCTGCAAGGCCACGCCCGGCAGGATCGCCAGCATCGGCTCGCCCCGGAACTCGTTGATCTCCCGTTGCAGGGCGAAGGTCGAGATCTTGCTGTTGAGGCCGAGCATGAACGCGGTGATCGCTTGCGGCGTCAGGTCCATGTTGCGCGCCTGATCGGCACTGATCCGCCCGTTGCCACGGGCCGGTACGCCGTTGTGCCAGTCGATGTGGATCGCCTCCATGCCGCCGAGGCTGATGTGCAGCGTGCGGTCCACCGGGGTGCCGGTGCGCTTGAGAATGCCGACCACGGTGAACGGCTTGTCGTCGTGTTTGACCAGACTGATCGCCGCCACACCGTGGGCCAGCACCAGTTTGTCGCCAAGCTTGTAATGCAGCGCCTCGGCCACTTCGGCACCGAGCACCACTTCGAACGGATCGGTGGCGAAGGCGCGACCGTCAGCCAGTTGCAGATGCTGCTGGCGACCGTACTGGTAATGCTCGAAATAGGCTTCGGTGGTGCCCATCACCCGGTAACCGCGATGGGAATCGCCGAGGGACATCGGGATCGCCCACTTCACCTTCGGGTTGCTGGCGAAGTGTTCGAAGCTGTCCCAGCGGATGTTGTTGGTGGCGTTGCCGATGCGAAACACCGAATACAGCAACAGGTTCACCGAACCGGAACGGGCGCCGACGATCAGGTCGGTGCCGCTGATGGTGCTGGCGAAACTGGCCTTGGCTTCGGTGCGCACCCGCTCCACCGCCAGCAGCAGGCAGACGGAAAGCGCGATGGCGAAAGCGGTGAGCAGGGCGGTGAAACGCCGGTTGGCGAGGCTGGCCATGGCCAGACGGAACAGATACATCTCAGACCTCGGCAGACGTGGCGGCGCGATTGAGTTCGGCCAGGGACAGGTGACGGTCGAACAGCGGCGCCAGGCTCTGGTCGTGGCTGACGAACAACAGGCTCGAGCCGGCCTCACGGCACTCGGCGAACAGCAGGCGAATGAAGTTTTCCCGAGCGTCGTAATCCAGTGCCGAGGTCGGTTCGTCGGCGATCACCAGTTCTGGCTGACCGATCAACGCACGGGCAGCGGCGACCCGCTGTTGCTGACCGATCGACAGCGAGTCGGCGCGGCGACTCAGGATGCTTTCGTCCTTCAAGCCCAAGTGGGCGAGCAGGGTGGCGGCGGCCTGATCGACGCTGCCGTGGCGCTGTTTCGCACGCTCGGCCCGCAGCTTCGAAAAGTGGCACGGCAGCTCGACGTTCTCGCGTACCGAGAGAAACGGCAGCAGGTTGAACTGCTGGAAAATGTAGCCGGTGTGATCGACCCGAAAGCGATCACGGGCGCCGGCACCCAGGTCGGTCAGTTCCTGGCCGAGCAGGCGAATGCTGCCGCGACCGGGTTTCTGCACCCCGCCCAGCAGGCCGAGCAGGGTGGTCTTGCCGCTGCCGCTGGGGCCCTTGAGGAACAGGGTTTCGCCGGCTTCCAGACGAAACGCCGGGATGTCCAGCAGTGGCGGGTGACCGGGCCAGTTGAAGCCCAGGTCGGACAGTTCGATGAGTGCTTGGGTCATGGCGCCGTTTCGTGTCAGAACTTCAGGGCGGCGGCCTTGGCCGTCACTTCCGTGCCTTGCTGGCCGCTCGGGCCGATCAGTTGCACCTGAATTTTCTGGGTGGCCGGGAAGGTAGTGAACAGGTTCGCCAGATCCAGGGTTTTCAACGCACCCGGCGCCGCGCAGCTGAACTGGTAGTGGGCGTGGATTTCGCTGTGGTCGTGATGATGCTCATGACCATCCTTGCCGGCTTCTTCTTCGTCGTGGTCGTCGGCATCCGGCTTGTCGCCGAACAGCGGGCTTTCCAGTTCCTGGCTGGTGACTTTGCAACCGGCGGCGGCCGGCAGACTGAACAACGCCTGCGGTTTTTCCAGTTGCGCGCGGGCGGCTGCGACCTTGGCCTTGTCGGCATCACTGGTGGCGACGTGTTCGAAACCCACGAGGTTCATCGCCGGGCTTTCCAGTTCCAGCTCCAGGGTCTGGCCGTCCAGCGCGGCGTTCAGGCGACCGACGCCATGTTCGTGAGCACCGAGGCTGCCGTGCTCATGGTCGTGATCATGCTCATCGGCCGCATGGGCGATGGCCAGCGGCAACAGGGCAAACGGCAAAGCGAGGAGCAGACGACGCATAGCGGTCTCCGGGAAGTAAAGTGAAGAGTTTGTTATGTAATCTTATAACGAAAGTGCGCAGAGTTTGCCCGCCTGACACGCTTTGCGCAAGGTATGGCTGCGCACCGCCCGGAACTCGGTCCGGACGGTGCGTAGATCAGCGAGAGGTGACGTGCTTCAGAATCCGCTACCGGGATAGTCGAACCAATAACGCCCCGACAACACTTGAGTGATCAATCCGGTGTCCAGCAACTTCGGCGCATCACGGTGGAAGCGTTCACGCCATGCCGGCAGCCACCAGTAGTTGATAGCTGTGCCGCGGGGTTGAAGAATCAGGATCATTACGTCGCGATCAATCCTGCCTTGGGTATAGAGCAGATGGCCGTTGTCCATGAATCCCATGTACTGTTTGATCGGCAACTGGAACATCAATGCTGTGGTGAAGATTTTTTCACTCTGACTGAACGCGGGGCTTTGCAGAAGCTGTAACGCTTCACAGACATGTGCTTGGGGTTGGCTGGCGATTTTCTGTCCTTCAGGTGTCGATAGCACATCGAATCGATCATCCAGTTCGCGCCAGTCGACACGATCATTGCGCTCGAAGTAGTCCCGTATGAACGCTGTCAGTGGTCCGGCTGTGGATGTGCCGGTGGTACAGATCGACAGGTCGGCGGGCGACCAAAGTCGCCACGCCATGATCAGCAGGAGTGGAATGGCGAGGAGTATCCAGAGCAGTCGTTTCATTGTGGTGTGCTGTATTTGTATCGTCGAAAAATGGTGAAGTCATGATCGCTATCAATGGCGTTGCCGGACGCCCGTCGGAAGCCGACATCGTTGACCTCGATTTTTTCCCAGCTGGCGGATATGCAGACACCTTGGGCAAGCACGAAGCCGACATGGCCGCTGGCGTCCGAATAGTTGACAGCATACGCACCTATGTCACCGGGCAGCGCGGAGCGTTGCACGCTCCAGCTTTTAAGTAATCGATTCTCGTCGGCCCACTCTCCGGCAAGTGGCGGACTGACTTTTGAGTACCCCCAAATGTACTTCGACTTGCCGTGTTCGATCAGCGCTACGTTGATTCCGACAGCTGTCAGCACGTCATAAACGAACAAGTTGCATTTGTTGGTATTGGCGGGGAATTCCACGCTCTTGCTTGATTCATCGGCGGTTCTATGAGGCAAGGATTTTTTGCTTGTGTTGCCTGCCCATGCTGTGGAGTTTCGGTGAGAAAGTGCCTCCAGCAAGATTTTTCGCGGCAGATCCTGAATGAAAACCCTCACCGTATTGGTCTTGTTCTGACGCTTCACCCCGTATTCCACTTCGTAAAACGTATCACCGGTGACGGCTCCGCTGTTTGACAAAGGCACCTTCACCCAAGGTGAAACGGCCACGATGGTCAGCAACTTGCCCTGATTCAGAGTGGCCTTGTGAATCGCTTTCGTTACTCCGCTGCCTCCGATGATCTGCAACGTGATCTCATAGCTATCGCGGCTCTTTATCGTCGATACCTTTTTTTCTTCATCGCGGATGACGGTTGTTTGTCCTTTATCCGATAAAAGAGTGTAGGTAGTTGGTGTGTCTTTTCTCTGGACGATATTGCCATCAACGAGTTGTTCGTTGATCAGCAATTGAAACTGCACGCCCTTGGGGGGCTGCATCAGAAAATCCTTGAAGGCAAGTTTGATTTTCGATTTCATGACGCGTCCTGTTTCAACGGTTCTTCATAGGAATAGAACGTCCATTCGGCATCTTCACCAATCAGGAGAGTGTCGTAGTCCTCAGGGTTCTCGACCTGGTGTTCGCAACCTTCACCTGTGGCAGTGCAGGTACTGTCCTGCAGAATGGCCGCCTTTTTCTTGTCCTTGAGTTTGTAGGCAAGTCCCGGTTTCCGGGTGTCGTCCAGGCGTTCGATGATGACTTGCAGATAACGATGCGAAGCCAGGGCGGCAACGGGTGGGCCCATATCGATGGGGGCCGGGCGGCCTATGCCGGCGAAACCGCTGTGTTGCTGGGTGAGCAGTTTGTTGGCCATGGGCGGGCAGCCGCAGGCGACGTAGTCACCCTCCAGTGCAGCCGGGCCGGCAGGCAGGATCAGCGTTCTTTCGCCAACGGCGACGATCGCTCCCTGGCCAGCACTGCACGCAGGGCAACTGGCAAGTTGTCCGATCGAGGCGATGATTTCGCCTTCTATACGCAGGTTTTCGTTTCCTTCGAGAATCACACCACCTGTAGAGGTAGGGCCTCCCTTCGACGCCAGTTTTCTTCCTGAAGACATGGGGTTCCTTCCCATGAAAAAAGAAGAAATGTAGCCGATAAGGTAAACGTCGCCAGCTCCTGACACTTGGCGTTACACAAGTCCCATGGGAGCATGCAGGTCAGAAATGTGCGGGAGAAAAGCTTATGTTGCGGATACGCGGAACCGTCGGCGAGTTGCCGGTGGATTTGACCCTGGAACTGGATGAAAGCGACTGGGCGCGGCTCGGTTCGCAGTTTGGCGTGCAGGTGCAAGCCGCCCAGCCGCAGACTGCAGCAACGGCGCCTGTGGCGAAACCGGTGAATCAGGATGACGCGTTGTGGCAGGTCGCCAGGGATTTGCTGCGCAAGGCCGGGCAGCTCAGCGGGCCGGATCTGCTGGATCAGCTCGAAGGACTGACCGGCAGCGCGGCGGCGGGCAAGCGATTGCTGGTTCGCCTGCGCCATTCATCCGATGTGAAGGTGGCGAGCGGCGGGGATACGCCGCTCTACAGCTGGATCGAGTAAGCGCTTAGTACAGCGCGGCAAACACCTTGCGCCGGTAAGCGGTCACCAGCGGGTGATCGTTCCCCAGCAGTTCGAACACTTGCAGCAAGGTCTTGTGCGGCAGACCTTCGTTGTAGCTGCGGTTGCGGATGAACAGCTTGAGCAGTGCGTCCAGCGCCGCTTCGTATTGCTGACGGGCCAGTTGCTGGATCGCCAGTTGATACACCGCTTCGTCGTCCTGCGGGTTTTGCGCCAGACGGCTTTTCAAGTCGGCGGCGTCCGGCAGGTCACGGGCCAGGCCGAGGAACTTGATCTGCGCCTTGGCACCAGCCAGCGCGGCTTTGTGTTCGTCGCTCTTGACCGCGTCGAGCACGGTTTGCGCTTCGCCCAGCTCACCGCGTTCGGTCAGGCAGCGAGCGTAGAGAATCAACGCCTTGGCGTTGGTATTGTCTTCGCCCAGCAGCGTGACCAATGTCGCTTCCGCGTCGGCGTAGCGGCCCTCGTCGAACAGTGCCTGAGCCTGTTCGAACGGATCGGCAGCCGACGGCGCCGGCATCTGCACATGCGGTTCGAGCAGGGCGCGCACGGCGGATTCCGGTTGCGCACCGGCAAAGCCGTCCACCGGTTGACCGTCCTTGAACAGCACCACGGTCGGCAGGCTACGGATGCCGAAGCGGGCGACGATGTCCTGCTCGATATCGCAATTGACCTTGGCCAGCAGCAACTCGCCCTGATAGCTTTCGGCGATGCCTTGCAGCATCGGCATCAGCGCCTTGCACGGCGCACACCATTCGGCCCAGAAATCCACTAGCACCGGTTTTTGAAAGGAAGCCTCGATCACCGACTGGTCGAAGTCGGCCGTCGTGGCGTCGAAGATGTACGGCGTTTGCTGACTCATGGGGTATCTCGTAAAAGCGTGAATGGGGCAACTATACGGTCAGGCGCGGGCCGCATGGTAGAGGCTGACATGGCGAAACTCTTCGGGCTCGGCCAGATCCGGCAGGGTCATGGCCTCGAGCATTTCGATGCGCCGGTACAGCGGATGACGGAAATCCCGGACCCGCGAATCCGCCACCAGCGCCTCGCGGCCACGGCTCAGGAAGGCGTCGAGCAGCGGCAGGTTTTCCCGGTCGTAGAGAACGTCGGCCACCAGGATCAGATCGAAGCGATCGGCCTCGGCGAAGAAGTCCGTGGAATAGCTCATTTGCACATCATTGAGTTCGGCATTCGCCCGACAGGCGGCAATCGCCAGCGGGTCAAGGTCGCAGGCCACCACTTCCAGCGCGCCAGCCTTCACCGCCGCGATGCCGGCGATCCCGGAACCGGCGCCGAAATCCAGCACCCGTTTGCCCCGGACCCACTCGGGAAACTCCGCCAGATAGCGCGCCACCGCCAGACCGCTGGCCCAGCAGAAACTCCAGTACGGCGGTTCATGCAGGATGCGTTGGGTTTCTTCCTGGCTGAATTCGCGGGCCATGTTGTCGCCATCGATCAGCCACAGCTGCAAATCGGTGTCCGGCAATGTGCAGGCTTTCAGTCGCGCGTCGCCGAGCAACTCGCCCAGCGACTGTTGCAGGTCTGACGGTGCATTCATGGGGCTTTGACAAATTGCAGCTGGCCCAGCGCCTGGGTGGTCGGCTGAGTGATGGTCTGCGACGGCAGGTGCAGGATCAACTGGCCGGACTGGCTGGCGCGGCCGCGCAATTCAACCCGCGCGCCAACCGGGAAGGATTCGGGGTTGAAGCGCAGGTGAAACGGCAGAATCTGGTTGTTGCCGATCAGGCTGGAACTGGCGAGCAATTGCTGCGGGCGATCCTTCTCATCGATCACCAGCAGCGCCAGCTCGACTTCGGCACCGGCCGGCACGCCTTGCAGGGTGCCGCTCAGTTCGCGCTGATACGCCGGCAGCGGGCCGAGGTCGGCGGCTTCCCGGGCTTTTTTCTGCGCCTGTTGCGGCGCCGGGCCCGGCGTGGGCGGCTGAGGCTTGGGCGCATCGCTACCACAGGCTACCAGCAGGCTGAAAACACTGAGCAAAACGAGCGGTCGTAGGGACATTGGCGGCTCCAGCAAAATGAAATCCATGGATCAATCGATCATGGCAGTCTGTATACCGCAAAGCCTATGGCTTGTCTTGCCACCGGGATGCGCTACCATGGCCCTCCCTTTTTTTGTTGCCAGCCACCATGCACTGTCCCTTCTGCGGTGCCAACGACACCAAGGTCATCGACTCGCGTCTGGTCGCCGAGGGCGAACAGGTGCGCCGCCGGCGTGAATGCCTGGCCTGCGGCGAACGTTTCACGACGTTCGAGACGGCCGAACTGGTGTTGCCGCGCCTGATCAAAACCGACGGCAGCCGCCAACCGTTCGACGAAGAAAAACTCCGCGCCGGCATGCAACGCGCCCTGGAGAAACGTCCGGTGAGCGTCGAGCGCCTCGAATCCTCGCTGGTCCATATCAAGCACAAGCTGCGCGCCACTGGCGAGCGTGAGGTCAAGTCCCTCGTGGTCGGCGAACTGGTGATGGCCGAGCTGCAAAAGCTCGATGAAGTCGCCTACATCCGTTTCGCTTCCGTGTACCGCCGCTTTCAGGACCTCAACGAGTTCCGCGAAGAGATCGACCGCCTCGCCCGTGAACCGGTGAAAGAATGACCACCGCCGCCGATCAGGCCATTCTCGACGCCCACTTCATGGCCCGGGCCCTGGAGCTGGCGCGCAAGGGGCACTACACGACTCATCCCAATCCCCGGGTCGGCTGCGTGATCGTGCGCGACGGGCAGATTGTCGGCGAAGGCTGGCATGAACGCGCCGGCGAATCCCACGCCGAAGTCCACGCCCTGCGCGCCGCCGGTGAACGGGCCCGAGGCGCCACGGCTTACGTGACCCTCGAACCTTGCAGCCACCACGGCCGCACACCGCCGTGCGCCGATGCGCTGGTGAATGCCGGTGTCGGCCGGGTGGTCGCGGCGATGCGTGATCCCAATCCACAAGTCGCCGGACGCGGTCTGCAACGCCTGGCCGATGCCGGCATCGCCAGCGAAAGCGGCGTGCTGGAAACTGAGGCGCGCAAGCTCAATCAAGGTTTTCTGAAGCGCATGGAACACGGCTTGCCGTTCGTGCGGGTCAAGTTGGCCATGAGCCTCGACGGCCGCACGGCGATGGAAAGCGGCGAGAGCCAATGGATCACCGGCCCTGCCGCGCGTTCGGCGGTGCAGCGGTTGCGCGCCCAGGCCAGCGTGGTGCTGACCGGCGCCGACACGGTGCTGGCCGATGGCGCACGCCTGACCGTTCGCGCCGAAGAGCTGGGACTGGATGCCGAACAAACCGCGCTGGCCCTGAGCCGTCCGCCGCTGCGGGTGCTGATCGACGGCCGTCTGCGGGTGCCGCTCGATGCGCCGTTCTTCAAGGCCGGCCCGGCGCTGGTCGCCACTTGCGTGGCCATCGAAGAACAGTACGCCCATGGCCCGGAATGCCTGATCGTGCCGGGCGATGACGGTCAGGTCGATCTGCATCAATTGTTGATCGAACTGGCCAACCGTGGCGTCAACGAAGTGCTGGTCGAGGCCGGTCCGCGACTGGCCGGCGCATTTGCCCAACTCGGTCTGGTCGACGAGTTCGTGATCTTCATTGCCGGCAAGTTCCTCGGCTCCACGGCGCGTCCGCTTCTGGACTGGCCGCTGGCCTGTATGAAGGATGCGCCCGAGCTGAAAATCACTGAAATTCGCGCGGTTGGCGATGACTGGCGAGTCACTGCCATCCCTGTCCCGTCGGCGAGCGTATAATTCCCGGCCATCGCGTTAGCGCTGGCTTCGTTCTCAAGGAGAACCCCATGTTTACCGGCATCATCGAATCCATCGGCAGTATCCGCGCACTGACCCCAAAGGGCGGTGATGTGCGGGTGCATGTCGAAACCGGCAAGCTCGACCTGAGCGACGTCAAACTCGGCGACAGCATCGCGGTCAACGGCGTGTGCCTGACTGCGGTTGAACTGCCGGGCAACGGCTTCGCCGCCGACGTCAGTCGCGAAACCCTCGACTGCACCGCCATGAATGACCTGAAAAGCGGCAGCCCGGTCAACCTGGAAAAAGCCCTGACCCCGACCACCCGTCTCGGCGGGCATCTGGTCAGCGGTCACGTCGACGGTGTCGGCGAAGTGGTTTCGCGCAGCGACAATGCCCGCGCCGTGGAATTTCGCATCCGCGCACCGAAAGAGCTGGCCAAGTACATCGCCCACAAGGGCTCGATCACCGTTGACGGCACCAGCCTGACCGTGAACGCGGTCGATGGCGCCGAATTCCTGCTGACGATCATCCCGCACACCTTGAGCGAAACCATCATGGCGTCCTACAAGCCAGGTCGCCGGGTGAACCTGGAAGTCGACCTGCTGGCGCGTTATCTGGAGCGTCTGCTTTTGGGCGACAAGGCTGCCGAGCCATCGTCCGGTGGCATCACTGAAAGCTTTCTGGCCGCCAACGGCTACCTCAAATCCTGACTGAAGGGGGTGCCTTGTGGCGCTCAATAGCATCGAAGAACTGGTTGAAGACATCCGCCAAGGCAAGATGGTCATCCTTATGGATGACGAAGACCGCGAGAACGAAGGCGACCTGATCATGGCCGCCGAATGCTGCAAGGCCGAGCACATCAACTTCATGGCCAAGTACGCCCGTGGCCTGATCTGCATGCCGATGAGCCGCGAGCGTTGCGAAACCCTGAAGCTGCCGCTGATGGCGCCACGCAACGGTTCCGGTTTCGGCACCAAGTTCACCGTCTCGATCGAAGCCGCCGAAGGCGTGACCACCGGCATCTCCGCCGCTGACCGCGCACGTACCGTGCAAGCGGCTGCTGCAAAAGACGCGAAAGCCGAAGACATCGTCAGCCCGGGCCACATTTTCCCGCTGATGGCCCAGGCTGGTGGCACCCTGGCCCGCGCCGGTCACACCGAAGCCGCCTGCGACCTGGCGCGCATGGCCGGTTTCGAGCCAAGCGGCGTGATCTGCGAAGTGATGAACGACGACGGCACCATGTCCCGTCGCGCCGAACTGGAAGCGTTCGCCGCCGAACACAACATCAAGATCGGCACCATCGCCGACCTGATTCACTACCGGATGATCCACGAACGTACCGTTCAGCGGATTGCCGAGCAGCCGCTGGACAGCGAACTGGGCCAATTCAACCTGGTGACCTATCGTGATTCCGTGGAAGGCGACGTGCACATGGCACTGACCCTGGGCACCGTTTGCGCCGAAGAGCCGACACTGGTTCGCGTGCACAACATGGACCCGCTGCGCGACCTGCTGATGGTCAAGCAACCGGGTCGCTGGAGCCTGCGCGCCGCCATGGCTGCGGTTGCCGAGGCCGGCAGCGGTGTGGTGCTGTTGCTCGGTCACCCGCTCGATGGCGACGTGTTGCTGGCGCACATCCGCGAAACCGGTGATCAGGCCGCACCGAAAAAGCCGACCACCTACAGCATTGTCGGTGCCGGCTCGCAGATCCTGCGTGACCTCGGCGTGCGCAAAATGCGTTTGATGAGCGCGCCGATGAAGTTCAATGCGATATCCGGTTTCGATCTGGAAGTTGTAGAATACGTGCCCTCCGAATAATGACCGGTTGTTTCCGGCCCTGTATTCGCGGCAAATAAATCACTGAGGGACGCGAAACAGACGCGTCCCGGCTCTTTAAGAGATCTGACGAATGACCCTGAAGACCATCGAAGGTACCTTCATCGCCCCTAAAGGCCGCTACGCTTTGGTAGTGGGCCGCTTCAACAGCTTCGTGGTTGAAAGCCTGGTCAGCGGTGCAGTTGATGCCCTGGTTCGCCACGGCGTGACCGAAAGCGACATCACCATCATCCGCGCACCTGGCGCCTTCGAAATCCCGCTGGTTGCGCAGAAAGTCGCCCAGAAAGGCGAGTTCGCAGCAATCATCGCCCTGGGCGCGGTCATCCGTGGCGGCACTCCGCACTTCGAATACGTGGCTGGCGAGTGCACCAAGGGCCTGGCCCAGGTGTCCATGGAGTTCGGCGTACCGGTCGCTTTCGGCGTCCTGACCGTTGATTCCATCGAGCAAGCCATCGAACGTTCCGGCACCAAGGCCGGCAACAAAGGTGCTGAAGCTGCCCTGTCCGCTCTGGAAATGGTCAGCCTGCTGGCGCAGTTGGAGGCCAAGTGATTAGCGACGAAAGCGATCGTTTCAACCCGCGCGATCCGAAACCTGCGGATGCCGGCAAGCCATCTAAAAGCGCCAAGCGCCGCGAAGCCCGTCAGCTCGCGACTCAGGCCCTGTATCAATGGCACATGGCCAAGGCTTCGCTGAACGAGATCGAAGCGCAGTTCCGGGTCGATAACGATTTCACCGATGTCGATGGCGCGTACTTCCGCGAAATCCTCCACGGGGTTCCGCAGTTCAAGACCGAAATCGACACCGCGCTCACGCCTTGCCTGGATCTGGCGATCGAAGAGCTGGATCCGGTTGAACTGGCGGTTCTGCGCCTGTCCACCTGGGAACTGCTCAAGCGCGTCGACGTGCCGTACCGCGTTGTGATCAACGAAGGTATCGAACTGGCCAAGGTGTTCGGTTCGACCGACGGCCACAAGTTCGTCAACGGCGTGCTCGACAAGCTGGCTCCGCGCCTGCGTGAAGCTGAAGTGAAGGCGTTCAAGCGCTGATCCGCGCTTGAATACTTTTTCTCGGCCATGGGCGAGTTTGAGCTGATCCGCAATTTCTTCGCCGCCGCGCCTTGTGCGCAGGGCGGTGAAGGCGTTGCACTGGGGATCGGCGATGACTGCGCCTTGCTGGCGGTTCCTTCCGGGGAACAGCTGGCGGTTTCCACCGATACGCTGGTGGCCGGCGTACATTTCGCCGATCCCTGCGATCCGTTTCTGCTCGGTCAGCGCTCGCTGGCCGTGGCGGTCAGCGACCTCGCTGCCATGGGTGCCACGCCCGTCGCCTTTACCCTTGCCCTGACTCTGCCGACGGTGACTGCCGATTGGCTGCAAGCCTATGCCCGCGGTTTGAACCGCATGGCGCAGGGCTGCGGCGTGGCACTGGTCGGCGGCGATACGACCCGCGGGCCGTTGAGCCTGACCGTCACCGTGTTCGGGCGCGTCCCGGCCGATAAAGCGTTGACCCGCAGCGGCGCGCAGCCGGGCGATCTGCTGTGTGTCGGCGGTGAGCTGGGCAATGCCGCCGGGGCCTTGCCGCTGGTGCTGGGGCAGCGAGACGCCGAACCACACATCGCCCGGCCGCTGCTCGATCATTACTGGGCGCCGCAACCGCAACTCGCTCTCGGCCAGGCGCTGCGTGGCAAGGCCACTTCGGCGCTGGACATCTCCGATGGCCTGCTCGCCGACTGTGGCCACATCGCCCTGGCGTCGAAGGTTCGCCTTGAAATCGAGCGTGAGCGTGTCCCACTGTCGGATGCGCTG
Source organism: Pseudomonas sp. R15(2017) (assembly GCF_002112685.1). NCBI lineage: Bacteria > Pseudomonadati > Pseudomonadota > Gammaproteobacteria > Pseudomonadales > Pseudomonadaceae > Pseudomonas > Pseudomonas sp. R15(2017). The sequence continues at coordinate 78,694 of NZ_NEII01000008.1, forward strand.
GTGGCGTTTCTCGGCCAGCGCGGCGCCGAGCGTGCGGCGTTGAGCGGCGGCGATGATTACGTGCTGGCCTTCACCTTGTCGTCCGTCGAGTTGCCGGCATTGCTCGCCGATGGCTGGTCGATCCATGTGATCGGCCGCGTGACGCAAGGGCAGGGCGTAGTGCTGCTGGATCGCGACGGGCACGACATCACCCCGCAAATCCGGGGTTATCAACATTTTCAGGAGTCACCGTGACAGATCACCCGAAACAGGTTCCGGCCGAATTCGTTCCGCCGTCGGTCTGGCGCAACCCCTGGCATTTTCTGGCGTTCGGTTTCGGTTCGGGCACCTTGCCCAAGGCGCCGGGCACTTGGGGCTCGTTAGTTGCACTACCCTTTATTCCGTTGTGGCAGATGCTGCCGGACTGGGGGTACTGGCTGATGCTCGGGATCACCATGCTGTTCGGCTTCTGGCTGTGCGGCAAAGTGGCCGACGATCTGCGGGTGCACGACCACGAAGGCATCGTCTGGGACGAAATGGTCGGGATGTGGATCACCCTGTGGCTGGTGCCGGAAGGCTGGTACTGGTTGCTGGCCGGGTTCCTCGTGTTCCGCTTCTTCGACATTCTCAAGCCGTGGCCGATCCGCTGGATCGACCGGCATGTTCACGGCGGCGTCGGCATCATGCTCGACGACGTGCTGGCCGGCGTGTTCGCGTGGCTGGCGATGCAGGGACTGGTGTGGGTTTTCGCCTGATTTCCAGGCGTGGATGAGGGGCGCAGGGATGACTCGACGCTGGTTGGCGATAGTGGTTTTGACCTTGCTTGGCGCCGTGGCCCAGGCACAGGACGCACCGCCGTCGGTCATTCACCTGGCCAGTGAAGATTGGGAAGACTACACCGCCGCCGATGGTCATGGCCTGGGCTGGGACGTGTTGCGCAAAGTCTTCGAACCGGCCGGCGTGACCCTGGATATTCGCACCGTGCCCTACACCCGCTCGGTGGGTCTGGTGCAACTGAAGGAAGCTGACGCACTGGTCGGCTCCTATCGCGGTGAAGCCGAGCAGGTGCTGTATCCGAAATGGAATTTCGATTCCGACCACATCTACGCGCTGGGTCTTGCCAGCAACCCATCGCCGACCCAGGCGACGCTGGGCAAGTATCGATTGGCCTGGGTGCGCGGCTATCGCTACGAAACCTACCTGCCGAACGTCAAACGCTTCAACCAGATCGAACGCCGCACCGGGATCCTGTCAATGCTCAAGCAGGGGCGTGCGGATTACTACATCGATGCGCTGACGGAAATCGAAGCGGTGCTGCGAAACGCCGCCGATCCTTCGCAGTACCGTTATTCACATCTGGCGGAATTGCCGCTGTACCTCGGCTTCGCCGACACCCCGCAAGGCCGGGCGCTGATGTCTATCTACGACCAACGCATGGAACAACTGGTGAAGAGCGGTGAGTTGAAGCCGATCTTCGAGCGCTGGAAGCAGCCGTATCCGTTCGAGTAGGGGCGACGGGCCTGTCATCAAACTTTTTGATAGTTATCCCCGATAATTCAGCCTAAGCGCCTGCGGGTACCTGCTGTTACAATGCCGCCCAGCGAATCTCGGACTTTTCAGATCAGGAGCACACCGGTGCCTGTCGTTTTTGTCGCCGCTTCCAAGCTGCCAACGCCTTTTGCGCAATTCACCATGCACGGTTTTCTCGATGAAGCCACCGGCCGCGAGCACGTTGTGCTGAGCCTGGGTGAGATTGCCGACGGTGCCCCGGTACTCGGCCGTCTGCACTCCGAATGCCTGACCGGCGATGCCTTGTTCAGCCAGCGTTGCGACTGCGGTTCGCAACTCGAAGGCGCCCTCAAGGCCATCGCTCGTGAAGGCCGTGGCGTGTTGCTGTACCTGCGTCAGGAAGGGCGCGGCATCGGTCTTTTGAACAAGATCCGTGCCTACGAATTGCAGGACGGCGGCGCCGACACCGTTGAAGCCAACGAGCGTCTGGGCTTTGCCGCCGACCAGCGTGACTACGCCATGTGCCTGCCGATGCTCGAGCATCTGGGCGTCAAATCCCTGCGTCTTATGACCAACAACCCGCGCAAGGTCAAAGCCTTGACCGACATGGGCATCGTCGTCGCCGAGCGCGTGCCGCTGCACACCGGCCACAACCCGCACAACAAACTCTATCTGGCGACCAAGGCCAGCAAGCTCGACCACATGATGGGCAACGAGCATCAGGGCGAGGTAGACCGGGCGTGACCCGCGGGCAAGTGCGGCGCCGTCTGTCGATCGCCTGGTGGAAATACCTGGCGCTGGCGCTGGTGCCGCTGTTCGTGATCAACGCTGTGTTCGGCCAGGGTGAGGCGATTCTGCCGGTCTTGGCGATGCCCTTTTTTATCGCTGGCGTGGCTTCGATGTTTGTCAGCCTGAAATTTTTCGGGCGCTACAAGCACGCGCTGATCGCCACGCAAAAAGCCCTCGATACCCCTGAAGAACCCGCTGCCTGGATCGCCCTGGCGGCCTGCCTTCGCAGTGCATTCGTGGTCGCGGCGCTGCCGGCATGGATTGGCGCGCTGGCAGTGTTCGTCGGTCTTGAAGCGGTGCCGCTCATGTTGCTGGCGCTGTCCACGGCGGTGCTGTTCTACCTCTACCGTATCCCGCGTCAACTCGCCTGATGCGGCGTCTCTGGCTGGCGGTTCTGCTGCTGGCCGTCAGCGGTGAAACGCTGGCCGCTCTACGGGTGGTCAGCCTTGCGCCATCTCTGTCTGAAATCGTTGTCGAACTGGATTCGGCCGATCTGCTGGTCGGTGTGCTGGATGGCGGTGAGCGGCCATCCGCGATCAAGGATGTGCCTTCGGTGGGCCGTTACGGCCAGCTCGACATGGAACGGCTGCTCAGCCTCAAACCTGACTTGTTGCTGCTATGGCCCGGCAGTGTCGGCCCGGCTCAGCGCGATCAGCTCAAGCGCTTGAACATCCCGACTTTCGTTGCCGAGCCCCACAGTCTCGAACAACTGACCGCGCAGATTGAAGCCATCGCGATACAGCTCGGTCGTCCTGAGCGTGGGGTCGAATGGGCTGCGGCGCTGCGGCGCAACCTTGATGAACTGCGCCAACGCTACCGCCGGGAAGCGCCGCTGCGGGTGTTCTATCAGGTCTGGGACGCGCCGCTGTACACCGTCGGCGGCGGGCAGATCATCAGCGATGCGCTTGAAGTGTGCGGCGCGCGCAATGTGTTTGCCGATTTGAGCCTGCCAGCGCCGCAGGTGAGCATCGAAGCGGTTTTACAGCGTGACCCCGAAGTGATTCTGGCCGGCGATCAGCCGCAACTCGATGCGTGGAACGCCTGGCCGCAGGTCACAGCGGTGAAGCATCGGCAATTACTGCTGGTCACCGACAAAGGTCTGGAGCGCCCGAGCGGGCAGATGATCGAGGCGACCGCCAAACTCTGCCACCTGATCGCGCCAGATCGTTAGAGCTGCGGCGTCCAAGTTACCCCGAACATGAACGCCCGACCTTCCTCGCGATAGTCATACTGACTGCCGTCATGGCTGTACAGCGCCCGGTTGTATCCCTTGTCCAGCAGGTTATCGACCTTGAAATCCAGCTTGATCTCGCGGTTCAGCGCCCAGCTGCTGCGCAGTCCGAGCAGTGCATAACCGCCAAGCGGCTGCTGATTGTTCAGGTCGTCATAGCTGCTGCTCACGGCCTGCCAACTGGCGCCGAGGCCAAGGCGATCGAACTGTCGATCCAGATCCCAGCTCAATGTCCGCCGTGCACGCCGCGCCAATGTGTGGCCGGTGTCGCGGTCGCGGGGATCGATGATCGCCACGCCGAGGTTGCTCTGCCAGCCCAGCAGTTCCTGTTTCAGGGTCGCTTCGAAGCCGTTGATCCGTGCCGAAGCGACGTTTTCCGGGCGTGAGTTGCTGCCGAAGATGATCGCGTCTTCCAGATTGGTCCGGTACAGCGAGGCTTCGAGGCGAGTGCTGTCGCTCAACTGGCTGCGCCATTGCAGCTCGTAGCTTTTCGAGGTTTCCGGTTTCAGGTCGGGGTTGCTGAAGTCCGGGTAATACAGATCGTTGAAGGTCGGCGCACGGAAGCCTTCGCTGTAGCTGAGCAGCAGATCGTTGTCCGGATTGACCGGCAACGTCAGCGTGCCGCTCCAGCTGTTCTGGCCGCCGAACTGCTGGTTGTCGTCGCGACGCAGGCCCAGTTCGGTGGAGAAGCTGTCGGCCTGGAAGCGATGCTGGATGAAGGCTGCGCGGTTCCAGCGGCTGTCCTCATCAAATGCGGTGCTGCTGTTGATGCGGTCTTCGTACCAGTCGCCGCCAAGGATCAGGCTGTTGCGTGCATCCAGCGTCAGATCGTTCTGCCAGGTCACCGAGTCGCGGTAGGTGTTGAACACCGAGCGGTCGTCGCTGAGCTTGTCGAAGGACTTCTCGCGGTTTTCGCTGTGGCCAAGCTCCAGGCGCGACTTCCAGCGCTCGTTGATCCGCGCATCGATGTAGCTGCTGAAACTGCTGACGGTGAAATCGCTGTAGGGCTGTTGCTGGACCGAATCGAAGGTGATCGGGTCAAAGCGGCCAAACGGGTTGTCGAACTCGCTTTTGCCACGGTTATCCAGCAGGTTGGCGCCAACTTCGATGTCGTCGGTCAGCGCATGGCTGAGGCTCAGGCTGATGGACTTATTGCGATAGGCGTCGTGATCGCCGTCGCTGGGATACGACTCGTGGGTGCGGTCGAGGCCGGCGGTTTCATCAAGGCTGGCGCCGAGGTTGAAACGGGTTTTCTCATCACCTCCGGACAGACCGACACTGCGTTCCCAAGTCTGATTGCTGCCGAAACCCACATGCATACGCGGCTGCAAGCCTTGTTCGCCGCCGCGCCGGGTGAAGATCTGGATCACCCCGCCAATCGCATCGCTGCCATAAATCACCGAACGCGAACCGCGCAGCACTTCGACGCGCTCGATCTGTTCAATGTTGAGGTGTTGCAAGTTGCTGTCGCCGGAGGTGGAATTGCCGATGCGCTGGCCGTCGACCAGCACCAGGCTTTGCGCCGATTGCGTGCCGCGAATGTAAATTCCCGGCAGGCTGCCGCGTCCGCCGGTTTGCGCCACTTGCACGCCCGGCACCCGTTGCAGCAGATCGGTGACGCTACGCGGTTGCAGGCGTTCGATGTCTTCGCGGGTGAACACGGTGTTGGCGGCACTGCTGTCGTTGCGCGCTTCGACCTGGCGGTTGGCGCTGATCAGCATGTCCGGCAGCTTCAGGGCCTGATCGCGTTCGAAGGTGTCAGCGAGGGCGTTGGCGGTTGGCAGCAGCAGGAAGGGCAGGGCGAGGCGCGAGAGGTTCATCGGTATTCCGTTGGTATTTCTGGTGTGCACTAGATTTCCAGCGACACAAAACACTGTGGGAGCGGGCTTGCCCGCGATGGCGTCGGTACATCCAACATCAATGTTGACTGTGCCGACCTCATCGCGGGCAAGCCCGCTCCCACAGGGATGGTGATTACTTGTTGAGCAGCTCCAGGCGCTCCCGCACCGCCGCTTCGATCCCCACTTCATCCAGTCCGCACTCGGCCAGCATTTGCGCCGGCTTGGCGTGCTCGACGTAAACGTCCGGCAAGCCCAGATGCAGCACCGACTTGAGGATGTTCTCGCGGGCGAGGAACTCGCTGACCGCGCCACCGGCACCGCCCATGATCGCGTTCTCTTCGATGGTCACCAGCAGGTCGTGGCTGTTGGCGATCTCGCGCACCAGCGCTTCGTCCATCGGCTTGACGAAACGCATGTCGACTACGGTCGCATCCAGCGTTTCGGCGACTTTCAGGGCTTCAGCCATTTGCACGCCGAACACCAGCAGGGCGACCTTGCTACCCTGACGACGCACCACACCCTTGCCGATCTCGATCGGTTCGAGGTCTTTCTCGATGGTTGCGTTCGGGCCGGTACCGCGCGGGTAACGCACCGCCGCCGGGCCGTTATACAGGTGGCCGGTGGTGAGCATCTTGCGCAGTTCGTTTTCATCGCTCGGGGTCATGATGACCATGCCCGGGATGCAGCGCAGGAACGACAGGTCGAAGCTGCCGGCGTGGGTCGGGCCGTCTTCGCCCACCAGACCGGCGCGGTCGATGGCGAACAGCACGTCGAGGTTCTGCACCGCGACGTCATGCACCAACTGGTCGTAACCGCGTTGCAGGAATGTCGAGTAGATCGCCACCACCGGTTTCGCGCCTTCGCAGGCCATGCCGGCGGCGAGGGTCACGGCGTGTTGCTCGGCAATTGCCACGTCGAAGTAGCGCAGCGGGAAACGCTCGCTGAACGCCACCAGGTCCGAGCCTTCCTTCATCGCCGGGGTAATGCCCACCAGGCGCGGGTCGGCAGCGGCCATGTCGCACAGCCACTCACCGAACACGCCGGAATACTTCGGCCCGCCGGCCTTTTTCGGCGCAGCGGCCGGGGCGTCCAGCGGTTCGAGTTTGGTAATGGCGTGGTAACCGATCGGGTCGACTTCCGCCGGGGCGAAGCCTTTGCCTTTCTTGGTGACGATGTGCAGGAACTGCGGGCCTTTCAGATCGCGCATGTTGCGCAGGGTGGCGATCAGGGTCGGCAGGTCGTGGCCATCGATCGGGCCGATGTAGTTCCAGCCCAGTTCTTCGAACAGGGTGCCGGGGACCAGCATGCCTTTGGCGTATTCTTCGGTACGACGGGCGATTTCCCAGGCGCCGGGCAGGCGCGATAGCACTTTCTTGCTGCCTTCACGCATGCTTGCGTAGGTGCGGCTGGAAAGGATCTTCGCCAGATAGTTCGACAGCCCGCCGACATTGCGCGAGATCGACATGTCGTTGTCGTTGAGGATCACCAGCATGTTGGCGTCGACTTCAGGCGCGTGGTTCAGCGCCTCGAACGCCATGCCGGCGGTCAGCGCGCCGTCGCCGATCACCGCAATCGCCTTGCGATCGCTGTTCTGCAGGCGGGCGGCGATGGCCATGCCCAGCGCGGCACTGATCGAGGTGCTGGAGTGGCCGACGCCGAAGGTGTCGTACTCGCTCTCGGAGCGGCGCGGGAAGGCAGCGATGCCGTCCTTCTGGCGCAGGGTTTCCATGCGCTCGCGACGACCGGTGAGGATCTTGTGCGGATAGGCCTGATGACCGACGTCCCACACCAACCGGTCGTCCGGGGTGTCGAAGACGTAATGCAACGCGATGGTCAGCTCGATGACGCCCAGGCCGGCACCGAAGTGCCCACCGGTCTGGCCGACCGTGTAGAGCAATTCCAGGCGCAACTCATCAGCCAGGGTTTCCAGCTCGGCTTCGCCTAACCGGCGCAGGCCGTCCGGCGTGTTAGCGCGGTCGAGCAGGGGCGTGGTCGGGCGCTTGCGGGGAATCTCATGAAACGTCGTGGGCATCAGGCGAATCGTTATAGGTATAAAAGATGCGGCAGTTTACCTGATGCATCGCCCCCTGCCCACGCGTTGGTCTTTTTTGGCTGATTAGCCGTCAGTTACGCCGATCGACGATATACCGGGCCAGATCGCGCAACGGCTCGGCAGCCGCGTCAAACGGTCGCAGCGCATGCAGGGCCTGATCGCGCAGTTCCAGCGCATAGGCCTTGGCGGCGTCGAGGCCGAGCAGGGCCGGGTAGGTCGGCTTGTCACGGGCAATGTCGGCGCCCTGGCGTTTGCCGAGGGTTTCGGTATCGCTTTCGACGTCGAGAATGTCGTCCTGGACCTGGAATGCCAGGCCGATGGCCTGTGCATAAGTCTGCAGGGACTTGAGTTCATCCTTCTCGGCACGGCCGCTGGCCAAGGCGCCGATCTTGACGCTGACTTCGATCAGCGCGCCGGTCTTGTGCCGATGCATCTGTTCCAGCGCTTTCTGGTCGAGCTTGAGGCCGACCGAACCGAGGTCGATGGCCTGACCGCCGACCATGCCCGCCGGGCCCGCCGCGTGCGCCAGCGCCGTGACCTGTTGCAGGCGGATGTCCGCGCTCAGATCGCTCAGACGCGGATCGAGCAGGGCGCTGAACGCCAGACTCTGCAAGCCGTCACCGGCGAGGATTGCGCAGGCTTCGTCGAATTTCTTGTGCGTGGTTGGCTGGCCGCGACGCAGATCGTCGTCGTCCATCGCCGGCAAATCGTCGTGCACCAGCGAATACGCGTGGATCAGCTCAACCGCACACGCCGCGCCGTTGGCCTGTTCGGCCTTGCCGCCAAGGGCTTCGCATGCGGCGTAGGCCAGCAGCGGACGCACGCGTTTGCCGCCGTTCATCACGCTGTAGCGCATGGCTTCATAAAGGCGCGCCAGTTCTGGCAGCGGGGCGTTGAACAGGGTTTCCAGTGCCGCATTGACGCGGGCCTGGCTGGTGGCCGAATACGCTGCAATCATTCTGGCTGATCCGCGTCGAAGGGTTCCTCGGCGAGTTCGCCATCGCGCTCCAGCAACACCTGGACCTTCTGCTCGGCCTGGGCCAGCGCCGCCTGGCAGTCACGGGTCAGGCCGATGCCCTGCTCAAAAGCGGTCAACGAGTCTTCCAGCGACAATTCACCGTTCTCCAGACGCTCCACCAGCGTTTGCAGGTCGGCGAGGGACTGTTCGAAATCCAGTGCAGCTTTTTTGCGGGCCATGGCGGCTAATTCCGGTTGACGTTAAACCGGCGCGACACTAGCAGATAGGGGGGGTATGGGCAAATGAGCGGGGCGGGTCAAAGCCTTGAAATGGCGAAGGCGCTAGCTGATTAACCTGAGCAAAATATGACGGAAAGGGGCTTGTTTCAGAAAGTCTCTCGCCAATTGCGGGTGTTCTTTGAGCAAGCTGACGAACGCTTTTATCCACTTTTCCCGTTCTCGAATGAGTGCTGCACTATGGAGCCCAAGCATATCTCGCGTTTGACGAACCAAATGCCTATTTCTCCTGTTGAGATCGGGCATGGGTTCCAGTGAACCATCTGACGATAAAGAGAACTGCTCATTGCAACCGGGAGCAGGCTCAATCGGGAGAAGCCGATCTCCTTTTCGCTGGCCACATCCGTCTGACCGGATACACCCGTGTGCATAGTTGGTGTAAGAGAAGGTCAAGTGAGGGTGGCCATCACTACCGCGCTTGGGCTTGATGTGGTCAATTTGACCTGTGTCGGGTTGCAGCGGCATTTCACAGTAAACGCAAAGTCCACCTTGATCATTATGGAGGCTCGCCTTCACGATTTTTTTCACCGGGCGGAAAGCCTCTCCATCAAAATCATCTGGTCCCGCGCCGGGATAAGTTTCGTTGAAATCCAGCAGTGCTTTTGGGGGAGCGGGGTTGTGAGTCAACTCAATCATTACGCGTCTTCCTGACCTGCGCCGCGAGGAACGTCCAGAGCGTCATGTCAGCCTCGGAGATTTCGTAACCAGCGTTATCCAGTTCCTGTTTCAACTGGGTAGCTTTTGGGCTGTTACCGGCACCATCCCGGAACAATTGTTCGTACGCGTGGGCAGTTTCAACGATCGCCATCGGAGGGCGGGTGTTGACATTCATGACGCCCGCCAACGCATCTCCGGATTCCTGTGCCAAGGGACTCATAGCCGGTTGTTCTGAAACCCAGCCTTGCTCGTCCTTGTGAATGACACGGATCTGCTCACGATTCGCCGTCGTCAAGACCTGAGGACTATGTGTGCTAACGATGAACTGAATTTTCGGGAACGCTTTGCGAAGTGCTGCCAGGACCTGTTGTTGCCAGGCAGGATGTAGATGCAAATCGACCTCGTCGATCAGAACAATACCTTCTGTGAGCAATGGGGCTTGATCCTCAAACTGACCATTCAGGCGCGCGCAGCGAAATGCCATGTCGGCAGTCAATGAAATCATCGCTCGAACGCCATCACTCAGCAGGCTGATTGGCAGAAGCCCATGATCAGGATGAGACATTGCGAGATCTTCATAGCCAAGGCTGTAGTGAAAGTTACTCCAGCCTTCATTCTCCAGAACCAGATTTACTGCATTTTGAATGCCGGTGATTCTTGGCTTCAGATCCGATTGCTCGTAACCCGGCAACTCTTGTTGTTGAAGCAAGGCCATTGTCGCCTTCCGCATCCATTGCTGCATTTGCACAAAATTTGATGCAGAAGACAGGCAGTCTTCATACCCCATGGTTCTACTGGCACTAACCACCGCTTTTCGTGAGCTGTTGTTGTGTGTGATCCAAAGGCGTCCAGCTGGGTAATAGCTGATTAGCGGCAAAGCAGTTGCAGCCTTGGTTCGTGCTAACTCTTGAAGGTTTTTGCCCCAGTTGGCCAGTGAGGTGGCTTCTTTTGTAGTCGTACGGCTTTTGGGGCCATGCAGTGCTCGTTGCCATTGGATGGCGGGATCATCGAGGACAGCATCAATGATGACTGGAAATCTCTGTTCGTTTTCGAAGCTGTTGCCGAGACGAACGTAACGAGCATCGGTTCGCTCAATGTGCTTGGATTTGCCCATATCGAATGCGCCGACAAATGGCCCCAGCGCGGTGGCAATGGCTTCAAGTATTGTGGTTTTACCCTGCCCGTTACGTGCGGCAATGACCGTCAGCTCAGGATGGAAGTCGATTTCAATGTCTTCAAATCGACGGAAATCCTTTAGTTTCAGTTTGCGCAGCTTCACAGGAGTACCTCTATTTTTCCCGTCCTTGCCGACGGATTTTCTGGCCGTAGTTGACCATGAGATGACATTGAGCTCCAGTCGAAATCTTGAATTGAAACTGGATAATGCTTGGCAGCGCACTCAGTCTGGAGAGTTGATTTGGTAGCGACTGCTCCGCCCTCCTGCGGCTGTCCGTTTCAAACATTTTTTCTTGACCAATTCAGCCAAATGCCTGGTTGCTGTGGCCTTGGACAGTTTTGTTTCCGACTGATACTGCGCTGCGCTGATACCGTGCTCGAAACCGCGCTCACCACCGTCGAGCAGACGATTGAGCACTTTGATCTGCTCCGCCGACAGTCCGGATTCCCGGTGCGCCTGCCAGAAGCGTGATTTTCCCAACACACTTTCAATCCGCGCGATGGCCTGCTGCAGACTGCGCAGCAGGGTTTGCAGGAACCATGCGAGCCAGTCGGTAATGTCCAGCGTGGCTTTCTGGCTGGATTCGAGAATCCGGTAATAGCCCGCTCGATCATCGAGGATGCTGGCGGACATCGCATAAAAACGAATGGCCTGCGCTTCGCCCTGAGCCAGTGCCAGGTCGGTAAGGGTGCGAGTCAGGCGCCCGTTGCCGTCGTCGAATGGGTGCAAGGTGACGAACCAGAAGTGTGCGATACCGGCTCGCAGTAAAGGATCGAGGCCTGCCTGATGCTGACTGGCGTCGAACCATTTGAGAAAACAGTCGAGTTGTCGCTCAAGCCCTTGTCGCGGTGGCGCCTCGAAGTGCACGGTCGGGCGGTCGATTCGCCCGGAAACCACCTGCATCGGCTCATCGCCGCGTAATGCGCCTACATTGATTGCTCGCGAAAGGAAACCACTCTCCTGTTCTGGAAACAGCCATGAATGCCATTCCAGCAATCGTTCCAGCGTCAGCGGTTCGGCAAAACGTTGCGTGGCATCGAGCATCAGTTGCGCCAGCCCCTCGCTGCGCTTGCTGACGTTGTCGCCATCCGGTGATTCCAGCCCCAGACGTCGTGCCAATGAAGAACGCACGGATCCGACATTCAACTGCTCACCCTCGATGGCCGAGGAAGTCACGATGTTTTGCAGCAAAGCGTCCAGCTCTGTCTGCGCGCTCAGTGAATGGCTCACCGATCCCGCCATGCCCATCAATTGACCTTGTGCCTGAACACACTCGCGCAACAACGGTGCCAGGCATTCCGCCTGCCAGTTGAAGTCGGGCCAATCAGGCTGCTGCCAGATCCAGTGAGTCGCCATTAATTGCTGATCCTGAGTGCGTGAGCCGATTGGAAACGCTATTCGGCTCATTTCGTGAGCCGAATATGACGCCTATTCGGCTCATCGTCCACTGGTTGCCGTGATTCTCACCGCAAAACCAGATGTATCCGATTGTTAAAAAACTGCCGAATCGCTAACCTTCGCGCCTTCTACGACCCGACAGTCACGGGTCTTTCAGACGAAACGCAGTTTTCACCGCTGTGAAGTACCGAGGATCGGGTGCAAGGTTTCGTTCAGGCATGGCAGGAGGCATCACATGCGTTCACTTCTTTTGCTGCTGATCGGGTTGGTCTGCGCGCCCGCGCTGCTGGCGGCGCCGAGTGCGGAGCTGTCGGAGCCGGTGGGCGGCTGGCGCTATCACGGGCTGCTCGATCGCACGGAAAACCCGCAAGTCGCCTATCCCACGCCGCCCATCGATCGCGGCATCCAGCGCAATCGCACGATGATCGAAGGCCAGCTCAAGGCCATCGGGCATCTGCGTCCGCCCCACAGCCTGGCGGTGAATGGCAATCCCCTCAATCTGTACACCGACGACCAGGGCCGTTTCGCCCGGCCGTATGCGTTCGGTGCCGGCTCCAACAGCGTCGAAGTGATCAGCGCCGATGGCCAGTCGCTCAAGCGCGTTCAATTCTACGAAGCCAACAACCTGCGCACGCCGGCGCGGATCCGCGTGGTGCTCGGTTGGGACGACCCTAAAGCCGAACTCGACCTGCACGTCATTACGCCTGACGGCCAGCACGCCTTCTGGGCGCGGCCGGCGATGAGCAACGGCGGCGGCCTCGATCCGGACGGTGTCGACGGCCCCGGCCCGGAAATGTTCACCATGACCGCGCCGCTGCACGGCACCTATCTGGTTTACGTCAACTATTGGGGCAACTTCGGTAACGGCGGCTATAACTTCGAGGAGACCAGCAACCAGAACGAGGTCATCACCTCGCAGATCACGCTGGTGCTCAACGAAAACACCGTCGACGAAAAACGCGAAACGTTCATCGTGCCCCTGCGGGCCATCGGTGATCTGCTGCTGGTCAAGACTTTCAACTATTAAGCATCCCGCCACGGATGAACTCGGGTTCTGGAAAGATGAGCGATAACTCTGCTGCACCGGCCGCCGTAACACCTGCCGGCAAACCTTCCCGGCGCTGGCCGTTACTGGCGGTCGGGCTGTGCCTTGTCGCCGGCGTGGCGGGCGGGCTCGGTTGGCTGATGCACAAACCCAAGGCACCACCAGCGGAGTTGGCCAGTGACAAACTTGGCCTGAGCCGCCCGGACGCGCTGCTGGAAACCCGCTCCCTGAGCCAGTTGCCCAAGGACCTGCTGACAGTGCCGTTCCTCAAGGCCACGCTGACCGAGGATTTCGTCTTCTATTACGAAACCCACGCCGACCGCCTCGGGTTGATCGGCAGTCTGCGGCGGATCATCTACGAGCATGACTTGAAGCTGCAGGACAGCCTGATCGAGCAGCTCTTCGATCAACCGGCAGACGTGGCGTTGTGGCGCGGCGCCGATGGTCGGCTGAAGGATTTCCTGCTGGTGATGGATCGCGGCGGTCTGGCCAAGGTGCTGGAGCCGCTGGCGAAAGTCGCCCTGAATGATTCGCAACTGAGCGTGCTCAGCACCCTGAAAGTCGGCGGCGACGAAGTGCCGCTGTATCAACTGACCTACAACGCCGGCAAATCCCTGCTGTTCGCCTCCCGTGGCGACAAACTGGTGGTGCTGTCCAATCCGGCCAAATTCTACGACCCGGAAAGTGGTGCTTCCGAGGAGTCCGGCCATGTTTCGCCGCAGGCGCTGGCGGCCTTGCTCAATGGCGAAAAACTGTTCCCCGAAGCGTTCGGGTTGCCGGCCAAGACGCCGGAAACCAAGCAGCGGCTGTCGGTCAATTCCAGCGTCCTGGCCATGGGTTATCAGCGCTTCATCCCGAATTTCGCCGGCCTGCGTTTCGACATGGACGACAAGGGCTGGCACAGCTATCTCGCCATGGATGAGCTGGAAAACCAGCCGGACTTCGATTTCAAACCGGTCTGGCAAGCCATGCCGCTTGGCGCCAGTGCCTGCGTGACGCTGCCGGTCGCTGCCGAGCCGCAAAAACCGCTGCTGGTGAAACTCGGCGCCGAAGAAGCTGTGGCGCAGAAACTCACCGAACACGTGGCCGGTGCGGCGGGCTTGTGCTGGTACGCCGATTCGCGGCTGTACACGCCATTGCTGGTGGCCAGCCTGAACGACGAAGACAACGGCAAGCTCGACGCGGATATCGGCACGCTGTTCGATTCGATGGTCGGCGCTTACGAAGGCAAGGTCGACGAGCACGCGTTCCCCGTGGTGGAAAAACAGGAAGGCCAGAGCCACCTCTGGCAACGTCAGGTCAGCTCCAACTTCGGCCCGTACGCGGCCAAGGATGCCGAGAACCCGGACGCGATCACCGGCCGTGCGTTCATGAAAGTCAGCCTGGCGCGCCACGGTTCGACGCTGCTGTTTTCCCTCGACGACAAACTGGTCGACAAGGCCCTCGGCACCCTCGACAAACGCTTCCCGCCGATGGCCGACGTGCTGCCCAAAGACGTGCTGATGCCGATCTACTTCGGCCCGGACTCAATGGCGCAACTGATCCAGCAGGAAACCCTCGACAGCCTGCCGCAGGACATGGAGCCGGTGTTCTACAACGCCGCGCAAACCTACCTGATCCCGAAACTGCGCACCCTCGGCGGCATGGGCAAATACGCCCTGACCTTGCCGGAAGGCAGCGAGCCTGACGGGCACTGGCAATGGCTGCCGCTGGAGTGGAAAGCGCTGTGACTGGTTTGATTCGCAGCCTTGGCCTTCTGGCGCTGTTGCTCAGCGCCGGTGCCCGAGCCGCTGAGGCGCCGGCCCTCGATCCTGCGCAATCCCAGGTCTTTCGCGCCTGGTTCGTGCGCATCGCTCAGGAACAATTGAGCAAAGGCCCGAGCCCGCGCTGGTATCAGCAGGATTGCGCGGGGCTGGTGCGTTTCGCCGCCAACGAAGCGCTGAAAGTCCACGACGACAAATGGCTGCGCAGCAATGGCGTGTCCAACCGCTACCTGCCGCCGGAGCTGGACCTGAGCGCCGATCAGCGCAAGCTCGCCCAACAATGGCAGCAGGGCGGCGGCAAGGTCGGGCCCTACGTCAATGCGATCAAACTGATTCAGTTCAACAGCCATCTGATCGGCCGCGACGTGTCCCAGGCACGCCCCGGCGATCTGATGTTTTTCGATCAGGGCGACGACCAGCACCTGATGATCTGGATGGGCCGCTACATCGCCTATCACACCGGCACGACCACCCCAACCGACAACGGCATGCGTTCGGCAAGCCTGCAGCAACTCATGACATGGAAGGACACCCGATGGATACCCGACGCAGCCAACCCCAACTTCATCGGCGTCTATCGACTGAACTTTCTCTCCCAATGACCGGTGCCCGCATGCTGCGTTTACTGCCTTTTCTGTTGCTGTCAGTCCTGCCGTTTTCGGCTGTGAATGCTGAAGATACCGTGGAGCCGAGCGGCTATACGCCGGTCTCCGGTGAGAGCTTTTTCCTGCTGGCCGACAGCAGTTTCGCCGCCGACGAACAGGCAGTGGTGCGCCTCGAAGCGCCGGGTCGCGACTACCGTCGATTCCGCATGGAACCCTACGGCGGCGCCGACATCCGCGTGTACAAGATCGACAAGCCGCTGGACTTCCTCAAGCGCCAGAAGAACCTGCACCGCGTGGTCAGCGACGGCCAGTTCAAGGGCGAAGGCCTGTCCAACACCCTGGCGTACCTGTGGGACAACTGGTACCGCAAGTCCCGTCGGGTGATGCAGCGTGCGTTCTCCTACGAGTCGCGTCAGCAAGTCACCGAGGAAGTGCCGGAGCTGAAGATGGGCAATGCCATCGCCGCGCCTACGCCTTATGACGCGCAACCGCAATTCGCCCTGATTCCGGGCCTGCCGGTGGTCAGCCAGTTCCGCTATCCGCTGTGGCAGGCCAAACCGATCCAGCCGCCGACCGGCGTCAATCTGGCCGGGTCTTCCAGCGAGTTCGTCAGCGTCGCGCCGGGCAACGTCTACATCCCGCTGGGCAATCTGAAACCGGGCCTCTATCTGGTCGAAGCGCTGATCGGCAAGTACCGCGCGACCACCATGGTTTTCGTTTCCAACACCGTGGCGGTGAGCAAGATTGCCGGTGATGAATTGCTGGTGTGGGCCGCGCGCAAACACGAAGGCAGTTCGGTGCCGAAGGTCAATGTGCTGTGGACCGACGGCCTCGGCGTGATGAGCAGCGGCGCCACCGACACCGATGGTCTGCTGCGCCTGAAACACGTCAGCCCCGAGCGTTCGTTCGTGATCGGCGAGGACGAAGAGGGCGGCGTATTCGTCTCGGAAAACTTCTATTACGACAGCGAAATCTACGACACCAAACTCTACGCGTTCACCGACCGGCCGTTGTATCGCCCGGGTGATTGGGTGTCGCTGAAAATCGTCGGCCGCGAATTCAAGAATGCGCGGGACTCGGTGTTGCCGGGGGCGGCGGACGTCAATGTCAGCGTGCTCGATGCCACTGGCACCGAATTGCAGCGGCTCGATCTGAAACTCGACTCCAAGGCCGGTACTCAGGGCCGTTTCCAGTTGCCGGACAACGCCGTGGCCGGTGGTTACGAGCTGCGTTTCAACTACAAGGATCAGGCCTACAGCAGCGCGTTCCGTGTAGCCGAGTACATCAAGCCGCATTTCGAAATCTCGCTGAATCTGGCCAAGCAGGATTACCGCACCGGCGAACCGGTGAAAGGCAGCCTGGTGCTGCTGTACCCGGACGGCAAACCGGTGGCCAACGCCAAACTGACCCTGAGCCTGCGCGCTCAGCAACTGTCGATGGTCGACAACGAGCTGCAATACCTCGGTCAATTCCCGGTGGAATTGACCAGCACCGAACTGACCACCGACAGCAAGGGCAACGCGAGCCTCGACCTGCCGGCCGCCGACAAACCGAGCCGCTACATGCTCACCGTGTTCGCCAGCGATGGCGCGGCGTACCGGGTCAAGACCACCAAAGAAATCCTCATCGACCGCGGTGCTGCCAGCTTCCGTCTGACTGCGCCGCAGCGCTTCAGCGCGGTGGGTGACAAGGTCGCGTTCAGCTACGCCAACGAGGGCGGCAGCCAACAGGCGCAGGCCGTGGTGCCGAGCAGCTACAGCTGGGTGCGTCTGGAAGACCAGACCACCGGCGAAGGCAAACTGGCAGCGAAAGACAAAGGCTTCAGCGTGGCCTTCGAGCGTCCGGGCACCTACAACCTGTCGCTGAAAGATCAGCACGGCCGAGTGCTGGGCGCGACCGGTCATTCGGTCACCGGCGATGGCGTCAAGGCTGTGCCGGGCACCGTGGAAATCGTCCTCGACAAACCCGAGTACAAGGCCGGCGACGAAGCGCTGGCGCTGATCACCTTCCCCGAACCAGTCAGTGATGCACTGTTGTCGCTGGAGCGCGACAAGGTCGAAGCCACCGCGCTGCTGGCCAAGGGCGGCGACTGGCTGAAACTGGAAAAGCTCAGCGACACCCAATACCGCGCACGTATTCCGGTGAAGGACAACTTCGCGCCGAACCTGACGTTCTCGGTGCTCTACACCAAGGGCGGTCAGTACAGCTTCCAGAATGCCGGGATCAAGGTTGTTGCGCCACAGATCGATGTGGCGATCAAGACCGACAAAGACACCTATCAGCCGGGCGATACCGTGACGGTCGATCTGACCACGCAGTTCGCCGGCAAGGCAGTGCCGGCGCACCTGACGGTCAGCGTGGTCGATGAAATGGTCTACGCGCTGCAACCGGAAGTCGCGCCGACCATCGACCAGTTCTTCTACCACCCGCGCCGCAACAACGTGCGCACCAGCGCCAGCCTGTCGTTCATCAGCTACGACGTGGCGTTGCCGGGCAGCCCCGGCGCACCGGGCAAAGCCAACCGCAGCGAGCGTGGGGTGAAAGTGCTGGAGCGGCCGCGTCGCGAAGATGTCGACACCGCTGCATGGCAACCGGAGCTGTTGACCGACGCCGACGGCAAGACTCGCTTCACCTTCAAGATGCCGGACTCGCTGACCCGCTGGCGCATCACTGCGCGGGCGATTGCCGATGACGGTCAGGTCGGGCAAAAGAAGCAGTTCGTCCGTTCGGAAAAACCGCTGTACCTGAAGTGGAGCGGGCCGAGCAAATTCCGCAAGGGCGATCAGCCGCAACTCGGTGTGTTCGCCTTTAGCCAGGCCGAGAAACCGGTCAAGGCTGAATTGGTGACGCACTACGCCGGCGCCGAACAGCGTCTGCCGGTGACCCTCAGCAACGGCATCAACTACCTGCCGCTGCCGGCCTTCGCATTGGCCACCGGCGAATGGACCGCCGAACTGGTGCAGGACGGCAAGACCGCCGATGCCCTCGCGGTGCGCCTGACCGCCACCGGCGAAGGTTGGCAAGTGACGCAGACCCAGAGTCTCGACGTGGCCAGCGGCGACACGCCATTGAGCCTGCCGGCAGACGCCACCGACATTCGCCTGCGTCTGGATGACAGCCCGCAAGCGCTGTTCCGTTCGGCCCTCGACGATCTGCTCAGCTATCCGTACGGCGGCGTCGAACAGACCGCCAGCCGCTTGCTGCCGCTGAGCATCGCTTATCCGTCGCTGGCGTCGAGCCCGCAGATCCGCGACCGCTTGCGCCTGATCATGCAGAACAGCCGCTTGCGTCTGGTGCAAATGGCCGGCCCGTCGGCGAGCTTCACCTGGTGGGGCTTTGATGGTGAGCCGGATGCGTTCCTCACCGCTTACGCCTACTACGCCGACTGGAACGCCAGTCAGGTGCTGGATCTGACCTTGCCGCCGGAGCATTGGCAGCGGGTGCTGGAGGTCTACGCCAAGCAGGCGCCGAACACGCCATTGCTGCAACGGGCGCTGATCCTGTCGTTCGCCAAGCAGATGCATTTGCCGGTCAACACGCTGCTCAGCGGTTTGATGGAGGATCTGGCCAAGGCCGGGGAAGGCAATGCCGAAACCCTGATGGACGACGGCGAAGACAGCCTGGTGATGGGCGATCCGGATTCGGCGCTGGGTCTGGCGGCGGCGCGGGTCTTGACCGCATCGTTGGCGACCCAGTCGAAAGTTGCTCTGCCGGACGCGTTCAATCGTCAGTTGGGCGCAGCACAACAGCGCTTGTCGGTCAGCTCGCAGCCGTTTGCCGAAGCGCTGAACCTGTCGCTGCAACCGTTCGATCAGGCTCGTGCGAACGCGCTGCTGCAACGCCTGTTGCCGCAGCAATCGACCCTCGAACGTGCGCTCGCGCTGACCTGGCTGCAACGCAGCATCGCCCAAGCCTCGCCGACCATCGCGCTGGCACCGGGCGAAGGCTGGAAGAAAAATTACGGCGCGACCGGCGAGATGTACTGGACGTGGCAGGGTGCTGCGCCGGTGCCGAGCGTGTTGTCGGTGTCGGGCACTCAGGAGCGTCCGTTGCGTGCCGCGCTGAGCTTCCAGACTCAACAACCGGCGGTCGATCCGATGGCGGTGACCATCACTCGTCGCCTGTCGCGTCTGGTACCGGGTGACGAAGCCTTCACTTTCAAACTGGAGCCGGTCGGCAGCAAGCCGTTGTCCAGCGACAGTCTGTATCTGGACGAGGTGATCCTCACCAGCAAGGCACCAAAACCGTTGCGCTACGGCATGCTCGAATTGCCGTTGCCGCCGGGCGCCGATGTCGAGCGCACCACGTGGGGCATCAAGTTGCAGGGCAAGGACGGCACCGAGCCGACCGCGCTGGAGAAGGCGCGGTTCGAACCGGGCCAACTGGCCTACGCGGTGCCGGTGGATGCGTTGAGCGGTGAATTGCGTCTGCGCCATCTGGTGCGCTTCTCGCAGAAGGGTCAGTTCAACCTGCCGCCGGTGCGTTTCACTCAGGTCTACGCGCCGCAGCATCAGGCCCGCGAAGCGAAAGCGGCCCTCGGTCAGGTCACGGTCAATTGACATGACCCGGCCGCTGGTCTGGCTGCTGATGTGTGTGATTCCTGCGCTGGCGACGGCGCAGGATGAGCCGTTGCGCGTGGCCTACAAGGGCGAACTGCTGTCGCTGAATACCTCGCAATTGACGGCGCGCGAGCCAATGCCTTCGTCGCTGGAGACACCGCTGGGCAGTCTGTGGAAGGTGTTCGTTTATGCGTGGCTGGTGGATACCGGTGCGCGGGAGCCTGCATATGAATGTCGCGGGCAGTCGAAGGAAGAAGTCTATTGCTGCACCGCTGGCGGCAAGATCGAGCGTGATCAGGCGCTGGTGAAATCCTGCGGGCTGTATTTCGAGCCGGCGCGGCTGGGCATAACCGCTGGCGACTGGAGAACCTATTGGCAGGCACGACAGGCGCCGTCGTGGTTGCTGGACCTGCCATCGGTGCAGCCGGCTACTCGGGTGTCCGTGGCTGACTTGCTGAAGGTTTTGTCTTGGTTGCCGGCTCAGGATCAGATGCGTCGTGTGCTGCTCGACGTGGTGCTGAACGCCTCGGACGACAATGTCGTCGGTGAGCTCGGCGGGCGCTTGCGGGTGAAAACCTGGAGCTGGCTTGGCGATCAGGACCCGCAATCACGCCAGGGCGGATTCGCCGGCTGGACGGCGGACGGCTCGCCGATCTGGGCGGGTGGCCGGGGCACCAGTCAGATGGTTTTGCGGCGTTACGGTTCGGCGTTGGCGACGGTGTTGCCCACGTCATGGCCGGCGGAAGCAGGGCGTTGTGTCGAAGTCGGACTGTTCTCGCGATATCCGGTTTCGCGGGTTTTGGCCGGTAATCGAGCGGTGACCTCCGGCCCGTTGCAGGGTGATTACCGCGTCGAATTCGCCAACGGCAATGCGCTGGACATCCACAGCGACGGCGAGCTGTTTCTGCTCAACGACAAGCTTGTGGCGCGGCTGGATCGCGAAGAGTACGTCGCCCGTGTGCTGGAGCGTGAAGCCAAGCCCGAACCCGCCGAAGCCGCCAAAGCCTTGGCCGTGGCAATCCGCACGTATCTGCTGCAGAACGCCACACGTAACGGCGAATGTTTGAGCATCGACGACAGCAGCACCCGCCAACGTGTTGCACCGCGTCCTGCTTCCGTCGAATCCCGCAACATCGCCGCATGGACGGCGGATCTGGTGTTGGCGGGCAGCACCGTCACTTATCACTCCGATCAACCCGGCCCGGACAAACTGGCCTGGCAACAAGCGGTCGAGCAAGCCAATGCCGGCCAGCGTTACGACGCGATTCTGCTGCACGCCTATCCGCGCGCCAGCCTCAGCCGCTGGGACAACCCGGTGGCGTCCTGCGAAGCGCTGCCTGCCGCGCAGGACTGGCTGCAAAAACAGCGGCGCGGCTGGCGTCCCAGGCTGGAAAGCGAAACCGGCTACAACGAAGTCAGCACGTTCGCCGTCTGCAAACTCGCCTTCGGTCGCCCCTTCGTCGACCGCGAACGCCAGCGCATCTATGTGCGCGGCGTGTTGTCCTTGCAGGACCGCCTCGACCTGACTCACGAATACCTGCACCTGGCCTTTGAAGCACACCCCAACGGCCAGGATGAAACCTATATCGAAGGGCTCGCCCGTCACCTTTTGCTGGAATAGACCATGACACTCCGTTATCCACAGGTCTTGCTGTTGCTCTGCGTAGTTGCCGCTGTTTCGTCGGTGAACGCCGCTGACGGCGTCAAACTCGACACCCCGGTCGGCGGCTGGCGCAGCGGCGCGCCCGAAGGCGAGGGCGAAAGCTTTCGCCAGACCGTCAACTACCCGGCCTCCTCGGTGAGCACCCCGATCGGCCAGGCCAACACCGCCCGAATCAGCGGCGAAATCAAAGCCACACCGAAAAACAAAGAGCCCGGACGCCTGATCGTCAATGGCGTCAGCATGCCGCTGAAAATCGACGACAGCGGCCGCTTCGACCGCCCGTTCTCCTTTCCCAACGGCAGCAACAGCGTCGAAGTCCGCAGCCCGGACGGCCAGCAACGGCACCGCACGCAGTTCCTCAACACCAGTGGCGGCGCTACTCCAGCCAAGTTGCGGGTGTTGCTGGCGTGGGACAGCGATGGCACTGACCTCGACCTGCACTTGGTCACGCCTGATGGCGCGCACATCTGGTATGGCGATCGCGTTGCCCCCAATGGCGCTGCTCTGGACGTCGACGTGACCACCGGCTACGGCCCGGAAATCTTCGCCATGCCGGCGCCGATCAAGGGGCAGTATCTGGTGTATGTGAATTATTTTGGCGGTGGCTATCGCGGGGATGATGAGGGAGGGGAAGAGGCGGTGCAGCCGTTGACCACCGCGCAGGTGACGGTGATTACCGAGGAAGGGACGCCTAGCGAGAAGATGGAGACTTTCATCGTGCCGATGCGGGCGGTGGGGGAATTGACGTTGGTGAAGTCGTTTAGTTATCCGTGAATCATCTGTTCATTTAGGAAAAACACCGCACAGGGCATTGCCTTCGTAACCGTGAACGATTGGCCCCAGCACCATGAGTGGGCCGCAGGCGTAGAGCGGGGAGGGCACGGTTTGTTGCGTGTTGAGCAGAACGACTTCCTTGCCGAATTCGTCGCTGCCAAAAGATTGCTCGTCGTACGAATTGCACACCGGCATTTTCAACGGCACCGGGATCACCAGCGCCCAGATAGTGATCCCGCACCATTCGCGGGTGGGAGTTGATCTTGCTGTTCGGGTGATCTGCGGGGTGAATGAGCGGTAACTTTGCGCTCTGTAGGCGTCGGTTTTCAGTGTGACTTTTTCCGGGAGGGAGATGCCTACTCCCACGCAAGCTGTCAGGCTGAGGCATATGGTCGAAACCAGTCCGACGGATTTCAGGCGTGAATTCAGGGTAGATGGGAACAATCTTGAACGTCCTTGTAGTGTATTAAGCATCGAAGTTGCCAAGCGCTTTTTCACTGAACATTTGTGCAAGTACCTGCCGCACAATTTGGTGTTGATCAGCAATTGGCTGAACGCTTCTCGAAAATCACTTTTCCAACAGGCATTAAAAAGCCGGCTTGTGGGCGGCGTTTTATGATTGCTAATTCATTGATTTATAGCGATTTATCTTTAATTTTTTATTTTATCCCCCCATTTATCCCCCCACTTCCCCGAGGCGTTGTCTCAGTGGATGCTGTAGGGGCCTCTTTTCAATCAGCATACCTCAGCTGCAGGCATGGAGGTTGCGTTTGCAAGAGTTACGGGCCTGCTCGTAAACCGGTCTGCAGAGGTCGCAGCCATGTGGCCAAAACACCAGTGTCCGACGATCATGCTTCTGTAAACTATCCATGATGGCAAAAAGCAGTGACTTTGGCTTTACCCATGCTTTAGCAGTGGATAAGGTGATTGGTATCGTAGGTTGATTGGTTGCAATGCTCCAGGGATGGCTCTCCATAGGCGCGGGATTTTGCCTGGCCCTTAGCGTCAGTATCCCTCTGATTCCTTCCAGTTTTTTTGTAGCCATATTTTATTTTGGTAGGCCCGTGTTACCCCGGGCTGCAGGGGAGTGTTGTGAATGAATGAGTTGGTTGAGGCCTTGCTGGCCGCCGTTCCCGCCGATGGCTCTAGTATTGGCAACCAGTCGCTGCTAGAGAGGCTCAGAATTCTCTTCCCCCAGTTAACTGATGAGTTTTATTGGGAAACTCGTGACGCACTGATTGATCAGAGGGTACTGCAGGCAGGTAAAGGTCGTGGCGGCTCCGTGCGGCGTACTGACGTTGAGGCTCCGCCAGCAACTGCGTGGGTTCATTTTTTGCGTAGCTACGGGCCGTCATCGACCAACTTAGCGATGTTCGACGAGTATGTTTCGAGGGCGTTGGCACAGGCAAGGGTCAAACCAATTAGCCTTTCAGCACCTTTTTTAGAGGACATGGTTCGACACATTGAATCGAAGGCACTGGGATCTATCTTGATCGCAGGTACCGCTGGAGATGGTAAGACGTACCACTGCCGTGCCTTGTGGGAGCGTATTGGTGGGGATCCCAATGCTTGGGCCGCCAAGGGAAATGTGAAGGAGTTGCATCTGTCGGATGGGCGCTTGGCAGTCTTCATCAAGGATCTTTCCGAGCTCAATGGCGAGGAGAGCGATTTGCCATTGCAACGACTTGAAAGGTCGGTGCTAGAGGGCGATGACTCTGAGGTCGTGATCCTTGCCGCAAACCATGGTCAAATTCTTGATCGTCTCCGTGATTTAGGTAGGCGCCAAGAGCGTGATCACCCACTTCGTAAACCACTGCAAGAGCGCTTCTTACAGGCCGGCCCGGCTCCTGAGCGTCTGGCGGTGTTCGATCTTAGCCGCTCTACTAGCCGCAAAACGTTAGAAGAGGTGGCTATGGCTGTGGCGGGGCATCCCGAGTGGGACAACTGCAAACGCTGCACACTTCAGGCTGAAGATAGAGTTTGTCCTATCGACGAGAATCGCCGAAGACTTTTGGGTGCGTCAGATGGTGGTCAGCTCTCCCGCCGCTTGGGCGATTTGGTTGAAATTGCCAGGCACAATGGGTTGCACCTCCCTATACGTGACTTACTTGCGCTCTGTTCGAATATGATCCTAGGTTGTTCAGATGCTAAGCAGGCGAAGGACAACTTACTGACCTGTGCCGATGTAGCGAAGATCCAGGAGGGAGGCGATCTAGGCAATGCAAGTGTCTATGCCAATGCCTTCGGAGCCAATCTTCTTAAGCGAAGAACCTCTGACCGTCCCATCTTCAAGGCGATGTCCAGCTTTGGAGTGGGCGATGAGTCCACCAATGCTGCTGATGGGTTGCTGGTTTATGGCAAAGATGACTCGCGACTGCAAGCCGACTTCGGGCGCTTGGTTGCGAGCGATCCGATTTATGGTGCCACTGCTGCCTTTCGCGCTGCCCAAGACGCCTATTTGGAAGGGTATGAGGGGTCCCGTTTGGAAGGTGGCGCCCTCGAGTTCTTGGCAATGCTCGAGGGCCAGCGTCGCAGGCTTTTCTTCACCCTTCCTGATGGGGAGGGAGGCTATCCGCATTGGTCGATGACAGCTTTCTGCTTTGCTGGGGACTACTTGGAGATTATCGAGGCGCTCAAAGTGCAGAAGCCAGTGAGCGAAGTGGTTCGCGGACGCATTGCTAAGGGCCTCAACCGAGTATTAACAGGACTTCTCCTCGAAAACGAAGATCGCATCTTCATTGCAAGTTCGGGTGGTTTTACCCAAAGCCGGGTAAGCGTGCTTTGTGACTATGAGACTTTTTCCCGTAGACAAGGCGGAGTTGGTATGGCGATTAGGCTTGTCGAGGAGACTGGTCGCCCTCGACTCGACGTTTCTCTCGCTGTGGGTTCGGGCAATTCTGTTGTTTTTGACTTGACGCCGATCCGTCATGAATTCCTCTCGCGAGTGGCTGAGGGGGCTTTGCCTGCGAGCTTCTCCAACGAATGTCTCGAAGATCTGATGGCTTTCAAGGCAAAGCTCTTGCGTAAGGCTGAGATGGTCAAGAAGGCCAGTGTGGCTGGCGATGACGACGAAGCAGGAGGTGAAGCCTCCGTACTGACACTTAACTTCATCGATATTGAACCTGGTGGTCGCGGGTTTTCGCGCCCAGTTACTGTGAGGGTCTCGGAATGAGTGCAATCATCAAGAGGCCTGAGATTAAAAGCGTCGACTTTTGTGTCGACGAGAACATTTGGGGGCATCGACTTTATGATGAGCAGCTTCCTCACCTGACTGTTCTGGAGTTCTTGGGCGTACTTGGCTCGAACATGGATCATCCTCTCAGACCTCACCAAGAGCAGGGCGGCTCGGTCATGTTCAAGCCACAGCGGCAAGTCCGTTTACGTGGGCTGCTGTTCAACAATCCTTACGTCGAATCAATTGCGGATAGCGCCGCATCTGATGAGGAGAAATGGAAGCAGTGGTTTGATCGTTTTAGGCAGGGTGCAACAGGTAATGGTGATGAGGACATGACCTATCTGCGCCGCTCATTCACTAACTTCGATGATTTTGCAAAGGCAATTGAACTACTGCGGTCCTCATCATTTGAGTCTCGCAGCAACAAACGTTGGAGTTCCAAGTTCGTCTTTCCTTTCGGTCCTGATGCTCTTTATGAGGATCTAGCGATCAATGCGAAAGGGAACATGAGCAATGATCGTCGCTTCTTTGCTCGTACAGGTGAGTTGCTCTATCTCATGCTCTCACGAGCCAAGCGCGGAGCGGAGCTCGGTGACAGCCTTGCTAGGCGTCTATTTGATCACGAGGCACCGATGAATCGTTTAGTCAGGGCTCTTCAGGGTACGCCTCAGAGTGCCGAAGAACCTCGACTTTCGGGTTATTTACCAGAGGCTGCCAATAGCCGATTCGACCAAATTTGCGACGACTGGTTGTCTATCTTGAACAAGGATATGCCGATCTATGATGCCCTGGAGCATTTGATTGCGATCACCGGCTTGAACATGCTGCTCTATTTCCTAGAGCGGGCTAAGCGGGTGGCGGGCGATGACGACCCGGTCGAACTTGTTTGCGAAATCGTCTCGAAGGAGCGCACGAAGGTGCGAGCGCTTTCTGGCGATAGCTATCAATTCAATCAAGGGTTACCAGCAAAGGCAGTGCGGGCTCACGTAGAGTCAATCCGGTTAGACGTTGGATGGGTTGCGGCTGAATCCAAGGAATATCCGGATGCTGAGCGTGTGAAACTCATGCGTGATCGCTTCCAGTGGCCGCCGACTGACGGCGGCGACGATGAGGACTCCGCAGATAAGAGTCCAGAAGAGTTGGTTGCCAAACTAGTAGAGAATGCCTTAGCGCGTCATGCGCAGCATGTCGGCAAGATTCACGCGTCTTGGTCGCGTGCTATCGGGCTCAGCTCTCGACGGCTTTCAAGGCGCACTCGTTACGCCCCGAACGATAGGTTGCTTAAGTCGATAGTGGTCTCCATCGTTGAAGATCGGATGCAGTTCGATGAGTTTCTCGCCGAAGCCAAGTTCCGCTATGGTCTGGTTATTGGTGATGCAGAGGGCGCGCGCCTGGTCGGCGCCAAGCTAGTTGACCAAGAAGAGCTCAGCGAGAACCGAACCAATCTTGAAGCCCGTCTCGTCAGTTTGGGCTTGGTACGAAGGCTCTCCGACTCTTGCTCGTTTGTAGAAAATCCGTTCGTGTTTCAGGGAGAAGCTGCATGCTGACCGATCGCATTATTGGCCGCGTTGGCGCGAACATTCTTGCCCAGCGCATATCTACTCCTGGCCAGTCTGGTGATTTGGCCGCGCTCTTCAGGCTAGATAAGCTTTCAGCTAGTCAAATTGCAGCAGTCGTGCGAGCAATCCTTGCCAATCCGGATCTGCTTGCCCAAGTAGATCTCATGATCCCAGAGGCCTTGGTAGGGGGCCAAGGCCTACCGCCTAACATTCTGATTCCACATAACGCAGGCTACGTGCGCAACAATGCTCTGACTATCAAGGCTGCGATCCTTACGGCCAATGGCAACGAACACAATCTCGCGGACACTTTGGGTCACGTCATGGCCATCGGCGCCAAGGAGATGCGAGCTGATCCTGAGCCATGGGTCGAGGCTACGCTACACTCTGGCGGCATTTCGCCAGTCCCCGACGACCGAGCGGTGTTCCATGCAGCTCTTGCCGGGTTGTTAGCGTCCTCGGAACTTTCGCTTGTGCAGCTTGGCGAATTTTGCTCTGCAATTGTCGAGGCTATCGCGACGCATGGGCTACCCATCCGTGATGCGGTTGGCTTTGCATTGCCATGCTCCGGACTCCCCAGAGACAGCACTTTTTTCTCGAATGCCAAAACTTTCGCGGATTCGCGCAAGCCCTGGCACAAAGCTTTTATCAAGCTATTTGGTCAGCGTGCGCCGTTGCTCAAAAAACTCCGCCAGAATGGCCAATCTCTTGACTCGGAGGAGATCCTCGAGCGAGTCGAGGCAAATGCTGCAGAAATTTCGGAGGGGGCTCGCCAAGCTCTCTATGCCTTCGCCGCCGCTCCTGCTGGAGATCAGGAGGCATCCGAAGCCCTTGCCCAATTCGAGTGGGAAAGCGATGGAGTCTACCTTGCCTTCGACAAGCCCAAAGAACAGCAACACGGCTTAGCAGAGTCGACAATTCGCTTCTTCGATCATGAGTGCGATCAGGAGGACTCGCTTGATACCGAGGGCCGCAAGCTATTGGAGGACTTGAAAGGCCGTGAGCGGCGCTCAGATTTCACTGAAGAGGACGAAGAATTTTTCGTTAAGCAGCGAAGACTCCTGGAGCAAGACGCCAAACTTTGCTCGCGCTGGGAAAAGGCTCTCTATGGCAAGCCCATTGACTGCAATGACTTCTTCGAAGGCTTCGCCCGTGTGGTAAACAGTTTGCATGCTGGCCTGCGCGATCCAGAAGGAGAGAGGATCCTTCGCTTCACCGTGACTAAGGGTCGCAAGGAGTGGCGCGAGCGATTTAACTACGACGCCGGCAGCTACTTCTCGGCTATGTACCGTGGTTTAAAGGAGCTCATGGGCTCCAAAGTAGAGTGGAAAGTTGAGCGGATGGGAAATGCAAATTTGCCCGATCCCCTCTTCGACTATGAAGCCTTTTTCGCCGAGGAAAAGGAACTTCGGAACGATAAGAAGAGCAAGATTCGTCCGAATCTATCGTTATCGCGCTTAGCCCTGCAGATCAAATTTGACGTGGCTTTGATTCAGGTTGCTAAGGATAAAGAGACTGTGTTGGCTAAGACACAGCTCCTTTGGAGCTACAAGCCAGCGGTGATTGGCCTATCGTTGGCCGCCGACATGCGTCGCCTCTTGGAGAAGGGGGCAGTAGGTTGTACTGAAGTCCCCCGGAAGTTAGTGAGCAAGAAGGGGGGTGTGCAAAACGTCTCATTGCTCGATACCGGGACGTTGGAGGCGACTTACTCGACTGATGCAGGGTCACTGGTCCCTGCGGTCAGTAAGCTCCAAAGCTTGCGCCATCTAATTAAGACTCGGATCAAGGAGCTTGCTCAGGAGGGTAGGCTGACGACGCATCAGCAAAATGAGGTAAAGGCTTCTTGGGATAAATTCGAGGAGGACTACTTCAAGGCGATGGAGGACTTCGTCACGACCGGGTTGCACGGCGATGCCGTTATGCGTCAAGCGGAGTCTTATGCCGAATTGTTGAACTCCTTGATGGCGCATGCCCGTGGCGATGTATGTCGTTCGCGACTGGTCTCTGAAGTACTATCCGTTGGCACTGTTCGGATTGCAGGCGATAACCTCGCAATGATCATTCCCCCGTGGCATCCGGAACGAATGAAGGGCCTTGCGGTAAAAACACGACGCGTAGCTGGTTTCGCCACCCATCTGCTTTCCAGCGGTAGCATTCTCTATGGCGACCGCGAGATTTTCATGCGGGAGCTTTCAGACGAGATTGCTCATCCGTTTTATCCAGAGATCGC
Source organism: Pseudomonas sp. R15(2017) (assembly GCF_002112685.1). Lineage (NCBI taxonomy): Bacteria > Pseudomonadati > Pseudomonadota > Gammaproteobacteria > Pseudomonadales > Pseudomonadaceae > Pseudomonas > Pseudomonas sp. R15(2017). Next base: position 107,955 of record NZ_NEII01000008.1, read on the forward strand.
GGTTCTCAATCGGGGCGGAGCTTTCGCGTTGGTGTCGGAAAGCAGTACAGTCAACGGCTATAGCCTTTTGGAGGCTCCCACGCGTGGCACTGCGGAAGCTATGACCGACGTCGATCCGACGGCTGCAGCCAAACAGGCGCGTGAGCTTTTGGAGCGCTATGTCGGCTTGCAGCCGCATGAGGCAAGCAACCTTAGCGTCGTGCTATATAACGCCGATGCAGCCGAGTTGCCGCTGGCCACCGTGCGGGAGCTCTCCGCGATCCAAGAGGATGGCAAGCTCCAATGTAGCGTTTCTGTTCGTCACTCGGATCCAGGAAAGCTGCGACGAGTGTATGGCGAGCTGGTCAACAAGGCCGGGGACGACCCTGATCTGCCAGTGGTTAGCGAGACCAGCGACAACTTCATCTCGAAGTTGCGTATTTCCGTTACTCCTCTCTCTGCGACTCCCAGCGAGAGTGCGCAAGGCTTTAAGGCTTTCGATGTTGCTTTCCTACATGACGTAGTCGCACGGGAGGCTCAAACAGAGTGGCTCCCCGTACAGTGGACCAATGACCGGCCAAACTTGGATCATGCACCCTCGCGCTGGTCCTACCGGAGCGTGTCGGGCGAAAACGAGCTGAAGTCGACCACATTCCTAGTCTGTCCATGGCAAACGGCTTCAGGATGGGCGTATGTATCGGCTGTCGCGGCAGTTTGCCGCCAGACGGATGCTATGCCTGAGGAACGATTCTTACCTGCGCGCCGTATTTCGCTACAAAGTCCAGCGTTGGCTGCAATGATTAAGGACGCGCACGAGTTGGCCGAATGGGTGGCCACCTACGATGAACTACTCGACAAGCGGCAGCTCCAGCACAACAACATCACAGTGGTGCGCTACCGTCGTAACTCGACTAATGGGCGCAATATGATAGTGAGCTCGACCTCGGAGCTCCGATTGTTGGGCGTGTTGGTTCGCAGGCGATTGGAAGAGTTGAATCTTCAGCTTGGGTCCGATGAGATTCAGGCTGCTTCCGACAAGGCAAAGCGCGACGCGCTTTCAGTCTCCGGAGATATCGTACTAAGGGCGGCGAAGCGAGGTGTCTCTGCGGGAGAGATGCTTGGCCTTGTGCTAAGTCGTTACTTGCTCGCGGAGGAGTTCCTGGCTTCCGCGAAAGGTGGGCATGTCTTGACCGCCTATTTCCTGCTCGACGATTACGCGAGTTGGTTATCCCAACCTGAAAGCCGTATCGCGGACATATTGGCACTAAACGTGGAGGAACACGAGGATACCGTCCGCGTCGTCATTTCCATTGTTGAGTCGAAATATGTCGGTGCCGATGGGCTAGCTCAGGCTCGACGAGGCTCCAAGGATCAATTGCTGGCAACTTTGGGCATGTTCCGTGAAGCTCTTTTTGGTGATCCTGGTCGTCTTGACCGGGATGTTTGGTTAGCCCGTTTGGCCGACATGCTGTTAGATGCCGACATTCCGCCCGGTATGACGGGCTTGATGGAGCGCGCTCGTGCCAAGCTACGAGAGGGTGATGTAGAAATTTCTCTGCGTGGCTATTCGCACATTTACATCCACACCTCGGACGCGGGGGCTGCATCATCTACTGAGCAAGAGCTTTTGGATGAGACAGACGACGTGATGGCTTGGCAAGAGATATTCGATAGGCCGGATCTGCGAAAGCTCGCCGAAGCGTATGCCAAAGGTTCAGGTGGTCACGAAGTTCGATCAGCGCTTGGAGCTCAGCAGCCTTGGGGTGGGCACCGCTTTAAATTACCTGCTCCGCGAGTGCCTTGGTTGGCCGCAATGGCGCAGCTATCGAGTGGAAAGATGGATACCTTTGTTGAGGACGTCTCTTCGCTAGGCAAAGATGGCGAGAAGGCTCCGCCCAGTTACCCAGGGACCACGCCTTTGGTTCTGATGGAGGAGCCGCCTCCTGCCTCTATAGCTAATGCTAATACTGATTCAGTTTCTGACCAGCTTTTCGCTGCGACCAGTTACTTCGGGGGCGGGCTTTCTGATCTGGTCGCGTCTAAGTTCTCTGGTGGTGCCCAAGCCGATGCGGAGCGGGAGGAGTGGGCTCAAGAGGTCTCTAAAAAGCTCAAATCTGCGCTTAATAGCTACGGTCTTCAGGCAGCTATCCTCGGCACTCGCTTGACTCCAAACGGTTGTCTCGTTCGTCTGGCGGGCTCTGATCGCTTACGTGTCGAAGATATAGAGAATAAAAGAACACAGCTCCTCACTACTCATGCTATCAATTTAGTAACTGTTCAACCTAAGCCAGGCGAGATCGTGGTGACGGTCGCTGGCGGAAAACGGCAGGCTGTGTCGCTTTGGGAGCTTTGGTCACGTCGAGAACTCAATAGAAACGTTGCGGGTATTAACACCTCGTTCCTGTTGGGTCTGCAGGAAATTAACGGCGCGTTGCTGTATTTGAATCTGGGGGCTGAGTTCGGCGGGCTTTCATCGCATGAGCCGCACTCATTAGTAGCTGGGGCAACAGGTAGTGGAAAATCTGTACTCATCCAGGCTCTTATTTTGGATATCGCTGCAACCAATCCCAAGGCGCTGGCGCAAATTATCTTGATCGATCCCAAGATGGGGGTGGATTACGCTCCATTGGCTGACTTGCCTCATATGCGCGATGAGATTGTCACCACCAAAGACAAAGCTGCCGAAGTTCTAGATGCTCTGGTTCAAGAGATGGAGGATCGCTACCGTGCATTTGCCAAAGCCAGAGCCCGCGACCTACCAACCTATAACTCTAAAGTCTCTATCGAAGAGCGTCTGCCAATGGTTTTTCTGGTTCACGATGAGTTTGCTGATTGGATGCTCGACGATGCGTACAAATCAGCAGTAGGCGCTGCAGTTCAAAGGTTGGGGGTAAAAGCACGGGCGGCCGGTATTCATTTGATTTTCGCCGCACAGCGTCCGGACAAAGATGTGATGCCGATGCAGCTTCGTGAAAACTTGGGTAATCGCCTTATCTTGAAAGTATCCAGTGAGGCGACCTCAAAAATAGCACTAGATCGGCCAGGCGCGGAGTTGTTGTTGGGGAGAGGCCATCTTGCAGCCAAGCTCAATGGAGAGCAGGGATTGGTTTATGCTCAAGCACCTTTCCTTTCAGATCAAGATATCGAAGTAGCGGTCGCGGCTATCTGCTTTGATAATATTGAGTATGGAGAGAACGGTGAAGGTTGATGACGCAGTTGAGACCATTACAAAGTTCTTCAATGACCTAATCGGTGCTTGGGTGCCAGGCCTTGTGCTAGCAACTGGGTTGGTCATAATGCATTGGGGGCCTGAGCATATCAAATCGCTAGTCAAGTTTAGTGAAGGTGCTGGCGCAGCCTTGACGATGGCGGGCTTGCTTTTTGCTTTAGGCCACCTCTTGCTAGCTGTAAATGAAATTGCTGTAAAGCCATTGCTTAGTTCTTTTAAATTGATAGGTGCCTTTGATGAGTCCAAAGCGAGGGGGCGGCAGTCTTATAAACTATTTAGCGAGTTGGTGAGCTCTAGGCAGGGCGGCGATCAGAGTGCTTGGCAGTTTCATGATCTTCGAAGTGTTGCGTTGTCAGTTTCAGATGATGCGGCATTGCTTGGGCGAAGATTTATGTTCATCTCATTACTATGCAGTGGTGTCGGGACAGCGTTGCTTCTCATTGTTATCGACTATCTCGTGTGTTTGGTTGCCCTCCCAGAACTGTTGTATGGCTATGATCGTGCTGCTCCTTGGTGGGTACAAGCTGTTTTGCTGTTTGGTGCGACTGCTTTTCTATTTAAGCAAGCGGATGCTTTTTATTCCAGAGCAATGAATACGCCATTTTCGATAGCTGTTGCAGAGTTAAAATTTAAGAGGGATTCCAATGTCGGTAACCCATAAAAAAATATACCTGGCCGGCGGGTTTCGTTCCGGTTGGCAGTCTGTTGTGAAGTCTAAGCTCAAAGGTTTTAACTTATTAGATCCTAGTGCTCATAACATCGAAGATTCGGTAGAGTATACTCGCTGGGACCTGGAGGCTGTTAAAGAGGCAGATATTGTACTGGCGAATATGGAGGGTTCTAATCCAGGCGGGTATTCGTTAGCTTTAGAGGTAGGCTTTGCGCGGGCTCATGGAAAACTAATTTATTTTGTCGACCAAATTGATGATCCTTCCATTAGTCGTTATTTTGAAATGGTTCGGCAATGCTCAACTATGGTGTTCAAAAATTTGGACGAGGCTATTGAGTATATTGAAGGGTCTGAGCGGAGTTAGTTATTCGGCTTTATAGGCTGCGCGGTAGTGGTGGAACAGGTTGTAATCGCGCTTGAATAATTTTACGCTGCTTCTGATGTTCACGTTAAGTGTGCTGTGATCAATGGTTGAGGTTAGAAGGTAATTCATGGAGATTAAGCAGTATACGTTGCCGATAAGCAAACTGATTAGTTTGCGTGCGTCAATAAATTTGAATCCGGTTTGGCAGCGTGGAGCCGCATGGAAAGCACCACGGAAGGCTCTGCTTATTGATTCAATGCTTCGCAGCATGGATATCCCCAAAATTTATCTACGTAAGCTTCCAGCAAATGGAGCTCATCACTACGATGCAGTGGATGGGCAGCAGCGCATGCGGGCGATTTGGGAGTTTCGTTCTGGAGAGCTTTCGCTTGAGCACCCAGACGCGCTGCCGCCTATTTGCGGTCACGTTATTCATGGGAAAACCTTTAATCAGCTGCCTAAGTTGCTACGTGATAAGTTTGATGTGTTTGAGGTTAGTGTGGCTGAGATCATTTCGGCAACGAACGATGAGATCACCAATCTCTTTGCTAGACTGCAGCTAGGTGTAGCGCTCAACCCCGCTGAGTTGCGCAACGCCATGATGGGGCCTCTACGTCACATGATTGATTCGATTGCGACGGGTCATGAGTATTTTTCAGCGTCAAGGATTCCAGATGTTCGCTATAAACGACAGGATTACGTCAGTCATCTATTTGCTATGGCTGCATACGACGGGCAAAGGAATATCAAAGCTCCCGATCTAAAGAAAATGGTTGTTGAATTTGGGGTTGATCGAGCGGCAGATGTACTCAGAATATCGTCAAGGGTCAGTGAGGCTTTGACTGTGTTGGCGGAAGTTGACGGCTGTCTTGGTCATCGTCTGACGCAAAAGTGGCTTTTCGTTGACCTTACATGGTTGATCATGCAGCAACAACTTGCTGGCATTGAAGTTAACGCAGAGGAGTTGGCAGATAATTTTAGCGAGTTTGAGTCGCTTCGCCGACAGTATACAAGATACCCGGAAAGTCTTCTTCAGGATGCTCATAAACAGTCTCGAGCAAATAAACTCTGGAATAAGCTTTTGTACGACTACATCATGGCCTTTCGAGCACAAGGGGCCACGCATGCGAACTTAAAGACGCGTAATGTTTCATTGCGCGCTTTCTGTATTTGAGGGGGTGAATGATGGCTTTCGATCCGACAAAAATCCCTGATGCGCTGAAACAATCTTACGTCGCTGGGCGTTGTGCTGTCTTAGTCGGGGCTGGTGCGTCCAAAGGGGCAGGCCTTCCGCTTTGGAGTGAGTTGCTAACTAAAATGATTGATTCGGCCGTGGCGCATCGTGTCATAGACAGCGCGCGGGAGGCAGAGTACCGAGCGCTCGTTGCACGTCCAGAAAAGTTTTTGATGGTTGCTTCTGGTCTTAAGGATAATCTTAGGAGTCACTTCGATCCATTTATCGAAGAGACATTTATCGCTCCTAAGCCGAAACCAACTCCTTTGCACCACGCACTTGTTTCGCTGGACAAGCTGCAGTTTGTGGTTACGACGAATTATGACACCTTACTGGAGAGGGCATATCGAAAGGTTGATGATGATGTGTCGGTCTGCTCATTTACAGATACAGGTGAGGTTCAGCGCAGATTGTCTAGGCGGGAGTTTTTTATACTTAAAGCTCATGGAGATGCGACTAAGCTGGGTAATAAAATAATATTGACTGATGCCGATTATAGAAATTTATTGTTTAATCAGCGCGCCTATCAAAGCCTGCTTTCTGCGATGTTTACAATGTTCACTGTAGTATTCGTCGGGGCGTCTATGACGGACCCTGAGATTTCTTTGCTTCTAAGTTATATCGCAGATTCTTTTTCGCCAGGTGCAGGCCCAACCCACTATGCTTTGATGGCGGAAGAAGATGTTACTCAGGTCGAGCGTGATCGGTGGTTGAATGACTTCAAGATTCAGTTAATTACTGTTAGTAAAGCAGATAATTATTCTGAATTAACAGAATTTCTGACGGCCCTCGGTGCAGATTAGTTCTAGTTTTTCTCAGAGGTCGAAGGCTGGGCAGCGCTATTTGTGGCATATTAAGCATGAGCCATTGCCTTCATCCTCTCCGTAGATATCGTCTATATCTTCGGGAGTTGTTTTGACTGGTCGTAGGGGATTAACCGGGACAGCTCTGCGGAGGCGCGCACGGCGAACCTCATACTCTGCTTTGATTTCGATGATACGTGCTGGCTTTTCTAGATCCCAAAGTGATTCGCCTTTAGACCAAGTGAAAGGCGAGCCGTGTTCTAATGCGTCCTTTTCTAACTCCTTGGCTTTTTCGTAGTCTTCGGGGTGTCGCTCCTTGAGTCGAACCCACTCGATCTTCTGCTGGAAAAAGCAGAATGTGCAGCCACTGCGAGATCGCCATTCGTAATATTTCGGATAACCTAATCCAGAAGACTCAAGTATGTCCACGACTCCGGCTTTATCAATGCCCGCCTCACGGAATGGAAATTTCACAAGCATGTTTTCGGCTTTTGCTGAGTAGCCTTCGCGATACTCTTCATCAGCTCGGATTGCTACATAGGAGAAAACTTTGTCTCCTGCTGCTAGCCATGGTTTGACCCACTGTTCGAACGGGGCCAATTTGAGTTGACGAGTGCACCAGCGAGTCTGCGCACTGGGAAGGAAGTGGTTGAATTCACGCAGCCAAAAGCGAAAGTCACGGCGAGGATTGAGTCGCTCGATGGGTTTGCCCAAATAGCCTTCGAGTCGTCCTAGAAACTCATAGACTTCGGGAAGCTCTTCACCGGTGTCAGTAAAGAAATAGTCGATGTCTAGCTCTGGACGGTGGTCACGCATCCAAACGGCCAAGGCGGCGCTGTCTTTCCCACCGGATAAACCCAGCACGTGTCGTTCAGTCATTCATCTGCTCCTTTTCACTAGCCAGGTTCATTCCAGCTTTAGCAAGAATGGCCAGTAAGATGTCAGTTTCAAAGCCTTGCTGTTGCAGCATCGAGGTGAGTTCAGCAGCCTTGTCTTCGACCGTTTTACGGTGGCGCTCCGATATCGAGAATGATCTCGATATCGTCGTGGTTTCCGCGCCTGCACCGATAATAACTGCGATTGCTTCGCTATGTGCTGGACGGTCTTTGACTGTGACGAACGCCTCTGCCTCGCGAAAGCGCCGGGAAAATTGGGCAAGCTCAAGCACCGCCGCGTCGATGTGGCGGTCGACCCAGTCGCGTGGTGGTTTTTCAGCGGCCAAGCTCAGAATGCCCTCCAATGCGGAACGGCTACCATCGTAAGATGCGAGCCGTGTAGAGAATGCATCGAGCCTGAAGTTGCCGGAGATGCCAGCTACAGCTTTAGCTCTTTCACGGAGCGAATCCAAGTTGTTAAGAGACGCATCGAGCGCTTGAAGCATCTTGGCTTCGACCTCGGACAGCATCCTTGGGTAGGCCGCTGCAATTTCATGAAGAGGAGCACGCAGTGCTTCTACATAGGCCTCGCCGTCATCAGCTCCAAGAAGCGACGCTAAATCGACGAACAAAACTTTATGTGGATCATTGGCTTTTAGCAGCATGTCGCGTATTGCTTTGGCTGTTTCACCTAAGCGTTGTGTACGCCGCCCCCAATCTGGCAGGCTGAAAATCAATGCCACTAGTCCGCGTGCGGCTTCGAGTGGATCTGCAGAGCCGGCTTTCTCGCCGACTTCCTCTAATAGGGAAGAAATACCCTCCAGGATTTGGACTTTATCTTCATCAATCGTGATCCAACGGAGAGTGAATCGCTTAGGGTCTTGCAAGCATTCGTCAATATCCGCATCGCTCAGTCGCGGGATAAACATGCCATCTTTGTAAACGGCGATGTTGGCTTTATGTGCTAGCAAGAATGCAGTGAGAAACACGGGCAAAATACCCTGCTTCATGCCAAATGGAGGCAGGTGCCAGCGGTTGTAGATCGAGTCCACGCTTACTCGTGAATTGGCGTCTAGGAGGAGCTTTTGCGTGACTTGCCAAAGCTCGTAGAGTCCTTCGTGCAAAGCTTCGGGTGGGTGGCAGAACTGCCAAAGCTCACCTTCTTTACGGTATACACCAGATGCCACGAGCAGCGTTTCGAACAGGCCGCGCTCTGCAGGAAAACCTTCGATCCCTAACCGCTCGGTGCCCTCGGCGTCGATCATTGCATGTAGTAAATCGCGGCGGGCTTTGACGCTGTTGCTAGAGAGGCCGTCGCGATTTACTAACTCGCTCCAGACCGGTGGGCAGGCATAATAGAGATCGTCGGCAAGCTCAGAAGCCTTCGGCGAGAGTTTTGTGCCGGGCTCGATGACCGTATCGCCTCCATCATGCCATTTGCAAAGTGAAACAGCTGCTTGTAGCTGGTCTTCGAGATCAGATTTGGTCGCGGCCAAGCGAGCGAAGACTTCGCGGCGAGCTACGGGATCACCTCCGAGTTCGTGGCGCTCTTTTACCTGCTCTAGAGCGACTAATTCAGCTGATAGTTCTGCAATGCGGGCGTGGTTGGATGGGATCCCTACCAGTACTGGCCATGGCTCCAAATACGCGCATGCTTGAGCTCGCTTGCGAGCTTCGCTTGCTGAGATATCGCGTCCTGGAAGCGCTAGTATGAATTGACCGAACTCGCCCCTTTGCGGGGTATAAGCTTTGGCGATTTTTTCGGCTTGCTCAATGCTCTGTAGTGAGAGCTCCATCCAACGCATGGCGCCTGTTTCGTGGTAGTGTCGTTTGGCTACTACAGGGTGAATTCCCATCAGTTGAGAGAGCTTGGAGTAATCGACTCCAGCAGAAGCAGCCAGCGCTTGAGAAATAGCCGCATCGATATCAAAGTCGCTGCCCTCGAATACTGACCAAGAGCCGGTGTAAGTCTTGTATAAGGCGACCTTGAGTGCTGAGAGCTTATTCAGCGCATCCTCAATCTGCTCACGAGGTACATTCTGGAAGAGGGCCGCGATTACTGGCAGGTCTGCAGAAAGTCCCGAGCCGTTGCGGAATAGATCAATTACGGCGATATTTTTGATTATCGCCACTAGCAGTGGATCACCTGACTTTGCCTCGGCGCGCTCTACAGCCTCTACCGCTTGGGACCAACGGTGCCCATCAGGTGAGGCTAGAATTGCAGGCTCTAGATTTGCGCGCAGGTAGTCCCAATAGTCACTAGGGCGATACAAGAACGTTTGGTCAGCAGGGGTGGACTCCAGGTAAGCGCGGAAGCCATAGGGCTCAACCGACGATAGGAACCCAAAGGTGCTACGCTCGTTCTGTCCGAACTGACGCTTAGAAATTGGGCCCAGTAAAGCGGCCATGGCAGGGTGTAATGGCCAGCAACGTTCTAGGGCGGCAGAAAAATCATTCCCAACTGCAGGGCGGCGAGATCGGATCGCGTCTGCTATCGCATCAGATGCTACCTGCCCCCACTCCGGGCGGCTTTTGGTTTCGATCGCACTGCCGATAAGCTCCACGACTTCGTCGCTTGCAGCTACAAAGGGAAGGTCTAGGTATCGTCCCTGAACCTTGCCCCAATCATCCCGGGTTTCGATGCCGAGTCGGTTGGAGTATTGCGCGAATGATTGATGTAGAACGCCAATTACAACCAGTCTGCCATCGGCGCGAGCAGATGCTTCGGCGAGCTCTTGGAAGAAGTAGACGTCGTCTCCAGAACCTAGAGCGGATGCCTCCAGAAACTTACCCATTTCATCGATAAATACCAGGACCCCATCGTTTGGACGGTTCTTGGTTTCGCCAATCAAATCAGAGATTACGCTTTGGGGAGTGGGCTTGCTTCGACCGTCAGCGTTCATGCCTCGGCATTTTCGGATTGCTGCGTCCAGCTCTTTTACAACACTGCCACGCCGGCCAACCACAGGAACAACTAGCCACCCCTCTTGGACAGGAAAGGCTTGGTCGAAGTCTGGTTTCGAGTCGAGTTTTAGGGCGGTGCGAGCCTTCGTTCGCAGGCTCTCATCAGGATGGAGTGCGCTCGCCAGGGCGGTAGCTAGTGAGGACTTGCCGCCGCCGAACGGTCCGGTCCATGTAAAGCTTCGTTGATTTGTGCTCGTAAGCTGCCTGCACATTCCAGCTACGACGGATGCTGCAGTTGCATGGAATATATACCCATCCAATGCGTCGGAGCGACCAATGTCTGCGTCTATTCGGATTGATCGTTGATACTGATGTGAAATGTGAACAATATCCGAGAGCATTAACTCTTTTCTCTCAGTCATATGCGCGCCTGGCCATTTCTTTTTGATCTTCATTGGATAGCGCTTTCCTGTGCACTTGGCGGAGGCCAGCGGAGTCGGTCCAAGCAAGCTTGCCTCCGGTTAAGTCGGCCAACGAAATCAGTCTTTGAGCGATTGATTCTTCGTCTAGTTTGAAGACGCGGCCGGGAGAACCCTCCGCATAGGCAATAGTCTCAAAGGCGAGCGAGCTTTGACTGCCTGCGGTTCTATTCCAGAAATCGATGAGCGCATAGGTGAAAATACCGTCATGGAGGGACGCTTTAGGGCCTCGACGGAAAGCATATTGGCCCTTGTGGACCTCTTGGAGCAGACCTAGTTCAGCGAGTAAGGGTTCGGCAAAATCTTCGGGCGAACCGGCTGCGGTTCTGGGGGCATAACTACGCAAGCATGTCTCCAAATCTCGCGAGATAGTAGCGCTTGAAAGCCGGTGCTTAGGGTCGAGGCTACGAGCGTACTCGGTCAGAGGCTCTTCGAGCTCTTGGCGTGTGAAGGTTGGCGCGGTTACATGGTTGAATAGCCAATACCATGTTGTTGAGCGGTGGCGCCGCCCGGCTAGCTGCCAATGAACAAGCCATGCTGTAGCAGGATCCTCCGCGTAAGGATCAAGGCCTCCATCCTGCAGTATCTCCATGGCGAGGCTCGTTACGCGAAAGGTATCGCCTTCGTCTTCCACGACTCCGGATGCCAAGGCCCAATGCCGAATGGACGCAACCATATTCTTACCTACTCCGAAAGCGGCAATGGAGCTTTCGGTAGTAAATGTTGTCTTTGGAATCAGGCCGTCGACACTAGCTTGGTCGAAGGCTTTTTTGAGCCACATCTGACGCAATGGAAACGTTTCGTGTCCAGAGAAGTGAACAGAGGCGACTCGACTGATTTTTGATGAGGTAGTTTTCATGAGTCGCAGCTTAACCCGAACTGGTGAATAGCTCCAGTTGAGCATTCACAATTGATATCACTGTCTAAATATACAGCAATCGGGGTCCTTCGCCGATAAAGTGGGCAAATATCCTAGCTTGGTGTGAATCTCATGGAGGGGCCGCGTTGTTGCCGTTGCGGATTTCATGTGGATTGTTACTCCCGTTTCATGCCCTTCGCGCTCTGCGACTGCGGTAGATGAACGCGAATGATGCAGGCTTCTGCCAGCATTTTTTGAGGTACATTCACGCATCGGAGGAAGGTTCGATCCCATTTACCGCAGCCCGTATTTGGCCGGCCGAGTCAGTGTTGTTGGCTGGCGAGGGCCGCTGAAGATGCGTGGCACAGAAGGCTGGTTTATCTCCGGAATACGGTGTCAGCAAAAAACGCCGTTGTGACTTGGTGAGCGAGACGTATTTACCCGAGCCAACCAGAGTGGTCTGTTGCGGTGCAGGTAGTATGCTTCACAAGCTACTGCTACCAATGGACTTCCCACATTTTCAGTAGTGTATATCCCTCGACTTGATCCTAGCTGCAGGCCCCGCCCCGGCTAGTACTCCGTCACCCCGAGCGCATCCCCAGTACGCATCCGGTCGAGGCTTATCAGTAGGGCAGGTAATCGGTAAATTAAAACTCCACAGACGTTGGTTATGAAACTCTCCACTGAGGACTCATAATCATGTTCAGTCATCCTGCTACCAACAGCCGCTACCCGCTTCGTCATTCCGAAAACACCAACCTCCACCTGCATTACAGCGATGCCTTCGAAAGCCTGCCCGTGATGTGCGAGAAAGGGCCTTTTATCCAGGAGTACTTATCTGCTCTTAAGCACACCATCGAATTGGCTATAGCTGAGTATCCGAGGGTGTTGGCATTTAGAGTGGATCTCAGGCTACCCCAGGGGGTTGATCTGCCTGACTATGTCAATACCAACCAGGCCATCAGTAGATTTTTTGAGTCCTTTGCGAAGAAAATTCGGTACCACCAGAACAAGGTGCGTCAACGTGATGGCTACGCCCGTGGCTGCAAGGTCCGGTACGTCTGGTCGAGGGAGATTGGTCAGAGGGGTAAGCCGCATTACCACGTACTGATCCTAATGAATGGCGATGCCTACTACACAGTTGGGCGATTGCGTTCAGATAGGGTGAACATGATCAGCCGTATGGAAGAATCTTGGGCTGGTGCGTTAGGGCTGTCAGTCACTGAGGTCAGTGGGTTGGTACACATTCCGGAGAATGCTGAATACCGAATCTGCCGGTCTGTACGTCGTGGTGATGAGGATGAGCTTCCATCGCTGTTCTACCGAGCTAGCTACCTGTGCAAGGTGGCTACGAAGTCCTACGGCGGGCGTCAGCGTGGATTCGATACCAGCAGGGGGTAATGTCTGCAGACGCTCGTAAGGCAGTCGTATTCATCGACTAGGCAAAAAATAAAATTAAAAGGGAGGCGTACACCTCCCCTTATTCACTGCTCGATAAGATGATTGGCTTATCCGATACGCTATGTAGCTTAGGATCATTATTGCAGTAGGTAGCCGATAGGCTGGTCATCTTTGTCAAAGCAGAAAATGGTTTCACAGTAGCCGCCAATTTGGTCAATGTTTGCTTCTGCGACATCGGGAAGCCATTTACCCAGTTCAGCTACCGGTACCTTCTTTTTGTTTATATAGCAGTCGTCATCCATGCGGGGATTGCACCAGGCAGTTTTGACTTCTGGCCATTTGGATTGGGTCGACGTGGCAGGGGAGTGAGCCATCGCTTGTGCATTTCCCTTTTGAGCTTGCCACGCTGCGTAGCCACCTTCGTAACGCTTGTCGAAAGTCGAAACGAGCTGATTGTCCGGGATGCCGGCATCCATGTAGAGCTGCATGAGCTGGCTACCAGCTTCTGCGTACGAGACTTGGCGAGAAACGTCGTTGCGGTAGGCAACTGGCTTGCCATCCGTGCTGCTACCGATTCGGTACCAGATCGAGATCAGGAACGGGATGTCCTGGTTCCACTCACCCACCATCGCGTTGCTCACTCGGCACTTGCCACGTTGGCACGTACCGCTGATCTGGTTGGTGTAATTTACGTCCTGTCGACGCTGAGAGTCCCAAATGAGTACGTGACGGGCGTTCGCCAGCCAGGTGCAGTTCAGGACGTTCTGACCGGTGAAGGCTTTCTTCATGACGCAGGGAATCGTTTCGGGAAGACCTTTGGTTGAGGTCTCGTCCGGGAAGTACAGCCCGCTACCTTCGTAATAGTCCACGGAGGCGTTAGCGTTGGCGCAAAAAATGAGCAGCAGGATGCTGAGGATCCGTTTCATGGGTTCACTCCAATTTGTTGATTCTGTGCGAGATTAATGAGCGATGAACGAACCCTGCAAAACAACAGGGTTCTTCGCGGTCGATAGTTGTGGGGGGAGCGGGATTATTTCTTGTAGATGACCTTGAGCCGCTGATTCACGTAGTCCTTGAGAATTTCGTAATCAGGGTTGTAGGTAACTAGACCGTGCCCCACGCTTGCGACGGCCCCGAGCGTTACCACGGTCAGCGTTGCAGGTGTGGATAGGACGCTGAATACAGCACCGAGTGCGCCGCCTTGTACTACAGCACTTTTCACGTCGCTTCTGACTCGACACTTCAGTCCCTGGCTTTCAATTTTGGTTTCCACAAGCTTGATACCTGCCATGAAATTGCCCCTGAGGCCATTGATCTCGAAAGACGCTTTGCTTTTCACGAGCCCCTCGATCTGTGCTTCATTCAGGCCGGTTACGACGATCATGGTTTTTCTGAGCTCCCTGCAAGAGGTGGTGATTTAGAGAAAAAGTCGAATATCAACCTTTTGAGGTGAGTCTCGGTTTGAGAGGTCCTTCATGTCAATAGGTTGATCGCCAACTATCCAGGTTGAACTGGAGGGTGGCATGTCAAAAACCGAATCGAAGCAACTGGCGGAACTAGTGGGCCAAGCAATTGCTCGCCAGCGTGTTCGTTGCAAGCTGAGTCAGGAGCAGGTCGCCGAGAGGCTTGGGATTGGCAGTGAAGCGGTGTCGCGCATCGAGCGCGGGATCGTGATGCCCAACGTCGAGCGTTTGGTGGAGTTATCGGAAATTTTTGGCTGCGAGACGGCCGACTTGCTGACCGAGGGAAGTTCACGTCCGGAAGACCAGGCGCGCCGGCTGTACGATCTGCTGTCGACGCTGGACACGAGTGACCGTACGCTCGTCATGGGTATGGTGGAAGGGCTTGTTGAGCGTCTCGGTCGTGGCTGAGTAGTTGTTTCACGGCGGCGGAGGCACTGGCTCCGCTGCCTCCTCGTCGAATAGCGCGCCGCAACGCAGGCATAAGCAATCGAACCCCGAGAATTGATACTTTCCGATATCGTCAGCGACTCGCAGTGCTGACGGGTAGGCAGGAACGATAGCGGCCAGCCCGCTCAGTAGTGAGTTGTATCTGGGACGGTCCTGCGGGCTCTCATGCGTGTTCTGAGCTCCCCGTACTACTCCATCGGCCAGGCTGATCAGCAAGGCGATGCCCTTTGCGGCCTCCAGGGTGAGGACGGCTTGCGAGTCGCAGATCAGACACTGTCTGCTCATCGTTCATTCTCCTAATGGGTGAGTGTGGCTATGCGCTGTCTGGCCACCGTTACGTGGCAGTGTTTTTGGTGGGTTTGCTCTGGATGGATGCGCTCAACACCTTAATCAGGCGATTCAGAATCCAGCACGCCAGTAGCACGGCGACCAGCAGTGGCGGGAAGCGCAACATCAACACAATGCTTACGACCAACGTGCCGGCTGCCGCCAACGCGCCAATGAACGCAAACAGGCAGAGCAGAAATTTCAGTAGGATCATTTCGGGTCTCCAAGCCTCCCTGAAGTCAGGCAGGTGTGAGGTCAGTGAGTTTGAGAGGCGAGCGCTTCGAGCTTGCCGGCCAGTGAGTTGGAATTGGTTTGTGGTGCTTTGCAAAGCTCCGTGGTGGCGGTTGCATCCGGGCTTGAAAACAACTCTTCAATTACAGCACCGCTGTCTTCCTCGCTGTCCTCAAAAGCGCCGTTGCTAAAGCCTCGTAGTGCCGCCTCATCCAGCGCTACCTGATCAAATCCCGCTGATTGACGTTGGGTCTCAAGTTCGTTGGCTGACTGCAGCACTTCGGCCATATCCATGCCGCCGCGCACGGTCAGGTCGACGTAGAAAATCGGTGTGCCATGACTCTGTCGTGTCGACTTGCCACGCAGGCGCAATTCCAGCGGTAGGCAGGCCAACCGGTTACCCGATATGGCCTGGAAGTAGTGCAGGCGGACTGCCAGGGTGCGGATGCTGTTGAAACCAGTAGTGCGGAACACGAAACTGCCTAGCGGATCGTCATCACCGATCAGCACATTCAACCTGCCATAGGGCTTGCAAGCTCCGCCTTTGGCTAATGAACAAGCATCCGGCGAGGGGCAGGACAGTGATTGCATACCGTCCTGCGTGACACGTTTACAGGTCTCCCCGTTGCCGACACAAAGCGGCCGTCCAGACTGGCGATCGAACAGGGTGTAGTCGGCGCGGAAGTTCAGATCCGGTTCGTTGAACAGCAGACGTACCGGGATGCTGCGCAGCTTGTCTTCCTTGTTCTGGCGCAGTTCGTCATTGAGTGGGTGCAGTAGCCAGCCATCTCTGCTTTGTACTTGGGACGTGATGGTGAACTGATCATCTTTCTCCGGCAGGCGCTTGCCATTTCTCTCAACGACTTTGCCGATAGAGATGCGCCCGAGCACAGGGGGCGTCAGGGCTAATCCTTTCAACATGATGGTTCTCCTAAAAAGGAAAATGGCCAGCCACGCAGCGCGAACTGCGTGGACCGGCCAAGGGGAGGGAGGTGTGAGATAACGGAGTCAGTTGAGTAGGAAGCGGCGACTGCCTTCCTTGGTCTTGGCGTAGCGAACCTGCAGGTGAGGTTTCTCTTGCAACAGGCGTTCGAGATCGAGCACGGTGCTACCCTTGGATTTCTTCCAGCTGATGTAACCGCTGGAAAACTCCGCTCGGGTAGCGTCGCCCATAGCCTGTAGCAACATCTGCTTGAGCTGGGCCTCGCGCGTTTCCTTCTCACCGATGGACTGGCGCACGGCCTTGAGCTCCAGGTAGGCCGCTGCTAAACCGGCGTGACCGCTGAAATCGACGGTCTGGCCGTTGTCTTCTGGGTACAAGCAACGCAAAGCTACCTCGGCCGACGCGCTACCATCGGCCGGTGGTGGGGTGTCGGTTTCCACGTAGGTCCAGAACTTGCGCTCCAGTTCGATCAGACGAGCGATCATCTGCTCGTCACGCTCAATGCGGTGGACCTCCAGGTGTTGACCGCCCAGCAGCACTGCCACATCCGCTGCCAGCTTGCCGGTGACGGCGAGTTGGTGCATCACTTGGAGCTGCACATACTCGGGCACGCCTTCCTTCCAGAGGCGTGCCCCATTTATGCCGGCAGTCTTGCATTCGAGGATCTGCACATCGTCGGCGCCAATCACCTCGCGGTCGATGTTGGCCAGCATCCAGGGCAGTTCGGGGTTTGGATGCTGCAGCACGGCGTTAATCCGCCGCACTTTTTTACCGGTGCGTTTGCTGTAGTGCCAAGCGACGATGGGCTCCAGTACATTGCCCCAATAGGCTGGACTTTCCTCATCATGAGGATCTAGTTTCGGTAGCGTGGCATCGCGACCGGTCTTTTCAAGCCATAGCTCTAACTGCGACTTGTACGGGTTGAGGCCCACCGCAGCGCCTGCGTCGGAGCTACCGATGCCTTGTTTACGCACTGCGAGCCAGTCCTCGCGCGGCAGTTCCTTGGTGCTGACCAGGCGAAGGGCAGGGCGAGGTTTACGGGTACTGCTATTCAGTGAGGTTGCTTTCATCGTGTTCACCTTGCAGGCATAAAAAAGCCCGACCAGCACAAGGCTGACCGGGCGTGGCGAATGACGAGAAGGGTTAAGCGGCGAGACGCAAGGCTGCATCCAGGGCGCGTTGCTTGATCTGCGCACCTTGACCAAACCAGGCCGAGTCCATGCGGTACTCATTGCTACGGGCGCGGCGCTCGTGATCGACGTACGCGGTCACCGCATTGAGCAAGCCCCAGGCGGTGCCGCGTGCTGAGTCCAACTGGCTGCCCCGACCACGGCCCTCGTACAGCTCCTGCACCTTGCGCAGGGCGCGTTCGTTGGGTAGTTGCTCTGGCAGTTGATTGCTCGGATTTACCTCGCATAGCACGTTCATGAAGTAGCTAAGAGCTTCAGGCCACTGGACCTTGCGTTCAGCGAGATGGCGCATGCGATACATAAACTCGTCCCAACCGGAGACGGCTATGCCGAGTTGCTTCTTCACTGACTTCGGATCGAAGCGGGTATTGTGGGGCACCTTGATTGCACGAGATGAGCCGTCCAGGGCTATGGTCAGGGTGTTGTTGCAGACCACGCGCACGGTCGTGGGTGTTGCTGTCGTGGCCAAGGTGCCGTCGCAGGATGTGGCCAGCAGCAGGTAGCCGTTGACCTGATCGTTACCCTTCAAGGCTGCGCCTTGACCAGTACGCGCCAACGCCCAGAACTTGCGACCGCCCTTGAGTACCCCCGCAGTCTCCAGCTCGTATCCAGAGACCTCTGTAAGATCACGGTAGAACTCCAGCACCTCACGCGGCTGCACGGTGTGGTAGCGCTGTGAGACCACCGACAGTGGTGCTTTGGTGTCGGAGCGGTACAGCACCTTTTGTTCCGGGAATGAATGGATGGAGCCTAGGTGACCGGCCAGTGATGCTTTGAAGTGCACCGGGCTTTCTTGGATCGCCCAGTCCATCCCGGCTTCGCGTTGCCAAACTTCGATGGGTTGTTTCTGAGTGAGCTGATTGCCCAGGCCGTGCCAGGGAGTTGCGCCAGCGTAGGCCATAGTTTCGACGAGATGAGCCATGGTGGTGATTCCTTTGGGTGCGCGCCGGCATAAAGGCTGCGCATCGCGCAGCAGCATCCGGACGTCATAAATGAGAGTGAGGTGATGGATTAAGCAGGCAGATTGAAGCGGTGGCCGCAGAGCAGGCAGAGGTTGTGGGCCAGAACGTGGCGATCCAGCGATTCACCCAGTTGGGCGCCCAGTGCGCAGCCGCCAACACCGCCGGCTAAGCCGCCGAGAATGGCACCTGACACTGACCCGAGGGTGATACCGACAGGCCCAGCGATAGTGCCAATCAGCGCACCAGCCTGCCCGCCAGCCAGTGCCGCACTGACGCCACGAGCAACACCGCCAACGGTACCGATGGCCGCGCCGACTTTCATGGCGTGATGGAAAGAAGCGACTTTGGGGGAATGACAGCGAGGGCACTGCAATGACATGGGGCTAACCTCCTTGATGATGTAGTCAGGAAAGTTATGTGTGGCCGAAAAAATAACGAATGGAATTTTCATGCAGGGTGGACGCCCCTACGGCCGCTACTTTTGCTACAGCGGTAGCAGCTTTAGCAGGTAGCGGAGGGCTGTTGGTTAGAAAAAATGTTGTGGGTCGTCACTCTAGAAATCTCAGTCATGTCAAGGCAACCGCTAAAAATAATATCTGTTTAGTGGTTTGGCTGTTTCTATTTCACCTACCAGATACCGTTGAGGCGTCTGAGGGAGGGCCTTATGAAAATAGATAGTTTTGAGGATGAACTTCGCGTAATCCGCATTAATCGGCTTCAGGTCATGCTGGGGCTCAGTCGGTCGACTATATATGAGCGAATTAAACCAGGATCAAAGTGGTTTGATTCGGATTTTCCTAAGCCGTTCAAGATCGGTAGTTTCTCAGTCGGATGGGATCTGCGGGAGATAAGAGCATTTATTGAATTGAAAAAACAGGAGGGACGCTGATGCATGGTGAGAGGCCGGCGCGGCAGCCGTCATGGAATAGGACTTCACCGGGACCAAAGGAGGCATCAAATAAACATATTGCACCGGATACTGTTCCGGATTTACCGTTCGAAGTTTTTTCTGAAGCAGTTGGTGAGGTGCAGAGGAACATAAAATCCCCGAGGGAACTGGCTGTTTGCTCTGCGTTGGCGGTGATGTCATTAGCTTGTCAGGGTCTATATGACGTTAGGTCTCCTCTAGGTAATGTTTACCCGTTGTCGCTTGCTATCATGGCAATCGCCGGCTCTGGGAGTGGAAAATCACCGACGCTTCGTGCGTTGTCCGCAAGTGTATTTAAATATCAAGAAGCGATCCTTGTTGAGCGCGGTCTTGAGTTGACTAAGTATAAATCTTTGCATGCTGTTTGGTTCGAGATTTTAAAGGCACATAAATCTAATTTAAGAAGGTGCGTGAAACGAGGTGAGGACACGGAAGAAGTTGCTAGGCTGGTCTGTGAGCATCAAGATAAAGAGCCAAGTCCACCATTGAACTTGTTGTTTCTCAATGATGATGTGACAGTTCAGGCTTTGTTTAAAACTATGAATAGTGGTTTGTCGTCGGCAGGATGGATCTCCAGCGAGGCGTCAGGGATTCTGAAAGGAGGAGCATTTCAACATTTCGATAAAATCAATTCAGTCTGGAGTGGGGATGGTGTGCGGGTGGGGCGTGTTTCAAGTGAGTCCTATCAGGTGCTCGATGCAAGACTTGTCCTTTGCTTAATGATTCAGCCTAGTGTTTTTGAGTCATTCAACGAGATCAAGGGAGATGCTGCAAGAGGTACGGGTCTTACTTCTCGTTTTTTATTTTGCCGGCCTAAGTCCACTCAAGGTTCTAGAATTACAGACGGATCTGAAGAGCGATGGGACGCTTGCGAGAGGTTTGGAGATAAGGCAGTTGCTCTTCTGAAAGAGTATGTTGATGGTCGTCGATTTGGCAAGTGTACTCGAAAAGCGATTCGATTGTCGGAACGCGCTAGTGAGATCTGGAACACTACGCGCAATCAGATAGAAAAAGAAATTTCGGAAGATGGGATTTATGGGTGGGCGCCAGATCATGCATCAAAGCTTGCAGAAAATATGATCAGGTTGGCTGCTATATTTCATATATTTGAGGGGCGCGAGGGGGATGTTTCTGAGACGACGATGCGGGCGTCAATTGAGCTTGGTTATTGGTTTTCACGTCAGTTTAATAAAGTATTCAGCCCTGATACCATGCTAGAGAATGATGCAAGTGAGCTCCACGCTTGGATTAGGTCGAATTATGATAAAAAAGGTGAGCGGCGCGTTGATAGAACCTATATTAGACGTCATTGTCCAAATAGACTTAGAAATTCAGATAGGCTGGAGGATATATACGAAAAGCTTGCCTGTGATGGGCTGATTCGCCTAGTGCAGGAAGGTAAAAAAGGAGTTGTGATTCTTAATTGAAATGGCTGAGGTTTTATGAGTGCGTACAATTCAGTTGCGGAAGTTGAGGGTGCAGGGGCTTATGTTGCGCTGTCAAAGTTGCGAGCGATGTTGCGGTTTTCGCTTAGAAAATATTGGCCAAAGGAATCGTTCCATCTTTTTAGAAAGCATGTTTCTCGATTTGTGGAAAAGCAGGGGGTTGTTTCTGAGAGGGATATTTTGAAATGTTGGCTGAGGGAGGGTGATGCTCGTGGTACGGTAGAGTTGAAAGAGAGATTTTTCTATGCGGTTCTTTATTATGAAGCGGCAGTGTCAAGGCTTACGGAGGGGCGTCCTGACGCTTCGGCAATACTTGCAATGAGATCCGCATTAGAGATTGGTAGATTCGATGGGATGCAGAATTTTATGTCTGTAGTGAATTTGGCTTATAATGGAAGGCTTTTGGGGGCTAAGGTTGGAAAAAAGATAAGAGAAGACATTTATGAAATGTTAGCTGAATTGTTAGTGCCTAGGCCGGCCAGTCCGTGGCGTAGTTATGTTGAGGCCGCTAATACGCTTTCCAAGGCGCTTTCAGAATATGTGGACAGGAATTGGATCTCATTAAATTTTGATGTTTATGAATTTATTGTTACGAGTATAGAGAGGAAAGGTAAGGTTCGAGATCACTATTTTCGACATGCGTTAAAGGGGCGAGATGTATCTTGTCCTAATTGCGCTGAAGTGTTTCGTGTTGAGCCCTAGCTATCTGAAGTGTAAAGATGGATTCTTGATGCCGGCCCTGAGTCGGCATGAATTTATAGAAGTATTTGGTTCGCCAAGCTTTGATAGCTTTTCTCGATTTTGTCTGTCTCCCTAGAGATTAAAAGTTTTCTCATCTCATGATTTAGAGCGGCATCTGCAATGTGTCACTCGGTGGGTTTTGCCGCCTTGAGGCGCCTTGCTTTGTGCGCTGATTGTATATTTCGAGGCGGCGACCTCTGGATAAACTTTATATTCAGGTCGTTGGCGGAGGGGTTGTAAATATGCTCCAGTCATTCATAAGTAAGCGCCTCTTATCCAGAAAGTCCGAGCGAGAGTATGCACCTTCAGTCTGATCACGCTCGTCATGTGCTAGCGCCAGTTCACACACCTCCCGTGGGTAATGGGTGCATTCACCGGCCCAATCACGAAATGAAGACCGAAACCCATGACGAGTGATGTGCTCATAACCCATGGCATGCAGTAGGGTTCGTATAGCGTTTGCGTGCATTACCCCTGTCTTGCCTTGGCCAGGGAAGAGAAAGGGACTTCCCTCATCTCGCGGGATACTCTTCACCAGCTCTACGACTTCCTTGGCAAGCGGAATTACGAAAGCTACTCGCATCTTCATTCGCTCGTCTGGCAGGGACCAAGTTCCAGCCTCTAGATCAAACTCATCCCAACGAGCGAATCTAACCATGTGGGCGCGTGCGCTGGTCATGATCAGCAGTTGAGCGGCCCAGGACGGGGGAGTGGAATTTGCCCTGAGCTTTATCATCAGTTCCGGCACTTCCTGCCAGCGCAATGCTTCAAAGTGCTCACGCTTCCGAGCTTTCCTCTTTTCAGAGCGGCTCAACAGATTGTCTAAGTGCCCGCGCCAGCGAGCAGGGTTCTCACCCTGTCGCAGATTGCGTGCCTTGGCCGCGTCCAGGATCTGTTCTATTTGCCCACGCACCTCGTCAGCGGTTCTAGTCTTGGTGGCCCAGATGGGTTGCAACACCTTAAGCACTTCGGGAGTGCCGATGTCTTCGGCTGACAGCTTGCCTATGTGATCAAACGCATACAGCTCTAGCTTTCGCAGCCATCCCTTACGCCATTTCTCCGACCAAGCCGAGCCGTGAGCATCGCGGTATTCTGCTGCCAGAGCCTCGAACTTCATCTGCTTGGCTTCACTTGCACGCTGGGCTTCCCGTTGAGCGGCGCGCTCTATGTCCCTGGCTGCTAGGGGATCAATGCCATCACTCAGTTGGCTGCGTTTAGCGCTGGCGTCTTGTCTCGCCTTCTTGAGACTCACCTCAGGGAATGAGCCCAGACCCATCTCTCTACGACGGCCCGCCAGTTGGAAGCGAAGCAGCCAGGATTTACGCCCAGTAGGTTTGACGACCAAGCGAAGCCCATCACCATCTTCATAGGTGCCGGGTTCGGTCAGGTTTTCGACTTGTTTCGGATTCAGCTTACCCATTAGATTTCCCCTGTCGCCGTTTTGTCCCCCCACCTGTCCCCCCACTTCATCGTCGGATGAGATCGAATGGCTTTGAACGCCATCGGACAGGGGAATGCTTAAAGCCCCCGGAATAGCTACGCTATCAGGAAGATTCTCGGATGGGATAGGATTATTTCGGACAATTAAAAAGCCGGCTTGTGGCCGGCTTCTCGGGGACTGGCTTGGTTTATTTTTGGTAAACCGCGCCAGCCTTCAAAACGTACATCCGGATCTTGCGTCCGGCTGTGGGACTTGGTCAGACAGTGGTCTGCCGCGTCAGGCGTCATCTGGGCCGCTTGGCGGGTCGATGCGCGAATGTGGGGCGCAGGATACTGAGTTTTGTTGGGGATTCCCAGTGCGAAGTGCGGGATAGAGCGTTCTATCCGGCAAAAAAACGTATTTGTACCGACTATCCGGGCCTCATCACTAGCAGTCTGACTCCCGCAAGATCAGAGAAACGGCACCACCGGCCGCCGCTTGCCCAGTGTCGACCACCAGAACACCCACCCCAGCACATGAATCCTCTGCTCTTCGATCTGCGAGGCCCGGAAGATCTCGTCCGGGTATTCGGCGCTGTTGTGGCTGCGCAGGCGCAAGGCGTTGCCGGGCATGCGGTGCAGGTATTTGATGCGCAGCATGCCGTCGTGTTCGATGGCGTAGATTTCGCCGTCCACCACTTGGGTCAGGCCTCGGTCAATGGCGAGGGTGGAGCCGTCTTCGATTTTCTCGGCCATGCTGTTGCCGATCATGTGTGTGCAGATGGCGTCGGTGGGGCGGATTTCCAGGGCTTCGAGGTGGCTGCGGGGCAGGCGGATGGTTTGTTCCGGGTCCTTGATGACGTGGGTCTTGCCGGAGCCGGGGGCGGTCGGTGTTTCCTTGTAGAGGGGCAGTTCGATGTCGCTGGATTCGATCACCGTATAGACACCCTGGATCGCTTGGGCATCCAGCGTGGTACCGGCTGCATGCAGGTGCGGGGCCTCCTTCGGGCCTTCGCCGGTCTTCAGCCATTGGCTGTTGACGGACAGCAGGCGAGCGACCTCTTCCATGCGATACGCCGGTACGCCCCGGGTGTACCAGTTATGAACGTTTTGGGCTTCCGTGCCCCAGAACTTTGCGAAACCCGTCGTCGAGATGTTCGCAGCTTCCAGGAGTGCCTTGAATCTTGGACCGCTAGTGTTCTTTCTCATAAACACGAGTCTACGGCCGGGCTAGAGCGGTTTGAATAAACCTTGCGTTCAAAAACAGGGCGAATTTTGCGACGGGATGTAAGACGGACTTGTGGGAAATTACACACACTAAAACTTTTCTGTAGGCCGCCATAAACAAGCTGTTTAAGAGCCTGGCGAGCAGGCACAAAAAACCCCGGATCAACCGGGGTTTTCTTCAAGCGTGTCGCGAGGCTTAGCCTTTGTACGCAGCAACCGACTTGGTGATCGCGGCGCGGGCGGCGTCTGCGCCGTCCCAGCCTTCGATTTTCACCCATTTGCCTTTTTCGAGATCTTTGTAGTTCGCGAAGAAGTGCTCGATCTGCTGGATCAGCAGGGCTGGCAGGTCGGTGTATTCCTTCACGTCCACGTACAACTGGGACAGCTTGTCGTGTGGAACGGCGATGACTTTGGCATCGCCGCCGCCGTCGTCGGTCATGTTCAGGATGCCGACCGGACGCGCGCGGATCACCGAGCCTGGCGCCACCGGGTAAGGGGTTACGACCAGCACGTCGAGGGGGTCACCGTCGTCAGCCAGGGTGTTCGGGATGTAACCGTAGTTGGCCGGGTAGAACATCGGGGTGGCCATGAAACGGTCAACGAACAGGCAATCGCTGTCTTTGTCGATTTCGTATTTGATCGGCGCGTGGTTGGCCGGGATCTCGATCGCGACGTAGATGTCGTTCGGCAGGTCTTTGCCAGCCGGAATCTTGCTGTAGCTCATTGGGCGTTGCCCCCGTTAGTTGACCAAAAACACTTGGCCGGATTGACCAAAAAGTGGCGGCGATTATAGGCATATTCTGCCGTGGACGCCACGTACCGGAAGTCGTGCAGACCTTTACTCGTGAGCCTGATAGACCGGGTCGGTGGTCTGAAGTTGCTTCAGGCGCGCCAACGGATCCTGGCGGTAGAAAAGCTGCAACTGCGCATACACCTGTGGATAAGCCTCGTGCAGCAGATCCGGAGCGCTGAAGAAGTACTCACTGGTGACGGCGAAGAATTCGGCCGGGTTCTCGGCGGCATACGGGTCGATGGCGGTTTCGGCATCAGGATGGCGGTCGAGCTGGCGATTGAGGTCGTCGTACGCCGCCTGCATCACCTCGGCCCAGTCGCTGACCCGCATGTCGGCGTGCAGCGGTGGCAGGCCATTGGCGTCGCCGTTGAGCATGTCGAGTTTGTGCGCCAGTTCGTGGATCACCAGGTTGTATCCTTCCCAGCCACCACTGGCCATCACGCCCGGCCAGGCGAGGATGATCGGCCCTTGTTGCCAGGCTTCGCCACTGTGTTCGCCGTCCCACTCATGCTCGACGCCACTGGCATCGCGATGGCGTTGGGGACTGAGGAAGTCGTCGGGGTAGAGGACAATTTCGTGGAAACCCTGATACCAGTTCAGATCGCCCAGATGCAAAAGCGGCAATTGGGCCTGGGCAGCGAGCAGCAGGCGTTGTTCCTGATGCAGTTCGACGCCGGGCAGTGCGGTCAGGTGTTTGTCTTCGAGGAACAGCACGCTGGCTTCGCGCAGCCACTGGTCTTCAGCGGCAGTGATGCCATCGAGAAAACTCAGGTGATGGCGCACCCGCTGCCACATATCGTCGGCAATCGGGTGCTTCGCCAGAATGCGCCGGCGGCGCCAGGCGCTCAGCGACCACATCGGCTTAGTGCGATTGGGCTTTGGCGCCGCCGAAACGGCTGCGAA
Source organism: Pseudomonas sp. R15(2017) (assembly GCF_002112685.1). Lineage (NCBI taxonomy): Bacteria > Pseudomonadati > Pseudomonadota > Gammaproteobacteria > Pseudomonadales > Pseudomonadaceae > Pseudomonas > Pseudomonas sp. R15(2017). The sequence goes on from NZ_NEII01000008.1 coordinate 133,771, forward strand.
CCACGCCGATGATCATCGGAATCAGCGACAGCAGAATGATGCCGACCACCAGCAGCGACAGGTTTTTCTTGATGAACGGCACGTTGCCGAAGAAGTACCCCAGCGTCACCAGACCGCCGACCCACAGAACCGTACCGAACACGCTGAACCCGAAGAAGCGCGGGTAAGGCATCTTCGCGACACCGGCGACGAACGGGGCAAAGGTCCGGATGATCGGCAGGAAGCGCGCCAGGGTTACAGTCTTGCCACCGTGCTTGTCGTAAAAGTCGTGGGTCTGTTGCAGATAGTCGCGGCGGAAGATCTTCGAATTCGGATTGCTGAACAGTTTTTCACCGGCCGTTCGTCCGATCACGTAGTTGGTGCTGTCGCCGAGGATCGCCGCGAGCATCAGCAGGCCCGCCAGCAATACCGGATCCATACCGCCGCCCGCAGCCACTGCGCCGGCGATGAACAGCAGGGAGTCACCCGGCAGGAATGGCATCACGACCAGACCGGTCTCGCAGAAGATCACCAGAAACAGGATGGCGTAGATCCATGGCCCGTAATTATTCACCAGCAGGTCGAGGTAAACGTCGAGATGCAGGATAAGGTCGAGCGGGTTGAAATCCATGGAGGCACCTGTGGTGACGGCCTGACTCGGCAGGCCTGTGCGGATGACTTCGTGTAAGCCTACAAGCGGGTGTAGTTTTTCTTACAAGCCGGAAAGATCGGGATTATACGGGCTGAGGGGTGAAAAGCGCGTTGGTTTTGTAGCGGGGGATGTCGGTGTGAATAAATGTCGGGTTGGCATTCATTTCGGGAAGGGAGACGGCTCCCTCCCCGCAGGGCATCCCGCGATCAGAGCTCGTCGCTGATCGGCAGCACGTAGTTCTTGAACTCGGTGTCTTCCTTGAATCCGATGGATTCGTAGGTTTTCTGCGCCACTTCGTTGTCGGCACTGGTGGAGACACGCATGCGCACGGCCTGGGTTTCCTTGGCCATTTTCTTGGCGGTGCGGATCAGGTTGTCGGCCACGAGCTGACGGCGGGCGTCTTCGGCGACGTAGATGTCGTTGAGGATCCACACGCGCTTGAGCGACAGGGAGGAAAAACTCGGGTAGAGCTGGCAGAAGCCCATGAGCTTCCTGTCGTCGTCATCGGCCAGGGCCAGGTAGATCACCGATTCCTTGCGTCGCAGGCGCTTTTCGAGAAAGGCCCGGGACGAGTCCGGATAGGGCAGGGAGCCGTAGAACTCGCGGTACTTAACGAACAACGGGGTCAGCAAATCCAGGTGTTCGAGGGTCGCTTGGATAATCCGCATGGTAGGTCTCGTCCTTCAAGTGGCTGTCTTCACGTGCTCTGACGGCGATGGGAAACCCGGGCGGCCGTGCATCGATCCTGCCTGAAACCGGCGCAGAAAGGCAATGCGGAAACGGTTCAGGCTGGGGGCGGATCGAGTAGGAAATTACTCTTCATGTCTGCACCGGCTTCCGATTCCAGCGTCTGAACCTGCGCCTCGTCCTTCAGATTGACGCCCGACAGCTGGCGCCGACAGGCTTCGCGCATCAGATACAGCAAGCGATGCGCCGCCATGCCGTAGCTGAGTCCTTCCAGCCGCACATTGGAGATGCAGTTGCGGTAGGCATCGGTGAGGCCGACCTTTGGATTGTAGGTGAAATATAAACCCAGGCTGTCCGGCGAGCTGAGACCTGGACGCTCTCCAATCAGCATCACGACCATTTTCGCGCCCAGCAATTGGCCGATTTCATCGCCAATCGCCACGCGGCCCTGTTCCACCAGCACTACCGGCGCTGTCGACCATTCATCGGCGCTCATCTGTTCTTCCAGACGGGTCAGGAACGGCAGGGTATGTCGATGCACCGCCAGCGCCGACAGACCATCCGCCACCACAATCACCAGATCCACACCGCCCGGATGCGCCTCGGCGTATTCGCGCAGGGCTTGCGCCGATTGATCGCTCAACTTGCGCCCCAGATCCGGGCGTTGCAGGTAGCTGTTGCGATCCACCGCCGCGCTGTGCAGCAGCAGACTTTCGCGCTGGCGTTCATTCAGTTGAGCGCTCAGCGCGGCGTGATCGAACGGCAAATGCACCGCATCCCGTGCCTGGGCGTGGGCGTACTGGAAATCCAGTTGTGCACTCGTCGGCAGGCTGGTGCCAGTGCGCCCTAGGGCAATGCGCGCCGGGGTCAGACGTCGCAGCTCCAGCCACGGGTTTTGCGGATCGACGGGCGATTTTTCCATCTGACTCATCCCAGTTGCGCCAACGCCTGGCGGAAGGCCGGCGGCAGGTTGTTGCCGAAGCGGACCTTGCCGTCCGCCTGGGTGAAGATGCCCATGTTCGCCAGCCACTGCTCGAACTCCGGCGCCGGTTTCAGGCCCAGGGTTTGGCGCGCGTAGAGCGCGTCGTGGAACGAGGTGGTCTGGTAGTTGAGCATGATGTCGTCGGAGCCGGGGATGCCCATGATGAAGTTGATCCCCGCCACACCCAGCAGGGTCAGCAGGGTGTCCATGTCATCCTGGTCGGCTTCGGCGTGGTTGGTGTAGCAGATGTCGCAGCCCATCGGCACGCCGAGCAGCTTGCCGCAGAAATGATCTTCGAGGCCGGCGCGGATGATCTGTTTGCCGTTGTAGAGGTATTCCGGGCCGATGAATCCCACGACGGTGTTCACCAGAAACGGCTTGAAATGCCGCGCCACGGCGTAGGCCCTTGTCTCGCAGGTCTGTTGATCGACGCCGTGATGGGCATTGGCCGACAGGGCGCTGCCCTGGCCGGTTTCGAAATACATCAGGTTCTGACCGAGCGTACCGCGATTGAGGCTCAGACCCGCTTCATAACCTTCCTGCAACACATTCAGATTAATGCCGAAACTGGCGTTGGCCGCTTCGGTGCCGGCAATCGACTGGAACACAAGATCCAGCGGCACGCCACGGTTGATCGCTTCTATGGAGGTGGTGACGTGAGTCAGCACGCAGGCCTGGGTCGGAATGTCGTAGCGCTGGATGATCGCGTCGAGCATTTCCAACATCGCACAGATCGAAGCGATGCTGTCGGTGGCCGGGTTGATGCCGATCATCGCGTCGCCGTTGCCGTACAGCAGGCCGTCGAGAATGCTCGCGGCGATGCCGGACGGTTCGTCGGTCGGGTGATTGGGTTGCAGCCTTGTGGATAACCGTCCACGCAGGCCCAAGGTGCCGCGAAATTTGGTGACGACGCGGATCTTCTGCGCCACCAGCACCAGATCCTGCACGCGCATGATCTTCGACACGGCAGCGACCATTTCCGGTGTCAGGCCGGGGGCGAGGGCGCGCAGGCTCTGCTCATCGGCCGCTTCGCTCAGAAGCCAGTCGCGAAACCCGCCAACCGTGAGATGGCTGACGACTGCGAAGGCCTGTTTGTCATGGCTGTCGATGATCAGTCGGGTGACTTCATCGGCTTCGTAGGGAATCAGCGCTTCCTGCAGGAAATGCGTGAGCGGGATGTCGGCCAGCGCCATTTGCGCGGCGACTCGCTCCCCATCGTTAAGGGCGGCGACGCCCGCCAGGAAGTCTCCGGAGCGCGCCGGGCTGGCCTTGGCCATGACGTCCTTGAGACTGTCGAAACGGTAGGTCTGGGCGCCGACGGTATGGGCAAATGCAGCCATTGGGCGCGTTCCTCCTGAATGAATGCTTTTAGTGCGGGCACCGGGCCCGAGGCCCGATGCCGGTGCACCTCAGTTAGCGTTTAGATACCTTCGAGCATAGCGTCTGCCGGTGCTTCGGAGCGTTGCTTGGCGGTCAGCTGAAAGTACAGATAGCCGGCGGCCATGAAGCCGAGGAACACACAGCCGATCAGCGTGTTGAACCAGGCCATCGCCACCAGACACACCACGGCCAGGGACAGCGCGATGGCCGGCACCACCGGATAGCCCGGTGCGCGGAAGGTGCGCTCCAGGTTCGGCTCGGTTTTGCGCAGTTTGAACAGGCTGAGCATGCTGATGATGTACATCACGATGGCGCCGAACACTGACATGGTGATCATCGCCGCCGTCAGGGTCATGCCTTGCAGATTGACCAGGCCGTCGCTGTAGATCGCCGCAATGCCGACCACGCCGCCGGCCAGGATCGCCCGGTGCGGGGTCTGGAAGCGCGAGAGTTTGGCCAGGCCTTTGGGTAGATAACCGGCCCGGGCCAAAGCGAAGAATTGCCGCGAGTAGCCGAGGATGATCCCGTGGAAACTCGCCACCAGACCGAACAGGCCGATCCACACCAGCATGTGCATCCAGGTCGAGTTGTTGCCGACCACCGCTTTCATCGCCTGCGGCAGCGGGTCGTTGATGTTCGACAGTTGGCGCCAGTCGCCGACGCCGCCGGCCATCACCATCACGCCGATGGCCAGGAACACCAGGGTCAGGATGCCGCTGACGTAGGCCCGTGGAATCGTGCGTTTCGGATCCTTGGCTTCCTCGGCCGCCATGGCCGCGCCTTCGATGGCGAGGAAGAACCAGATCGCGAAGGGAATCGCCGCGAAAATGCCCGGAATCGCGCCCATCGTGAACTCATTGGCGCCGGACCAGCCGTTGAGCACGAAGTTGCTGAAGCTGAAGCCCGGTGCGACCACGCCCATGAACACCAGCAACTCCGCGACGGCGAGCACGGTGACCACCAATTCGAAGGTCGCAGCGATGCTGACGCCAAGGATGTTCAGGGTCATGAACACGAAATACGCGCCGACCGCCGCGAGTTTGGGATCGAGCCCCGGATATTGCACATTCAGATAGGCGCCGATGGCCATGGCAATGGCGGGCGGGGCGAACACGAATTCGATCAGGGTGGCGATGCCGGCGATCAATCCGCCTTTCTCGCCGAACGCCCGACGGCTGTAGGCAAACGGCCCGCCTGCGTGGGGAATCGCGGTGGTCAGCTCGGTGAAACTGAAGATAAAGCAGGTGTACATGGTGGCGACCATCAGGGCCGTGACCAGGAAACCCAGGGTTCCCGCGGTGCCCCAGCCGTAACTCCAGCCGAAGTATTCGCCGGAGATCACCAGGCCGACGGCAATGCCCCAGAGGTGCAGGGTGCCGAGTGTGGGTTTGAGCTGTGTGGTGGAAGTCATAAGTCCTCTCTGTCTTTTTTATTGTTCGATCTGTTGGACTTTCAGGTGCAGAAGTTGAGTAGGTGGATGCTGTTCACGCAGCGGCAGTGTTCAGGCAAATCCTGAATGACGGGTACGCAAGGCCCGTGCCAGAGCGGCCAGGCTTTGGGTGTTGTGTCATCAAGGGCGCCATCGCTGGCAAGCCAGCTCCCACAGTGATCTCTGCCGATCTCAATAATGGGTGCATCACAGAAACCTGTGGGAGCTGGCTTGCCAGCGATAGCTATCTGGAGGGCGACACAGAAATATCTGTATCGCCCTCAGGTTTTAGAAGAAGCCCAGCGGATTGATGTCGTAGCTCACCAGCAGGTTTTTGGTCTGTTGGTAGTGGTCGAGCATCATCTTGTGGGTTTCACGGCCGACACCGGATTTCTTGTACCCGCCGAACGCGGCGTGCGCCGGGTACAGGTGGTAGCAGTTGGTCCACACACGACCGGCCTTGATGGCGCGACCCATGCGATAGGCGCGGTTGATGTCGCGGGTCCAGAGCCCGGCCCCCAGGCCGAACTCGGTGTCGTTGGCAATCGCCAGGGCTTCGGCTTCGTCCTTGAAGGTGGTGATGCTCACCACCGGCCCGAAGATTTCTTCCTGGAACACACGCATCTTGTTGGTGCCCTTGAGCAGGGTCGGCTGGATGTAGTAACCGGAAGCCAGGTTGCCTTCGAGTTTTTCCACCTTGCCGCCGGTCAGCAGTTCGGCACCTTCGCCCTTGGCGATTTCCAGGTAGGAAAGGATCTTGTCGAATTGCTGCTCGGACGCCTGGGCGCCGACCATGGTGTCGGTGTCGAGCGGGTCGCCACGTTTGATCTGGCTGACCTTCTTCATCACCGCTTCCATGAACTGCGGATAGATCGATTCCTGAACCAGTGCACGGGACGGGCAGGTGCAGACTTCGCCCTGATTGAAGAACGCCAGCACCAGGCCTTCGGCGGCTTTTTCGATGAAGCTTGGCTCGGCCTGCATGATGTCTTCGAAGAAGATGTTCGGCGACTTGCCGCCCAGTTCCACGGTGGACGGAATGATGTTTTCGGCGGCGCATTTCATGATGTGCGAGCCGACCGGGGTCGAGCCGGTGAAGGCAATCTTGGCGATGCGTTTGCTGGTAGCCAGGGCTTCGCCGGCTTCTTTGCCGAACCCTTGCACCACGTTGAGCACGCCCGGCGGCAGCAGGTCGCCGATCAGTTCCAGCAGCACGCTGATGCCCAGCGGGGTTTGCTCGGCAGGCTTGAGCACCACGCAGTTGCCGGCCGCCAGGGCCGGGGCGAGTTTCCACGCGGCCATCAGGATCGGGAAGTTCCACGGGATGATCTGGCCGACCACGCCCAGTGGTTCATGGATGTGATAGGCCACGGTATTGCCGTCGATCTCGGCGGCGCTGCCTTCCTGGGCGCGCAGGCACCCGGCGAAATAGCGGAAGTGGTCAGCGGCCAGCGGGATGTCGGCGTTGAGGGTTTCGCGGATGGCTTTGCCGTTGTCCCAGGTTTCGGTGATCGCCAGGGTTTCGAGGTTCTGTTCGATACGGTCGGCGATTTTCAGCAGGATCAGCGATCGGGCCTGGGCAGAAGTGGAACCCCAGGCGTCGGCAGCGGCATGGGCGGCGTCCAGGGCTTTTTCGATGTCTTCGGCCGTGGAACGCGGGAATTCGGCAATCGGTTGGCCATTTACTGGCGAGGTGTTGGTGAAGTACTGACCTTTGACAGGCGCGACGAACTCGCCGCCGATGTAGTTACCGTACTTGCTTTTGAACGAGACTTTGGCGCCTTCAGTACCGGGGTGAGCGTAACGCATGATGTTCTCCTTGGCTGTTGTATTTATCAGAGAGACGCGCATGAGCGCTTGCTATAAGCGTAGAGCAAAGGTCGGGCCACTGCCGTGCAGGGCAGGCAAATCAAGGCCTTGCGCGATTTGTGTCGGACAAGTGGCAAGCGTCCGTGACGGTATCGGTACAGCTCGGGTGACAATTTGTACCGCTTCTGGCACAACCCGTGACCGGGCGGTCTTGCCAGCATTGCAAAGACCGGTTGGCTGGAGGATGCTGGGCACCACTTCACGCATGGGCCGATGAGCCTCGGGGAGAATAATAAGAAATGCACGACAACCATTTGAGTCGCCATGCCCAACAGGTTCTCACCGTCACCCAGGGTAAGTCGCACCTGCATGGCCCCGGTGCCGACCCGTCGATTGCCCGCTCGTGGCTGCGTTGTCTTGAGGACTATCACCTCGACCCGGCCCTGACCATGGCGCCGACCGTGCTCGAACACGGGCGCGTCCTCGAAAGCCGCGAACGGCTGCAACAGGTGTTGCAGATCGCCGGCAATGAAATGAGCAGCCTGCATCAACAACTCTCCGGCGCCGGCCATGCGGTGCTGCTGACTGACGCGCGTGGGGTGATCCTCAACTGCGTGACCGCCCCCGCCGAACGCAAGATTTTCGAACGCGCCGGCCTGTGGTTGGGCTCCGACTGGAGCGAGGCCTGCGAGGGCACCAACGGTATCGGCACCTGCCTTGTCGAGCGTCAGGCCCTGACCATTCATCAGGATGAACACTTCCGTGGCCGCCACACCGGCCTGACCTGCTCGGCGAGCCCGGTGTTCGACCCGCACGGCGAGCTGCTGGCGGTGCTCGATGTTTCCTCGGCTCGGCATGACGTCTCGCGCCAGAGCCAGTTCCACACCATGGCGCTGGTCAATCTGTCGGCGAAGATGATCGAGAGCTGCTACTTCCTGCGCTGTTTCGATAACCAATGGTTGCTGCGTTTTCATCTTCAGGCCGAGTCTGTCGGGCTGTTCAGCGAAGGGTTGCTGGCGTTTGACGGGGAAGGACGGATCAGCGCGGTCAATCAGAGTGCCTTGAATCTGCTCGGACACATCCGTGGTGGCTTGCTCGGCAAACCGGTGGAGGCGTTTTTCGATTGTTCGCTGGATGAGTTGCTCGGGCGCGCCAGTGCCAATGCCAGCGCCAGTTGGCCGCTGCGCACCCGTGACGGGCGGCATCTGTTTGCGGTGCTGCGCGGTGAGACCCGCCGGCCGCTGCCGGTCGCGCCGGCTCCCGCGCCTGTGGAAGCGCCGCGTCTTGCCGGGATTTGCCTGGGGGATGCGGCGTTGCAGGCGGATTTCCGCAAGTCGCTGCGGGTGTTCGAGCGTGACGTTCCGCTGCTGATCAATGGTGAAACCGGCTCCGGCAAGGAAGCGTTCGCCAAGGCTGTGCATAACGCCAGTCAACGTGCCGGCAAAGCCTTCGTTGCCCTCAACTGCGCGGCGATTCCCGAAAGCCTGATCGAAAGCGAATTGTTTGGCTATCGCGGCGGCAGCTTCACCGGCGCGCGCAAGGACGGTATGCGCGGCAAGTTGCAGCAGGCCGATGGCGGCACGCTGTTCCTCGATGAAATCGGTGACATGCCGCTGGCTCTGCAGACCCGACTGCTGCGAGTGCTGGAAGACCGGCAAGTGGTGCCGATCGGCGGCGAGCCGGAAGCGGTCAACGTGCGGATCATCAGTGCCACCCACCGCAATCTGCTGGAACGGGTTGGTGATGGCAGTTTTCGGGAAGACCTTTACTACCGGCTCAACGGGCTGGAAGTGGCGTTGCCGCCGTTGCGCGAGCGCAGTGACAAGTCCCAGCTGCTGGATTTTCTGCTGGCCGAAGAGGCGGGCGGGGAAACGATCCTGATCGACGAGCCGGCGCGCCAGGCGTTGCTGGGTTTCAACTGGCCGGGCAACGTGCGGCAGATGCGCAATGTGCTGCGCACGCTGGCGGCGTTGTGCGATGAAGGCCGGATCGCACTGGAGGATCTGCCGGCGATGTTTCGGCAGGTGCAGCCACTGTTGGTCAAAACCGATGAAGCGTCGTCCGGGCAGCCGCTGGAAGATGCCGAGCGGCAGGCGTTGCTCAATGCGCTGGAACATACGCGTTGGCATATGACCCATACGGCGCAGCAACTGGGCGTCAGTCGCAATACGCTTTATAGAAAGTTGCGCAAGCACGGGATCGCCCGAACCGCCTGAATACTCCTGCCGATCGTTCCCATGCTCTGCGTGGGAACGCCTCCCCGGACGCTCCGCGTCCGCTTTTGGACGCAGAGCGTCCTGCGCTGCATTCCCACGCGGAGCGTGGGAACGATCAAGGCCTCCTCCCTCAATCAGCTAAAGAGTGCGATTTTCCCCTCCCTGCGCTAACCTGCGGCCATGTTTTACGAGGTCGACTATGCACATTCATATTCTGGGTATCTGCGGGACTTTCATGGGCTCGATGGCGGTTCTGGCCAAAGAGCTGGGCCATCACGTGACTGGCTCCGACGCCAACGTCTATCCGCCGATGAGCACCCAGCTCGAAGCCCAGGGCATTCAGTTGACCCAGGGTTACGACCCGGCGCAGCTTGAGCCGGCACCGGATCTGGTGGTGATCGGCAACGCCATGTCCCGCGGCAACCCGGCGGTGGAATATGTGCTGAACAAAGGCCTGCCGTACGTGTCGGGCCCCCAATGGCTGGCCGACCATGTGCTGCAAGGTCGCTGGGTGCTGGCGGTTGCCGGTACCCACGGCAAGACCACCACCAGCAGCATGCTCGCCTGGGTACTGGAACACGCCGGCATGAGCCCGGGCTTCCTGATCGGCGGCGTGCCGCAGAATTTTTCGGTGTCGGCCCGTCTGGGCGGCACGCCGTTCTTCGTGATCGAGGCAGACGAATACGACAGCGCGTTCTTCGACAAGCGTTCGAAGTTTGTCCACTACCGTCCGCGCACTGCGATCCTCAACAACCTTGAGTTCGATCACGCCGACATCTTCCCCGATCTGCCGGCCATCGAGCGGCAGTTCCACCACTTGGTGCGGACCATTCCGAGCGAAGGCCTGGTGATCCACCCGACTACCGAACCCGCCTTGCAACGTGTGATCGAGATGGGCTGCTGGACCCCGGTGCAAACCACCGGTGCCGGCGGTCAGTGGCAGGTCAAGTTGCTGAAAGACGACGGCTCGGCGTTTGAAGTGATGTTCGAAGGCGTGTCCCAAGGCGTGGTCGAGTGGGAATTGACCGGTCAGCACAACGTTGCCAACGCCTTGGCCACACTGGCCGCCGCGCGTCACGTCGGCGTTGTGCCGTCGATGGGCATTGCCGGATTGAGCGCGTTCAAAAGCGTCAAACGGCGGATGGAAAAAGTCGCGGAAGTACGGGGAATCACCATCTACGATGACTTCGCCCACCACCCGACCGCGATTGCCACCACCCTTGATGGCCTGCGCAAACGTATCGGCGATGCGCCGCTGATCGCGATCATCGAGCCGCGCTCCAACTCGATGAAGCTCGGCGCGCACCGTGACGGTCTGCCGGACAGCGTGGTCGATGCCGATCAGGTGATCTGGTATGCCCCGGCCAACCTCGGCTGGGATCTGGCAGGCACCGCCGCGTTGTGCACCGTGCCGTCGATCGTCAGCGATTCGCTGGAAGGCATCATTGAGCGCGTGAAGAGCCAGGCTCAGCCCGGCACTCACGTGGTGATCATGAGCAACGGCGGCTTCGGCGGCCTGCACGGCAAACTCGCCGAGGCGCTGAAATGAACACTCGTTTGCAGAGCAACGGCCCCGAACGCATCACGCTGGCGATGACCGGCGCGTCCGGCGCCCAGTACGGCTTGCGACTGCTGGATTGCCTGGTGCGCGAGGATCGTGAGGTGCATTTCCTGATCTCCAAGGCCGCGCAACTGGTAATGGCCACCGAGACCGACGTGTCGCTGCCGGCCAAGCCGCAAATGATGCAGGCGTTCCTCACCGAATACACCGGCGCGGCCGCCGGGCAGATCCGCGTGTACGGCAAGGAAGACTGGATGTCACCGGTGGCCTCGGGTTCCGGCGCCCCGGCCGCCATGGTGGTGGTGCCATGCTCGACCGGCACCTTGTCGGCCATTGCCACCGGCGCCTGCAACAACCTGATCGAACGGGCGGCGGACGTGACGTTGAAGGAACGTCGCCAGTTGATTCTGGTACCGCGCGAAGCGCCGTATTCGAGCATTCACCTGGAACACATGCTCAAGCTGTCGAACATGGGCGTGACCATCCTGCCGGCCTCGCCGGGTTTCTATCACCAGCCGCAGACCATCGATGACCTGATCGATTTCGTGGTGGCACGGATTCTCAATCTGCTGGGCATCCCCCAGGACATGCTGCCGCGTTGGGGCGAGCACCACCTGAGCAGCGATGAATAAGCTGCTGGCGATCCTGCTGGCGTTGCAACTGACCGGCTGCGCCACCGCGCGCACGCTGGATGCCGCCAAGCCCGGCGCGCCGGTGGTGTATTCCGGCACCCGGCTGGATCTGTATGCGATGAATGGCGGATGTTGCGCGATGGATCGATTCGGCGCCGAGGCGCCGAGTTACCCCGGTGTGGATCTGCCGGCCAGCGCACTGCTCGACACGCTGCTGTTGCCGTTGTCGTTGCTGACGGTGATCGGCGTGGGGTTCCAGGCGACTGGCGGACTCTAAAAAGATCGCAGCCAATGGCTGCGATCTTTTGTTTTTACTTGCCGAGTTTTCTCAACTCATCCGATTCGACGATCCGTACCCCGTCCTGCTCCTCCAACGCCAGCCGCCACATGGCCCGGGCCAGTTGGCAGGCTTCGATGCCGCGGTATTTGCCAGGAATCAATTTGGAGAATGGCGCGGCAAGCTGCTCGCCCAGGCGGGGCTCACTGCGTTCGCCGAGCAACAGTGATGGCCGACAAATGGTCAGTTGCGGCCAGTCCTGCGCGCGCAACGCGTATTCCATCTCGCCTTTGACCCGGTTGTAGAAAATCGAGGACCGACGATCGGCCCCCAGGGCGCTGATCACGATCAGGTGCCGTGCGCCCATTTCCCGGGCGCGCTTGGCGAAGGCGACGACCATGTCCAGATCCACGGCACGGAACGCCTCTTCGGAGCCGGCCTGCTTGATGGTGGTGCCGAGGCAGCAATAAGCGATGTCGACGCGACCGGACAACTGCGGCAGGAAGGTTTGTGGATCACCGACCGGGTTTTCCAGGTGCGGATGCTCGGCCAGCGGCCGGCGTGATGGGGCAAGGACACGGCTGATCGTCGGCTCGTTGAGCAGGCGGTCGAGCAGATGTTCACCGGTCAATCCGGTGGCTCCGGCAAGCAAGACATGCTGAGGCGTCAAGTACATAGTGTCTCTCCCTTGATACTGTTCAGCTTAGTTGCTCTTTATCGCTCCGTCGTTCAACGCAGCACTTTGCAAGGCTTTTCTCGCTTGCTGTTTACGCAGCAGTTGCCAGTGCGCCAGCACGGTTTTCGGCGCCCAGATCTGCGGTTCAGAGGCTTCGAAATTGTCCGCCAGTTCGCGCTCGGCGACGGTGGCCTTGGCCAGTTTGAAGGCTTGTTCCAGGTCGTCGGTCTGGTTCAGCGCCTGTGCAAACAGGGCATCGCCGAAGTAGGTGAAGTTGGCCTCCTCGGAGCAGCCGAACGACACGCGATCGGCGCGCGAGGCGGTCATGATCAGCGTGCGTTCATCCTTCAACGCCGGAATGAAGCCCCCGGAATAGCACGAGGAAATGACAATGATCTTGTCGCGGTTCTTCAGCGGTGCGAGCACGGCGGCGAGTTCGTCGGCGGGCAGGTCGGCCAGCTCCATCCGCGGCTGGTCGAGCACCAGTTCGTGATCGGCGGTGCCGTGGCTGGTCAGGTAAATGAACACCAGGTCTTCCGGGCCGCTGCGTTCGGCCAGGGTTTGAGCGGCGCGCCGCAGATTTTCACGGGTGGCCATTGGGCGGTCGCCGAGGTGGTCGCGGTGGTTGACCAGACGAATCTGGCCCAACGCGCCAAAGCGGCTGGTGAGCATGTTGGCCACGTAGTCGGATTCACGCAGGAACACGCTCTGCTTGCCGTCGCCGCCGAGGGTCAGGGTGTAGAGCTCCACCGCCGGGGTCGAGGCCGGCACATTGGCCAGCGCCTCGTCAAGCAGGCGCCCCTGGGCCAGCAGACCGAGTTCGAGGGTGTCCGGCAGTAATTTGCCGTCGGCATCGCGTACCCGCTGGCCGTTGATCCAGGTGCCGCTGAGCACGCTGCCATCGGTGAGCACCAGGGTGCCGCGTCCGGAATAGCTGTCGCTGTCGAATCCGCCGACGTAGAAACTGCCATCGGACAGGTTCAGGCGACCCTGACCGCTGAAGCGCCAGTCGTTGAAGTAGCCGATGTAGTGGCTGCCGTCGGCGCCGATCAGTTCGCCCTTGCCGGTCAGCGCGCCTTCCTTGAACTGCCCGAGCCACACATCGCCGTCGGCGTTTTCGTAGCGGCCCTTGCCGTGCAGTTGATTGTTCTTGAAGCCGCCGACGTAGATGTCGCCGTCGGCACTGTTGAAGGTGCCGTTGCCTTCGAGCTGGCCATTGACGAAGTGGCCGGTGAACTGATTGCCGCTGGCATCGCCGCGCTGGCCTTCGCCGTTGGGTTTGCCGTGGGCGAACTGGCCTTGATAGGAACTGCCGTCATCCAGCTCCAGCCGGCCAAGCCCGGAATACTGGTCGGCCTTGAACTCGCCGCGATAGGTCATCGCGTTTTCTTTGAGGGTGCCTTCGCCTTCGCGCCGGCCCTGCTTGAAACCGCCGGTGTAGCTGCCTGCCGTGGTGGTCAATGTGCCCTGGCCGTCGAACAGCCCTTGCTGGAAGTTGCCGCGATAGAACTCGCCATTGCTGCCATGCCATTCGCCCTGGCCATGCCATTGCCCCTTGTCGAACGACCCGGCGTACCAGCTGCCGTTGGGGTAGTCGACCCGGCCCTGACCTTGCAGCAAGCCATCGACCAGTTCACCGCGATAGCGGCCGCCGTCGGGCAGGCGCGCATCCGGCGGCAACAGCGATTCGCCGTCGCCACACGCGGCCAGCAACAGGGTCAAGGCAAGGGGAGCAAGAGGGGCGAATGAGCGCATAGCGGGATCCGGGCAATTAGGCGACCGAGTATGCCGCAGCTATGTGACCTTATACAGCCGGCAGGGAGGAGCGGATGCGAAACAGCGTGAGCCGTTTCGCATCCAGGCGCTTAAACGAAGCAGAGCGACAGCGGTTCGGCGATGTAGGCTGGTTTGTCCGAGCCCTCGATCTCCAGGGTGGCGGTGGCCTTGAGCAGCCATTGGCCAGGTTTTTTCTCGGTCACTTCACCAAGGTCGACCTTGAGCCGGACCTTGGAATTGACCTTGACCGGCTGGATGAAACGCACGCTGTCCAGGCCGTAGTTGACCACCATCTTCACGCCTTGCGGCAGGACCAGGATGTCTTCCATCAGTTTTGGGATCAGTGACAACGACAGGAAACCGTGTGCAATGGTGCTGCCAAATGGCGTTTGCGCGGCTTTGACCGGGTCGACATGGATGAACTGGTAATCCCCGGTGGCTTCGGCGAACAGGTTGATGCGCTCCTGGTCGATGGTGAGCCATTCGGAACGTCCGAGTTCCTTGCCGACATAATCTTTGAGCTCTGCAACTGGAACATAGGGCATTGAGACTCTCCTTGGGTTCATCGGTTTTATAGTTTTTCAGGTGGGGGATTTGACCGCCCTGCGAACCACTGTAGATCATCATGGCGATTTGCTCAGGTCAACCGACCATGCTTTTGGCGAATGCCGATCCATAGCGCAGGCGTGCTTATAATGCCGACGACTTGCGGGTTGGAAAGTAAGACGGAGATGTCGGATGTTGCTACGTGGCCTGACGTGGCTGGTGCTGTTTCAATTGCTCGGCACGGCCCTCAATCATTTGCTGTTGCCGGTGCTGCCGGGGCCGATCATCGGCCTTTTGCTGTTGCTGGTATTCCTGATCGTGCGCGGTGAAGTCGGCGAGCCGTTGAACCTCGCGGCCGGCAGCCTGCTGCGTTACCTGCCGTTGCTGCTGGTACCGCCAGCGGTGGGGGTGATGGTGTATGCCACGGCGATTGCCGCGGATTTCTGGGCCATCGTCGGGGCGTTGGTGGTGTCGCTGATTCTGTCGATGGCCTTCGCCGGGGTGCTGATGCAACGGCTGGTCAAGCGTCACGCGCCGCCTTCGGAGGAATCCTGATGCTGTTTGACTGGCAAGGCGCCTGGGCCTCGGTGATTCACCACCCCCTGTTCGGTATCGGCATCACGTTGGGTGCCTATCAACTGGTGCTGGCGGCGTTCGAGAAAACCCGCTGGATCTTCCTGCAACCGGTGCTGGTCTCGATGCTGCTGGTGATCGGCGTGCTGGTCGGCTGCGGCCTGACCTACGCCGAGTACCGCAAGAGCACCGAGATCCTCAGCATTCTGCTGGGCCCGGCGACCGTTGCGCTGGCGGTGCCGCTGTATCTGAACCTGCGGCGCATCCGCCAATTGTTCTGGCCGATTTTTACTACGCTGGTGATAGGCGGAGTGGTCGCTACAGGTATGGGGGTGGCGCTGGGCTGGTGGTTCGGTGCCGATCACATGATCCTGATGACCATGGCGCCCAAGTCGGTGACCTCGCCGATCGCCATGCTGGTGGCCGAGCAGATCGGCGGTGTCGCGGCACTGGCGGCGGTGTTTGTGTTGATCACCGGGGTGATCGGTGCGATCTTCGGCCCGGCGCTGCTGACTCGCCTGGGCGTACACAGCCCCGAGGCGCGCGGCATGGCGCTGGGCATGACAGCGCACGCGGTCGGTACGTCGGTGGCGTTGCAGGAAAGCGATGAATGCGGCGCCTTCGCGGCGCTGGCGATGAGTCTGATGGGCGTGGCCACGGCGGTGTTCCTGCCGTTGGCGGTGTCGATGGTGGTGTAAGGAAATGTCTATGAGTCTGCCGCTTTTTCCGCTGAACACGGTGCTGTTTCCCGGCTGCAATCTGGATTTGCAGATCTTCGAGGCGCGCTATCTGGACATGATCGGCCGCTGCATGAAGCAGGGCGGTGGGTTCGGCGTGGTGTGCATCCTTGAGGGCAGCGAAGTCGGGGTAGCGCCGGAAGGTTTCGCCATGGTCGGCTGCGAAGCGCGCATCACCGATTTCCAGCAGCAGGACAACGGACTGCTGGGCATCCGGGTGCAGGGCGGGCGGCGCTTCATCGTGCAGCGCACCGACGTGCAGCGCGATCAATTGATCGTGGCCGAGGTCGAGTGGCTCGACGAAGAGCCCGAGCAACCGTTGCAGGATGAAGACGCCGATCTGGTGGCGCTGCTCAAGGCACTGGCCGAACACCCGATGGTCGAGGCGCTGAACATGGGCACAGATGCGGCGGGGCAGCAGTCATTGGCCAATCAGCTGGCTTATCTGCTGCCGTTTGCCGAGGAAGACAAGATCGACCTGCTGCAACTCGATGATCCGCAGCAGCGGCTGGATGCGATCCAGGCGCTACTCGATGAGTTGCAGGGCGAGCTGTTTGCCTAGAGCCAAAAACGCTATTCGGGCCAGATGATGTCGTTGGCGAACCACTCCTTGTCCTTGCCCAGTGTCAGTACCGGCTTGCCGGCGTTGGCGACCTTGTCGATCAGGGCATCGTATTCGTATCGGTTGTCGGCGCCTTGATGGGTCCGTGCTTCGATGTCATTGCGCTGTCGATAGCCTGCCTCATAAGCGATGTCATCGACTTTCGCCGCGCGAGTGAGGGTGGAGTCGAGCAGCCAGAGACGTTCCGACTCGATGCCCCGTTTCGACGTTGAAATCAGCGCTTCCAGTTCATCCTCCGGGAACCACGCACCCTTGTTCCTGGCGGCGTTGTTGAGCAGGTGATTCTCCTCTCTCGGCACGACCTCCATTTTTCGCGTGTCGATGATGTAGGCGAATATGATCGTCTGATTGTGCCGGACGGTTTCGTAATTGCGTTCGGAGTCGAGTTCCACATCCGAAGCCTCGGACCAGTCATTGTCGGATTCCCCTGATTCATTGTCGGAGTCACCGGGCTTGCGTCCGGGGTATTTGTTTTTCTGGTTGTTGTAGAGCAGATACTCCGGATCGGGGGAGCCCGTGCCTCTGCCTGCATATCGCTCAACCCGCTTCAGACTGACGGTTGCGCTGATCGGTTTCTCGGTGGTTGCTCCACGAGGATGCTTGAGTCGCGGCAACATCCGGTCATCGTTGTAGAACTCAAAGGGCGTCCGTTCATCGGCCCGGAACAGGGCCGGGATGTCTGTGCGGTACAGGACGTCGCTGCCGTTGCGCAGGTAGCCCAGCCTTGCAAGGAATCCGTCGAGGAATTCACCACTGACGCTCTCGCTGAAATCGCCGTAGTCGCCCAAATGACTGAGCAACAACCTGCCGTTTCTCAGTGGTCGAAGCAGGGGTTCTATTTCCTGATGCAGTGCTTCATAGCGGGCTGGGTCGTCTGCGTTCAGTGAGCGGCGCTTGTGCTCTGCGAGCCATTGCGGAAGCGCTGATGGATGGGCGGCCAGGTCGTCGCGCAGCCGGACGTGCTGGAGAGGCGATAGATTGTACGAGCGCAATTCCATGAGCCGTTCCGCTTGAGTCATCTGCGGGTACAACCGTGCGAAGTGTGTATCCAGCAGTTCGGACGTCGTGGCTTTCAATCGGGCGGGCATCAATGTGATTCGCGGCTGCCTTGCAGGCACCGCCGCTTCAGCGTCATGAATATCCGGATGCGGGCGCTTGAGCGGATGGACGGTATCGATCTGTCGAGCAGGGCTCCAGGTTGATTCGTCGATGTTTCTGTAAAGTGCAGGTCCCGGTGCCAGCTTCCTGTACAGATCCATCGCCCGATAGGTGCCCAGGTTCGGATCGAACTCCACATATACGGTGCCGTGGTTTTTCACATCGACGAACTTGCGTCCGACGACATAGCGCAAGCCTTCTTCATTGGCCGGTTGCATGTTGCGCAGCAGGCCGGGGCTCAACAGATAGTCGCTCAACAGGGTTGCCGATGCCCGGGGCACCTCAGGCTGGTCCGAGACTTTGACGACTGGCGGAACGGGTGTCGCTGCGGGTGGCAGTTGATGCCCCAGGGTTCGATTGCCCGATATGAACGGACCGGAAAGTGAATCAGGTGATTGTGGGGCCTGACTCGTTGGCCGCAGCCGGGGAGGTTGCAGTGACGGGTCGGCAGATGTGTTGATCCTGGACACTGCCGGCAGTGGGGGTGATTTGGGGCGCATGGTGTCATTCCTTGACGATGGACAGGTGTTCGATCGATGTCACCCGGGACGGGTCGCTGGCGAGCCTCCAGCTGTCGGTGGCTACGTTGTAGAAAATCCGGTCGGAGTCGCCATCGCGCAGACGCAGATTCAGGACCTGCACATCATTGCTTTCAAGTTCGTCGCGACGCTGATGGTCAATGACGTCCTGAACCAGGGCATCAATTGTCGGGTAGGCCCGGGCATCCGCAGCGCAGAGACCAATCACCTCGAACAGGGCATTGATCCGGTAACGGTTCCCGGACGAGATCGCCACCTCGACGGTTTCCAGTGGCAGTCCTGGATCGTTGCTGTCCGGCAGGTGAAGGTGAACACTGCCGATTTTGATCAGGTCGTTGTTGATGCTCAGGTCGCGAAGGGTGACCTTCTCCTGCAAAAGGTGGGTATGAATCAGCCAGGTGGAGGATCCGGAAAGTCTGGCGTCAGCGTCGGCGGTGGATAGACGGATGGAGAGATTGCTCGCGAGAAAAAGCTCATAGCTTGCCGATCTTCCTTCCAGCCAATAGGTTGCGTTGTGCTCGGTGGCCAGAAAGTCGACCCGTTGCGGCGTGTTCTTCAGGGAGCGCTTGCTGACAGAGGGACTGACGAACAGGTATCGGCCGGCCCGCTCGCGCAGTGAGGCACGGCTTTCGATGACCCGGTACCCCGGATTTTTTGCATCCTCCAGATAGTCGTTCCGGGGAAAGTCCAGGTGATAGGAAACACCATCACGCATCACCAGGGTCAAGGGATGATTCATTGCCCACCCGGCGGCCATGTTACCGGCGCCCATGTCAGTCTTCCGATCCTGACTTCCTGTCACGTTTGCATGCAACGAGAGCCGGGCCCCTCCAGCGAAGGTGAGGGTGAAATGGACATTGTCGTAATCGAGGAACGTGAACGCCTCCATCTCCGTGATGCTCACCACGTAAGTGGCACGGACGCTGACAATTTCCTCGCTGTCGAAATCGACATACACGGTGCTGTGCGACGGTAGGCTGTCTTTCGGGGCGATCAGGGCGGCGCGACGGGTCTGGCGGGAGACGAAATAGTGGGACTGTGCCCGAGCTGCCAGAACGTGCGGATGATCGTTGATCTGCACCGGAGATGCCTTGGGTATGCCCGATGTGAGGAGGGTGACACTGATGGGCAGATCGCCGTGCTGCGGAATCTCGCCAGGCCAATCCGGTTGCAAATGGAAACCGTCCTGGGTGATGAACGCCCATTTGTCGTGGTGCAGGATGCGTTTGCCATCGAGGGGCCGGTAAGCGTTCTCCAGTATCAGTTCGCGCCTGGGCGAGCGCGGATCATCGTCTCGAAGCGACTCGATCACCAGCGCGTTATCCCGGATGAACCAGCGCTGGATGGCTTCCATCGATACCCCCAGATAGACCTTGCTCGGCTCCAGGCCGTCCTCGGTGATGGAGACCTTGAGGCTCATCGGATCGAGATAATAGGTATCACTGCCGCGACCGCCGTCGACGGTGACATGCAGGCCACGTACAGATATCTGATCATTTCCGGCGCCGGCATCGACGTGATCGTTGCCATTGGCTGCAATGCTGTCCGCCTGATCGGAGCCGATGACCCGATTGGTTGCGCCGGCAAGTGTTTCGACCTTTTCGATGGACTCGAGCGTCGAATGCAGCACCGGCTCTGACATCGGGTTCACGGGGCGCAGCGACAGCTTGCCGTTTTTCAGGTCTATGTCATAACCGAGGTGGCGGGGTGGGGCGAGGACATGATCCAGGTGCCTGTGCGTACCTTGAAGCCACAACAGATCGATTCCGTCTCCACCCGACAGCTCGCTGGCCCTGATCGGATCGTATGAGAGTGCTTCTGATGCCGACTGAAATACAAAGGAGTCGTTTCTGTTGCCACCACTGAGGGTTTTCCGGCCTGTGGTGTAGCTGAAGAAATTCGGCTTTTCCTGAATGCCCTGCACCGTGTCATGGCCACCGCCCAGATTCCAGAAAACCCCTTTGGCAGGGTCACTTGCGGTTATGGAGACGACGTAGTCCGAATCTGGTAAGCCCTCACGCGCGTCATATGAGTCGTCCGTATCTTTGATGACAGGCAGGTTTTCGAGGGTGCAGGGCGTTTCACCCTTGTCTTTGTCCCATTGATAGCGATAGAGGCGGGTGGGTTGCAGCGTCACTTCAAATCGACCGTTGACAATCACATCGACGGTTTCCCTGAATTCACTGTTCAGCCAATTCAGGCTGCGAGTTTTCAGGGCTTTGGCATAGTCGGCGGTGGTCCTGGCGATCAGCAATCGATCCATGAGCGCCTTGTCCTGATCCTGTCCGGTGAACGCAAACCAGCCGGCGCGCCAGCGCTCGTTCACCGTCAGCTCGATGTAATCGTCAATGTCGTCGACGGCTCGCACGGCACCATAGATCTTGGCCCCGACGATCATTATTGCGGCAGCGGCAATCCCCACCGGGCCCGCTGCCTGGAAACCCGCCAATGCCGCACAGCCAAGTGCCAGGGACAATGCGCCGCTGAACACGCTCAGCCCGCCCGTCACATACAGATCCTGTGCTTCCTTGCCCTGAGTCTTGGCGGCATCGTTGAAGGATTTGATCGCGACGTAGATATCGAACGGCAGTGTCAGCACGCTGGCGATCAACCCGGCCCCGCGACAGAGCCACTTGCCCATGGACGTCCTGCCGAATTGTTCGAAGGCCATTGACCCCTGACGGAGCATTTGCTCCCCGCTCTTGCTCAGCGCGTACTCGACGCCCAGTGAGGTGATTTCCGCGGCGCCTCCGCCAACGTTCATCAGCGCTTCATGCGTATCGCCTTTCTTCAGGGCATCGATAGCCCCGATGTAAGCGCTGTAGAGTCCATACGCCTGCATTCCGACGCCCATGCTGGTCATTCCGCGACTTTTGGCTTTGTCGACCCAGTCCGGCAAGTACTCGGGCAGCGGATCCCGACGAATGTCGAGACGTTGGGTGGCGTTCAGCAAATGATTGATCTTGTTCATGGCGTCAGCGAACTCGCCTGTGGGCATTTCGCGCATGAGCGGTGCCGCATCGGGGGAGCGCTGGGTGACGATTTCGTACAGCAGGGGCGGGATCTGGTGGTTTTCCGGCGAGGGCACGGAGCGCATCCGTTGTTCCATCTGAACGGTATCGAATTCCAGCGCATCGATGAATGCCTGGTCAGGTTCGGCAAAGTAGGTGGTGGTCGGCGACAGGGGTTGCCCGTTGACCCGTCCACCCAATGCTTGAAGTGTCTGGCGACTGACGCTGTATTCACCGATGCGCAACGGACCGAACAGGGCGTCCAGGTCCGCGAGCCCCGGCTTTTTTCCCGAGTGCGAGGGGCTGTTCCGGATGGCCTGATCCGATTGGCCGGTCGGGTCGGATATTTTGATTGGCGCTGACGGTCGGTCAGCCCGAAGTGGGTGGATCGGTTGATTCATCAAAGTCATCGCTCTTTTCACAAGTCCGTTTGTGGTGCAGCTGCCGGAATGTGGCATGGGGCACGGACTTGTTCATGAGCTTTTACTTTGCCAAATGTTTGCCGGCGTTCACCGCCCAGGCGTGCGCCGCTCAGCGTGGAGCGCAGGCTCAGTAGGCATATCGCAACAAGGTGTGTGGCAGGTGCCGCAAGACGAAGAAACCAAACAGGGCGACCAGCGCCGGCAATATCAGCCACCAGACTTTCTGCGGCATCGCACCCAGAGGTGCCTGGCGTTGACTGAACCACAGACCCGCCGCGCACACGCAGGCAGCGAGCATGGCGCCGGCCAGGACATCGGTTGGCCAGTGCGCGCCCAGATACACCCTTGACAGGGAAATGGCCAGCGCCGGTATACAACCGAGCAACAGCCAGGTCAGGCGCAGGCGCGGCGGCTGCCCGCGTCCGGCCAGCACGGCGAGCGCCAGGAACAGCGCGAACGATCCGGACGCATGGCCGCTGGGCATGCTGTAGCTGGTGAGCGGATCAGTCAGTACTTCCGGGCGCCCCCGGGCGAAGAACATTTTGGTGCCGGTGTTGGCCAGGGCCGTGACGAGCAGGGTGCCGCCCACGAAAATCGCATGGCGCCACTGACGGCACAGCAACAGCAGCGCGGTCAGCAGGGCGCTGAACAACAGCATGTTGCGAAATTCACCGATCAGGGTGAAAACCACTGCCACCTCATCCAGCGCCGGGCGGCGGTGTTCCTGTACCAGGGTCATGACGCCCTGATCGAGGGCGGTCAGATATGGGTAACCGATGAACAAGCCGATCAGGATCAACAGGCTCATGCTGCCGATCCAGATCGCGGCCCGGCGATGGCGGCGCAGGCTGCTGTTGGCGCTCAGGCCGACCATCACGGCGATGCTGCCGGCAACGATCCCGGCCTGCAGCCAGAAACCTTCCGGCAGTGGCAGGCGAATCGCCGCCCCGGTGGCCCAGCCCGGCAGCAGGTAGGCGAGACTCCAGCCGGCGGCTGCCAGCAGACTTACGGCGGCGAAGCGCGGGAAGGGCATGTCGCACATCCCGGCGACCATCGGCAACATTGGCCGCAACGGGCCAATGAAACGCCCGACCAGCAGGCTGGCGATGCCGTAGCGCTGGAAATAGGTTTCGGCGCCGGCCATCCATTCCGGATGATGGCGCAACCCCGGCAAGCGCCGGATATTCTGGTGGAAGTGGCGACCGAGGAAATACGAAACCACATCGCCGAGAATCCCGCCGAGAAAGCCCAGCAACAGGGTTTCGCTCAACGACAGTGCACCGCTGCCGGCCAGCACTGCTACGGCAAACAGCAATACTGTGCCGGGCACGATCAACCCGGCAATCGCCAGGCATTCCACGCAGGCCACGATGAACACGGCGGCGGCCAGCCACTGCGGATTGGCGGCCAGCCACCCGGTCACGCTATCGAGCCATGGGCCCATACAAACCACTCCATTTCATTGATGTCCCTGAACGGCGAGCCGCAGGATGTGCATTCACAGCAGAAAATAATCGCGACCTTCGACCTGACCCCGGCGCAGCGGGTTCCGCGTGCACCACTGGGCATAGGCGGCATCGACGAAGCGATACATCAAGTGTTCGTCGCGGCCATGGGGAATGCCCAGGCGGGTGGTCTGAATCACGTGGGTCGGCGCGGGGCCGGTGTCTTCCACCAGCAGTATCTCGTGGTCGAAGCGCTTGGCGTCCCACACCGGCACTTTCAGCCCCAGCGCCTTGCACAATAAGGTCTGTCCGGCACAGAGCTTCTGCGTGGGACGCGGGCGACCCTGAGCATCGGGATTGTTCAACAGCATCTGCGCCAGGCTGGCCGGGCCGCTGATCTCGTCGACCCACGGATAGGCTGATTTGATCAGCACCGCATTACCGGGGCCTTGGGCGCTGAAGTTCAGCGAATCGCCACCACGGGCGTAGTACATATAGATGTGGCCGCCATCCAGAAACAAAGCCTTACGCTTTTCTGTGTAGCCGAGGGACGCGTGGCTGCCTTTTTCCTCGCAGTAATAGGCCTCGGTTTCGATGATTCGGGCGCTGAGCCACAAATCGCCGACGCGGTGGCGAATGACTTTGCCGAGCAGATCGCGGGCCAGTGTCTGGGCGTCACGGTCAAAAAAAGCGTCCGCAAGGCCGACAGGCTGGCGCGTGGACGTGGCGCGAACGATCAGGTTGGACATGGCAAACAGGGTTTATCCAGGCGGAGGAGGTCGTGATGATAACAATTCAAGGCTTAATCCCGGCTGAACGTCGGCAAATCGTGGTCCATTTCGACCATCCGCCCGTCACCGCTGTTAGTCCCGGGACGCGACAGCTATAATCTGCCGCTTTCCTCTTTGCCAAGACCCCAGCAGACCATGACTGAGTCCGTTCTTGACTACATGACCCGATTGGGTCGCGCCGCCCGCGAAGCCTCCCGCGTCATCGGCCGTGCCAGCACCGCGCAGAAAAACCGCGCCTTGCTGGCTGCCGCCAATGCCCTGGACGCCGCCCGCGCCGAGCTTGCGGCAGCCAATGAACAGGATCTGG
Source organism: Pseudomonas sp. R15(2017) (assembly GCF_002112685.1). Lineage (NCBI taxonomy): Bacteria > Pseudomonadati > Pseudomonadota > Gammaproteobacteria > Pseudomonadales > Pseudomonadaceae > Pseudomonas > Pseudomonas sp. R15(2017). Next base: position 157,978 of record NZ_NEII01000008.1, read on the forward strand.
CCGCCGGTCGCGCCAACGGTCTGGAGCCGGCGCTGCTGGAACGTCTGGAACTGACCCCGGCGCGCATCGACGGCATGATCGTCGGCCTGCGTCAGGTCGCAGCGCTGCCGGATCCGGTCGGTGCTATCCGTGATATGAGCTTCCGTCCGTCGGGCATTCAGGTCGGCAAGATGCGCGTGCCGCTGGGCGTGATCGGGATCATCTACGAATCCCGTCCCAACGTGACCATTGACGCTGCGAGCCTGTGCCTGAAGTCTGGCAACGCGACCATCCTGCGCGGCGGTTCCGAAGCGATTCATTCCAACCGCGCGATTGCCGCCTGCATCCAGCGCGGGCTGGCCGAAGCCGAACTGCCGGCCGCCGTGGTGCAAGTGGTGGAAACCACCGACCGCGCCGCCGTTGGCGCGCTGATCACCATGCCCGAGTACGTCGATGTGATCGTGCCGCGCGGTGGCCGTGGCCTGATCGAACGCATCAGTCGTGACGCCCGTGTACCGGTAATCAAGCATCTGGACGGCATTTGCCACGTCTATGTCAGTGAACACGCCGACCTGCCGAAAGCCCAGCGCATTGCCTTCAACGCCAAGACCTATCGCTATGGCATCTGCGGTGCGATGGAAACGTTGCTGGTCGATCAACGTGTGGCGAAGGATTTCCTGCCGTCGATGGCCAGACAGTTCCGCGACAAAGGCGTCGAGCTGCGTGGCTGCGAACGCACCCGGGCGATCATCGAAGCCGTAGCGGCGACCGAAGAAGACTGGAGCACCGAATATCTGGCGCCGATCCTGTCGATCCGCGTGGTGGATGGCCTGGATCAGGCCATCGAGCACATCAACCGTTTCGGCTCCCATCACACCGACTCGATCGTCAGCGAAAACCTCGCCGACACCCGCCAGTTCGTGGCTCAGGTCGACTCGGCATCGGTGATGATCAACACCCCGACCTGCTTCGCCGACGGATTCGAATACGGATTGGGTGCCGAGATCGGCATTTCTACTGATAAGCTGCACGCCCGTGGCCCGGTGGGCCTCGAAGGACTGACCTGCGAGAAGTACATCGTGGTCGGTGATGGCCAGTTACGCGGCCAGGCGACGGTCTGACTTGTCCGACCTCGACCTGAAAGCGCCGAAACCCGGCGAGCAATCCCGTCCCCGGCGCATTGGTGTGCTGGGCGGGACGTTCGATCCGGTGCATGTCGGCCATCTACGTGGTGCGCTGGAAGTTGCCGAAGCGCTGGGGCTCGATGAGCTGCGCATGATGCCCAGCGCCCGGCCGCCGCACCGCGATACGCCGCAAGTGTCGGCGCAGGATCGGCTGGCAATGGTTGAATGTGCGGTGGCCGGTGTGCCTCCGCTGGTGGTGGACGCCCGCGAATTGCAGCGGGACAAGCCGTCCTGGACCATCGATACCCTGGAGTCGCTGCGGGCAGAAATGGCCGCCGAGACCCAGGTTTTTCTGCTTCTGGGTTGGGACGCATTCTGCGGCCTGCCCACTTGGCATCGCTGGGAAGAGTTGCTCCAGCATTGCCACATCCTGGTGCTACAGCGCCCGGACGCCGACAGCGAACCGCCGGATGCCTTGCGCAACCTGCTGGCAGCGCGTTCGGTGAGCGACCCGCTGGCCCTGAAGGGGCCGAGCGGACAGATTGCATTCGTCTGGCAGACACCGCTCGCGGTTTCCGCCACCCAGATCCGTCAACTGCTGGCCAGCGGTAAGTCGGTACGTTTCCTGGTGCCCGACGCGGTCCTGGCCTACATCGATGCGCACGGTCTGTACCGTGCGTCGAACTGAACAAGGCGTGCTTCACTGATACGAATCCACGTGTCGCCAAGCCGCCGAAAATATGAGCAAAACGAGTTTTATATGACTGACAAAGACCAAACCAAAGTAAAGCGCAAAGGCACATTCAAGAGCGCCCCGCTGCCAGAACCGGTCAACACCAACGAACCGCTGAAGGGCGACGAACTGGTCAAGGTGGCCGTTGCAGCCCTGGAAGACGTCAAGGCCCAGGACATCCAGATCATTGATGTGCGCGACAAGCAGAGCATCACCGACTACATGATCATCGCCACCGGTACCTCCAACCGCCAGATCAACGCGATGCTGGACAAGGTTCGCGAAGAAGTGAAAAAGCAGGGCGCCAGGCCGCTGGGCGAAGAAGGCAAGGGCGACAGCGACTGGGTGCTGCTGGACCTGGACCTGGTGATCGTGCACATGATGACTGCCTCGGCACGTCAGTTCTACGACCTGGAACGCCTGTGGGCCGGTGCCGAGCAAAGCCGTGCGGCGGACGCCAAGCACCACAGCCCGGAAAACACCCACGAGCATTTCACCAAGCTCAACAAAGACCAGCTGTAAGGGATTGCTGTGCGACTGCGACTGATCGCCGTCGGTTCACGCATGCCCAAGTGGGTGGAAGAAGGCTGGCATGAGTATGCCAAGCGTCTTCCGTCCGAGCTGGCGCTGGAACTGGTGGAAATTCCGCTCAATACCCGTGGCAAGAACGCCGACGTGGCCCGCTTCATCCGTCAGGAAGGCGAAGCCATGCTGGCCAAGGTCGGGCAGAACGAGCGGATCGTCACCCTCGAGGTCCATGGCAAGCCGTGGAGCACCGAGCAACTGGCGGTCGAGCTCGATCGCTGGCGCCTGGACTCGCGCACGGTCAACTTCATGGTCGGTGGCCCGGAAGGGCTGGCGCCGGAAGTCTGTGCCCGCGCGGATCAGCGCTGGTCGCTGTCGCCGCTGACGTTGCCGCACCCGCTGGTGCGCATCCTCATCGGCGAGCAGTTGTATCGTGCCTGGACCGTGCTGTCCGGCCACCCTTACCACAAGTAATCCGCCCTCATGTCTCAGCCGATCCGCATCAAGGACCACGAAAAAGACGCCCGTCTGGTGCGTGGTCGCGTCGTGTTCGGTGCAATTGCGGTGGTGGCGCTGATCTGCGTGCTGATTGCGCGGCTGTATTACCTGCAGGTGATTCAGTACGAATATCACTCGACCCTGTCGGAAAACAACCGGGTGCATGTCCAGCCGATCCCGCCGACCCGTGGCCTGATTTTCGACCGCAACGGTGTGGTGGTGGCGGACAACCGTCCGAGCTTCAGCCTGAGCATGACCCGCGAGCGCTCCGGCGACTGGCAGCAGGTGCTCGACGTGATCGTCGAAGTGCTGGAACTGACGCCGGAAGACCGGGTGATCTTCGAGAAACGCATGCGCCAGGGCCGCCGGCCGTTCGAGCCGGTGCCGATCCTGTTCGAACTGACCGAAGAGCAGATCGCCCGGATCGCGGTGAACCAGTTCCGTCTGCCGGGCGTCGAGGTGGTCGCGCAGTTGGTGCGTCATTACCCGCAGGGCGCACATTTCGCGCACTCGGTGGGCTATATGGGGCGGATCAACGAGAAAGAGCTGAAGACCCTCGATCCGGTCAACTACAGCGGCACCCACCACATCGGCAAGACCGGCATCGAGCGCTTCTATGAAGCCGAGCTGCACGGTCAGGTGGGTTACGAAGAGGTCGAGACCAACGCCCGTGGCCGCGTCCTGCGCGTGCTCAAACGTACCGATCCGGTGCCAGGCAAGGACATTGTCCTGAGCCTCGACATCAAGTTGCAGGAAGCTGCCGAGGCTGCGCTGGGCGGTCGGCGTGGCGCGGTGGTGGCGCTCGATCCGAAAACCGGCGAAGTGCTGGCGATGGTCAGCCAGCCGAGCTTCGACCCGAACCTGTTCGTCACCGGCATCAGCTTCAAGGCCTACGCCGAGCTGCGCGATTCGATCGACCGGCCGCTGTTCAACCGCGTGCTGCGCGGTCTGTACCCGCCGGGTTCGACGATCAAGCCGGCGGTGGCGATTGCCGGTCTCGATGCGGGCGTGGTGACGGCGTCGAGCCGGGTGTTCGACCCCGGTTACTACATGCTGCCCAACTACGATCACAAGTACCGCAACTGGAACCGCACCGGGGACGGCTTCGTCGACCTCGACACGGCGATCATGCGGTCCAACGACACCTACTTCTATGACCTGGCACACAAGCTGGGCATCGACCGGTTGTCGGCCTACATGAACAAGTTCGGCATCGGCCAGAAGGTCTCGCTGGACATGTTCGAAGAATCCCCCGGCCTGATGCCGTCCCGCGAGTGGAAACGCGCGACCCGGCGTCAGGCGTGGTTCCCCGGCGAAACCCTGATTCTCGGGATCGGCCAGGGCTACATGCAATCGACCCCGCTGCAACTGGCCCAGGCCACGGCGCTGGTGGCCAACAAGGGCGTGTGGAACCGCCCGCATCTGGCCAAGACCATCGAAGGCGAGAAGCCCAAGGATGAAAACCCGATGCCGGACATCATCCTGCGCGACCCGTCCGACTGGAACAAGGTCAACCACGGCATGCAGCAGGTAATGCACGGTGCCCGCGGCACCGCGCGCAAGGCTTCGATCGGCGCGCAATACCGGATCGCCGGCAAGTCGGGTACGGCGCAGGTTGTGGCGATCAAACAGGGCGAGAAATACGACCGTTCCAAGGTTCAGGAGCGCCACCGCGACCACGCCCTGTTTGTCGGTTTCGCGCCGGCGGATGACCCGAAGATCGTGGTGTCGGTGATGGTCGAGAACGGTGAGTCCGGTTCCGGCGTCGCGGCACCGGTGGTGCGGCAGGTCATGGATGCCTGGCTGCTGGATCAGGACGGACGGTTGAAGGCCGAATACGCCAGCCCTATCAGTGCGGAGGCTACGGCCCGTGATGAATAATTTCGATCGCATGCTCTCCAGCGAGGATGTGATGCGTCGCCGGGCGACGCTGTTGCAACGTCTGCATATCGACGGCCCGTTGCTGGTGCTGTTGTTGATTCTCGCGGCCGGCAGCCTGTTCGTGCTGTATTCGGCCAGCGGCAAGAGCTGGGACTTGCTGGCCAAACAGGCCACATCGTTTGGCATCGGTCTGGTGTCGATGATCGTCATCGCCCAGTTCGAACCAAGGTTCATGGCGCGCTGGGTGCCGCTTGGCTACGTGATCGGCGTGGTGTTGCTGATGGTGGTGGACATCATGGGCCACAACGCAATGGGTGCGACCCGCTGGATCAACATCCCCGGGGTGATTCGCTTCCAGCCCTCGGAATTCATGAAGATCCTGATGCCGGCGACCATCGCCTGGTACCTGTCCAAACGTACGCTGCCGCCGCAGCTCAAACACGTCGGTATCAGTCTGCTGCTGATCGGTGTGCCGTTCGCCCTGATCGTGCGTCAGCCGGATCTCGGCACTTCGCTGCTGATTCTGGCCGGTGGCGCCTTCGTACTGTTCATGGGTGGATTGCGCTGGCGCTGGATTCTCAGCGTGCTGGCGGCGGCGATTCCGGTGTCGGTTGCGATGTGGTTCTTCATCATGCACGACTACCAGAAACAGCGGATCCTGACGTTCCTCGACCCGGAAAGCGATCCGTTGGGCACCGGCTGGAACATCATCCAGTCGAAAGCCGCGATCGGTTCCGGTGGCGTGTTCGGCAAGGGCTGGCTGCTGGGCACCCAGTCGCACCTGGACTTCCTGCCGGAAAGCCACACCGACTTCATCATTGCCGTACTCGGCGAAGAGTTCGGCCTGGTGGGCATTTGCGCATTGCTGCTGATCTATCTGTTGCTGATCGGTCGTGGCCTGGTGATTACCGCCCAGGCGCAAACGCTGTTCGGCAAACTGTTGGCTGGCGCACTGACCATGACGTTTTTTGTTTATGTTTTCGTCAACATCGGTATGGTCAGTGGCCTGTTGCCGGTGGTGGGGGTGCCGTTGCCGTTCATTAGCTACGGCGGAACTTCGCTGGTGACGCTGCTGTCAGCGTTTGGGGTTTTGATGTCGATCCATACCCATCGCAAGTGGATCGCACAGGTTTGAATAAGGTGAAGAGTTCAATGCAAGTAATGCGTGACTGGGCGACACGATACGCACCGTGGCTCGGCCTGGTAGGCATCCTTGGCAGCGCGCAGGAAGCGTTGGCCGGCGATTACGAAGGCTCGCCCCAGGTGGCCGAATTCGTCGGTGAAATGACCCGCGATTACGGTTTCGCCGGCGAACAGCTGATGGCCGTGTTCCGCGAGGCCCAGCGCAAACAGGCGATTCTCGACGCCATTTCCAAGCCCGCCGAACGGGTCAAGCAGTGGAAAGAATACCGGCCGATGTTCATCACCGACGCACGCATCGCCCGCGGTGTGGACTTCTGGCGCCAGCACGAGGCCACCCTGGCCCGCGCCGAGCAGGAATACGGCGTTCCGGCCCAGGTGATTGTGTCGATCATCGGCGTTGAGACCTTTTTCGGACGTAATACCGGCAATTACCGGGTGATCGATGCCTTGTCCACGCTGGGTTTCGACTATCCTCCCCGTGCCGAATTTTTCCGCAAGGAGCTGCGTGAGTTCCTGCTGCTGGCGCGCGAGGAGCAGGTCGACCCGCTGACCCTCAAGGGGTCCTATGCCGGCGCGATGGGCCTGCCGCAGTTCATGCCGAGCAGCTTTCGCGCCTACGCGGTGGATTTCGACGGTGACGGCCACATCAATATCTGGAACAACCCGGATGATGCGATCGGCAGCGTCGCCAGCTATTTCAAGCGTCACGGCTGGGTCGCCGGCGAGCCGGTGGTCAGTCGTGCGGATGTGCGCGGTGAGCAGGTGGATGAAGGCCTGACCACCGGCATCGAGCCGACGAAAACCGTCGGGGAGTTGCGAGCGCTGGGCTGGTCGAGTCATGATGCGCTGCGCGATGACATGCCGGTCACCGCATTCCGCCTGGAAGGCGACAATGGCCCGGAATACTGGATGGGCCTGAAGAATTTCTACGCGATCACGCGTTATAACCGCAGCGTGATGTACGCAATGGCCGTACATCAACTGTCTGAACAGCTGGTACAAGCACGGGGCGTCAAGTAATGCGGGCATTGCCTATCAATAAACCCCTGAAGCTGGTGGCTTTCGCTGCGTTGGCGGTGCTGGTCGCCAGTTGTTCGACCAGCCGTTCGCCAAGCCAGAAGCCGACCACCGCCGTACGTTCGCAGCCGGGCCTGGACATCAACCGGGCTCACAAGGATGGCGCGCCGTGGTGGGACGTCGATGTGTCGCGCATCCCCGATGCAACGCCGACCCTGCACACCGGCCCGTACAAGGCCAACCCCTACACGGTGCTGGGCAAGACCTACTTCCCGCTGCAGGAGTCCAAGACCTACGTGGCCTCCGGCACCGCGTCCTGGTATGGCACCAAGTTTCATGGGCAGAACACCGCCAACGGCGAGGTCTACGACCTGTACGGCATGAGTGCCGCCCACAAGACATTACCGCTGCCGAGTTACGTTCGGGTGACCAACCTGGACAACAACAGGAGCGTGATCCTGCGGGTCAACGACCGCGGGCCGTTCTACTCGGACCGGATCATTGACCTTTCCTACGCCGCCGCCAAAAAGCTCGGTTATGCCGAAATCGGCACCGCGCGGGTCAAGGTCGAAGGCATTGACCCGCAGCAATGGTGGGCCGCCAAGGGCCGTCCGGCGCCTTTGATGCTCAACGAGCCGCAAGTCGCGCAGAATAGCGCCCCGGTGATCACGGCCTCGGCCGGCACCGTCGAGCAATGGACTCCGCCGCCGCAGCAACACGCCGCGGCCGTCGTGCCAGTCCAGCTCGATGCAAAAAAAAACGCTTCTGCACCAGCATCTGGCCAGTATCTGCAGGTGGGCGCGTTCGCCAACCCGGACGCTGCAGAACTCCTGAGGTCGAAGCTCAGCGGGATGGTGAGCGCTCCGGTGTTCATCAGCTCGATCGTGCGCAATCAGCAGACCCTGCACCGGGTTCGCCTGGGACCGATCGGTTCGCCGGGTGAAATTGCCCAGGTACAGAACAGCGTGCGCCTGGCCAACCTGGGTTCGCCAAGTGTGGTCACCGAGTAAACGTAGGACTTGATTGACGGTTCACCAGCGATTGGGGGGTGAACCAGGTTGTTGGCTCGTCGAAGAACAAAAGCCCGGCAAGGGTGACTGGAGTGAGCAACTGAACACGCGATGCTCGTAGGGTTTGCTCGAAAGCTCGCCGAGCGGCGATCAGGCAAGGCAAAAACAGGTGAGGAAGCGGAGTGTAGGGGACCTACATGAGCATTCCGAATCTGTTTTTAACGCAGCATGATCGTCGCGCAGGCAGGTTTCGGGCAAAGCCTGAAAGCCATCTGATTAATTTTGCCCGCAAGGGCAGTTTCCATTAGCGATTTCGAGAGACGGATGAACATCACCACCTTTGCCAAACGCCTGTGTCTGCTAGTCCCGCTGCTCCTCTCGCCAGCCGCCTTCGCGGCCGAGATGATGCCGTCGCCACCACAACTGGCCGCCAAATCCTACGTGCTCATGGATGCCAACAGCGGCAACGTGCTGGTGGAGAACAACGGTGACCAGCGTCTGCCGCCGGCCAGCCTGACCAAACTGATGACCGCGTACATCGCCACGCTGGAAATCCGTCGCGGCCAGATCGGTGAAAACGACCCGGTGACCGTCAGCGAAAACGCCTGGCGCACCGGCGGTTCGCGGATGTTCATCAAGGTCGGCTCGCAGGTCACTGTCAGCGACCTGCTGCACGGCATCATCATCCAGTCCGGCAACGACGCCAGCGTCGCGGTGGCTGAACACATCGCCGGCAGCGAAGACGCCTTCGCCGACCTGATGAACAAGACCGTCGCCGATCTGGGCATGACCAATACCCACTTCATGAACCCGACCGGTCTGCCGAACCCCGAGCACTACTCGTCGGCTCACGACATGGCGATCCTGGCGCGCGCGATCATCCACGAAGATCCGGCTCACTATGCGATCTACTCGCAGAAAGAGTTCTTCTGGAACGGCATCAAACAGCCTAACCGCAACCTGCTGCTGTGGCGCGACAAGACCGTCGACGGTCTGAAAACCGGCCACACCGACGAAGCCGGCTACTGCATGGTGTCTTCGGCCGTACGTGACGGCATGCGCCTGATCGCCGTGGTGTTCGGTACCAACAGCGAAGTGGCTCGCGCCGCCGAGACCCAGAAACTGCTGACCTACGGTTTCCGCTTCTTCGAAACCCAGACCTTCTACCAGAAGGGCACCGAACTGGCTCAGGCTCCGGTCTGGAAAGGTACCACCAGCCAGGTCAAGGCCGGTCTGGCACAGGACCTGACCATGACCCTGCCGAAAGGCCAGCTGAAGAAGCTCGCTGCCAGCATGACCATGAACCCGCAACTGACCGCGCCAATCGCCAAGGGCGACGTGATCGGTAAAGTCGAAGTGAAACTGGACGACAAGGTGGTGCACAGCGCCGACCTGATCGCCCTGGACGCTGTCGAGGAGGGTGGTATCTTCCGCCGCATGTGGGATAGCATCCGTCTATTCTTCTACGGCTTGTTCAACTGATTCGAGTTGACCTGCATGGCCCCGTTCCGATCCGGAGCGGGGCCTTGTTCGTTACCGGGCTTACGCTTACGAGGCCGTTACGCCATGACCGACACCGAAGTAAAGGCGCCAAAGATCGAATTTCCCCAGGTTGATTATCCGGTTAAGGTGATCAGCGATACGGGCGTCGGCAACAAAGACAAGATCATCGACATCGTCAAGAAACACGCCAGTATCAACGATGAGCGTGTCGACGAGCGTCAAAGCAGCAACGGCAAGTACACCACCATCCAGTTGCACATCGTCGCGACCGACCAGGATCAGCTGTACAACATCAACAGCGAACTGCGGGCCACCGGTTTCGTGCACATGGTGCTGTGATGCCGGGCACGCTGGGCTTTCGCGAGCTTGGCCAGATGGCTTACGAGCCGGTCTGGCAGGCCATGCAACGTTTTACCAACGAGCGTGGCACCACGGCCCCGGACGAAATCTGGCTGGTTGAACATCCGCCGGTGTTCACCCAGGGCCAGGCCGGCAAGGCCGAGCACCTGTTGCTGCCGGGAGACATTCCGGTGGTGCAGGTCGACCGCGGCGGTCAGGTGACCTACCATGGCCCAGGGCAGTTGGTAGCCTATCTGCTGCTGGATGTGCGTCGACTCGGTTTCGGCGTGCGTGATCTGGTCAGTCGCATGGAGCGCTGCCTGATCGAACTGTTGGCCAGCTACGGCGTCACTGCCGTGGCCAAGCCGGATGCTCCCGGCGTCTACGTCGACGGAGCGAAGATCGCTTCTCTGGGTTTGCGGATTCGCCACGGTTGTTCCTTTCATGGCCTGGCCCTGAACGTGGACATGAACCTGGAACCGTTTCGACGGATTAATCCCTGCGGCTATGCCGGGCTGGCGATGACCCAGCTGAGCGAGCACGCAGGATCGATTGAATTTGCCGAGGTAAGTGCCCGGCTGCGCGCGCAGCTCGTCAAACACCTCGACTATGCTGAGCAGACGACCCTGACGGGCGGAATCGACTGATATGACTACTGATGCAGTGCAAACCATGATCCCGACGCTCGACGTGACCGAGCGCCCGGCCCCGCGTCCCAAGGTTGAAGCCGGCGTCAAGCTGCGCGGCGCCGAGAAGGTTGCACGCATTCCGGTGAAGATCATTCCGACCACCGAACTGCCGAAGAAACCCGACTGGATCCGCGTGCGCATCCCGGTTTCGCCGGAAGTCGATCGCATCAAGAGCCTGCTGCGCAAGCACAAGCTGCACAGCGTCTGCGAAGAGGCCTCCTGCCCGAACCTGGGCGAGTGCTTCTCCGGCGGCACCGCGACCTTCATGATCATGGGTGACATCTGCACCCGTCGCTGCCCGTTCTGCGACGTTGGCCATGGTCGTCCGAAGCCACTGGACGTCAACGAGCCGGAAAGCCTGGCCATCGCCATCGCCGACCTGAAACTCAAGTACGTGGTGATCACCTCGGTTGACCGCGACGACCTGCGTGACGGCGGTGCCCAGCACTTTGCCGACTGCATCCGTGAAATCCGCAAACTGTCGCCGAACGTGCAGCTCGAGACTCTGGTCCCGGACTACCGTGGCCGCATGGACATCGCCCTGGAAATCACCGCAGCCGAGCCGCCGGACGTGTTCAACCACAACCTGGAAACCGTACCGCGCCTGTACAAGGCTGCGCGTCCGGGTTCGGACTACCAGTGGTCGCTGACCCTGCTGCAACGCTTCAAGCAGATGATGCCGCACATCCCGACCAAGTCCGGCCTGATGCTGGGTCTGGGCGAGACCGACGACGAAGTCATCGAAGTCATGAAGCGCATGCGCGAACACGACATCGACATGCTGACCCTGGGCCAGTACCTGCAACCGTCCCGCAGCCACTTGCCGGTGCAGCGTTTCGTGCACCCGGACACCTTCGCCTGGTTCGCCGAGGAAGGTTACAAGATGGGCTTCAAGAACGTCGCTTCCGGTCCGTTGGTGCGTTCTTCGTACCACGCCGACGAGCAGGCGAAACTGGTCAAGGCCGAGCTGCTGGGTTCCTGATTCAGCGCTGAATGAAAAAATGCCCGCCGTGGTTTAGCGCCCGGCGGGCATTTTTTTGTCTGGCCTACACTCGTTGCTGACTTTTCCCGCAACCTGCGGCGTGGCGGAGCCCCTTCTGTTTGTCGCCGTTCCTGACTACTGTGTGAGCATGACTTTACACAGGGAGATCCATGGATGACCGTTCGACCAACCCACACCCTTTTCCCGCACAAGCCTGTGCCCGCGCTGCCGTCGGAAGGGCTGATAGGCGTCATTGCGCCTGCCGGCCCCGGCACGCTGGACACTGAAAGGGCCGTTCAGTGGATGCGCGCCCGGGGCTACGGTTTGCGGGTGTTCCCTGGCGTCTACGAGAAGGATGGCTATCTGGCCGGCAGCGACGAGGTGCGGCTCAACGATCTGCACACGGCGTTCGCTGACGAAGAGGTCGATGCGATCATTTGCCTGCGCGGTGGCTACGGTACGCCAAGGTTGCTGGATCGCATCGATTACGACCTGCTGAGCCGCCATGCCAAGCCCTTCGTCGGTTACAGCGACATCACCGCACTGCATCTGGCCATCAGTCGTTATGCCGGTTTCGTGACCTTTCACGGGCCGCTGCTGAATGCCGATCTGCTGGGGGACAAGGAACCGCCGACGGTGACCTCGTTCTTCGCCATGCTGCGCGGTCAGTTGAAGGCCGGGAGTGTACTGAGTCATCCGGCGGCCTATCCATTGACCACCGTGGAGCCCGGCATTGCCCACGGGCGTTTGCAGGGAGGCAATCTGGCGATGATCGCCGCGACCTTGGGCACGCCTTATGAAATTGACGTCGAAGGGGTGATTCTGCTCATCGAGGACATCAACGAGCCGCTGTATCGAATCGACCGTTTGCTGACCCAGATGCGACTGGCGGGCAAGTTGGCCCGATTGCGCGGCGTGTTGGTCGGGGATATTGCGGGGGTGGATGTCGATGCGCTGAATCGCCTGCTCAAGCAGACCTTCGAGCCGCTGCGGATTCCGGTGCTGTCAGGATGGCGTAGCGGGCACTGTGATCCGAACCTGACGCTGCCGTTGGGGGCGCTGGTTCGACTGGATGCGGGGAAGAAGGAATTGATGCTGGAGCAGGATGTGGTGATCAAGGCATAGAAACTGATCGCCTGATAGTCAGTCATCGCGGGCAAGCCCGCTCCCACGGTTTTCAGGTTGTACGCAGAACTGCGATCACCTCTAAACCTGTGGGAGTGGGCTTGCCCGCGACGCTTTTACTGGTTACGCAGGCTTTCAAGCAGCTTGTGCGTCGGATAACCATCTGCCGGCCAGCCGAACGACTGCTGCGCACTGCGGATCGCCTTGCGCGTATTGGCACCGATGATCCCGTCTGCCGCACCGGCGTCGTAGTTGCGCGCGGTGAGCAGGTTCTGCAGTTCGATCCGCTCGGTGCGGCTCAGCGGCAGGTCATCCTTTGGCCAGGTGCCATTGATCAGGCCGGCGCCGTTGAAGCGCTCGGACAACAGGCTGACGGCCAGTGCGTAGGACGACGAGTTGTTGTACTTGAGGATCGCCCGGAAGTTATCGAGGATCAGGAACGCCGGGCCACGGTAGCCAGCCGGCAGCAGCAGGGCGGCGGACAGTTGCTCGGAGCCGGCCGGCACCTGGCCGCCGTTCGGCAGGATCACGCCCAGTTGCCGCCATTCAGCAACGCTTTTACGAATCGCGCCGTCGGCCAGGGTGTAGTCGAAACCGCTTGGCAGCTGGACTTCGAAGCCCCACGGCTGGCCACGCTGCCAGCCGGAGCTTTGCAGGTAATGCGCGGTGGAGGCCAATGCGTCAGCCGGGCTGCCCCAGATGTCGCGGCGACCGTCACCGTCGAAGTCCACGGCGTGGGTGTTGTAGGTAGTCGGGATGAACTGGGTCTGGCCCATGGCGCCGGCCCAGGAACCGAGCATTTTCTCCGGCGTGATGTCGCCCTGTTGCAGAATCTGCAGTGCCGCGATCAGCTGGGCATGGGCAAAGCCCGGGCGGCGGCCTTCATAGGCCAGGGTGGCCAGAGAGTTGATCACCGATTTGTTGCCCTGGAACTGGCCGAAATTGCTTTCCATCCCCCACACCGACACCAGCGCCTGGCGATCGACGCCATAACGCTGTTCGATGCTTTGCAGGATATCGGCGTACTGGCTGATCAGGGCCTGCCCTTTGCGCACGCGCAACGGCGAAAGGGCACCGTCCAGGTACTCCCAGACCGGCCGGGCGAACTCCGGCTGGCTGCGGTCGGCGCGAATCACGCTGGCATCGAAGCTGACATTGGCGAAGGCGCGGTCGAACAGGTCGGCACGGATGCCGGCGGCCAGAGCGTCCTTGCGGAAACCAGCCTGCCATTCGGCAAAGGTCTGGGTCGGTTGCAGGTCGAGGTCGTCGCCGGACGGCACTACCGGCGGGATGACCGCTGGGGCTGTGGTAACGGGAACGGTCTTGAGCGGTTGAGCGTCGGCGGCGGTGGGTTTTTCCGCGCAGGCGACGAGCAGTATGAAGCTGGAGGCAGCGATCAGTTGGCGAATGGGCCAACGACGGGAAAGACTGAAGGGCATGCACAGGTCCAGGGAATACAAATCAGGTGCAGACCTTAACATGAGGAAGGGGTGCTGCGCTTCAAGCGGCCAGAAAGTAAGAAGCCTCCCAGCTGTCAGACTGGAAGGCTTCGCGGCGGTAGCTGCCTTTACCCTTGGTGGGTCGTTCCTGGCGGCTGCGGAACAGGGGTTGGGCGACGATGGATTTGGCCTTGTTGTGGCCATGTTTCGATGGCTTTTTGCTCATGAGGATTCTCTCGATTGAGTGAGGTTTTGCGCGGCAGATAATCTGCCGATCTCAAGCCGCTGTCTATAGGACCGAGGGCGGGATGTTCTGTAGGAAATGGACTCGGTAAAAAAACGGGATCGCAGAGCGCGATCCCGAGTTTCATTCGGCAGGCAACGTCAGGCGCTGACCGGCCATCAGCAGCGCCAACCGGCTCAGGCTCATCCACGGCGAGCCCGCCGCCTGGCCCTTGATTTGCGCATCGATGCGCTGGGCTTCGAGCAGCAACTGCGCCCAGCGTTGCGCCGAGTAGCGTTGCAGGGCCTTGCTCATCAGCGGTTTACGCTTGTCCCAGACCGGCGGCCTGGCCTGACTGAAGCACTTGTCCAGCGGCGTGCCCTGGCTGTATTGCAACGAGATGTTGGCCAGCAGGCGCAACTCCCGGGCCAGGGCCCAGAGGATCACTGGCGGCTCGACTCCTTCACCGCGCAGCCCTTCGAGCATGCGCAGAGCGTGGGCCGGTTCGCCATTGAGCACCGCGTCGGTCAGGCCGAACACGTCGAAACGCGCACTGTCGGCCACAGCCGCCTGCACGGTTTCAACGGTGATCTGCCCGCCCTCGGCCATCAGCTTGAGCTTTTCGATCTCTTGCGCGGCGGCCAGCAGGTTGCCTTCGACCCGCGCGGCAATCAGTTCGACCGCGTCCTGACTGGCCGACAAGCCGGCCTGGGACAGGCGTTGGCGAATCCAGCTCGGCAACTGGTTGGCATCCACCGGCCAGATCTGGATGAACTGGGTCTGCTGACCCTCGACCAGCGCCTTGCCCCACTTGGTCTTCTGCGCGCTACCGTCGAGCTTCGGCAGACTGATCAGAAGCACCGTGTCTTCAGCCGGGCGCGAGCAGTATTCGATCAGTGCGGCAGCGCCCTTGTCACCGGGTTTGCCGGAAGGCAGGCGCAGTTCCAGCAGGCGCTTTTCGGCGAACAGCGACATGCTGGCGCCAGCCTGCAGCAATGTGCCCCAATCGAAATTGGCGTCGGCGGCGAAGACCTGGCGTTCGTCGAACCCTTGCTGACGGGCAGCGGAGCGAATGGCGTCGGCGGCCTCCTGACACAGCAGCGGGTCATCGCCGCTGATGATGTAGACCGGCGCGAGGGCGCCTTGCAGGTGTTTGCCGAGTTGGGCGGGAGCGAGCTTCATAAGAAACGGCGAACGGGGCGCCTGAGCGCCCCGTACGTCTTACTGCTGCGGCAGTTCGAGCGGCGACTGACGCGGGGTTTCCGCTTCAGCCTTCTGCGCCGCTTCGAGGGCGTCGGCCTCTGCCTTGGCCCGGGCGTTGGCGGTCTGCTGCAGGGCATCCAGCTGAGCCGGAGTCAGCTGTTGCAGGCGCAGCATCATGCGCTGTACCAGCTCGCGGCGTGTCTCGTTACGTGCATCGTTGGCTTCCTGGTCGGAACCCACCAGGTTGTTGCCGTCGTGGATGAACACTTTCTGCACTTCAAGCTTGTCGCTTTTGAGCAGCAGGTTCTTGTCGCCACGGATGTCGTAGCTGAGCACGGTATTTACCTGATACTCGCCAGTACGACCGGCGCCCGCGTAGCTGAGGATGCGCTGGCTTTCCTGCTCATCGGACAGGTAAAGCTTGTACGGCGCACCGGAAACGACCTTGACGCCGCTGGCCTCCAGCACCTGACGCAGTTGCGTCACGGTTTCGCCGTAGGCGTTGCGGGCGCTCAGATCAAGTTCCTTGATCGTCAGTTCGGTGGTGCCGGTACCACG
Source organism: Pseudomonas sp. R15(2017) (assembly GCF_002112685.1). Lineage (NCBI taxonomy): Bacteria > Pseudomonadati > Pseudomonadota > Gammaproteobacteria > Pseudomonadales > Pseudomonadaceae > Pseudomonas > Pseudomonas sp. R15(2017). The sequence goes on from NZ_NEII01000008.1 coordinate 173,949, forward strand.
CAGCTGGAAACCGCAGGCGCTCAACAGGACGGCGAGGCCCATCACCAGCAGATTGCGTTTGATCATTGTGTTGCTCCCCTTGAAACCATGTGGGCCGACTCTGTGGCCCGAAAGGTTTTACTGGGCGTCAGGCACACCTGACGCCCGATCCAATTAGCTGGCGACGATATTGACCAGTTTCCCGGGCACTACGATCACTTTGCGAATCGTCAGGCCGTCAACGAAACGCAGCACGTTCTCGTTGGCGCGGGCTGCCGCTTCGACTTCTTCACGGGTCGCGGCAGCCGGCATTTCGATCTGGCCGCGCAGTTTGCCGTTGACCTGGATGACCAGTGTCAGGCTGTCCTGAACGAGTGCGCTTTCATCCACCACTGGCCAGCCGGCGTCGATCACAGGGTCGGCGTGGCCCAGTTGATTCCACAGTTCATGGCAAATGTGCGGGGTGATCGGAGCCAGCAACAGCGTAACGGCTTCCAGACCTTCCTGAACCAGCGCGCGATCCTGTTCAGTGGATTGTGCTGCTTTTTCCAGCACGTTCATCAGCGTCATCACCTGGGCGATGGCGGTGTTGAATTTGTGGTTCTGGCCAACATCGTGGCTGGCCTGCTTGATGGCCTGGTGGATCGCGCGACGAACGGCTTTCTGCTCGTCGTTCAGGCCGGCGATGTCCAGTTTGCCCAGCAGGCCCTGAGTGACGTGAGCCTGAGCCAGACGCCAGACGCGCTTGAGGAAGCGGTGCGAGCCTTCAACGCCGGAGTCGGACCACGCGGCGCTCATGTCGGGCGGCGAGGCGAACATCATGAACAGGCGGCAGGTGTCCGCGCCGAACTGGTCGATCATCGATTGAGGGTCGACGCCGTTGTTCTTCGACTTGGCCATTTTCTCGGTGCCGCCGATTTCCACCGGCAGACCGTCGGTTTTCAGTCTGGCGCTGGTGACGTTGCCCTTGCCGTCGCGTTCGAGATCGACGTCCGCCGGGTTGAACCAGGTGTAGGCGCCGTTGGCTTCGCGGCGATAGTAAGTCTCGGCAATCACCATGCCTTGAGTCAGCAGGTTCTTGAACGGCTCGTTGGAGCTCACCAGGCCTTCGTCGCGCATCAGCTTGTGGAAGAAACGCGCGTACAGCAGGTGAAGAATGGCGTGTTCGATACCGCCGATGTACTGATCCACCGGCAACCAGTGGTCGGCCGCGGATTTTTCCACCAGACCGCCTTCGAAGTGCGGCGAGGCGTAACGGGCGTAGTACCAGGACGACTCGACGAAGGTGTCCATGGTGTCGGTTTCACGCTTGGCAGGCTGACCGCATTTCGGGCAGGTGCACTCGTAGAACTCGGGCATGCGTGCCAGCGGCGAACCGGCGCCGTCCGGCACCACGTCTTCCGGCAGGACGACCGGCAGTTGATCTTCCGGCACCGGCACGTCACCGCAGGCATCGCAGTGGATGATCGGGATCGGGCAGCCCCAGTAGCGCTGACGGCTGATACCCCAGTCGCGCAGGCGGAACTGGGTGCGCGAGGCGCCGAGGTTTTTCTTGATCAGCGCGACTTCCATGGCGTCGAACGCGCCAGCGAAGTCCAGGCCGTCGAATTCGCCGGAGTTGATCAGCGTGCCGTGCTCGCCGTAGGCGTCTTGCCATGGCGCCGGGTTGGTGTCACCGGAGCTGGTGCGCACCACGGATTTGACCGGCAGGTTGTACTTGTGGGCGAATTCGAAATCGCGCTCGTCGTGCGCCGGCACAGCCATGACCGCGCCGTCGCCGTAGTGCATCAGTACATAGTTGGCGACCCACACCGGCAGTTTTTCGCCGGTCAGTGGGTGCTCGACGAACAGGCCGGTCGGCAGGCCTTTCTTCTCTTGAGTGGCGACGTCGGCTTCGGCGACGCTGCCGCCCTTGCATTCGGCGATGAACGCTTGCAGCTCTGGGTTGTTTTTGGCGGCAAGAGCAGCCAGGTGGTGCTCGGCAGCCACGGCGACATAAGTCGCGCCCATCAGGGTGTCCGGACGGGTGGTAAAGACTTTCAGGGTGCCGCTTTCGCCGATCGAATCGACGTTGTACGGGAACTGCACTTCCATCCCGCGCGACTTGCCGATCCAGTTGCGCTGCATGGTCTTGACCTGCTCAGGCCAGCCAGTCAGTTCGTCGAGGCTCTCCAGCAGTTCATCCGCGTAGGCGGTGATCTTGAAGTAGTACATCGGAATTTCGCGTTTCTCGATCAGCGCGCCGGAACGCCAGCCGCGACCGTCGATCACCTGCTCGTTGGCCAGTACGGTCTGGTCGATCGGGTCCCAGTTCACGGTACCGTTCTTGCGGTAGATCACGCCTTTTTCGAACAGGCGAGTGAACAGCCATTGTTCCCAGCGGTAGTAATCCGGTTTGCAGGTGGTGACTTCCCGCGACCAGTCAACCGCCAGACCCAGGCTGCGCAGCTGGGATTTCATGTAGGCGATGTTTTCGTAGGTCCACTTGGCCGGGGCCACGTTGTTCTTCATTGCGGCGTTTTCCGCCGGCATGCCGAAGGCGTCCCAACCCATCGGTTGCAGAACGTTCTTGCCAAGCATGCGCTGGTAGCGGGAGATCACGTCGCCGATGGTGTAGTTGCGCACGTGCCCCATGTGTAGCTTGCCGCTGGGGTAAGGGAACATCGACAGGCAGTAGTAAGTCTCCTTGCCTGGTTGTTCACTGACTTCAAAGGACTTTTGCTCGTCCCAGAACGATTGGGCGGCGGCTTCGATTTCACGGGGCTGATATTGTTCGTGCATGGCTACTTTTGTACTGGATAGGGGTGGCCTAATCCTCTTCAATGCGACGTCCCGGGCATGTCGGACGAGCTGGAAGTGGAGTTACAGGAAGCGCCGTAGCATACATGACCGCGCTTGGCCTAGGGAAACCCTGATTGCAGCCGTTTGACTGGCCGAAATCGCGGCGAGGGCCGTTGGTCGCGGCGCGCAGCCGGTTTGTGCAGCGAAGCTAAGCTCTAACTGGGGAGTGAGTCTTATCTTCAATGAGGTGAGGGATGGTGGAGTCACAGCAAAAAAACGTTACCAAACCCGAGTTGTACGAGCGGTTGATCGATCGTCTGGGGATGGCCCTGGACGCGGCAAAAACCGCTGGCCGGCTGCGCGACGAGCGCCCCCTGGAGCTGGAATTGCGTGGCTTGAGTCCCGCCGAGTTCAAACTGGTCAAGGCCTATCTGGATCGCAGTGAGCGTGAAACCCACGGATACCTGTCACAAGCAGTGAAACAGCTCGATGCTGCCCATTCGGCCAAGGTCATCTGGCTCAAGGACAAGGCACCCGGCAGAGATGCCGTCAAAGTGCGGACTCTGCAGGCCAAGTAAACGCATGGCAGGTCAAAAAGCGGATCTTTTTCAACGGGATCCGACCCTACTGGTTGTCGCGGTGTATCAACCCACTTAGGCTTCGGGCATCTTTGGAGATGCTCGATGCCTTTTCGTTATTTCATTAAACAACTTCTGTTGCCGCCAGGCGTTCTCTTGTTGCTGCTGCTCGTCGCCTGGTGGCTGCGACGTTCGCGGCCGCGACTGGCCGGGCTGTGCTTTGCCCTGGGTTTTGGCGGCTTCTTGCTGATGAGTCTGCCGGTGGTCGTGCAATGGGGTGCCAAGGCCCTGGAGCGCGAGCCGCCGCTGGCGCGGGATTCATGGGCAAGTCTGGCGCAACGCGCCGATGCGATTGTGGTGCTGGGCTCCGGTCGCGAGCGCGGCGATCTGGCCTGGGGCGAAGATCAACCGACCGGTGTCGGGCTTGAACGGCAGCGTTACGCGGCGCGACTGGCCAAGGCATCGGGGTTGCCGATTCTGACCAGCGGTGGCCTGCATTACGGTACGCCGCCGACCGAAGCCAAACTGATGGCCGATTCGTTGCGCGATGACTTCGGTGTGACGGTGCGCTGGCAGGAAGGGGAGAGCCGCACCACGTGGGAGAATGCTGCCTTCAGCGCCAGGATATTGTTGCCCGAAGGCGTCAAACGCATCGTGCTGGTGACTCAGGCCTGGCACATGCCGCGTGCGGTGTGGAGCTATCAACAGGCCGGGTTCGAAGTCGTGCCGGCGCCGGTCGGTTTCCTCGGCACGGACAATGCGCGACCGTTTGGCGGCTGGCTGCCGGAATTCAAGTCGATCTGGCAAAGCGGGCAGTTGATGAACGAGGCGGTGGGGCAGATCGGCTATTCACTGTTCTACCGAGGGGGTGACAGCACCGATTGATCACTCCCGCGCTGAACGCGGGAGTGAGCGGGTTTTCAGAGGGTCTTGGATATCCGGTTGGTCATCAGCGCCCAGCCAAACAGCACCACGCACAGGATGATCAGCGGCCACGAGCGCCATTGCAGGTACGGTGTGAGGTCATGCATCGGCACCACTTCGCCGTACAGCACGCCCTGTTCGAACTGCGGGATACGCTCGGTGATCTGCCCGAAAGGGTTGATCAGCCCGGTCACGCCGTTGTTGGTCGCGCGAATCATCCAGCGACCGGCTTCAAGTGCACGCATCTGCGCCATTTGCAGGTGTTGCAGGGGGCCGATGGAGGTACCGAACCAGGTGTCGTTGCTGATCGTCAGCAGCAGATCGCTGCGTGCCGCCAGGCCAGCGGCGAATTCCGGATAAACCACTTCGTAGCAGATGAATGGCGCGATCTGATACCCCTTGGCCTGTAATAACGCCTGATCGGAAGGGCCACGGGCGAAGTCGGACATCGGCAGGTCGAAGAATGCGATCAGCCCGCGCAGGATGTCCTGCAGTGGTACGTACTCGCCGAACGGCACAAGCTTCTGCTTGAGATAAGTGCCATCGCCTTCGCCGACCACAGTGATGCCGTTGAAGAAGCGTTTTTCGTGACGGACCGTTTCTCGGATCGGCACACCGGTGATCAGCGCCGATTTACGCTCGGCGGCGAAGTTGCCCATCATGGTCAGGTAGCCCTCGGCGGACTCCTTGAGCACCGGCACGGCGGTTTCAGGCCAGATCAACAGGTCGACCGGTTTGGAGCGGAAACTCAGGTCGCGGTACAGCGCCAGCTGCGCGTTGAGCTCGGCCGGGTCCCATTTCATGCTTTGCGCGACGTTGCCCTGGATGGCGGCAACGGTGAGAGGCGCGCCGGCCGGGCTGGTCCAGGCATGGCCCTTGAGCGCGATGCCTGCCGCCCATGGCCCGATCAGCAATACCAGGCCGGCAGCGATGAAGACTTTGCGGCGGGTTTGCAGCAGGCGCGGTGCGTTGTAGATCAGTGCAGCGGTCAGCGCGAGAACGAACGACACCAGCCACATCCCGCCCACTGGCGCGAGTCCGGCCAGTGGGCCGTCAAGCTGGCTGTACCCGGAATACAGCCACGGGAAACCGGTGAGGAACCAGCCACGGAAAGCTTCCTGGCCGACCCACAGCGCCGCAAACGCCAGTGCGTCAGCCACCGGCGCCTCGTTACGCCGCAACCAGCGTGCCCACAGCCAGGCGGGCAGGGCGAAGAACCAGGCAATCGCTGCCGTAAAGATCAGCATCAGGAAACCGGCCAGCAGCACCGAGGCGCCGCCGAAATGGTGGATGCTGTAATAGATCCAGCTGGTGCCGGCGCCGAACAGGCCGAAACCGAAGCACCAGCCACGGCCCAGCGCCTGGCGCGGGCTCAGCTCGCGCAGGCCTGCATAGAACAGGCCGACTGCCAGTAACGCCAGCGGCCAGAGATCGAACGGTGCCAGCGCGAAAGTGGTGATTGCACCGGCCGCCACGGCCAGCAGATTACCGGGCCAGCCGGGGCGGGTTGTCCAGCGCATTTCAGTCCTTAAATTTACCGGGCGATTGGCGTGAGTCGCAGCAAGTGAATCCGACGGCTGTCGGCGTTCAGGATGCGGAAACGATAGGCGCCGATTTCAGTGATTTCGTTGCGTTTTGGCAAGTGCCCGAACGCGCTCATCACCAGCCCGCCGACGGTGTCGAACTCGTCGTCGGAGAATTCGCTGTCGAAGAACTCGTTGAAGTTCTCGATCGGCGTCAGGGCCTTGATCAGGAAATCACCGCTGGGCAGCGGCTTGATGTAGCTGTCTTCTTCGACGTCGTGCTCGTCTTCGATGTCGCCGACGATCTGCTCGAGCACGTCTTCGATAGTCACCAGACCGGCCACGCCACCGTATTCGTCGATGACGATGGCCATGTGGTTGTGGTTGGCGCGGAATTCACGCAGCAACACGTTCAGACGCTTGGACTCCGGCACGAAAGTGGCCGGGCGCAGCAGGTCCTTGATGTTGAAGCTGTCGCCGTTCTCCTTGAGGATCAGCGGCAGCAGATCCTTGGCCAGCAGCACGCCCATCACGTCGTCATGGCTTTCGCCGATGACCGGGTAGCGCGAGTGGGCCGAGTCGACCACGGCAGGGAGGAATTCGCGGGGAGTCTGGGTCGCCTTGATGCTGATCATCTGCGAGCGCGGCACCATGATGTCGCGAACCTGCAGGTCAGCCACCTGGATGGCGCCTTCGACGATGGCCAGCGCTTCGCTGTCCAGCAGTTTGTTCTGATGTGCATCGCGCAGCAGCTCAAGCAGCTCCTGGCGGTTCTTCGGCTCGTGGGCAAAAGCCTGGGTCAGTTTACCCAGCCATGACTTTTGCCCGTTGCTCGATCGATCTTCGCTCATAGCGATTACTCTGAATCCTTTGTTGTAACAGTAGGGGATGTTTCGGTTTCGTCGTCCGCGTACGGATCGGGATAACCCAATTCGGCAAGCAACTCGCGTTCCAGTGCTTCCATTTCCTCGGCTTCCTCGTCATCTATATGGTCGTAACCAAGCAGATGCAAGCAGCCGTGAATGACCAGATGTGCCCAGTGGGCCTTTAGTTCCTTGCCCTGTTCGGCGGCTTCGCGCTCGACCACCGCCACGCAGATCACCAGATCGCCCAGCAGCGGAATATCGAGAAACTCGTCGGGCACTTCGGCGGGAAAGGACAGGACGTTGGTCGCGTAATCCTTGTGCCGCCAGGTGTGATTCAGTTCGCGGCCTTCTTCCTCGTCGACCAGACGAATGGTCATTTCCGAGTCGGCTGTGCGCTGGCGCAGGGCCAGTTCGCACCATTGGCGGAACTCGGCTTCGGTCGGCGCAGACGCTTCGGTCGCGATTTGCAGGTCAAGCTCAAGCATCGTGGCGAGTATCCTTTGGCGCTTCATCGGCCAAACGCGTCTCGAAGCGCTCGTAGGCTTCGACGATGCGTTGCACCAACGGATGGCGCACCACGTCTTTGGGCTGGAAGTGGGTGAAGCTGATGCCCGGCACATCTTTCAGGACTTCGATGACGTGATGAAGTCCGGATTTGGTGCCGCGCGGCAGGTCGACCTGGGTGATGTCGCCGGTGATCACGGCCGTAGAGCCGAAACCGATCCGGGTCAGGAACATCTTCATCTGCTCGACGGTGGTGTTCTGGCTCTCGTCGAGAATGATGAAGCTGTTGTTCAGCGTGCGACCGCGCATGTAGGCCAGCGGCGCGACTTCGATCACCTGACGTTCGATCAGCTTGGCCACGTATTCGAAACCGAGCATTTCGTAGAGCGCGTCGTAGAGCGGGCGCAGGTACGGGTCGATCTTTTGCGACAGGTCGCCGGGCAGGAAGCCGAGTTTTTCACCCGCTTCGACCGCCGGACGAACCAGCAGGATGCGCCTGATCTGCTCGCGCTCCAGCGCATCGACGGCGCAGGCGACAGCCAGGTAAGTCTTGCCGGTACCGGCCGGGCCGATGCCGAAGTTGATGTCGTTGCCGAGAATTTCCTTCACATAGCGCAACTGATTCAAGCCGCGTGGGCGAATCATGCCTTTCTTGGTGCGCAGGGCGACGGAGGCTTCGGCGGGGGCGGGGTTGTCCAGTTGCTCGACGGCCGATTCCTGGAGGAACAGGTGAACCGTATCCGGCGACAGCTCTGAACCCTTGGTTTCCCGGTACAGGCGGCGAATCAGGTTTTCCGCGGAGGTGGTGTGCTTGGGTTCGCCGATCAGCTCGAACTGATTGCCGCGGTTGCGGATCTCGATGGCCAGGCGCTGTTCGATCAGCCGCAAGTGCTCGTCGAACTGCCCGCACAGATTGGCGAAGCGGCGAGCCTCAAAGGGCTCGAGGATGAAACGATGTGGTTCGATGGGTGCGTTCAAGGTCGTATTTAGCCGCCCTGGGGCAATTGGGATGAATTGAAGGATAACGCCAGCGGCGTGGGTGCGAAAGCTCTTAAATGGATGAGCCTGTTCTCAAGAACAATGCAGGCCACTGTTGGAGCTGGCTTGCCAGCGATGAGGCCATCAGCCCCGACCAATATGTCGCCTGTCGTACCGCTATCGCTGGCAAGCCAGCTCCCACAGAATTCTCAGTGTTTCTGATATTTGTTACTGGATCAGCGAGCCGCGCAGCGAGTGCGGTTGCGCCGCGTCGATGTGGACGTCGGCGAACTGGCCGATCAGGGTCGGATTATCGCAGCGGAAGTTGACGATACGGTTATTCTCGGTGCGCCCTTGCAGCTCGCCCGGGTCTTTCTTCGAATAATCGGTCACCAGAATCCGCTGGATCGAACCGACCATTTGTCGGCTGATCTCGAACCCTTGCTGGTTCAAACGGTGCTGCAAGGCGTTCAGGCGTTCTTTCTTCAGTTCTTCCGGGGTGTCGTCGGCCAGATCGGCGGCCGGGGTGCCCGGGCGCTGGCTGTAGACGAACGAGTAGGAAAAGTCGAAACCGACGTCGGCAATCAGCTTCATGGTCTGTTCGAAATCTTTCTCGGTTTCCCCGGGGAAACCGACGATGAAGTCCGAACTGATGCAGATACCCGGCACGGCGGCGCGCAGTTTGCGCAGCTTGGATTTGTACTCCAGCGCCGTGTGGTTGCGTTTCATCGCGGCCAGGATCCGGTCCGAACCCGACTGCACCGGCAAGTGCAGATGCTTGACCAGTTCCGGCACTTCGGCGTGGGCCTGGATCAGGCTGTCGGAGAATTCCAGCGGATGCGAAGTGGTGTAGCGGATGCGGTCGATGCCGTCGACCGCCGCGACCACGCGGATCAGTTCGGCCAGGTCCGCCAGGCGACCGTCGTGGGTCAGCCCGCGATAGCCGTTGACGTTTTGCCCCAGCAGGGTCACTTCACGCACACCGTTTTCGGCCAGGTGGATGATCTCGGCGATCACGTCGTCGAACGGTCGGCTGACTTCTTCGCCACGGGTGTAAGGCACCACGCAGAACGTGCAGTACTTGCTGCAGCCTTCCATCACCGACACGTAGGCGCTCGGGCCGTCGATGCGCGGCTCCGGCAGGTGGTCGAACTTTTCGATTTCCGGGAACGACACGTCGACTTGCGGCAGCTTGCTGATGCGCGCGGCGTCGATCATTTCCGGCAGGCGGTGCAGGGTCTGCGGGCCGAACACCACGTCGACATACGGGGCGCGATCGCGGATCGCCGCACCTTCCTGGCTGGCCACGCAACCGCCGACGGCGATCACCATGTCCGGGTTGGCCAGTTTCAGTTCGCGCCAGCGTCCGAGCTGGGAATACACCCGGTCCTGGGCGCGTTCGCGGATCGAGCAGGTGTTGAGCAGGATCACGTCGGCATCTTCGGCGCGCGCCGTGACTTCCAGGGCCTGGTGTTCGCCCAGCAGATCGACCATGCGCGAGCTGTCGTACTCGTTCATCTGGCAACCGTGGGTTTCAATGTAAAGCTTCTTGGCCATGGAATAGGGTCGTCACGTGGTTCAAAGAACCGCGCATTATAGGGAACATGTCCTCAGGTTCCTACCGCTGTGCGTCCGGTGGCTATGCTATAGTTCGCGCCCTCATTTTTACCCCGATGTCGTCCGCCCGCCATGACCAAACGCGAAGCTCCAATCTACAAGGTGATTTTCCTCAACCAGGGCCAGGTGTTCGAAATGTACGCCAAGCAGATCTATCAAAGTGATCTGTGGGGCTTCCTGGAAGTGGAAGAGTTCGTCTTTGGCGAGCGCACGCAAGTGGTCGTCGACCCGAGCGAAGAAAAGCTCAAGGCGCAGTTCGAAGGCGTGGTGCGCAGCTTTGTGCCGATGCACTCGATCGTGCGCATCGACGAGGTCGAGCGTCTGGGCACGCCGAAGATCAGTGAAGCCCGTGGCGGCGTTGGTAACGTGATGCCGTTTCCGATGCCGATGCCTGAGAAGTAAAACCGGACTTTATGGAAGTGATCGTTCCCATGCTCTGCGTGGGAATGCCGCCTTCGACGCTCCGCGTCGGTGACGCAAAGAGCGAGAGCTATCGTTAGTCAGGGCAGGGGCGAAAACGGCGTACGCCCGTCGGCGTTCTGCAGTTCCATCAGGTATTTACGGAAAATTTGCCCGAGCACCTGGGTCGCGGTTTCCAGGTCTTCGCGGGACATCTTTTCGGACACTTCGTCGGCGGTGTCGAGCGCGTCTTCGGCGCCGTTGACCGCCGCCATCTTCAGCACGATGTACGCCTGAATGTTGTTGGCCTGCACGCCTTCACCGTGGAAGAACATGGTGCCGAGCTTGAATTGCGCCTGGGCATGGCCTTGCAGCGAGGCCTTTTCGAAATAGTTCAGGGCTTGATTGAGGTCGCGCGGCGCGTTCTTGCCGTCGTAGTAGAACTCACCCAACTCGTATTGCGCTTGCGCATCCCCCTCATCCGCCGCCTTTTGGCAGGCAGCGAGGGCCTGCGTGACATCTTGCGGCTGAGTATTGAGGGTGCAGCGACCCATCGCCGGGATCAACAACGAGTTGCCGCCTGCTTGTGCATGTGCGAGCAGCGGCTGAAGGAGCAACAGGCAGCCCAAGGCAAGGGTGCGGCCGGTGCGGTTCATGGGAATCGACTTACCTCTGAAGGGCGCGCGGACCCGTCGAGGGATCCAATAAGCGCGCATTATGAAATAAGCAGGGCCATCCTTACAAAGTCTTTACTCGATTTTCTGCTGCGCGGGAAATATATCGCCCACTTTATGGGAGATTTTTGGCAGGCGTGTCGGAAAAGGCGTGCGGATGTAGGAGAACGCTGACGCTGGCAATGGCCAACGTCAGCGGCGGGGCGTTTTACTTCAACTTGGCGAAGGCGCGCTCAGCGGCGTCGAGGGTCAGTTTCAACTCGGCTTCGCCGTGGGCGATCGAGGTGAAACCGGCTTCGAAGGCGCTCGGTGCCAGGTACACGCCACCTTCCAGCATCAGGTGGAAGAAGCGGCCGAACAGTGCTGCATCGCTGGCCATCACGTCTTCAAACGTCACAATGTCGTCGGCACCGCTGAAGTACAGACCGAACATGCCGCCCGCCTGGGTGGTCACGAACGGAATGCCGGCGGCGTCGGCGCGCTGTTGCAGGCCGTCGAGCAGGCGCGTGGTGTAGTCGGTCAGCTCGGCGTGGAAACCCGGACGGCTGATCAGGCGCAGGGTGGTCAGGCCGGCGGCCATTGCCAACGGGTTACCCGACAAGGTGCCTGCCTGATAGACCGGGCCCAGCGGTGCGATGCGCTCCATGATCGAGCGCTTGCCGCCGAAGCAGCCGACCGGCATGCCGCCGCCGATGATCTTGCCGAAGGTGGTCAGGTCCGGGGTTACGCCGTAGTAAGCCTGGGCACCGCCGAGGGCGACGCGGAAACCGGTCATCACTTCGTCGAAAATCAGCACCACGCCGTGCTTGTCGCACAGGCTGCGCAGGCCTTCGAGGAAACCCGGCGCCGGCGGTACGCAATTCATGTTGCCGGCCACGGGCTCGACGATGATGCAGGCGACGTCCTGGCCGACTTCGGCGAGCATTTTTTCAACCGCATCGATGTCGTTGAACGGCAGGGTCAGGGTGTGTTTGGCGAACGCTGCGGGTACGCCGGCAGAGCTTGGTACGCCCTGGGTCAGTGCACCGGAACCGGCCTTGACCAGCAGGCTGTCGGAGTGACCGTGGTAGCAGCCTTCGAACTTGATGATGCTGTCGCGGCCGGTGAAACCACGGGCCAGACGGATTGCACTCATGGTCGCTTCGGTGCCGGAGCTGACCATGCGCACCATTTCCATCGACGGCACCAGCGAGCAGACCAGGTCGGCCATCTCGGTTTCCATCGCGGTCGGCGCGCCGTAGGACAGGCCGTGCTGCAACTGGTTGCGCACCGCATCCAGCACTTCCGGGTGGCTGTGGCCGAGGATCATCGGACCCCAGGAGCCCACGTAATCCACATAACGCTTGTCGTCTTCGTCAGTGACGTAGGCGCCTTCGGCGTGCTTGAAGAACAGCGGCGTGCCGCCAACGCTCTTGAACGCGCGCACCGGCGAGTTCACGCCACCGGGAATGTGTTTCTGGGCGTTGGCAAACAGAGTTTCGGAACGAGACATGATCGGGCTCTCAGACTTTTAGTAATTCATTGAAGGCGCGGGCGCGGCGGGTCACTTCGGCGCTGCTGTCGGCGCCGAACAGGCCATGGACCACGGCCAGCAGATCGACACCGTGGGCCACCAGCGGCGCGGCGTTGTCGAGGGTGATGCCGCCGATCGCGCAGATCGGCAGGTGCAGGGTGCGTTTGGCCTCGTCGAGCAGATCGAGGCTGCAACTCGGTGCACCGGGTTTGGTATTGGAATTGAAGAAGCGACCGAAGGCGACATAACTCGCGCCCTCTTTGGCGGCCTGTTCGGCCAGTTCAAGCTGTGCGTGGCAGGTCGAACCGATAATTGCTTTCGAACCGAGCAGGGCGCGGGTTGGCGACAGCGGGCCGTCGGTCTGGCCCAAGTGCACGCCGACGTTCAAACGCGCGGCCAGTTCGGCGTCATCGTTGATGATCAGTTGCGTCTTGTAGCGTTCGCACAGATCGCGCAGGGCTTCGGCCTCACGCAGACGGCGGGCCTCGTCGCTGCTCTTGTCACGGTATTGCAGCAGGGTGACGCCGCCTTCCAGCGCCGCCTCCACGTAAGACAGAAACTTGCCGGCCAGCAACTGGCTGTCGGTGATGGCATACAGGCCACGTAGTTTCATCGCGCAGACCTCAGGCTCGAAACATCAGGAACAGAAATCCAGCGGCAGGCGACGCGGCACGAACTGGCCTTTGCCCAGCTGTTCGGCATCGCGCAGGGTGCGCCAGGTGTAATCCAGCGCGGTACGCACCGCGCTGGCAAGGTTTTCGCCCAGTGCCAGGCGGCCGGCGAGGGTGCTGGCCAACGTGCAGCCGGAGCCGTGATAGCTGCCCGGCAGGCGCTGGCACTTGAAGGTTTCGCGCAGGCCGTCGCGGCTGTACAGGCGATTGTGGATTTCGGTTTCGTCGCCGTGACCGCCAGTGATCAGCAGGTTCTTGATGAACGGCAGGAGTTTTTCAGCGCACTCGTCCGCGGTGCCTTCCGGCAGTTCGGCAAGGATCCGGGCTTCGGGAAGGTTGGGGGTGGCGATGATCGACAGCGGCAGCAGGCGTTCGCGCATGGCGTAGCCGACTTCGTCCTTGCCCAGGCGTCCGCCGCCGCCGGCACGCAGCACCGGGTCGCAGACCACTGGCAAGTGCGGGTGCGCCTGAAGCAGTTCGACGACGGTGTCGACCATTTCCAGGGAACCGAGCATGCCCAGTTTCACCGCCGCGACTTCGGAGTCGTTGAGCACGGCATTGGCCTGGGCCAGTACCCACTCACGGTCGAGGACGCGAAAGTCAGTGACGTTGACCGTGTCTTGCACGGTCAGGGCGGTGACGGCCGGAGCCGCATGGCAACCCTGAGCGAGCAGGGCTTCGATATCTGCCTGCAAGCCGGCGCCACCACTGGGATCGTGGCCGGAGAGACAGAGGACAACGGGGCGTGAGCTGTAGATATTCATGGTGCGCGAGCTTACCACCAAACCTGTTTTTCGGGTGTTGTGGCGCAGCGCGCGGCCGATGACATGGGTACGGGGAACGGCATCGGTTGTCACAATCTGACCGAGTCAACAGCTCTAGTCCGGTGTTCTGCTCTGGAACGCCCGTTCTAGAGCCTTTGTAGGAAAAATTTCCATGGTGCTCAATGGCCATCAACGGCTATGCTAGAGTGGATCCAAACCAATAACAGGTAATACCGGTTTTACGTCATCTCAAAGGGAATGGGGGGCTTCCTGACACAACCGGCCAAGCCACGCTGGGGCTTCAATGCGCTATTTGTTGATGATGTTGTTCTGTTTGCCCCTCCTGGCAAACGCCGTCGAATTCGACGAGTTCACCCAGAGCCTCCCGCTGGGTCGATCCCTGCAAGTGTTCGAAGACCCGAGCGGTCAGGCGAGCATTGCCGACGTCCGCGCGCAAGCCGCCGCCGGAAACTTCAAACCCCATGATAAAACCACGCTCAATGCCGGTTATTCGCGCTCGGCGTTCTGGCTGAAGATCGACCTGCATTACCGCCCGACCAACCCGTCGGCGCAACGCAGCTGGCTGCTGGAACTGGCGTATCCGCCGCTCGATCATCTCGACCTGTATCTGCCCGATGCGGAAGGTGACTATCGTCTGGTGCGGCAGACCGGGGACGCCTTGCCGTTCGCCAGTCGCGAGATCCGCCAGAACAATTACCTGTTCGACCTGGCGTTCAAGCCGGATCAGCAGCGAACCGTCTATCTGCGGTTGTCCAGCGAAGGCTCGATCCAGGCGCCGGTGACGTTGTGGTCGAGCACCGCGTACCTCGAAGACCAGCCGGTGCGCCTGTACGTGCTGGGGGTCATCTATGGCGTGCTGCTGGGGATGCTGGTCTATAACCTGTTCATCTACCTCAGCGTGCGCGACACCAGTTACCTCTATTACATCTTCTATATCGCCTCGTTCGGCCTTTATCAGCTGTCGGTCAATGGCGCGGCGGTCGAGTATTTCTGGCCGGACAATCCATGGTGGGCCAACGCCGCCACGCCATTTTTCATCGGTTGCGCGGGGCTGTTCGGCAGCCAGTTCGCCCGCAGTTTCCTGCAGACCAGGAACCACAGCCGCTGGCTCGATCGCCTGCTGATCGCTCTGATCGTTTTTGGCGCCGTGGTGATCGGCCTGTCGTTGATGACCAGTTACGGTCTGGCCCTGCGCTTGGCGACGACCCTGGCCCTGACCTTCACCGTAGTGATCTTCGCCGCCGGGATCCTGGCCTGGTGGCGCGGCCTGCGGGTGGCGCGTTATTTCATCATTGCCTGGTCGGCGTTCCTGATCGGCGGCATCGTCAACACCATGATGGTGTTGGGCCTGCTGCCGAATGTGTTCCTGACCATGTACGCCAGCCAGATCGGTTCGGCCATCGAAGTGGCGCTACTGTCACTGGCGCTGGCCGACCGCATCAACGCCATGCGCGAACAACAGGCGCAGACCTTGTTCGACGCCGGCCAGAAACTTGAAGTGCTGAACCAGCAACTGGCCCACAGCAACAAGCTCAAGGACGAATTCCTCGCGACCCTCACTCACGAACTGCGTACGCCGATGAATGGCGTGATCGGCTCGCTGGAGCTGATGCAGACCGTCGAACTCGATCCGGAACTGGAGCAATACCAGCAGACCGCCGCCGGTTCAGCGCGGGACATGATGCGCATGGTCAACGGCATCCTCACGCTGACCGAGTTGCAGGCCGGCAAACTCAAGGCAACGCCGGGCAGTTTCAGCCTGCGCGGGGTGGTCGAGGCGTTGCGGATGCAGTTCGATGGCAACGCTTCGAGCAAGTCGCTGGACTTCAAGGTCGACGTGCAGCCGACCCTGCCGGATCGCCTGCATGGCGACAGCGCCAAACTCGCGCAATGCCTGGAATGCCTGCTGGACAACGCGATCAAGTTCACCCGCGTCGGCGGTCTGGCGTTGCGGGTCACCGGCAAACCGTCGACGGACAATCGGCTGGCGCTGTCCTTCGCGGTGATCGACACCGGTATCGGTTTCACCGATCTGGGCGAGGCCACGCTGTATCAGCGGTTCTTCCAGCTCGACGGTTCGATGACCCGCGAATACGGTGGGCTGGGCGTCGGTCTGGCGATCTGCCGTCAATTGGTGGAATTGCTCGGCGGCAAGTTGACCCATCGCTCCGAGCCGGGGAGCGGCAGCCGCTTTCAACTGGATGTTGAATTTGAGCTGCCGGAAGTGGAAACCGTGCCCGCGTTCAGTCGCGACACCGTGCGCGCGCCGCAGGATTGCACCGTTCTGCTGGTGGACGACAACAGCGTCAATCAATTGGTGATGCGCGGCATGTTGCTCAAGCTCGGTTTCCGGGTGCGCACCGCCGACCACGGCGCGGCGGCGCTCGACTGTTTGCAGCGCGAGCGCTTCGATGCGGTGCTGATCGACTGCCAGTTGCCGCCGCTGGACGGAGCATCGCTGTGTTGCCAGATTCGTGACCTGCCGGGATGCGCCCATCTGCCGGTGTTCATGATCGCGCTGGGGGCGGATCGGGAGCATTGCGCGTCGGGTGGCTCGATCGATTACCTGAGCAAACCAGTGAAATTCGAGGATCTGCAGGTTGCGATGCAGCGACGGGTGTTGAGTCGCTGACAGGGTGAAAGCGCCGGCAATTAGGCCGATATGACACTTTGATCGGTTCCGGGGCGGTGCTTAACTGAAGCTCTGGCCGATCAAGGAGCCCCGTCATGAACCTGCATCAGTTCGCCGAAACCCACGAAGTCACCAACCAGCCACCGTCGCTGGACGGCACCAACCTGTACCGCATTGACCTGCCATTGCAGGAGTGGTCGCGGCGGTTCGGCGCCGGCTGGGCCGAGTCGCGGATCGATGCTTACGGCGCGCTGGCCGGCGGGCCGCTGATGGAGGCCGGATTCCTCGCCAACCAGAACAAACCGGTGTTCGCCAGCCATGACCGCTACGGTCATCGCATCGATCTGGTGGAGTTTCATCCGGCGTATCACGAGCTGATGCGCACCGCCATTGAGCATGGTCTGACGTCGTTACCCTGGGCTCATCCACAGGACGGCGCCCATGTCGCCCGCGCATCCATGAGCTATCTGCACAGTCAGGCCGAGGCCGGCAGTGGTTGCCCGTTGACCATGACCTTCGCCAGCGTGCCGGCGATGCGTTTGCAGCCGAATCTGGCCGAGCAGTGGCTGCCGAAAATCCTCGCCACCGAATACGACCCGCGCAATGTCGGCATGGCCCACAAGGCCGGCGTCACCATCGGCATGGCGATGACCGAGAAACAGGGCGGCACCGACGTGCGCGCCAACACCACCAAGGCTTATCCGGTCGGTGCCAGCGGCCCGGGTCAGGCCTATGAATTGGTGGGCCACAAGTGGTTCTGTTCGGCGCCAATGTGCGATGCGTTTTTGACGCTGGCGCAGACCGACAAGGGCCTGAGCTGTTTCCTGCTGCCGCGCCATCGCCCGGACGACACGCGCAATCAGTTCTACATCCAGCGTCTGAAGAACAAACTCGGCAACCAGTCCAACGCTTCCAGCGAAGTGGAGTTCCGTGGCGCGTTGGCGTGGATGGTCGGCGAGGAAGGACGCGGTGTGCCGACCATCATCGAGATGGTGGCCATGACCCGTTTCGATTGCATGGTCGGCTCCAGCTCGCTGATGCGTCAGGCGCTGACCCAGGCCAGCCATCACTGCGCCCATCGCAAGGTCGGTGGCAAACTGCTCAGCGAACAACCGCTGATGCAGAACGTGCTGGCCGATCTGGCGCTGGAAAGCGAAGCCGCGCTGGCCCTGAGCCTGCGCATGGGCAAGGCGCTGGATCATCTCGATGACCGCCATGAAGCGCAGTTCGCCCGTTTGGTGACAGCGGTGGGCAAGTACTGGATCTGCAAACGCGCGCCGGCAATGATCAACGAAGCCGCCGAATGCATGGGCGGCGCCGGGTATGTCGAAGACAGCATCCTGCCGCGTTTGTACCGCGAGGCGCCGGTGAACTCGACGTGGGAAGGCTCCGGCAACGTGCAATGCCTCGACGTGTTGCGCGCCTTGTCGAAAGAGCCGGGCGTGCTCGATGTGTTGTTCAGCGAGTTGGGCGACGGTCATGGCGACAAGCGACTGGCCGCGCACATTCAGCAATTGCAGGCGCAGTTCAAGGACACCAGTGACATTCAGTACCGCGCTCGGCAACTGACCGAAGACATCGCTTTGGGACTGCAAGCGAAGCTGCTGCTGGAGGCCGGGAATTCGGCGGTCAGCGATGCTTTTATCGCCAGTCGCCTGAACGGTGGCGGGCGGGTCTACGGCGCGTTGCCGCGCGGGCTGGATGTCGAAGCCATCGTTGCCCGCTCTACGCCGCAAGGTTTCTGATCCAGATCTCCCGGACACAACAAAACCCTGTGGGAGCTGGCTTGCCAGCGATGACGGCCTGTCAGTCAACTTTGATGTTGAATGTGATGGCCTCATCGCGGGCAAGCCCGCTCCCACAGGGATCTTCATTGTTTGAAAGATTAGGGTGAACCCACAACGCCACTGTTTCCGTGACGCCACGATGCAGGCAAGATGAAGCTCTGCAAGTCAGAACACAGGAAGCTGATCGTGACCGAAGCGTTTATTGTCGTTCAAACCGCCGAACAGGCCGTGGATCGTCTCGCCGAGCTGCATGAGCGGGCCACCACGGCGCTGAACTCGGCGCTCAAGCGTTATCTCAAGGATCGCGTCGAGCCCGACGCCGAGCAACGTGCCCTGTTCCGTTATCCCGAACTGCGTCTGACCTATCACTGCCAGGGCGAAGTCCCGCAGACCACCCGCGCCTACGCCAAGGTGCAGTTGCCGGGCACCTACAGCGTAACCGTCACCCACCCGGCGGCGTTTCGCAAATACCTGCTCGAGCAGCTCACTCCGCTGATGCATGACTTTACCGTGACCGTTGAAGTCGGGGTCAGCGAGCAGAACATTCCGTACCCGTACGTGGTCGAGCAGGGCGATGAACTGGCCGGCTCCGGCGTCACCGCTGCGGTACTGGCGCGGGTGTTCCCGAGTACCGACCTGTCCGCCGCCACCGATGGCATCGCCGACGGGCTCTACGACTGGGAAAACACCGATCCGCTGCCGCTGGCGCTGTTCGATGCGGCCCGCGTCGATTTTTCGCTGCGTCGCCTGGTGCATTACACCGGCAGTGACTGGCGCCATGTGCAGCCGTGGATTCTGCTGACCAACTATCACCGTTATGTCGACCAGTTCATCGTCCATGGTCTGGAACAACTGCGCCGCGACCCGCGTTTCGTGCGCATGGTGTTGCCGGGCAACGTGATCATCGAAAAAGGCATGGATCATGGCGAAGCCTCGGCGATTGCCGCCGGCGTGGTCTGGCACCGCTACCAGATGCCGGCCTATCACCTGATCGCCAGCGATGGCCACGGCGTGACCCTGGTGAACATCGGCGTCGGCCCGTCCAACGCCAAGAACATCACCGACCACCTGGCCGTGTTGCGTCCGCATTGCTGGCTTATGATCGGTCACTGCGGCGGCCTGCGTCAGTCGCAGACCATCGGCGACTACGTGCTGGCCCACGCTTACATGCGTCGCGACGGGATCCTCGACCGCGTGGTGCCGCCGAACATTCCGATTCCGGCCCTGGCCGAAGTGCAACTGGCGCTGCAACAAGCGGCGGCCAACATCACCGGAGAAAAAGGCGAAGAGCTGAAAAAACGCCTGCGCACCGGCACCGTGCTGACCTACGACGACCGTAACTGGGAATTGCGCTGGGCTCAGGAGCGACCGCTGATTAACCTGTCCCGCGCCGTGGCGGTGGACATGGAAAGCGGCACCATCGCCGCCCAGGGTTATCGCCTGCGAGTGCCGTACGGCACGTTGCTGTGTGTTTCGGACAAGCCGCTGCACAGTGAGATCAAGCTGCCGGGTTCGGCCAACGCGTTTTACGAACGTGCGGTCAGCCAGCACTTGAAGATCGGCATCGAAGCAGTAGATCTGCTGCGCACCGAACTCAATTCGCTGCACTCGCGCAAACTGCGCAGCTTCGACGAACCGCCGTTCCGCTAACGGTTTGTCGTGGTCATTTGGCGGTCGGGGCACTAGCATTGTCAGCCCTGATCGCTAAATGTCTTCTCTCTTATGTCCCGTCCACCGCATCCACCTTCCCGCCGCCCCGGCGCGAAGCCAGCTTCTTCAGCCCCGCGCCGTGTCGCCAAGGCACCGCCCGCTGAGCCGAAGCTGATCCTGTTCAACAAACCGTTCGATGTGCTGACGCAATTCAGCGACGGCGAAGGGCGGGCGACGCTCAAGGATTACATCGACGTTCCGGGCATTTATCCGGCCGGACGGCTGGACCGCGACAGCGAAGGTTTACTGCTGCTGACCAACGACGGCCAGTTGCAGGCGCGGATCGCCGACCCCAAGCACAAGCTGGCGAAAACCTATTGGGTGCAGGTCGAAGGCGTGCCGACGGCCGAGCAGTTGCAGCGTCTGCGCGACGGCATCGAATTGAATGACGGCATGACCTTGCCCGCGCAAGCGCGGCAACTGGATGAGCCCGAGCTGTGGCCGCGCAATCCGCCGGTGCGCTTTCGCGCAACCATTCCGACCACCTGGCTGGAACTGGTGATTCGCGAAGGGCGCAACCGCCAGGTGCGGCGGATGACGGCGGCGGTCGGGCTGCCGACGTTGCGGCTGGTGCGGGTCAGGATTGGTGACTGGACGATCGAAGGGCTCGACCAGGGCCAGTGGAAAGAAGTGCCGGCGCGCTTATAAGGCGCCGGACTCGATCAGGCCGATCACCACGCTCTTGATGATGAACGCGGCCACGCCCAGGCCCAGCACGAAGAACAGAATGAACGAGCCAAAGCGCCCGGCCTTGGACTTCTTCGCCAGATCCCAGACGATGAAACCCATGAAAATGATCAGGATGCTGACCAGACCGGTCATCATCCATTCTTCAAATACTGCTGGATCCATCGGGCATCTCCGGCGCTACGCGGCTGAAAGGGCGGCCGGGAGTATACGCCAGCGGCGAACGACGCAGCATTGACCTGCGTCGGTGTGCCGCAGTCATTCGTCGATTTCAGCTGCGCAGATGAGTCAGCGGCAATTCAGTGCTGTTGAGCACCTGATTCAGCACAAAACTCGAGCGCACACTGGTCACGCCTTCGATCCGGGTCAGATGCCCCAGCAGCAGCTTCTGATAGTGATCCATGTCCGGCACCACCACTTTCAGCTGATAGTCGGCATCAACGCCGGTCACCAGGCTGCATTCCAGCACCTGCGGCAAGGTGCGGATCGCCGCTTCGAAATTCTCGAAACGCTCCGGCGTGTGCCGGTCCATGCCGATCAGCACGTAGGCGGTCAGGCTCAGGCCAAGCATCTTGCGATCGAGCAGGGCGACCTGACGGGAGATGTAACCGTCGTCCTCCAGTTGCTTGACCCGGCGCGAGCACGGGGAGGGCGACAGACCGATGCGCTCGGCCAGTTCCTGGTTGGAGATGCGGGCGTCGCGCTGCAATTCCGCCAAAATACTCAGGTCGTAACGGTCGAGTTTGCTCATCAAACGGTCCTTTGTCTTAACTATTGCGGCGGATTATCTATCCAGGGTTAAAAATTGCGCAAGTGATGTTTATTTGAGCAATCTTCGCAATCATCTGTCGCGGCTCCGGGCCTATTCTTATCACCAGAATCACTGCTCGGTAACACAGTCCACTGCGGCCCGCCCAATCCGGCCCGCCGCGGCCGCCACCCCCACCGGGGTTGTGCCGGCTCCCGAGCTGCACACTGTCCAGAAGACGGCGTGAGGTGAGCCGACGTCAAAAGCGTCGAGCCAGGACGAAGTTCTCTAGAAGGGAGGCCGACGGGTCTCCCTTTTTTCTTGCCCGCGATTTGACTCTTCTTGCTCAATAAATAAATGACGTGACTGATAACCTGTAGCAGAACCCGGTGTACTCATCCCCGGTCTTAGCTACACGCCCTCTTAATTTCAGGCTCAAGTCCGCAGTGAGGAATTCCATGAAGTCGCGCATCTGGCGTCTGGCCAGTGTTGGTTTGCTGTGTGTGAGTGTCGGTGCGCAAGCGCTGGCGGATGAGCCGCAGAATCGCGGCCCCGACGGCGGCGGACGCGGGCCGGAGCATCAGGGCAACAATCAGGGCCATGGCGGTGGCAATCAGCAGCGCGGCCAGAACAATCCGCAGCGGCAGAACAACGACATCATTCGTGGCGACAACAGCCGCCAGTTCGAGCACAACGGGCAGCAGAATCACGGCCAACCGAACAACGGCCAGTGGCAGAACCAGAACCAGCCACGTCCGGCCTATAACCCCAACCCGGTGCGCCAGCCGCCACCGCCGCCGCAATTGCCGGCCAATGATCTGCCGATCCAGCCGCGCCCCGACACCGTGCGCCAGACCCAGGAACCGCGTCAGGGTTACTACCGCGACGAGCGCCCGCAGAATGGTTATCACCAGAACTGGCAGACCGGCAACCGCCCCAACGACAACCGCTGGCCGGGTCGCCCGGATGGGCATGGCAACGGCTGGGGCCCTGGCCCGCAGTATCGGCCGGGTCATGTGATCGACCGTTTCCCGGATCGTGATTACCGTGTGCCGTATCGCGGCCAGGACTATTTCTACTCCGGCGGCTACTGGTATCGCCCGCAAGGCCCGCGTTACATCGTGGTCCAACCGCCACGCGGGATTCGCATCCAGTACCTGCCGGATTACGCCCGTGAAGTGTGGATCGGCGGTTCGCTGCTGTTCCTCGCCGCCGGTTCGTACTACGCCTATCAGGAAGCAACGCAGGATTACGTGGTGGTCGAGCCGCCGGTACAGCAGCCACCGCAGCCGACCGGCAATGGTTATGACGTGGAGGCGTATCCGGCCAACGGTCAGTCACCGGAGCAGGTTCAGCGCGATGGTTACGAGTGCTATCAGTACGCGGTGCAGCAAAGCGGCTTCAATCCGCGCACCGCGACTTATCAACCGGCGCCCGAAGTGGTGCAGGCCTACCGCCAGGCCCAGGGCAATTGCCTGAGCAGTCGCGGTTATCAGGTCAACTACTGAGCCCGGGCGGTTTTGACCACTTCCTGCGGGTCGGCGTGCACCAGCACTTCGGCCCGCGGGTAGGCTTTGTGAATGGCATCCGCCGCCTGATCGCTGATGCCGTGGGCGACTGACAGCGTCAGCTCCCCCGGCAGCTCCAGGTGCAACTGCACGAACCAGTGATTGCCGGAAATCCGCGTACGCAAATCATGCGCGCCCAATACGCCCGGCACGCCGCACGCCAGTTCGAGCATGTGCTGACTGACATCCGCCGGCAGTTCTTCATCCATCAGCACCGAAAAACTTTCCCGGGCGATCTGGATTGCGCTCCACAGAATGTACGCCGCAATTCCCAGACCAAACCACGCATCCAGCTGCTCGAAACCCAAACCGGCCAACACCAGCGCAATCAGAATGCTGCCGTTGAGCAACAGGTCCGAACGGTAATGCAGCGAATCCGCACGCACGGCGTTAGAGCCGGTCTGCTTGATGACCCGATGCTGCAACATCAGCAGCGCCGCCGTCAGCACCAGGGAAAACACGATCACCCCGATGCTCAGCCATGGCGCACCAAGCGGCTCGGGATTTTTCAGGCGCTCATAAGCCTGAAACGCGATCAGCACCGCACTGCCGCCAATGAACAGCGCCTGCGCCATGCCCGCCAAGGACTCGGCCTTGCCGTGGCCATAACGGTGATCGTCATCCGCCGGGCGCAACGCGTAATGCACCGCCAGCAGATTGAGCAACGAGGTGACGCCATCGAGGGCCGAGTCGGTGAGGCCGGCGAGCATGCTCACCGAACCGCTCAGCCACCAGGCGATGGCTTTGGCGATGATCAGCGTACAGGCCACCGCCACCGAGGCGCGGGTCGCCAGCCGCAGCAGGCGGGCGTGTTCGGGGCTTGTGGTCATGGGTGCTTCAATTCCTTATGCGGCAGGTTGCAGGCCGAACATCGCCAGTTGCTGGGTGCTGCCTTTGTGCTGGATCAGGCGCGGGTCGTCCAGCGGCAGATTGCGGCCCAGCTCGGTTTCGAGAATAGCCTGCAACTTGATGTTATCGACCTGGCCGTCCGGGCCGATGGCTTGCTTGAGCCTGGCCGGATCGACCTGCGCCGTGTGGCCCGGTTCGAAGTAGATCGCGCCGGTGGCGAAGTCCACGGCAAACGCGATCACGCCGGGAAGGATATAGAACAACAGGCCCACGGCATCGAGCACGGCGATCGCCGGGTCGATCTTGCCGTCGATCTGGCCGCGCCGGTCGGGATAGAAAATCGAACCGCACGCGGTGATCTGAGTGAGCAGGGTGGCAACCAGTACACCGCCGATCAGGCGAAAAGGTAAGCGCATGGGAATCTCCTGAGTCATCTGTTAACGAAGCGTCATCGTGTGAAGTTAAGACCCTGACGAACGCTCAGCAGTTCGCCGTTATACTCGCCGCTCTGTTTGGGAGCCAGCATGATTTCTTTGCCGATCGACGAAGTTTTACCCGCCCTGCGTGAAGCGTTGGCGACACGCCACGAAGCCGTGCTCGAAGCACCGCCCGGCGCCGGTAAAACCACCCGCGTGCCCTTGGCCCTGCTCAATGAAGCATGGCTGAACGGGCAGACCATTCTCATGCTCGAACCGCGTCGACTGGCCGCGCGCGCAGCGGCGGAACGGCTGGCCAGCGAGCTGGGCGAGAAGGTCGGTGAAACCGTCGGTTATCGCATTCGTCTCGACAGCAAGGTCGGCCCCAAGACACGCATCGAGGTGGTCACCGAAGGTATTCTCACCCGGCGTTTGCAGGACGACCCGGCGCTGGAAGGCGTGGGCCTGCTGATCTTCGACGAATTCCACGAACGCAGCCTCGACGCCGATCTGGCGCTGGCCCTCAGTCTGAACGGTCGCGAGCTGTTTCGAGCTGAACAACCGCTGAAGATTCTGCTGATGTCCGCCACCCTTGAAGGCGAACGCCTGGCCGGGCTGCTCGACGACGCGCCGATCCTGCGCAGCGAGGGCCGGATGTTCCCGGTGACGATGCGCTGGGGCCGGCCGTTCCAGCCCGGCGAATACATCGATCAACGTGTCACGCAAACGGTGCTCGAAGCGCTGCACGATGAAACCGGCAGCCTGTTGGTGTTCCTGCCGGGGCAGGCGGAAATCCGGCGGGTTCATCAGCAACTGGCGGACGCCATCGGTGAGCGCAGCGACGTGATGCTCTGCCCGTTGCACGGCGAACTCGACCTGAATGCCCAGCGTGCCGCCATCGACCCGGCGCCGGCCGGCCAGCGCAAAGTGGTGCTGGCCACCAACATCGCTGAGACCAGCCTGACCATCAATGGTGTGCGCGTAGTGATCGACGCCGGGCTGGCGCGGGTGCCGCGTTTTGATCCGGGCAGCGGCATGACTCGCCTCGACACCCAACGCATCTCCAAAGCCAGCGCTACCCAGCGTGCGGGTCGGGCCGGGCGTCTGGAACCGGGCGTGTGTTATCGCCTGTGGTCGCAGGATCAGCACGAACAACTGGCGGCTTATGGCAGTGCGGAAATCCTTTCGGCGGATCTCGCAGGGCTGGCGTTGCAACTCGGGCGCTGGGGCGTGGCGCCGAGTGATCTGATCTGGCTCGACGTGCCGCCCGCCGCCGCTTATGCACAGGCTCAGGACCTGTTGCAGCGCCTCGGTGCACTGGACGGTGAAAGCCTCAACCGTCACGGGCAGGCCATGGCTGAATTGCCGGCCCATCCGCGCATCGCGCATTTGCTGTTGCGCGGTCAGGCGCTCGGTCTGGCGAACATGGCATGCGACGTCGCCGCGTTGCTCGGCGAGCGCGACATTTTGCGTGGCGCCGGGGCCGATCTTCACAGTCGTTTGGCACTGCTGTCCGGTGAAGAACGTGCGGCCCGTGGTGCCCAGGGCGGCGTGCAGCGCGCCCGGCAACTGGCGCGGCAATATCGCGGCTACCTGCGTGGGCAACCGAGCGAACCGGTCGCCGACCCGGATCACCCGCGCTGGCTTGGCGCCTTGCTGGCGCTGGCCTACCCGGACCGCGTCGCTCAGCAGCGGCGTGCCGGTGGTGCCGAATATCGTCTGGCCAACGGCCGTGCGGCATTGTTCGCTGAAGCCGACAGCCTGATGAAGGAACCGTGGATCGTCATCGCCGACCTCGGCAGTCGCCAAGGTCAGCGTGAAGAGCGGATTTATCTGGCGGCGGATTTCGATCCGGCGCTGTTCGATTCGGTGCTGGCGGAACAGGTGCACAACGTCGATCAACTGGACTGGGACGAACGCGAAGGCGTGCTGCGCGCCGAGCGTCAGCGCAAGGTCGGCGAACTGATCCTCAGCCGCGAGCCGCTGACCGGTCTCGACGAAAACGCCCGCAGTCAGGCACTGGTCAATCTGGTGCGGCGCAAGGGGCTGGAGCTGCTGCCGTGGACCCCGGAACTGCGCCAGTGGCAGGCGCGAGTCGCGTTGCTGCGTCAGCTCGACCTGGACGCCAAGGGCGACAGCCAATGGCCGGATGTCAGCGACGCCACGCTGCTGAAAACACTCGAAGACTGGCTGATGCCTTACCTGGGCAAAGTCTCGCGCCTCAGCCATTTCGCCAACCTCGACCTGTCGAGCATCGTCCGTAATCTGTTGCCATGGCCGCTGCCGCAACAGCTTGACGAACAGGCACCCCATCACCTGAGCGTGCCGTCAGGCTCGTCGATTCGCCTCGACTACAGCGAACAACCACCGATTCTCGCCGTGCGCTTGCAGGAGCTGTTCGGCCTCGCCGACACACCGCGCATCGCCGGCGGCCGGCAGGTGGTCAAGCTGCACCTGCTGTCGCCCGCACGGCGCCCGGTGCAGGTGACGCAGGATCTGGCCAACTTCTGGCGCAGCACCTATGCCGAAGTGAAGAAGGATCTGAAAGGGCGGTATCCGAAGCATTACTGGCCGGATGATCCGTTGGTGGCTGAAGCTACTGCTCGGGCCAAACCGCGCGGTACATAAGGGTCAGCGGCTGGCCTTCGCGGTCAGCTGCTCCCGACAATAATCGGCAAACAACTGCGCCGGTTTGGTCAGTTGCCCGCGTTTGAGCCATGCCGCTACCAGTCCTGAACCGGTGACATCTTCGACGATGTCGACGCACACGACTTTCTTGCCGTCGTAGGTGCATTCCGAATGCGGGCGGGTCACCAGGATCGAGAAGCCGAAGCCCTGGCCGACCATGCCGCGCACCATTTCGATCGACGGTGAGCTGAACTCGATGCGTGGTGACAGCCCGAGTTCTTCGAACAGGCTGACGAAGTAGGTACGGCTCGGTTGCACGTCGAGCAGGATCATCGGCTCCAGACACAAATCCCGCAGCGAAACCTGCTTGAGCTGAGCGAAACGGTGGTCCGCCGGCAGCAAGGCGTAAGGCCGTTGGGCCGGCATCAACGGTTCGGTTTCGATGGTGGCGTCGAGGTCGTGTTTGTACAGGATTGCCAGATCGAAGGTGCCCGAGGTCAGGCCTTGCACCAGTTCCTGTTGTTCGCCGTCGCGGATGCGGATCTTCACCCCCGGATACAGCGCCGAGAAGCCGGCAATCAGTTGCGGCAGGTACAGCGGCGCCACCGTTTCAAAACAGCCGATATCGATCTGCCCGGCCACCACGTCGTTGTCGGCGAGGGCGTTCTGTTCGAACTCCTTGGCCATGCGCAGCAGTTCCTGGGCCTTGCGAAAGAACCGCGCACCGCTCGGTGTCAGGGACACGCCCTGAGCGTGATGGCGGATCAGCAGTTGCACGCCGAAGCTATCCTCCAGCCCCTTGATCGCCGTGGAAATCGCCGGTTGCGCGATGTACAGCTTGCGCGACGCTTCGGCGACGCTGCCGCATTCGACGGTGGTGATGAAGTATTTCAACTGACGCAGGTTGTAAGCGGCCACGGTGAACCTCAAAGCGAACGGATTGCACATCCAAGCAATTTGTACGCCGCCGGCCTCCGTTCTGTCGGCGGTTTTTTTGTCCCTGAACAATAGCCCCATACGCGCGTGAAGGGGCCCTCGGCTGGTTACCTTTTTTATTGTCTGCGAAGACATTTTTACTGGTTTTAGCGCGCACGGCCCTGAGCGACTATCGACCCCGCACTGTTCTCAGAAGAATAAAAGTCCAAGGAGCAACCACCGTGTTCGAGCTTGCAGACTGGCAGCGCAAGGCCGCTGAATTGAGCTATCCGTACCAGGCCGTGATCGACGGCAAATTGCGTGCGGCGCAGTCGGGACAGACATTTGCCGCGATCAACCCGGCCACCGGCCAACTGCTGGCAAACGTCGCCGCTTGCGGTGAAGAGGATGTCGATGCGGCGGTGCAGAATGCGCGGCAGGTGTTCGAAGCTGGCACCTGGGCCGGGCGTTCACCGACCGAGCGCAAGCAAGTGCTGCTGCGGCTGGCGGATCTGATTCTGGCCAATCGCGAAGAGCTGGCGTTGCTCGATTCGCTGAACATGGGCAAACCGGTGATGGACGCTTACAACATCGACGTGCCGGGCGCCGCCGGGGTGTTCCGCTGGTATGCCGAAAGCCTCGACAAGCTCTACGATCAGGTCGCGCCGAGCGCGTCGAACGTGCTGGCGACCATCACCCGCGAAGCGCTGGGCGTGGTCGCCGCCGTGGTGCCTTGGAATTTCCCGCTGGACATGGCCGCGTGGAAACTCGCCCCGGCGCTGGCGGCGGGCAACTCGGTAATCCTCAAACCCGCCGAACAATCGCCGTTTTCCGCGTTGCGTCTGGCTGAGCTGGCGTTGGAAGCCGGGCTGCCGGCCGGCGTGCTGAACGTGCTGCCGGGGCTCGGCGAACAAACCGGTAAAGCCCTGGGCCTGCACCCGGATGTCGATTGCCTGGTGTTCACCGGCTCGACCCAGGTCGGCAAATATTTCATGCAGTACTCCGCGCAGTCGAACCTCAAGCAGGTGTGGCTGGAGTGCGGCGGCAAGAGCGCCAATCTGGTGTTCGCCGACTGCCAGGATCTGGATCTGGCGGCGCAGAAAGCCGCGTTCGGGATCTTCTTCAATCAGGGCGAAGTCTGCTCGGCCAACTCGCGGTTGCTGGTGGAACGCTCGATTCATGACGAGTTCGTTGAACGGCTGAAGGCCCAGGCCGAGCGCTGGCAACCGGGGAATCCGCTGGACCCTGCGAGTGCGGCCGGGGCAATCGTCGATACTCGTCAGACCGAAAGCATTCTGCGCTTCATCAACCAGGCCGAACGTGAAGGCGCGACCCGCGTCTGCGGCGGGCGGCAACTGAGTTTCAACGGCTCGGACAACTTCATTCAGCCAACGATTTTCACCGACGTGCAGCCGCACATGACGCTGTTTCGCGAAGAAGTGTTCGGCCCGGTGCTGGCGGTGATGCCGTTCGATGACGAGGCCCATGCCGTGCAACTGGCCAACGACAGCGTCTACGGTCTGGCGGCGTCGCTGTGGACCGATGATCTGCACCGCGCGCACCGGGTGGCGCGGCAATTGCGAGCCGGTACGGTGTCGGTCAACAGCGTCGATGCGCTGGACGTGACCGTGCCGTTCGGCGGTGGCAGGCAATCCGGTTTCGGCCGCGATCTGTCGCTGCACTCGTTCGACAAATACACCCAGTTGAAAACCACCTGGTTTCAACTGCGCTCATGACAGCCGCTCACAACAAGAAAGGAGATCCGGCGATGACCACCTCACGTGAAACCCGCGACTACCAGGCCGCCGATGCAGCGCACCACATTCATGCGTTCGTCGACCAGAAAGCCCTCAACGACGAAGGCCCACGGGTGATGGTGCGCGGTGACCGCCTGCACCTGTGGGACAACGACGGTCGGCGCTATCTCGACGGCATGTCCGGGCTGTGGTGCACCAACCTCGGTTACGGGCGCAAGGATCTGAACGCCGCCGCGAGCCGGCAACTGGAGCAGTTGCCGTACTACAACATGTTTTTCCACACCACCCACCCGCAGGTGATCGAGCTCTCCGAGCTGCTGTTCAGCCTGCTGCCGGGGCACTACAGCCACGCGATCTACACCAACTCCGGCTCCGAGGCCAACGAGGTGTTGATCCGTACCGTGCGCCGTTACTGGCAGGTGCTGGGCAAGCCCGAGAAGAAAGTAATGATCGGCCGCTGGAACGGCTATCACGGTTCGACCCTGGCGGCGACGGCCCTCGGCGGCATGAAGTTCATGCACGAAATGGGCGGGATGATTCCCGACATCGCGCACATCGACGAGCCGTACTTCTTCGCCCACGAAGGCAACCTGACCCCGGCTGAATTCGGCCTGCGGGCGGCGCAGCAACTGGAAGCGAAGATCCTCGAACTGGGCGCCGACAAGGTCGCCGGGTTCATCGCCGAACCGTTCCAGGGCGCGGGCGGGATGATCTTTCCGCCGGAAAGCTACTGGCCGGAAATCCAGCGCATCTGCCGCAAGTACGACGTGCTGCTGTGCGCCGATGAAGTGATCGGTGGCTTCGGTCGCACCGGCGAATGGTTCGCCCACGAATACTTCGGTTTCGAGCCGGACACCCTGTCTATCGCCAAGGGCTTGACCTCCGGTTACATCCCGATGGGTGGCCTGATCCTGTCGAAGAAAATGGCCGACGTGCTGGTGGAGCAGGGCGGCGTATTCGCCCACGGTCTGACCTATTCCGGTCACCCGGTAGCGGCGGCGGTGGCGATTGCCAACCTCAAGGCATTACGCGATGAAGGCGTGGTGACGCGGGTCAAGGATGACATCGGCCCGTACCTGCAACAGTGCCTGCGCGAGGTGTTCGGCAATCACCCGCTGGTGGGCGATATCCAGGGCACGGGCATGGTTGCGGCGCTGCAACTGGCCGAAGACAAGGCCACGCGCAAGCGCTTCGCCAATGAGAACGACATCGCCTGGCGCTGCCGCACGATCGGTTTTGAAGAGGGGGTGATCATTCGCTCGACACTGGGGCGGATGATCATGGCGCCGGCGTTGATTGCCAGCCGTGAAGAGATTGACGAACTGGTGGGCAAAACCCTGAAAGCGCTGGATCGTACGGCGCAAGAATACGGCCGGCTCTAACTCCCCCGATCGCTCGTTCCGTGTCCTGATCGTTCCCACGCTCTGCGTGGGAATGCCTCAAGGGACGCTCCGCGTTCCAGCTCTCGAATGGGACGCAGAGCGTCCCGGGCTGCATTCCCACGCAGAGCGTGGGAACGATCTCCGCCAGACTTTTTCCCAATCTGCACCCACCTCGGGCACCCCCGCCCGACACGCCCTTTCGCAGTGCGCACTACCCAGTTTTTTCATCGTTCGCGTCTAACTATTTCCTCGTTTTCCTGACGCCAAGCCTGGGTCAACATCGATTTCGCCAGCCAAGGCATTGCCCGCCAGAGTCCAGCAGAGACCGCAGCGTGCATCCGCGCCGACGAGGCTGGCCGTACTGCCCATGACAACTAAATCAACAGCGTTGGGAGTGCTCCATGAACAAGTCCTTGTTTACCCGTCTTGCAGGTCCTCTGGCGATTTCCGCCCTCACCGTCACCGCCGCCCAGGCCGGCACCTTGTCGATCGGCCACACCACGTGGGTCGGTTACGGCACCCTGTATCTGGCCCAGGATCTGGGCTACTTCAAGGAAAACGGTCTGACCGTCGAATTGCCGGTGGTCGAAGAAGCGTCGATGTACATGGCCGCCCAGGCGTCCGAGCAATTGTCCGGCTCGGCCTCGACCATCGATGAAGTGCTGAAGTACCGCCCGCAGTTCTGCTTCAAGGCCGTGGCCGCGCTGGATGACAGCCATGGCGGCGACGGTGTGCTGGTCGGCAAGAACGTGAAGAGCCTGCAAGAACTCAAGGGCCAGGCCGTGGCTGTCAACGAAGGGTCGACCTCGCAGTTCTGGCTCTCGTACCTGCTGAAAAAGAACGGCATGAGCATGAGCGACATCACCGTGCAGAACATGACCGCTGACGATGCTGCCACAGCGTTCATCGCCGGTCGTGTGCCGGCCGCCGTGACCTGGGAGCCGCATCTGTCGATGGTGCGCGACAAGCAGCAGGGCAAGGTGCTGATCGACAGCAGCAGTACGCCGGGGGTGATCGTCGATGTAGTGGCGCTCAATTGCACGGTGATCGAGAAGCAGCCGGAAGACGTCAAGGCGCTGGTCGCCGGTCTCTACAAAGCAGTGCAGTACACCAAGGACCATCCACAGCAAGCCTACGAAATCATGGCCAAGGGTGTCGGCGGTTACCTGTCCGATCCGAAGGAACTGGCCGCCGCCGCGCAAGGCGTGCGCTTCTACGATCAGGCCATGAGCGAAAAACTCCTTGGCTCGCCGGGCAAGCCGGGTGACAGCGCACCGCTGATCAAACTGGCCAACGAAACCGCCAGCGAATTGCAGGGCAAGCCCTACAACGTCAGCAATGACGATCTGGTGGATAACCGTTTCGTCAGCCCGCTCTAGGAGACTGGTCATGTTCAAGCGCAATTCATGGCTGAGCCGCTGCATCACGCCGAAGACCGGGTTGCCGGTGCCGGTGGTGTGGAGCGCCAGCGGTCTGGCCTGGGTGTTGCTGGTCGGCCTGTGGGCCGGGTTGTCCTACGGCGGCATCGTGCCGGGGATGTTCCTGCCCACACCCGGCGCGGTGGTCGAAGCCGCCGTGCGCCTGAGCCGCGACGGGACCCTAGGCCAGCATGTCTGGGCCAGTGTCGAAGTGGTGATGGTCGGTTTCATTGTGTCGTCGCTGGTGGCGGTGCCGCTGGGTTTGTTGATGGGCAGCTTTCGCATCGTCCAGGCGTTCCTCGAACCGCTGGTCAATTTCATCCGCTACCTGCCGGTGACCTCGTTCGTGCCGCTGTTCATCCTGTGGATCGGTATCGGTCTGGAGCAGCGGGTGTCGGTGATCATTTTCGGCGTGTTCTTCCAGCAACTGGTGATGATCGCGGATGTGTCCAAAGGCATCTCCAAGGACTTGATCAACGCCTCCTACACCCTCGGCTCCAACCGGCGTGACGCAGTGCTGCATGTGATCGCCCCGGCATCGTTGCCCGGTGTGCTCGACACCTTGCGGGTGACCATGGGCTGGGCCTGGACCTATCTGGTGGTCGCCGAACTGGTCGCCGCTTCCAGTGGCCTCGGCTACTTGAGCCTCAAGGCCATGCGCGGCTTTCAGGTCGATGTGATTTTTCTCGCCATCGCGATCATCGGCCTGCTCGGCCTGGTCACCGATCAACTGTTCCGCTTCTTGCGTTTGAGGATTGCCGCATGGGCTCAGTAACCGCTGCCAACCGTCGTTTCATCGAGCCGGTCGCTGCACCGGCACTCGCTGCGCCAAGGTTGCAGGTGGACAAGGTCAGCCTGCGCTACACCAAACCCGGTGGCGGTACATTCACTGCGCTGGAAGAGGTGTCGTTCGAGGTGCCGGATCAGCAGTTCGCGGTGCTGGTCGGGCCGTCGGGCTGCGGCAAGTCGAGCTTGCTGTACCTCACCGCCGGCCTGGCCGAGCCGACTTCCGGCGAAATCTACGTCGGCGGCCAGCAAGTTCAGGGTCCCGGCGCGGATCGCGGGATGGTGTTCCAGAGCTACACGTTGTTCCCGTGGCTGACGGTGCGGCAGAACGTCGAATTCGGCCTCAAGCGTCGGGGCATGCCGGCGGCGCGGCGCAAGGAAATTGTCGATCACTATGTCCACGAAGTCGGCTTGTCAGGATTTGCCGACAACTACGCCAAGCAACTGTCCGGCGGCATGATGCAGCGGGTGGCGATTGCCCGGGCATTGGCCAACGATCCGCAGATCCTGCTGATGGACGAACCCTTCGGCGCCCTCGACAGCCAGACCCGTCTGCAAATGCAGCAGCTGTTATTGCGGGTGTGGGGCAACAGCAAGAAAACCGTGCTGTTCGTCACCCACGACATCGACGAAGCGATCCTGCTCGGCGACCGGGTGTACGTGATGGGCGCCAGGCCTGGGCGGATCAAGCAGATTCTGGATGTGCCGATCGAGCGCCCACGCACGCTGGACATGGTGATGGAGCGCTCGTTCATCGACATGAAGCGGCAGATCTTCGGGCTGTTGCACGACGATCTCGAAGAGGCTCATTGAGGTCAGTTGGGTGGCAGGAGGAACCGCGCAATGACCGGCAAATGATCGGAAATGCGCAAGGTGTCGTCCTGCCGCACCGTGGCTTCGACCCGTTTGATCTTCGGACTGTAGAACAGGTAATCGACCGTGCGGTCCGGGCCGTTGAGGCCGGGGTCGTTGGGGTAATGGGTCAGCCACTTGGCGCGGTCGATGCCGCTGGCTTCGTTGTTGGTCGGGATCATCGGGTATTTGTCCCACAGCACATGCAGCGCACTGTCGGCGGAGTACGGCGTGCGCTGCTCGGTGGGCAGGCGCCGGTACTGGCCGAGCGGTAACAGATTGAAGTCCCCCCCGATCAGCCACGGCGTGCCGTGGCTTTCGTGTTTGTCGAGAACCTTGGCCACCGCTGTCACCTGCGCTTGCAAGGTGTCGTCCGGTTGGGTGGCGCGATCCAGATGGGTGTTGAACACCACCAGTTGCCCGCCATCGCTAAGCGGCAGGGTGGTGGCGAGCAGGGCATCTTTCGGCTGGAACTGACGGCTGATGAGGTTCGCCGGCTGCACCGGCAATTGCAGGCGTTCGGCGTGTTCGATGCGGTAGCGGCTGAGGGTGGCGAGTTGCCGGCCGACGCTGCCGAAGATGTGCGGATCCGGGACGAAATCGGCCTTCCAGTCGAAGGCGTGGGCGCTGCACGGGTAGAGGTCGGTCAGGCGTTCCTGCAACAGCTTGAGCTGATTCTGATAGTCGCTGGCCTTGGCGCCGTCATCCAGCTCCTGCAACAGCACCACGTCGGGCTGCTCGTCGCGGATCACCCGCGCCACTTCATCAAGGCTGAACGCCATGTCTTCCGCGGTCGGGGCTTCGTCGTCGCCTTGCGCCAGATCATTCCAGAACACGTAGCGCTTGCCGGCCAGGTATTGCACGTTCCAGGTCATGACTTTCAGAGCCTGGCCGGGGACCAGCATCGGCGGTTGCCCGGTGCAACTGACCGGCAGGGTTTCCCGGGCGTCGGGGCGCCAGGTCAGGCTGTAGATCAGCGTGCCGATCAGGGCCAGGGCGAGCAGTACGGGCAACAGGATGTAGCGCAGTAGACGGGTCATGGCTCGGCTTATAGCGATACGGAAGTGGTCCCGAGCATACCCGAGACCCATCCATCAGCCCAAGCTCGGTGCAGTCAGACTATTCCGTCACGTTTGTCGGGCAATTCGCTGATCAGCATGAACAGGCGGAACAGCACCACGCTGGTGAACAGTTGCAGGAAGCTGTGGCCGCTGTCGATCAGCACCGCGATCAACGGATTCTGTGGATCCGGATAAACCTGCAGGGTCAGGCCCTTGAGCAGCCACAACGGCCCCATCACACACAGGATGCATACCAGAATCCGCAGAAAATGCCCACGGCTCAGGCGCAGGCTTTCCTTCATCGCCTGCAACGGGCCGTAACCGCGCAGCACCAACAGGTATTCACCGAAGGCCAGAGTGACCATCAGCCACAGCCCCGGCAGAAAATACAGCGACAGCCCGAGCAGGATCAGCAAGGTGTTCAGCGCAGTGAGCACCGCGAAGCGCGGCCACAGGCGAGCGGCCATTGCCAGCAGGTCGAGGGTTTGCGGGGATTCGCCACGGGTGCGGGCATCGAGAAACAGAATCAGCGCGGCGGTGTACAGCGGATACACCAGCAGGCCGACGATCACGCTGATGGCCGAGTAACCGTCCGGGTCGCTGGCATGGTCGACCACCTGTTGCAGCGCGGCTTCGAAAATCACCAGCGGCAGACACAACTGGACGATCCGGCCCAGATTGCGTTTGAAGAAATACAGGGAGTCGCGCAGCACATCGAAGGCATTCATCAGTCGGTATCGCAGGTCAAAAACAGTGGCCCACTTTAACCGATGATCCGTTTCGCTGCGCAAACGTAAACGTTCGGTAAAGGTCATTGAAACATTCTGTTGCTGCCTCCATTACAGAGGTGCGCCTCATCCGACGTGGAGGAGGGCAACGTTATCCCCGGCAATCTACGAGGTCGCCATGAACAGCGAAGAACAAACCCTGATCGATGGACTGTTTTCCCGGCTGCAACAGGCCGAAACGGAGGCAGCCCCGCGCGACGCCCAGGCCGAGGCGCGGATCAAGGAACACCTGACGCGCCAGCCGGCCGCAGGTTATTTCATGACCCAGGCGATTCTGGTGCAGGAGGCTGCCCTCAAGAGCCTCGACGAACAGAACAAACAACTGACTCAACAGGTCAAGCAATTGCAGGCCGAACTGCAATCGGCCAAGGCGCAGAGCGCGCCGCCGGCCTCCAGCGGTGGTGGCTTCCTGTCGAGCATCTTCGGTGGCAGCAGCTCACGCCCGGCGCCGACCCAGAGCGCCCCGGCCTCCACTGGCGGCTGGCGTGAGCCGGCACCGCAGCAGAACTTCGGCGCGCCACCACCGGGTTATGGCCAGCAACAAGCGGCCCCGGCGGCGGGCAGCAGCTTCCTCGGCGGCGCCCTGAAAACGGCGGCCGGTGTGGCCGGTGGCGTGATGCTGGCGCAAGGCATCAGTAGCCTGTTCCATCACAACCAGCAGCCGGAAGAAATCGTCGAAGTCATCAAGGAAGAGCCGGCTCAGGTCAACGACCAGAGCAACAACGGCTGGGGCGATGACCAGCGCATGGCCAACAACGACTCCTACGGTAATGACCAGGGCGGCTTTACCGACACTGACTACAGCGAAGACAACTCATCGTTCTTCGATGACGACGATTCCTTCGTCTGATTCACCATTCGTCCGGGGCGCCTGAGCGCCCCGGGCCGATTATTCGCGGAACCTTCCTTCGGGCTGGCATACTGAGCGCCTTTTTCGGGCCTGGTGCCTGATCCGGCTCATGCGCGTCAGCGCTCACAGGAACTCCGGTGAAAAAAATCGCAGTGTTCGCCGATGTGCAGAACCTCTACTACACCGTGCGTCAGGCCTATGGTTGCCACTTCAACTACGCGGCGTTGTGGGCGGATGTCAGCCAGCACGGGCAGATCGTCGAGGCCTACGCCTATGCGATCGACCGGGGCGACAGCAAACAGCAGCAGTTCCAGCAGATCCTGCGCAACCTCGGTTTCACCGTAAAACTCAAACCCTACATCCAGCGCAGCGATGGCTCGGCCAAGGGCGACTGGGACGTGGGCATCACCCTCGACATCATGGACGCCGCCGACCATGTCGACGAAATCGTCCTGGCCTCCGGTGACGGCGATTTCGACATGCTGCTCGAACGCATCATCAACAAACACGGCGTGCAAGCGGTGGCCTACGGCGTTCCCGGCCTGACGGCCAACTCGCTGATCCGCGCCGCCAGCCGTTATGTGCCGATCGAAGGCGCACTGCTGTTGAAAAACTGAGCGTTGCTCAAGAATTGATTTGAACGGAGTTGAACCCGGTTTGGAACGCATTGCAGTCATCGACTTTGAAACCACCGGCATCTCGCCGAGCAGCAGTTGCCGGGCCACGGAAATCGCCGTGGTCATGCTGGAAAACGGCCGCATCGTCGAGCGTTACCAGAGCCTGATGAACGCCGGCGTCCGCGTCCCGGCCTTCATCGAACAACTCACCGGCATCAGCAACGCCATGCTGCGCACCGCGCCGTCGGCCGAGCAAGTGATGAACGAAGTCAACGAATTCGTCGGCTGCACGCCCCTGCTGGCGCACAACGCCGCCTTCGACCAGAAGTTCTGGGACTTCGAACTGGGCCGGATCAAACGCACCCGTTTGCAGAACTTTGCCTGCTCGCTGCTGCTGGCTCGGCGCTTGATGCCCGCGGCGCCGAACCACAAGCTCGGTACGCTCACCACGTTTGCCCAGTTGCCGCATACCGGCCAGGCGCACCGGGCGATGGCGGATGCGGAGATGGCGGCGAACCTGATGGCGCATTTGGCAGATGAGTTGCGGCACAAGCACGGCGTGCGCGAGCTGTCGCACGACTTGCTGTGCAAATTGCAGAAAGTCCCGGCTGCCAAGGTCGGCGAGCACCTGCAGCGCTATCGCTGATTTTCAGGCAAACACATTTCGCTGTTGATCGTTCCCGCGTCGAGGCGTCGAACCGTCCGCGTGGGAATGCAGCCCGGGACGCTCCGCGTCCCTTCCAAAGCCGAACGCGGAGCGTCCGTTGAGGCATTCCCACGCAGAGCGTGGGAACGAGCGGGACGGGAAGGTTACTTT
Organism: Pseudomonas sp. R15(2017); assembly: GCF_002112685.1. Classification (NCBI taxonomy): domain Bacteria; kingdom Pseudomonadati; phylum Pseudomonadota; class Gammaproteobacteria; order Pseudomonadales; family Pseudomonadaceae; genus Pseudomonas; species Pseudomonas sp. R15(2017). Next base: position 212,009 of record NZ_NEII01000008.1, read on the forward strand.
CCGTTCCCTTCGATATGCCCCAACGGCACCCGCTTCTCTATCGCACTCGACAACACGATCGACGTCTTGCTGAACCCGAATTTCGCCACCCGGTTGATCAGCTCTTCCAGCTCGGTCATCGAGCCCACAGCCGCCTGCATTATCACGCACGGGTCGCCGGTGACGCGGTGGCATTCGGTGAGTTGCGGAATTCTGATCAGTTCGTCGTACACCTTCGGGTTGCCGTGCTGGTTCAGGCGCAGTTCGATGACGCACTGGATCGGCAGGCCGAGCTTGGCCATGTCGACTTTGGCCGAGTAGCCGGTGATGACGCCGCTGGCCTCGAGTTTGGCCACGCGCTCGGCGACGGCGGGGGCGGAGAGGTTCACTTTGCGGGCGAGGTCGGCGTAGGACGCGCGACCGTTTTCGAGCAGGGCGCTGAGCAGCATGCGGTCGTATTTGTCCAAGGTCTAACTCCTGAAAATGCCAGACTTTCGAAATCGTGGTTTTGGCCGTCGATCTCCGTGTTTTCAAAAGTGTACCGGCGCTATAAACAGGTTTTGTAACTTATTTTTAGCGGTTGGCCTTTCTAGAATAACCCATCCCCTGAGTCTGACTTTCGAGCTGCCCATGTCTGCCTTGCGCCGTTTTTCCTTGCCCTTGATCGCCGCGTTTTTTGCGTTGTACGTGATTTGGGGATCGACCTATCTGGTGATCCGCATCGGCGTCGAATACTGGCCGCCGCTGATGCTCGGCGGTGTGCGCTTCGTGATTGCCGGCACGCTGATGTACGCGTTCCTGCGCTGGCGCGGGGCACCGGCGCCGACCTGGGCGCAGTGGAAAGCGGCGGGGATCATCGGGATTTTGTTGCTGAGCTTCGGCAACGGCGCGGTGACGCTGGCCGAGCACAGCGGCGTGGCGTCGGGTGTTGCTGCGCTGGCGGTGGCGACCGTGCCGCTGTTCACTTTGCTCTGCGGTTATCTCTGGGGGGCGCGCAACACCCGCCTGGAGTGGGCCGGGGTGGTGATGGGGATTATCGGTATCGCGATGCTCAACATGGGCTCCAACCTGCAATCGAGTCCGCTGGGCGCGGCGTTGCTGATTTTCGCGGCGGCGAGCTGGGCGTTCGGTTCGGTGTGGAGCAAACATCTGCCGTTGCCTCAGGGCGCGATGGCCAGTGCCGTGGAGATGTTGGTCGGTGGCGTGGTGCTGTTGATCGGCAGCGCGGCGAGCGGTGAACACCTGCAGGCCATGCCGCCGCTGGAAGGCTGGCTGGCGCTGGTGTATCTGATCTTCTTCGGCTCGATCATCGCCTTCAACGCTTACATGTATCTGTTGAAAAACGTTCGTCCGGCGGCAGCCACCAGTTATGCCTACGTCAACCCGGCGGTGGCGGTGTTGCTGGGGATCGTGTTTGTCGGCGAGACCATCGGCATCGAAGAAGCGCTGGCAATGCTGGTGATCATTGGCGCGGTGGTGCTGATCAGTCTGCCGCAGTGGCGGCGTCCGGCGCGGCCGTCGGTGGTTAGCGAGTCGGCTGCCGCAGCGAAGGTCATAGCGACGGAGCAGCGTGCGAATTAGGGTAAACTGCGCGCCATCGCACACGTGCACTGATTTTTTCCTACGGTACTCCCATGACTTTCGCCACCCTTGGCCTGATCGAACCCTTGCTGCGCTCCCTCGAGAAGCTCGGCTACCAGACCCCGACGCCGGTGCAGGCGCAGGCCATTCCGGCCGTGCTGGCCGGTCGCGACCTGATGGCCGCGGCCCAGACCGGCACCGGCAAGACCGCCGGTTTCGCCTTGCCGCTGCTGCAACTGCTGGCGATGGAAGGGCCGAAAGTCACCGCCAACTCGGTGCGCGCGCTGATTCTGGTGCCGACCCGCGAGCTGGCCGAGCAAGTCCACGAAGCCGTGCGCCAGTACGCTGAGAACCTGCCATTGCGCACTTACGCGGTGTACGGCGGTGTCAGCATCAACCCGCAGATGATGAAGCTGCGCGGCGGCGTCGATCTGCTGGTCGCGACCCCGGGCCGTCTGCTCGACCTGTTCCGCCAGAACGCGCTGAAGTTCAACCAGCTGCAAACCCTGGTGCTGGACGAAGCCGACCGCATGCTCGACCTGGGCTTTTCCGAGGAGCTGGCGAACATTTACCGCGCGCTGCCGAAGAAACGTCAGACGCTGCTGTTCTCCGCGACCTTCTCCGATGACATCCGCCTGCTGGCCGGGCAGATGCTCAACGACCCCCAGAGCATCGAAGTCAGCCCGCGCAACGTTGCGGCCAACACCGTCAAGCAGTGGGTGGTGACGGTAGACAAGAAGCGCAAGCCGGAACTGTTCGTGCACCTGCTGCGCAAGAACAAGTGGAAGCAAGTGCTGGTGTTTGCCAAGACCCGTAATGGTGTGGACGCGTTGGTCGAGAAACTTCAGGGCCTGGGCGTGAACGCCGACGGCATCCACGGCGACAAGCCGCAAGCGACCCGGCAGCGGGCGCTGGACCGTTTCAAACTGAGCGAAGTGCAGATTCTGGTGGCCACCGACGTGGCGGCCCGTGGTCTGGATATCGAAGACCTGCCATTGGTGGTCAACTTTGATCTGCCGATCGTTGCCGAGGATTACATTCACCGTATCGGCCGCACTGGCCGCGCGGGTTCGACCGGTGAGGCGATCTCGCTGGTGTGCGCTGATGAAGTGAACATGTTGTCGGCGATTGAAATGCTCACCCGCAGCACGTTGAAGCGCGAGATCGAACCGGACTTCGTGCCGGAACACCGCGTGCCGGACACCGATGCCAGTGGTCAGGTGATCAAGAAACCGAAGAAACCGAAAAAGCCCAAGGCTTCCGGTGGCGGCGGTGGCAAGCGCAATCTGGGCAAGTGGGTGGACAGCGGCGAGACTCAGGCGCCGGAGCCTTCGATCAAGCCTGTGCGCAAGGTGCCGGTGTTCAATACCGGGCCGCGTAAGCGTAAGCCATAAGGGCTGCGGCGAGTTTCAAGCTGCAAGCTACGAGTCAAGGGCGGTTTGTCGTTAGCTTTTGGCTTGTAGCTTGCCGCTGTTGTTGAGCCACTTCAGCATTCCAGCTCCGGCCGCCCGGCCGCTGGCAAAACACGCCGTCAGTAGGTAACCGCCAGTCGGCGCTTCCCAATCCAGCATTTCCCCCGCACAAAACACCCCCGGCAACGCCTTGAGCATCATCCGCTCATCCATCGCCTCGAACGTCACCCCGCCGGCACTGCTGATCGCCTCATCCAGCGGCCGGGTTTTCACCAGCGTCAGCGGCAAGGCCTTGATCGCCCGGGCCAGCAGCGCCGGATCGGCGAAGGTTGCGGCATCAGTGAGTTCCCGCAACAACGCCGCTTTCACCCCATCAATCCCCACCTGACTGTGCAGATGCTTGGCCATCGAGCGCGAACCCCGTGGTTTGCTCAATGCCGCCTGCAATTTATCCACAGGGCGGCCGGGCAGCAGGTCGATGTGAATGGTCGCGGCACCGTGCACATTGATCGCCTCACGAATCGGCGCCGACAGCGCGTAAATCAGACTGCCCTCGATCCCGGTCGCGGTAATCACGCATTCACCCAGACGCGGAACATCGTCGTTCAAACCGATGGCGATATTTTTCAGCGGCGCGCCGGCGAATTTGCTGACCATCACTTCGCTCCAGGCCTGCACCTCGAAGCCGCAATTGCTTGGCTGCAAGGGCGCCAATCCTACGCCGCGCTGCTCCAGCGGCAGCATCCATGCGCCGTCGGAACCCAGCCGCGACCAGCTGCCGCCGCCGAGGGCGAGCAAGGTGGCGTCGGGGTTGAGGGTTTTCTCGCCTTCCGGGCTGTCGATGCGCAGCGCGCCGTTTTCATCCCAGCCGAGCCAGCGGTGACGGGTGTGGATAACCACGCCGCTGTCGCGCAGGCGCTTGAGCCAGGCGCGCAGCAATGGCGCGGCTTTCATGTCGGTGGGGAACACCCGGCCAGAGCTGCCGACGAAGGTTTCGATGCCCAGATCGTGAATCCAGCGGCACAGTGCGTCGGCGTCGAACGCGCGCAGCAGCGGGGCGATGTTCGGGGCGCGTTCGGCGTAGCGCGAGAGGAAGGCCGGCCAGGCTTCGGAATGGGTGATGTTCATGCCGCCGACCCCGGCCAGCAGGAACTTGCGGCCCACCGAGGGCATGCCGTCATACAGATCGACGCGGACTCCGCCCTGGCTCAGCACTTCGGCGGCCATCAGGCCGGCGGGGCCACCGCCGATGATGGCGACGTGAGCGGGAAGGGCGGCGGAAGTCTGGGTCATGGCAGCGGCAATAGCGTGGCGGAATAAGCCGCGCATTCTAGCAGCAGCGGCCATCGTCAGGCCTGATCAAAAAAACAACCAGCGCGCTGCAGGCCATGTTCAGCATGGGCTGTAGTCCCTTTCGCTCAGGTTATCCACAGGCCGTTCCACAGCCATTGTGGGTAACGCAGCACAGCTCAATGACAACCCGATGACTGCCAGACGCGCTGCGCACTGTGATGCAGGATGCCGTGGCGGCGGGCGAGGGCGTGGCGATCTTTGCTGTAACCGCCGCCGATCACGCCGACCACCGGGATGTCGCGGCCCAGGCAGTGGCGCATCACGCTTTCATCGCGGGCGGCGACGCCTTCGTCAGTCAGTTGCAGATAACCGAGGGCGTCGTCCTTGTGCACATCGACGCCGGCGTCGTACAGCACCAGATCCGGCTGATACAGCGGCAGCAGATAGTTGAGCGCGTCGTCGACGACTTTCAGGTAATCGGCGTCGCCCATGCCGTTGGGCAGCGGAATGTCCCAGTCGCTTTCGGCCTTGCGTGCAGGAAAGTTCTTCTCGCAGTGCAGGGAAACAGTGATCGCTTCCGGGGTGTTGTGCAGAATTCGTGCAGTGCCGTCGCCCTGATGCACGTCGCAGTCGAAGATCAGTACCCGGTTCACCCGGCCGCTTTGCAGCAGGTAGTGGCTGATGATTGCGAGGTCATTGAAGATGCAGAACCCGGCGGGGTAATCGTAATGGGCGTGATGGGTGCCGCCGGCCAAGTGACAGGCCAAGCCATGTTCCAGGGCTTTCTCTGCCGCGAGAATCGAACCGCCGACCGCCCGCACCGTGCGTCGGGCCAGCGCTTCGTTCCACGGCAGACCGAGGCGCCGCTGGTCTTCGCGGGACAACTCGCCACTCATGTAGCGTTCGATATAACCGCGGTCATGGGCCAGGGCGAGAATGTCGGCGGGGCACAGTTCAGGGCGCAGCAGGTCTTCGTCGCGGGTCAGGCCGCTGTCCACCAGGTGATCGCGCAGCAGGCGGAACTTGTCCATGGGGAAGCGGTGATCCGCCGGAAATTCCGGGCTGTAGTCTTCGTGGTAGATCAGCGGCAACGGCATGGTGGACTATTCATAAAGGCTGCAGGAAAGAGTGCAAAGCCTAACAGCGATGTAGACTGACGGCATCAAGCGGAGGGGCGGGATGGAACCGATACTGGAGCTGGAAAGCGCAAGGCTGCTGATGCGCCAATGGCAGGACGAAGATTTGCCGGCGTTCGCGGCAATGTGTGCCGACCCGCAGGTGATGCGCTACTTCCCCGCGCCCTTGAGCCGGCTGGAAAGCGCCGCGTTGATCGGCCGGGTGCGCGGGCATTTTGCCGAGCACGGTTATGGCCTGTGGGCGCTGGAGCGCAAGGACAGTGGCGAGTTCATCGGTTTTACCGGGCTCGGCGTGGTCGGCTTCGATGCGCCGTTCACCCCGGCGGTGGAAATCGGCTGGCGGCTGGCCAAGGAACACTGGGGCCTGGGATATGCCAGCGAGGCGGCATGGACCGCGCTGCGCTGCGGTTTTGACCGGTTGGCCCTGAAGGAGATCGTGTCCTTCACCGCGCAGAGCAATCTGCCGTCGGAAAAAGTCATGCAGGCGATCGGCATGCATCACGATCCAGCCGACGATTTTGATCACCCGAAACTGGCTGTCGACCATCCGCTGCGTCGACATGTGTTGTACCGCATCACCCGGGAGCAATGGCTGCAGACCTTGCATGGCTAAGCCGACACGGACGTTTACAATGGCGCGATCAGTGGCTCGCGCCAGAATCTGAATTGGCCGTCGCAGCCAGGACTGCGCGGCATAGCGTTGTGTGAGGAGAGTCTGAATGAGCCAAGTGTTGGAAGATCTGGTGGATCTGCTGACCCTCGAACCGATCGAGGAAAACCTGTTCCGTGGTCGCAGTCAGGATCTGGGCTTTCGCCAGTTATTCGGCGGCCAGGTGCTCGGCCAGTCGCTGTCGGCGGCCAGTCAGACCGTTGAAGAAGCGCGTCATGTGCATTCGATGCACGGTTATTTTCTGCGTCCGGGCGATGCCAAGTTACCGGTGGTCTACTCGGTGGACCGCGTGCGTGACGGCGGCAGTTTCAGCACCCGCCGCGTGACGGCGATCCAGAAGGGCCACCCGATTTTCACCTGCAGCGCTTCGTTCCAGTACGACGAAGAAGGCTTCGAGCACCAGAGCCAGATGCCGCAAGTGGTCGGCCCCGAAAACCTGCCGTCGGAGCTGGAACTGACCCAGCAACGCGCGCACCTGATTCCGGAGCACATGCGCGAAAAGCTGTTGTGCCCGAAGCCGATCGAAGTGCGCCCTGTCACTGAAAAAGACCCGTATAACCCGCAACCGGCAGATCCGGTCAAGTACGTGTGGTTCCGTGCCGACGGCGCGTTGGCCGACATCCCGGCGCTGCACAAATACCTGCTGGCCTACGCCTCGGACTTCGGTCTGCTGACCACCTCGATGCTGCCGCATGGCAAATCGGTCTGGCAGAAAGACATGCAGGTCGCCAGCCTCGACCACGCGCTGTGGTTCCACAATGACTTGCGCGCCGATGACTGGTTGCTCTACGCCATGGACAGCCCGTGGGCCGGCAATTCCCGTGGCTTCTCCCGTGGCAGCGTGTTCAACCGCGCCGGGCAACTGGTGGCGTCGGTGACCCAGGAAGGCCTGATCCGTCATCGCAAGGACTGGGCATGAGTCTGGCGGATGTGCGGCACTGGGTGTTCGACATGGACGGCACCCTGACCGTCGCCGTGCACGACTTCGCGGCGATTCGCGTGGCGCTGGCGATCCCGCCGGAGGATGACATCCTCACCCACCTCGCGGCATTGCCCGCCGAGGAAGCAGCGGCGAAACATGCATGGCTGCTGGAACATGAGCGGGATCTGGCGCTCGGCTCGACCCCGGCGGTCGGCGCGGTGGAGCTGGTGCGCGACCTGCACGCTCGGGGTTATCGCCTCGGCATCCTGACCCGCAATGCGCGGGAGCTGGCCCATGTGACGCTGGAGGCCATAGGCCTGGCCGACTGCTTCGCGGTGGAGGATGTGCTGGGCCGCGATGAAGCACAGCCAAAACCGCATCCGGGGGGGCTGCTGAAACTGGCCGAGGCCTGGCAAGTGCCGGCGAGCGAGATGGTGATGGTCGGTGATTACCGCTTCGACCTCGATTGCGGTCGTGCCGCGGGTGCGCGCACGGTGCTGGTGAATCTGCCGGACAATCCGTGGCCGGAGTTGACCGACTGGCATGCGAAGGATTGTGTGGAGTTGCGGCAGATGTTGTTCGCCTGATTCATCGGTTGTCGGAGCGGGCCCCATCGCTGGCAAGCCAGCTCCCACAGGGATTTGTAGCGGATTCAGAATTTGCATTCACGCAAGTCATTGTGGGAGCTGGCTTGCCAGCGATGAGGCCAGATCAAACCACACCAGACTTATTGCTCGAACAGTGCTTTCTGGCCTTCCGGCGAGGTCAGCATGCCGTCGCCGTTATGCCCGACGCCGGGCACTTCGACCAGGCGCTGATTCACCCCTTCAGGGTGGCGACGCAGCAAGTAACCGAAAAACAGCTTGCCGCGTTCCAGTCGATAAGCCCCCTGGGCTTTGGCGGCGCAACTCTTGTCCAGCGCCGGATGTTGCGGGTCGGTGTCCTGCTGGCCCAGCAGATAAATTACCTCGCGTTTGACGTAACGGCCTTCAAGCTGCGCAGGCGTTTGCCCGCCCGCGTAAATCGGCGGGTCCACCAAACCGTACTTCCAGCGGTTGAAACCCGGACACTTGGCATGATCGAAGGCCACCGGGCGTTGCTCATTGAAGTAGGCGTACGACGACGGATTGGCGACTACATAACGCAAGCGAATGCCTTCGGTCTTGAGCGCCGGTTGTTCCTGGGCCAGCAGCGCATAACGCTGCACCACCTGCGCGCCGCCGGAGTGGCCGAAGATCACGATCTGCTTCACGTCCGGAAACTGCTTGCGATCGCTCAGCCGCCCGACGATTTCGTCCAGTGCGGCGTAGGAACTGAGCGGGTTCGGCCCTGTGGATAACCCGCCGCCCATCCAGTCGTTGCCTTGCCAGCGCAGCACGCTGGCGGGTAACGAGTAGAGCGCCACATCGCTTTCGTTGAGAAACTGCGGGGCGATCACCAGGGTGTTGGCGGTTTGCCCGGCCAGTTCCGCCGCGACTTCGCCGCTTTTGCGATAGGTCTCGGCGTTACGCAGACGGCCATGAATGACGATCAGCACGCGCTCGATTTTCGCCGGCGCCGGGCCGATGCCCACTGCCATTTCGCCGGCCTGCAATTGCAGGCGCCCGGGACTGATTGCGTCGACGCCGGCCGCTTGGGCGGTGCCGCCGATGAACAGTAAAGCCAACAGCCATTTATGCATTTACAGGTTTTTCGCCGCAAAGGTATCGCACTGGCCGACCTGGCCCTGGGCGAATCCGGTTTTGAACCAGCGCACCCTTTGCGCCGACGTACCGTGAGTAAACGAGTCCGGCACCACACGGCCCTGACCCTGTTGTTGCAGGCGATCATCACCGATGGCGTTCGCCGCGTTCAAGGCTTCTTCGATGTCGCCCGGTTCCAGCCAGTTCAGACGCTTCTGCGCGTTGTAGGCCCAGACCCCGGCCAGACAATCGGCTTGCAGTTCCTGACGCACCAGCAGACCGCCGTCACCTTCCATCTGCCGGCCTTGCTGGCGGGCTGTCTGAATTTTCGCCGAGACGCCGAGAAGCGTCTGCACATGGTGTCCGACTTCGTGAGCGATCACGTAGGCCTGAGCGAAGTCGCCGGCGGCCTTGAAGCGTTGGGCCATTTCCTGGAAGAACGCCATGTCGAGATAGACTTTCTGGTCCGCCGGGCAATAGAACGGGCCGGTGGCCGAGGTCGCCAGACCGCAGGCGGAATTGACCCGGTTGCTGAACAGCACCAGGGTCGGATCCTTATATTGCCGGCCGGCCTGCTGGAAGATCGCGCCCCAGGTGTCTTCGGTGTCGCCGAGGATCGAGCGCACGAATTCGGCCTGTTCATCGTTGGCCGGCGGTGCCTGACGGGTTTGCGAAGTAGGGGCCGATTGTTCGGTCATCTGCCCGGTGAGCTGGCCGAGGATCTGCAGCGGGTCCTGGCCGGTGATCCAGCCGATGCCGACGATCAGCAGGATCGCCCCGAGACTCAGCCCCTTGCCACCGCCGAAGCGCATGCCACCGCCACCACCCATGTCATCGCCACGGGCATCGACGACGTTGTCACTGCGTCGGCCTTTTTTCCATAGCATGTGGGAATCCTCTATCTGTAGGTGGTGATGAGTGTTGCTGGTGTGTGAGTGTGGCGCCAGTCCGGTCGTCCGTCTATTCGTACACACGCACAAAGGCCCGGCCTCGGGGTGACGAGGTCGGGCCTGCTATTGACGAGCGCGAGCGCCGGGAATTCAATTCGCCGGCGGATTTCTTTCGCCGGGTCAGGTATCAGCGGTCGAAGGCATCCCACACCGGCGCGAAGTCCGGGCTGACCTGACGTTCGCGCTTGGGCAGCGCGGCGATTAGCGCTCGGTCGTCATCATCCAGTTCGACCTTCAGCGAGGCCAGGTTGGCCAGTTGATTGGTCTTGCTGCTGGCCTTGGGAATCGCCGCGACGTTGTCCTGATCCAGCAGCCACTTCAGCGCCACCTGAGTCGGCAGTACACCGTGTTTTTCGGCGATCTGCTGAATCTGTGGAATCTCCGAGACCTTGTTGCGCGCCAGTGGCGTGTAGGCCGTCAGCGCCAGATCGTGTTGACGGGCGTAGTCGAGCAGGGCGTTTTGTCCGAGCAGGACGTGGTACTCGACCTGAATGGCTGACAGAGGGGTGCCGTATTCCTCGACGACTTTGCGCAGCAGCGGCAGCGGAAAATTCGCCACACCGATGTTGCGAGCCAGACCTTGCTCCTTGAACGACGCGAGGGTTTCAAGGGTGCGCGGCAGGTCCCAGTCGGTGCTCGGCCAATGGATCATGAACAGGTCGACGTACTCGCTGCGCAGGGCCTTGAGGCTGCGATCCAGCGAGTGACGCATGGCGTCCGGTTGCAGCTGGTCCCACCAGACCTTGGTGGTGACGTGGATCTGCTCGCGGGGTGTCGGCGTATTCGCCAAGGCTTGTCCGACTGCGTCTTCGTTGTTGTAGGCGGCTGCCGTGTCGATGTGTCGGTAACCGAGTTCCAGCGCTTGCTCCACGGCTCGGGTGCATTCGTCGCCGAGCATCGGCCAGGTGCCGAGGCCGAGTTTTGGCAGGTTCAGTCCTTGTCTGTTAACGATGTGCTGCATGGTCGATCTCCTGTTCGAAAGCCGTGACGCCCGCCATGTGCCGAGCTGCGATGTAACCGAAAGTCAGCGCCGGTCCGAGGTTGATCCCGCCCGCCGGATAATGCCCGCCCATGATGCTGGCCATGTCGCCGCCCGCCGCGTAGAGCCCGGGGATAGGCCGGTCTTCGGCGTCGAGCACTTGCGCATGCGGGTTGACCTTGAGCCCGGCGAAGGTGCCGAAACAGCCGGGCTGAACCTTCACCGCATAGAACGGGCCTTGTTCGATAGGCGCCACGCACGGATTGGGTTGTTGCGCCGGATCGCCCTGTTTGCGGTTGTACGGCGTCGAGCCGCGACCGAACAGCGGGTCTTCGCCGTGCCGGGCATGGTGGTTGTAATCATCGACGGTGGCGCGTAAACCCTTCGCGTCGATGCCGCATGCGCCGGCCAATTCCTCCAGGGTATCGCCGGTTTTCAGATAGCCGCTGCGGATAAAACCTGACACCGGCACCGGAAACGGCCGAGACATGCCGAGCCCGTAACGCCGCTGGAACGCGCGGGTGCAGATCAGCCAGGACGCGACCTCTTCGCCCTCGGGGGCGGCGGCGACCATGGCGCTGACGTAGTCGTAATAGCCGTTGGCTTCGTTGACGAAACGCTGGCCGTTGCGCAGCACGCCGATGATGCCCGGTTTGCCGCGTTCGATGATGTGCGGGAAATGGCCGATGCTGCCGTCGGAATGCGTCACTTGTGAGACCGGTGCCCAGGCGACTGGCGAGGCCACATCGGTGTTGACCCGGCCTCCGACGTTTTCACCCAGCCGCAGGCCATCGCCATTGACTGCCAGCGGAGGCAGCGCCCAATGTTCGTGACCGGTGGGCGTGCGCGGGAACAAGGCCTTGCGCCGCTCGATGTCGTTGGCAAATCCGCCAGCAGCGAGCACCACGGCTTTGCGGGCATGGACATTGAGCGGGCCTTTTGTGGTGTTCACGCGAGCGCCGGTGATGCGTGATTCATCGCGCAGCAGTTCGGTCACCGGTGCCGACTCCCACAGCAGTACGCCGAGGTCTTCGGCGGATTTCGCCAGCCGCGCCACCAGCGCCACGCCGTTGACCAGTTGCATCGCCCGGCCATGCAGCGCCAGATCCAGCAGGTGGCGAGTGAAACGCCGGGTCACGTGCCAGGCTGCCGACAACGAGCGAGTCAGATTGAGAAACGCCGACAAGTCCGCACCGGCCATGATCGGCATGCCCATGAACGATGTTTCGCGCATCGTTGTACGAAGACGCTTGAGCAGGCGCCCGAACTTTCGTCCGTCATAGGGAGCGGCAATCACCGAGCGTCCGCCGGTGCCGGCGCCCGGTGTTTCACCGTGGATGTCGGCGATGGCGTTGCCGTCGGCGAATTGCAGGGCGGTGTGTTGTTCGAAGAACGCCACCATGCGCGGGCCGGCCTCAAGGAAGGCGTCGATCATGGCCGGGTCGTAGTGCTCGCCGAGTTCGTGACGCAGATAGGTGCGCGGCAATTCCACGTCTTCGACGATCCCGGCACGCCGGGCCAGCGGGTTGCACGGCACCCACGCCCAGCCGCCGGACCACGCGGTGGCGCCGCCGAACACCGGATCCTTTTCCACCACTATGACCTTCAAGCCATGCCAGGCGGCGGTGACGGCGGCCGACAAACCGGCGGCGCCGGAGCCGACCACCAGAACGTCGCAGTCGATATCGGGAAGGGCAGGCATCCAAGGACTCCAGTGCTGAGATATTTTTAGAATTTGGTTCCAGAAAATACCCAGTGCAGGCGAAGCAGATCAACTGACTGACGCGCAAAGTGGGCGGTTATCGGACGCCGGGTTCCAGATTTCGCATTCCTCGGGATGTCTTCTAGAATCGGCGAAATTTCACCGAGAGCGCACCATGGCCGGCAGTCAAATCGAACGGGTTTTCAGCGTGCTGGAAAGCCTCACCAGTGATCCGCGCGGGCTGCCGATGCAGACCCTGGCCGAGCAACTGGACATTCCGAAGAGCGCGACGCACCGCTTGCTCGCCGAGCTGATTCGCCTGGGTTACGTGCGGCAGAATCCGGAGACATTGCGCTATCACCTGTCGACCAAACTGGTGGCGATGGGCTTTCAATACCTGTCGAGCAGCGGTGCCGACATCGTGCAGCCGGTGCTTGATCGTCTGGCCCAGGAAACCGGGGAGCTGGTGCGTCTGGGTGTGATCGACGGCGAGCGCCAGACCTGGATCGCCAAGGCCCAGGGCGCGCGCATCGGTCTGCGTTACGACCCGGACATGGGCCGAGACGCGCCGCTGTTCTACACCGCGTCGGGCCATGCGTGGCTGGCGTGCATGAGCGATGCCGAGGCGTTGTCGCTGGTCGAGCGCCAGGGCGCGGAGGTGCCGGCGGATATCGGGCCCAACGCGCCGCGCTCCAATATTGAACTGCTCGAACGCCTGCGCGTGGCCCGGGAACAGGGCTATGCCTGTGTAGAGGAAAGTTCGGCGGTAGGCACTTCGGCGATTGCCGCCGTGGTGAAACATCCCGCCGATGGCCGGGTGATCGGCGTGCTCAGCATCGCCGGCCCCAGCGCCCGGATGCCGGGGGCGCGATTGCATGAGCTGGCGCCGTTGCTACTGACGTTTACCGAGGAATTGTCGGCGGCCAGCCTGGCCTCGGAGTTGTTCGTTTAAACAAAGCTGTGCGCTGTTCGCCCACTTTTCAATCAGGTGGGTGGGATAATCTGGAACCGGGTTCTAAATTGTTGATGGAGTGAGTTTTCCCACAACAATCACAAGAGGATCGCACCTTGAACCCGCCCCTTCGAATCGGCATTGGCTACGCCACCTCACCGGAATTGGCCGAGGCGCGGCCATGAGCGAGCGAATTCTGTCCCTGGCCAGCCTGACCGTCCTCGAATTGTCGCCACCCGACATGATCGAGGTCGCGGCCCGTGCCGGTTACAACCATGTCGGCCTACGCCTGGAGCCGGCAACGGCCGAGGAATATCATTTTCCGCTGGTAGCCGATGGCGACTTGAGACGTCAGACACTGGCGCGTTTGCGTGATACTGGAATCGGCGTGCTCGACGTGGAAATCCTTCGATTGAAGCCGCAGACAGTGGTCGCTGATTTCGAGCGGCTGCTCAGCGTCGGCGCGGAGTTCGGTGCCAGTGAGTTGCTGGTCGCCGGAAACGATCCTGACGAGCAGCGGCTCACCGATCATTTCGCGGCACTGTGCGATCTGGCAGCGCCCTACGGTTTGCATCCGCATCTGGAATTCATGCCCTGGACTGATGCGCGCAATCTCAAGCAGGCATCGCGCATCGTCGACAACGCCGGGCGCGAAAACGGTGCGGTGCTGGTGGATGCGTTTCACTTTGACCGCTCCGGTTCGCGGCTGGAAGATCTGGCCGGTGTGCCGGCCTCGCGGCTGCGCTACGCACAGTTGTGCGATGTTGCCGGGCCGAGGCCGACGGACATGGCCGAGATCTTGCGTCAGGCTCGCAATGAGCGCCGGTTTCCCGGCGAGGGCGATTGTGACCTGATCGGGTTGTTGCACAGTCTTCCGGCTAACCTTCCCCTGAGTCTGGAAATTCCCACGGTCAAATTGCTGGAGCAGGGCGTGAGCGGATTGCAGCGGGCGCAAATGGCGATCGACCGGACACGGGAGTTGTTGGCCCGGCTTTAAGTCTGCTTCAAGGGGCGAGGGCGCCTGCGTCCTCGTCACCGTTTATTTTTCATTCAGAGAGAGCCAATGACCGTCAGCACTCCGCTTTCCGGCGTCAACCAACCCTTCAAGGGGATCTTGCTGATTGTCGTGGCAACCTTCCTGTTCTCCAGTCACGACGCGCTGTCGAAATACCTTTCGGGTTTTTATCCGATCGTGATGGTGGTGTGGGCGCGGTATCTGGTGCACACGCTGCTGATGGCGGGGATTTTCCTGCCGCAGTCCGGGCTGCGCGTGCTGCGCACCAAACGCCCGTTGTGGCAGTTGGCGCGGGCGTTGTGCCTGCTGGGCACCAGCCTGTTTTTCACCACGGCGTTGCTGTACATCCCGCTGGCCGAGGCCACGGCGGTCAACTTTCTTGCGCCGGTGCTGGTGACGGCGCTGTCGGTGCCGCTGCTCAAGGAGCGGGTGACGCGCGGTCAGTGGATCGCGGTGGTGTGCGGGTTCATCGGGGTGCTGATCATCGTCCATCCGGGCGGTGACTTGTTTACCCCGGCAATTCTGTTGCCGTTCTGCTCGGCGCTGTTTTTCTGCTTCTATCAGCTGCTCACCCGCAAGCTCGCCGAAGTCGACAGCCCGACCACCAGCAACTTTTTCGCCGGGCTGTGCAACACGCTGGTGATGAGTGCACTGGTGCCGTTCTTCTGGCAGGTGCCGAGCCTGGGGCATGCGTTGTTGATGCTGGCGCTGGGCAGTTGCGGAATGACCGCGCACCTGTTTCTGACCCAGGCTTTCCGCCATGCCGCACCAGCACTGCTGGCGCCGTTCGGCTATTGCCAGATCGTGTTCGCGGGGTTGTTGGGCTGGTTGCTGTTCGCTCACACGCCGACCCTGATGACGGTGATCGGGATCGCGGTGATCTGTTGCAGCGGACTGGCGGCAGCGTGGCAGCAGAGCCGGCGCTGAAAGCAAAACCGGCCTGAAATCAGGCCGGTCGGTGCAGGAGGGTTATTCGGTAACCGTAGGAATCTTGCGCGGTGCCATGAAGTACATCCAGGTCAGCGCGATGAAGTACATCGCCGGGATCAGAGTGAACAGCACGGTGTAGTTGTTGTTGGTGACGGTCAGGATGTGGCCGACGATCTGGGTCATGAACATCCCGCCGATCGCCGCGCACATGCCGCCGAAACCGAACACCGTGCTCATCATGTGCTTGGGCGTGTAGTCCATCACCAGGCTCCAGATGTTGGCGGTCCAGGCCTGGTGCGCGCCGATGGCCAGAGAGATGGCGGCAACCGCGATCCACAGGTTGGCGGAGCCGGCGGCCATGACCACGCCGATGATGCAGCAGGCGAACAGGAACATCGACAGCAGTCGGGCCTTGATCGAGTTCATGCCGCGACCGATAAGGAACGAAGACAGAATCCCGCCGCCCACGCTGCCGAAGTCAGCGGTGACGTAGATGATGATCAGCGGAATGCCCATCTGGGTGACGTTGATGCCCAGGTTGTATTGCTGATTGAGAAACGGCGGCAGCCAGTACAGGTAGAACCAGAACACCGGCGCAGTCAGCGAGTAGGCGAGGGCGAAGGCCCAGGTGCCGCGCATGCGCAGGATCTTCGAGAACGGCACGCGGGCCTGTTCCGGTTCGATTTCTTTCTGGATGTATTCCAGCTCCGACTGTTTCACGCTCGGGTGATCTTCCGGATTGAAATATTTCAGGCCCCAGAACAGCAGCCAGATCCCGCCCAGCGCCGACATGCACAGGAACGCGGCCTGCCAGCCCCACACGTGAAGGATCAGCGGCAGCAGCATCGGGGTGAACATCGCACCGACGTTGGTGCCGGCGTTGAAGATGCCGGTGGCTACCGCACGTTCGCCGGCCGGGAACCACAGGCGTGTGGTTTTCACACAGGCCGGGTAGTTCGCCGCTTCAGTCAGGCCGAGGATGAACCGGCAGACCATGAAGCCCACCGCCGAGGTCGCCAGACCGTGGGCACCGGTGGCCAGGCTCCAGAGCAGCACCGCGCAGAAGAACACGCGCTTGACGCCGACCCGGTCGATCAGTCGTCCTTGCAGCACGAAGCCGATCGCGTAGCCGACCTGAAACCAGAAGTTGATGTTGGCGTAGTCCATCGCCGTCCAGCTCATTTCCTTGGCAAGGATCGGCTGCATGACGCCGAGGGCGGCGCGGTCGATGTAATTGAGGGTGGTGGCGAAAAATACCAGCGCCAGCATGCCCCAACGGGTCTTGCCGACGGCCATGGCGCCGCGGATCTTGTCGCCGATGCCACCCGTGGCAGTGCTCATGGCCGGAGCCATGCGGGAAGTCTGTGAAGGAATCATGTGTTCCACCCGTTTTTGGATTTGTTATTTGGTGTGCTTTTTTTGTGCACGCTGCGACCGGTGGTTCAGTTCCGGACTCAAGGTGAAAGGGATGTTGGGCAGTGGACGAAAAATCGTCAATTCGCCAAACCGGCATTGTGTTCGATAATCGCACGCAAAACTAACCGGGTAGTACAGTTTAAATTGCTCAATGAAAAACCGGGACCAATAATTCGCTCACCCTATAAAAGCGGCGCAGTTTTCGTAGCCGACGTCTCCACCGGGAGTTGAAACATGCAGCGATCCATTGCCACCGTCTCCTTGAGCGGAACCCTGCCGGAAAAACTCGAAGCCATTGCCGCCGCCGGGTTCGACGGAGTGGAGATTTTCGAAAACGATCTTCTGTATTACGACGGCAGTCCCCGGGAAATCCGGCAGATGTGCGCCGACCTCGGGATTGCCATCACGCTGTTTCAACCGTTCCGCGATTTCGAAGGCTGCCGCCGCGATCGACTGGAGCGCAACCTGGAGCGGGCCGAGCGCAAGTTCGACCTGATGCAGGAGCTGGGCACCGACCTGGTGCTGGTCTGCAGCAATGCCTCCCCCGACAGTCTCGGCGATCAACAAATCCTCATCGACGACCTGCGCCTGCTGGCCGAGCGCGCCGGCGCCCGTGGCCTGCGCATCGGTTATGAAGCGCTGGCCTGGGGCCGTCACGTCAATACTTATCAACAGGTCTGGGACATTGTGCGTCAGGCCGATCACCCGGCCCTCGGCGTGTTGCTCGACAGCTTCCACACCTTGTCGCTCAAGGGCGATCCACGGGCGATTGCCGAGATTCCCGGCGACAAGATTTTCTTCGTACAGATGGCCGACGCACCGATCCTGGCGATGGACGTGCTTGAGTGGAGCCGGCATTTCCGCTGCTTCCCGGGGCAGGGCGAATTCGATCTGCCGGGGTTTCTGGCGCCGATCATTCAGAGCGGCTACACCGGGCCGCTGTCGCTGGAAATCTTCAACGACGGCTTCCGCGCCGCGCCGCCTCGGGCCAATGCCGCTGACGGTCTGCGTTCGCTGCTGTATCTAGAAGAGAAAACCCGTCAGCGCCTGGAGCAGGAAGTGCGGCCTGTGGATAACCGCGACATCCTCTTCGAAACGCCGAAGGCCAGCGAATACAACGGCATCGAGTTTCTTGAATTCGCCGTGGATGAAAGCCTCGGCGCCAAGCTCTCGAACTGGCTGGAACGGCTGGGTTTCGTCAAGGCCGGCCAGCATCGCTCCAAGAGCGTCAGCCTGTTGCGCCAGGGCGATATCAATCTGATCCTCAACTCTGAACCCTATTCGTTCGGTCACAGTTTTTTCGAGGCCCACGGCCCGTCGCTGTGCGCCACCGCCGTGCGGGTCAAGGACAGCGCCAGTGCGCTGGCCCGCGCCGTCGCCTATAAAGGTCAGCCGTATCGCGGACTGGTCGGCCCCAACGAACTGGAGCTGGCGGCGGTGCGTGCACCGGACGGCAGCCTGATTTATCTGGTGGATCAGGAGGCGGATGTCTACGGCACCGACTTCAATCTGCTGCCGGATGCGGTAGCGCGTGGCGGCCTCAAGCGCATCGATCACATGGCCATGGCGCTGCCGGCGGACAGCCTCGACAGTTGGGTGCTGTTCTACAAGAGCCTGCTGGATTTCGAGGCCGACGATGAAGTGGTGCTGCCCGACCCGTACGGTCTGGTGAAAAGCCGTGCCCTGCGTAGCCGCGACAGTTCGATCCGTCTGCCGCTGAACATTTCCGAGAACCGCAACACCGCGATCTCACACGCGCTGTCGAGTTATCGCGGCTCCGGGGTGCATCACATTGCCTTCGATTGCGACGATATCTTCGCCGAAGTCAGTCGCGCGAAGGAGGCGGGCGTACCGCTGCTGGATATCCCGCTGAACTATTACGACGATCTGGCGGCGCGCTTCGATTTCGATGACGAGTTCCTCAGCGAACTGGCGTACTACAACGTGCTCTACGACCGCGATGCGCAGGGCGGCGAGTTGTTCCACGTCTACACCGAGCCGTTCGAAGGGCGCTTCTTCTTCGAGATCATCCAGCGCAAGAACGGTTACGCCGGTTATGGCGCGGCCAACGTCGCGGTGCGGCTGGCGGCGATGGCCAAATCACGCAGTGGTGCGGTTCGCCAGGCGAAGTTGTAGGAAATTCGTAAACGCGGGATTAAACACCGGCCGCGCGGCTTCCTTCACTGGGGCGCGCGGCCCATAATCGCCAGCCTGTGCAGTGATGGCCGTGAGCCCGCAATGACAATGACTTCAGAACTTCCCGCAGCTCCCGTTCTACCCGCGGTAGAGCCGCGCAAGAGTCGCAAGAACAACCCGGAAAAGACCCGCGAGAATATCCTGCAGGAGGCGATCGTCGAGTTCGTCCAGCAGGGGCTGTCCGGCGCCCGCGTCGATGCGATCGCCGAGCGCATCCACACCTCAAAGCGCATGATCTATTACTACTTCGGCAGCAAGGAGCAGTTGTACGTCGAGGTGCTGGAGAAGCTCTACGGCGACATCCGCAACACCGAGAACCGTCTGCACCTGGCCGAGTTGCCGCCGGTGGAAGCGATCCGGCGCCTGGTGGAGTTCACCTTCGATCACCATGATCGCAACGTCGATTTCGTGCGGATCGTCAGCATCGAAAACATCCACAACGCCGAGTACGTGAAGCGCTCCGACGCGATCAAGGCGATGAACAACACCATTCTCGATTCACTGGGCGAGATTCTGCGTCGTGGTGCTGATGAAGGAGTGTTCCGCGCCGGGCTCGACGCGCTGGATGTGCATCTGCTGATCAGTTCGTTCTGCTTCTATCGCGTATCGAACCGCCACACGTTCGGTGAGATCTTTCAGATCGACTTGCCGGACGAAAGCATCAAGCAGCGTCATCGCGAGATGATTTGCGAGTCGGTGCTGCGCTACTTGCAGGCGTGACCGAAGTCGAGGGGGCGTCGCCCCCTCACGGTTTTATCCATTCATGCTTTGAAAATGCGCGAGCATTCGCTGCGCATCCGGCACCTTGCCGCTGAACAGCTCAAACGCCTTCACTGCCTGAAACACCGCCATGTTGCCGCCATCCAGGGTTCGGCAACCCAGCGCGCGGGCGTTGCGCAGCAGTTCGGTTTCCAGCGGGAAATACACGATCTCCGCCACCCACAACTCGGGCCGCAGCAATACCGCCGGCACGGGCATGCCCGGCAGTTTGGCCATGCCCATCGGCGTGGTGTTCACCAGGCCATTCGCCTGACTCAGTGTGCTCGCCAGATCATGCCCGGCAATCGCCCGGCCAGCGCCGAAATGCTGGTTGAGGTTGTTGGCCAGGCTTTCGGCCCGCTCCACGTCCACATCAAAAATGCTCAGTTGCTGTACGCCTTCGCTCAACAAGGCGTGGGCGACTGCCGCGCCTGCGCCACCGGCGCCCATCTGGACCACACGTTCGCGGGCGACGTCTGGCAGCCCGCGACGAAAACCTTCGGCGAAACCCAGGCAATCGGTGTTGTGGCCGACGCGCTTGCCGTCCTTCAGCACCACCGTGTTCACGGCACCGATGCCTCGGGCTTCCGGAGACAGCTCATCGAGCAGCGGAATGATTGCCTGCTTGCACGGGAAAGTGATGTTCAGCCCGGTGTAATTCATGCGCTCGGCGGCCAGCAGCAGGTCGGGCAGGGCGTTGCTGTCCAGTTGCAGTTGATCGAGATCGATCAAGCGGTACAGGTAACGCAGGCCCTGTTCGTCACCTTCGTGTTCATGCAGCGCCGGGGTGCGGGAGGCCTGGATGCCGGCGCCGATCAGCCCGGCGAGTATCACGTTGTTGCGGTTCATGCGGATCGCCCCTTCAGCCGCTGGCTGAAATGTTCCAGGGCCAGGCGATAGCCGTGGCTGCCGAAGCCGCACATCACGGCGGTGGCGATGGCCGAGACGAACGAATGGTGACGGAACGGCTCGCGGGCGTGGACGTTGGACAGGTGCACTTCGATTACCGGCAATTCGCTGGCGACCAGAGCGTCGCGGATCGCGACCGAGGTGTGAGTCCAGGCGGCCGGGTTGATCACGATGCCGGCGCAGCGCTGACGGGCGCCGTGAATCCAGTCGAGCAGTTCGCCTTCGTGGTTGGTCTGGCGAAACTCCACGGCCAGGCCGAACTCTTCGGCGGCGCGCCCGCACAGGGCAGAGATGTCGGCTAGGGTTTCGTGACCGTAGGTTGCCGGTTCGCGGGTGCCGAGCAGGTTCAGGTTCGGGCCGTTGAGCACCAGAACGATAGGGGGCATGGGGGCAAACTCCACTTATTGTTTTTGGCTTGGGCCGAAGATTTCGACCTGTGGAGTTAAATTGTACTAGATGGTTACTTTAATCAATTGCTCTGCATCGGCAGCCCGGTTTTGTGGGCGGTGATCGCACACTGATGCAATTCAGTGCGGCAACTGCTCCACCAGAAAATCGATGAAAGCCCTGACGCGCAGCGGCATGTGGCGATTCTGCGGGTACAACAAGGTAAACGGCCGCGAGCGTCCGCTGTAGGGTTTGAGCACTTCTATCAGCGAGCCGTCGGCCAGTTCTTTTTCGACAATGAAGCGATAGGTCTGGAACAACCCGGCACCGTGCCTGGCCAGGGTCACGCCACCGAGCACATCGTCCGAGCAGCAAAAATTGCCCTCGGCGAGGATTTCCCGTGGCGCGTCTTCCTCATAGAACAGCCAAGTGATCCGCCGCCCGCTGCTGGGCAATTCGTACTGAATACACTCGTGTTGTTCGAGGTCTTCGAGGGTCTGCGGCGTGCCGGCGCGTTTCAGGTAATCGGGGCTGGCAACCATCACCAGCGCCGCGTCTTCCAGATGTCTGGCGATCAGGCCGGAATCGGGAATCGCCCGCACGCGGATCGCCACGTCGTAACCCTCGCCGACGAAGTCGATGTTGCGATTGCTGATGTGCATGTCGACCTTCACCTGCGGGTAGCGCGCACGAAACGCGGGCAACAGCGGCAGGATCCGGTGATGGGCGTAGGTTGTAGGAATACTGATACGCAGTGTGCCGGACGGTTCCTGCTGCTGGCCCATAACCTCCCGTTGCGCCTCGACCAGTTGAGCCAGCGCCTGGCTGCATTCTTCGTAATAGCGACGGCCGCTATCGGTGAGTTTCACGCTGCGGGTGGTGCGTGCAAACAGGCGTACACCCAGGCGTTCCTCCATGCGGGATACCGAGCGGCTAACCGCTGCCGGCGTCACCGATGCTGCCTGCGCCGCAGCGGTGAAGCTGCCGCACTCGGCGGCCAGGCAAAACAACTCGATGCTGCCCAGCTGAAGATCGTCGAAGTGTCGCTGCATGATTGATTACACCGGGGAATGAGTCTTCGTATGTAGCAAATGCGCGGCCACTGCGAAAGAACTGCTTACCATTTTGCGCGTGGCTTTCCTGAATCCCGCACTAGGCTCGAAAACGTAATGACTATTGAGGACAACAATGCCGATGGTCGGAATTGTCAGGGAATGGCAGTGTTCGAAACTCTTTAACCTAACGGATGGGTTAGCATGAAAGTGTGCAGTTACAAGGGATTGTCGGTGGTGATCATGTTGCGAGACGAACATTGTCCGCCCCATGCGCACGTAGATTCAGGTGCATGGAGTGCCCGATTCAAATTCAGCTTCTGGCACAACGGCGTCGAGTTATGGGATGTGGTGCCCCTGACGCGTCGGCCACCGATTGCAGTGCTTGAGGGACTGCGCCAATCGTTGCGTGAAACGGTTCATCTGCGGCGGGCGCGTCGAATCTGGTGGACTCGTTTGCAGACTGCCTGTCTCGATAACCAATGGTGGGACGGGGACTCGAACGAAGTGGCCGTCATGCGCGAAGTCACTGGTGCGACCTTCAGAATCGGATCGGCGTATTACGAACCAGAAGAAAACAAAACCCTGCTGGCCCTGGTTGGTGCTCAGGAAGGTGTGGAGATCGAACTATGAAAACAGTAAAGGCCGGTTTGCAGGCTGACCGACCGGTAACGGAAGAGCGTCTCGATGAAGCTGTCGATCGCGGGGGGCTGCGGCGACGCAGCAGCCTGCAAGCCGTGTCGGTGACCTTTGAGAAACCGTCCCTGGTGATTCGCTTCGAGGACGACAGCGGCGTGCTTTTGCCAGTGAACCTTTACCGCGAGTTCGATGATTTCGAGCCGGAAGATTTCAGCGGACTGAATGTGGGTTTTGCCGGCACCGCGCTGTGCCACGACGGCAAGGATCTGCAGGTTTCCATCGCCGGGATGATCTCGGCCAGTCAGCCATTGATGGCCATGGCCGCCTCAGTGATCGCTTCGCGCAATGGTCGTCAGAGCAGCACCGCGAAAGCTGAAGCTGCCCGGGCTAACGGCAGGAAGGGCGGGCGCCCACGCAAGATCGATCCCGTGCCATGAGCAGGCACAAAAAAGCCGTCGGTCAGGACGGCTTTCTTGTATCTGGCACCTGCAATCAACGTCGGGTCAACAGCACGCCGGATTCCATGTGGTGGGTCCACGGGAACTGGTCGAACAGCGCGCAGCGGGTGATGCGGTGCGTGTCGTGCAGTTGGGCAATGTTGGCCGCCAGCGTCTCCGGGTTGCAGGAGATGTACAGGATATTGTCGAAGCGACGGGTCAGCTCGCAGGTGTCCGGGTCCATGCCGGCCCGTGGCGGGTCGACGAACACGCTGCCGAATTCGTAGCTTTTCAGGTCGATGCCGTGCAGGCGGCGGAACGGGCGAACTTCGTTCAGGGCTTCAGTCAGCTCTTCGGCGGACAGGCGCACCAGGGTGACGTTATCCACAGCGTTTTCGGCCAGGTTGCTCAGAGCGGCATTGACCGAGGTCTTGCTGATTTCGGTGGCCAGCACTTTGCGCACGCGGGTTGCCAGCGGCAGGGTGAAGTTGCCGTTGCCGCAATACAGCTCCAGCAGGTCGTCGCTGCGATCGCCCAGTGCTTCGTAGGCCCAGTTGAGCATCTTCTGGTTGACGGTGCCGTTGGGCTGGGTGAACGCGCCTTCCGGTTGGCGATAGCTGAATGTGCGACCGCCGACGTCGAGTTTCTCGACTACGTAGTCGAGGCCGAGCACTTCGCGCTTGCCCTTGGAGCGACCGATGATGCTGACGCCCAGATCCGTCGCCAGTTTGGTCGCCGCCGCATGCCAGTGCTCGTCCAGCGGACGGTGATAGCACAGAGTGATCATCGCATCGCCGGCCAGGGTGGTCAGAAACTCCACCTGGAACAGCTTGTGGCTCAGCGCTGCGCTGGCCTGCCATGCGGCTTTCAACTGTGGCATCAACTGGTTGATGCGCAGGCTGGCGATCGGGAATTCCTCGATCAGGATCGGCGTGCGTTTGTCGTCCTGAGAAAACATCGCGTAATGCCGTTCGCCGGCTTCACGCCACAGGCGGAATTCAGCGCGCAGGCGGAAGTTCTGCAACGGCGAATCGAACACCGTCGGCTCCGGTGCATCGAACGGGGCCAGCAGGTCACGCAGGCGCGTGACCTTGTCTTCGAGTTGTGCGGCGTAGGCCTGGGAATCAAAAGTCATGCGTTGAACCAACCCAGCTTGATCACGAACAGAATCGACAGGATCACCAGCGCCGGGTTCAGCTCACGGGCACGGCCGGACAGCAGTTTGATCGCAGTCCAGGCGATGAAGCCGAAGGCGATGCCGTTGGCGATGGAATAGGTGAAAGGCATCGCCAGGGCGGTGACCACGACCGGCGCGGCGACGGTGATGTCTTCCCAGTCTATTTCCGCCAGGCCCGAAGTCATCAGCACGGCGACGAACAGCAGCGCTGGTGCGGTGGCGAAGGCCGGTACGCTGGAGGCCAGCGGCGAGAAGAACAGCGCCAGCAGGAACAGGATTGCGACGACGATGGCGGTCAGGCCGGTGCGGCCGCCGGCACTCACGCCCGCAGCGGATTCGATGTAGCTGGTGGTGGTCGAGGTGCCCAGCAGCGAACCGGCCATTGCCGCGGTGCTGTCAGCGATCAGCGCACGGCCCATTTTCGGCATGTGGCCGTCCTTGCCCATCAGGCCGGCGCGCTTGGCGACGCCGATCAGGGTGCCGGAGTTGTCGAACAGGTCGACGAACAGGAAGGCGAAAATCACGCTGACCAGACCGATGTCCAGAGCGCCCTTGATGTCCAGTTGCAGGAAGGTCGGGGCCAGCGAAGGCGGCATCGACGTCACGCCGCCGAACGGGGTGAAGCCCATCACGATGGAAACGATGGTCACCGCCAGAATACCGATCAGCACCGCGCCGCGCACTTTCAGGGCTTCAAGGGCAACGATCAGGGCGAAACCGAGGGTGGCGAGGATCGGGGCCGGTTGTTTCAGGTCACCGAGGCCGACCATGGTCGCCGGGTTGCTGACCACGATGCCGGCGTTGTGCAGGGCGATCAGCGCCAGGAACAGGCCGATACCGGCGGCAATTGCCGAGCGCAGCGGTAGCGGGATGCTGTTGATGATCCATTCACGGATGCGGAAGATCGACAGCAGGAAGAAGCACACCGCCGAAATGAACACCGCGCCCAGCGCCACTTGCCAGGTGTGGCCCATGTGCAGCACGACGGTGTAGGTGAAGAAGGCATTCAGACCCATGCCCGGTGCAAGGGCGATCGGGTAGTTGGCGATCAGGCCCATGACCGTGGAGCCGATGGCGGCTGCCAGGCACGTGGCGACGAACACCGCGCCCTTGTCCATGCCGGTCTCGCCGAGGATGCTCGGGTTGACGAACAGAATGTAGGCCATGGCCAGGAAGGTCGTGACGCCCGCCAGAATCTCGGTCCGCACGTTGGTGTTGTGTGCCTTGAGTTGAAACAGCCTTTCCAGCATGTCTGCTCCCCGTGGCGCGCGTGGCGCCGTGAATGTATCGACCTCAACAGCAAAGCACAGACCGTCGCAAGCGCCTGGAAAATTGTGGTGGGCCGGAAAAAGCCGCGCATCATACCAGCAGCGTGAGGAAGATGGCGGATGTTGGTGTCGATCGTCGGCGAAGTTTTGCACCACGGCCAAGTACGCCATACTGCGCGCTGTTTTTTCGGGGATGGATCGCATGAACAAGGGTTGGACCAACACTGCCGGACTGATGGCCTTGCTGCTGACCGGTGTACCGGCGGTATTCGCGGCGTCGGCACCGCCATTGAGCGAGGTGAAAGTCATCAAGGTTCAGTCGTCGTCCTGCGGGCTCGAAGACATTACCGATGGCCAGGTGCAGACCCGTTGCGATCACAGCGCGCCGGGCATCAAGGTCTATGTGTTGGAAATCGGCTACGGCCAGAGTCAGCCTCAGGCAGCACTGGACGGTTTCGAAGTGAACGGCACCCGGAGTCCGGTCTGTGCCTTCGATAACGGCAACCTGACCGAGTGCACGCCCGGCGCGAAGACCGTCGGTTCGCTGTACACCTTCGATCTGGCGACTCGTCAGGAAGGCACCTTTACCTTCAGCAACACCTCGATCAACGCCCCGCGCAACACGATGTCGACCCAGCTTTACATCAAGTAACGGCTGTCGCCGAACAGGGCAGGACAAAGCTGACTACGCTTTAAGGATCACCCAGCGGATGGCGCCCATGACCTTTAGAGCCCTGATTACCCTCGCCGAGGGCATCGATGATCTGCAATGCGTGACCCTGATCGACGTGCTGCGCCGCGCCGGCGTCGAAGTGGTGGCGGCCAGCATCGAGGGCCGGCGCATGCTGACCTGCGCCCGAGGCACGCGATTGACCGCCGACGGCATGCTCATTGATGTGCTGGCCCAGACCTTCGACCTGATTGTCCTGCCCGGTGGTGCCGTCGGTGCGCAACACCTGGCCGCGCACCAGCCTCTGCAACAATTGCTCAAGGACCAGGCCAGCGCCGGACGCCTGTTCGCCGCCATCGCCGAAGCCCCGGCCGTCGCCCTGCAAAGCTTCGGTGTATTACGTCAACGCCGCATGACCTGCCTGCCCGCCACCAGCCATAACCTCTCCGGTTGCACCTTTGTTGATCAACCGGTGGTGGTCGACGGCAATTGCATCACCGCCCAGGGTTCCGGCGCCGCGCTGGCATTTGCGCTGACATTGGTCGAGCAACTGGCGGGCAAGGCCGTCAGAGCGAAGGTGGCGGGGGAGTTATTGGCCTGAGAGCGTCAGACCTTCACCTCTTCCACCGGCACATGTATCCGGTCGCGGTTGGCCAGGGTCGGGAACAGTTTGATCCAGGTTCCGGTCACCACCAGCGTGCCGATGCCGCCCATCACCACCGCCGGCACGGTGCCGAACCAATGCGCGGTGAGGCCGGACTCGAATTCGCCCAACTGGTTCGAGGCACCGATGAACAGGCCGTTCACCGCGCTGACCCGCCCGCGCATTTCGTCCGGGGTTTCCAGTTGCACGAACGAGGCGCGGATCACCATGCTGATCATGTCCGCCGCGCCCAGCACCACAAGTACCGCCAGTGAGAACCAGAACGAGGTCGACAGACCGAAGGCGATGGTTGCCACGCCGAATACACCGACGGCGGTGAACATCACTCGACCGACGTTTCGCTCGACGGCAAACCGCGCCAGGAACAGCGACATCATCAGCGCGCCAACCGCCGGCGCCGAGCGCAGCAATCCCAGTCCCCACGGCCCGGTCAGCAGAATGTCCTTGGCGAACACCGGCAACAGCGCCGTGGCGCCGCCGAGCAGCACGGCGAACAGATCCAGCGAAATCGCACCGAGAATGTCCGGACGGCTACGAATGAAGCGAATCCCCGCCAGCAACGAATCCAGTGTCGCCTTGCCCTTGTTCAGCGGGGTTTGCCGTGCGGGCAGGTTGAGCATCAAGGTGCAGGCGATGACATACAGAATCACCGTCGGGCCATAGACCCAGACGCTGCCGAAGGCATAGAGCAGACCGCCGAGGGCCGGTGCGACGATGGTGGCCGATTGCTGCGCCGACTGCGCGGCGGCGACCGCCCGCGGGAACAACGCACTGGGCACGATGCTTGGCAGCAGCGCTTGAGTGGTCGGCATCTCGAACGAGCGTGCGGCGCCGAGCAGGAACGCCAGGATAAAGATCATTTCCCGGGTGACATGATCGGTTGCACTGCCGATGGCCAATGCCAGCGCGATCAAGGCCTGCAACGACTGGCAGATCGCCGCGACCTTGCGCCGGTCGTAGCGATCGGCAACGTGGCCGGTGTGCAGCATGAACAAGACCCTTGGTGCGAATTCCACCAACCCGACCAGACCCAGGTCGAGCACATTGCCGGTCAATTGATAGAGGTTCCAGCCGATCGCCACGGTGAGCATCTGAAAACCGCTGGCGGTGAAGATCCGGGCAAACCAGAACGCAAGAAAGGGACGGTGGTGACGTAACAGCAAGGGCTCTTGGCTGGGCATTTGCGGGCCGGTCGTGATCGAGGGGAACCGCGAGATTATCACCAGTCTGTAACAGGAAGTTGCTATGACAGAAAATTTAGTTAGCCAGACATCGATTTTTCTGCGCCGTGGCACGAAACCCGGCCACCGATGTATTTCAGGGCGTTGCCGTGACTGTGAGGCAACTTGTCACGCGGCAAAAGACCACGCGGTTTCCCGTCGGAAATGGGACTACTCTTTCTACGTTGATTGATCCAGATCAAGACCCTTCGTGGAAACGATCGCGGACCCGTCGGCAGACTCCCTGCGTCGCGATGCCTGTAAAAAGAAGAACGAATCCGAGTTCGCCGCACTCCATACCCGTGGGGGCAGTGGTTCAAGGCCGCCAGTCCTGGAACCGTTATCTGATAGAGGAAAGCTTATGTTCGGTTTAGAGGCCCTGGATCTCGCCCGAATTCAGTTCGCATTCACCATCTCGTTCCACATCCTGTTCCCGGC
The DNA here is from genome assembly GCF_002112685.1 of Pseudomonas sp. R15(2017). Lineage (NCBI taxonomy): Bacteria > Pseudomonadati > Pseudomonadota > Gammaproteobacteria > Pseudomonadales > Pseudomonadaceae > Pseudomonas > Pseudomonas sp. R15(2017). The sequence goes on from NZ_NEII01000008.1 coordinate 240,444, forward strand.
GATCACCATCGGTCTTGCGAGCTATCTCGCGGTGCTGGAAGGCCTGTGGCTGAAAACCGGTAATGATACCTATCGCGATCTCTACCACTTCTGGTCGAAGATCTTTGCCGTCAACTTCGGCATGGGCGTGGTATCGGGGCTCGTCATGGCCTACCAGTTCGGTACCAACTGGAGCCGCCTTTCGGACTTCGCCGGTTCCGTCACCGGTCCGTTGCTGACGTACGAAGTGCTCACGGCGTTCTTCCTCGAAGCCGGTTTCCTCGGGGTGATGCTGTTCGGCTGGAACAAGGTCGGGCGCGGCCTGCACTTTTTCTCCACGGTGATGGTGGCCATCGGCACACTGATTTCGACCTTCTGGATTCTCGCTTCCAACAGCTGGATGCAGACCCCGCAGGGCTTCGAGATCGTCAACGGTCAGGTCATTCCAACCGACTGGCTGGCAATTGTCTTCAACCCATCGTTCCCCTATCGCCTGATGCACATGGCGACCGCAGCGTTCGTCGCAACGGCGTTCTTCGTCGGTTCGTCAGCGGCCTGGCACCTGCTGCGCGGCAAGGACAACCCGGCGATCCGCACCATGCTGTCGATGGCGATGTGGATGGCGCTGATCGTTGCGCCGATCCAGGCGGTCATCGGCGACTTCCACGGCCTCAACACCCTTAAGCATCAGCCGGCGAAAATCGCCGCGATCGAAGGCCACTGGGAAAACGTCGGGGACGAAGCGACACCGCTGATTCTGTTCGGCTGGCCGGACATGAAGGAAGAAAAAACCAAGTTCGCTGTCGAGATTCCATACCTCGGCAGCCTGATCCTGACCCACTCGCTGGACAAGCAAGTCCCGGCGCTCAAGGAGTTCCCGCCAGAAGACCGGCCGAATTCCACCATCGTGTTCTGGTCGTTCCGGATCATGGTCGGCCTCGGCTTCCTGATGATCTTCACCGGTCTTTGGAGTTTGTGGCTGCGCAAGCGTGACTCGCTCTACACCTCGCGGCCGTTCCTGTACCTGGCGTTGTGGATGGGGCCGTCCGGTCTGATCGCGATCCTGGCGGGCTGGTTCACCACTGAAATCGGTCGTCAGCCGTGGGTGGTCTACGGGCTGATGCGCACGGCGGACGCGTCTTCCAACCACAGTTTCATGCAGATGAGCATCACGCTGATCATGTTTGTGGTGGTGTACTTCGCGCTGTTCGGTGCGGGTCTGGGCTACATGATGCGCCTGGTGCGCAAAGGACCGAAGACCGACGAAGGCAAGGAAACCAACGAAGGTGGTCCTGGCCAGAAACGTACGCCGGCCCGTCCGTTGTCCGCTGCCGACGACGATGGCGCCGAACACGACCGCAGCCTGACCAAGGAGATTTGAGTCATGGGTATTGATCTTCCGCTGATCTGGGCCGTGATCATCATCTTCGGCATCATGATGTACGTGGTCATGGACGGTTTCGACCTGGGGATCGGGATTCTCTTTCCGTTCATCCCCGGCAAGACCGACCGCGACGTAATGATGAACACCGTCGCCCCGGTGTGGGACGGCAACGAAACCTGGCTGGTGCTGGGCGGCGCTGCGTTGTTCGGCGCCTTCCCGTTGGCTTATTCGGTGGTGTTGTCGGCGCTGTACCTGCCGCTGATTTTCATGCTGATCGGGCTGATCTTCCGTGGCGTGGCGTTCGAGTTCCGCTTCAAGGCCAAGGACGACAAGCGTCACCTGTGGGACAAGGCATTCATCGGTGGTTCGATCGCCGCAACGTTTTTCCAGGGGGTGGCGCTGGGCGCGTTCATCGATGGTCTGCCGGTGGTCAACCGGCAATATGCCGGCGGTTCACTGGACTGGCTGACGCCGTTCACGCTGTTCTGCGGCGCCGCACTGGTGGTGGCGTATGCCTTGCTCGGCTGCACCTGGCTGATCATGAAGACCGAAGGCAAGTTGCAGGAACAGATGCATGACCTGGCGCGTCCTCTGGCCTTCGTGCTGTTGGCGGTGATCGGTGTCGTCAGTCTGTGGACGCCGCTGGCCCATCCGGAAATTGCGACGCGCTGGTTCAGCATGCCGAATCTGTTCTGGTTCATGCCGGTGCCGATTCTGGTGCTGGTGACGATGTACGGTCTGATTCGCGCGGTGGCACGCAATGCCAACTACATGCCGTTCCTGCTGACCCTGGTGCTGATCTTCCTCGGCTACAGCGGTTTGGGCATCAGCCTGTGGCCGAACATCGTGCCGCCGTCGATCTCGATCTGGGACGCCGCCGCACCACCGCAAAGCCAGGGGTTCATGCTGGTGGGCACGCTGTTCATCATCCCGTTCATCCTGGGTTACACCTTCTGGAGCTACTACGTGTTCCGCGGCAAGGTCACCCATGAAGACGGTTATCACTAAGCAAAAACCTGTGGGAGCGAGCTTGCTCGCGATGGCGTCGGTAGCGGCGCCATCCATCTTGAAGAGGTTTAAAGAAAATGACCGGCAAACATTCCCTGCACGACATTGAAGAAGCCGAAAAAAAGCCGCTGTGGCAGCGGCTCGGCTGGTTGGCCATGATCTGGGTCGGCAGCGTCGGTGCATTGTTCATCGTCGCCAGCCTGATGCGCATGTTCATGAATGCCGCAGGTCTGACCACGCACTAAGACTTCCCATCCCGCTGCCTTGCGGCACGGACTTTTGACCCTCCGACCGGAGGGTTTTTTTGCCCGGGTTATTTGCGCGCCTTGAGGATCACGAATTTTGGCGTGGCCGCGACTTGCTCGACACCGCGGAACAGCCGCGCCAGTTTGCTGTGATAACCCAGGTGACGGTTGCCGACGATATACAGCGCACCGCCAACCACGAGTGCTTCGCGGGCCTGCTGGAACATGCGCCAGGCGAGGAAGTCGCCGACCACCTGTTGCTGGTGGAACGGCGGGTTGCACAGCACCACGTCGAGCGACTGCGCTTCCTGCCCGGCCAGACCGTCGCCTGCGCGAACGATCACTTCACGTTCACCCAGCGCCGCGCGCCAGTTTTCGGCCGCCGACTGCACGGCCATGAACGATTCGTCCACCAGCGTGTAATGCGCATCGGGGTTTTGCAGGGCGCTGGCGATGGCCAGTACGCCGTTACCGCAGCCTAGGTCGGCGACCCGTGCCGCGCCGAGGTTTTTCGGCAGGTGCGGCAGGAAGGCGCGGGTGCCGATGTCCAGCCCTTCACGGCAGAACACGTTGGCATGGTTGAGCAGTTCGATGGCTGGCTCGTCGAGGCGATAGCGGGTCGGGTAGGGCGAGATGGCCAGTGCCTTGGCCTCGGGCGTGGCAATCAGCAAGCGTGCCTTCTTCACCGCCAACGACGCTTGAACCGGGCCGATATAGCGTTCCAGCAGATCCCCGGCGGCCCGCGGCAAATGCTTGACCATCGCCGCTGCTACCACCTGAGCGCCGGGTGCCAATTGGCCTTGCAGGCGAATCAGTTGCTCTTCCAGCAGGGCGAGGGTTTTCGGGACGCGGATCAGCACCCGGTCGAACGGCCCGACAAATGGTTCACTGGCAGGAATGCCGCGCAGCGCATCGAATGCCTGACCATTGCGCAGCAGGTTTTTTTCCAGCCCCTGAAACGCCAGGAACGAATCGCCGCTGGTGCTGACCTGCACTTTGCCTGACAGGCTGATGGCCAGCGCGCCGAAGCTGTCGTTAAGTACCAGAACCCGCGTCTCGATCGGCAAGTTATGTTCGGCCAGATGATTGAGCAGGTATTCGTCGGCCGCATCGAACGCTTGCAGCGGTTCGTTCTGCTGTTCGGGCTGGCGGATCAGATCGAGCTGGGCGAAGGGCGTATCGAGCAAAGGCATGGGGCGGGGACTCTGGGTAATCAACGGGTGTCCCGCAGCCCAGGGTTTCGTGCGGCGGAACCGTCCGAGTGGACAGCGGCGCGAAGTTACGCGTCATCACTCAGGAAGGTCGCAAATGGTACTTTTTTTTTGACTGCAATACTTGGCTGATTTCCGGCGCGCCGACTAGATGATCCCGGCCTTGGCGGCGGCGATGACCGCAGAGATCTTGTTGCAGACGTTCAACTTCTCCATCACGTTGTGCACGTGATAGTTGATGGTGCGTTCGCTGAGACTCAGGATTCTGGCGCACTCATAGGCTGTCTTGCCGACTGCGCACAGCTTCAGCACTTCTATTTCACGGGCCGACAACCGAGGTTGCCGAGTCTGCTCCGGTCGCGTGGGGAGTGTACGGGCGAACAGATCGCTCAAATGACTGGTGACATAGAACATGTAGCCAAAATGTTCGTACAGCTCCATCGGGGTGATCGGACAGTGTGGCCGGGCCAGGCTGAGAATGCTGCAAAAACCGCAGTCGTTATTAAGGAATGATTGCGACCAGCCATGCTGCAGTCCCTGGTCCTGAAGTGCCTCCCAGAGTTGTGGCGCTTTGCAGAAAACTTCCTGGGTCCAGACAATCGGCAACATCGAGCGATTGCAATGTGCTATTACCGGGTCAACTTCTTCGTGATTTTTTTCTTCATATTGCCGGCTCCATGATGGGGGGTAGTTGTTGATATGCAAGGATTTGAACGCAGTGCTCCGATCTGTCGAAGTCACTGAAATACCACAAAAGCTGAATCCGAGATTTTGGGCGAACCTTTCCAGAATCGGATACGCCGTATCTATGTGCTTGGCATAGGTCAGTTGTTTTAACTGAGACTCCTTCCACATTTCCATTGAGGATTCTCCATACATTCCGAGGGGGTGCTTTGGATCCAAAATCCAGCACGTAATCGAGTGTAGGAGATTTCTTGCGGAATGTTCTGAACATTTCGCTCTTGTTGAACATCGAGTTTGTATAAAGCGTTATTAAGCAAAAGTCGTTTTTGTATTCAGGGTGTAATACTAAAAGAGCGCGTACTGATGGGTTACTTATTGCGAGGTGGGCGGCTTCTATTGGTCAAAATAAGGCTGCTAAATGCCATCATTTACTGTGGGTGTTTAAATGTACAACTTTGCGCGACACTGTTAGCCCATGCCGAAAGGAGTGTCCCATGACCGTCAGTGCAGAAAAGTTCACGTGCCAGACCCTGCTCGACGTGCAACCCTTGACCCCAAGTCTGTTCACCTTGCGTACGACGCGCGACGCCGGCTTTCGCTTTCGGGCCGGTCAGTTTGCCAGACTGGGCGTGACCAAGTCCGATGGCAGCACGGTGTGGCGTGCCTACTCCATGGTGTCCTCGCCGTTCGACGAGTTCCTCGAGTTCTTCTCGATCGTGGTGCCGGGTGGTGAGTTCACCAGTGAGCTGAGTCGACTGCAGGCAGGTGATTCATTGTTGGTGGAGCGTCAGGCATTTGGCTACCTGACCCTGGATCGATTTGTCGATGGTCGCGATCTTTGGCTGCTTTCCACAGGCACCGGCGTGGCCCCCTTTCTGTCGATTCTGCAGGACTTTGAAGTCTGGGAAAAATTCGAACGCATCATTCTTGTGTACAGCGTGCGGGAAGGGCGGGAGCTGGCTTATCAACAGCTGATCAGCGAACTGACACAGCGCGACTACCTCGCCGAGTACGCCCACAAGTTCCGGTTCACTCCGGTGGTTACGCGTGAGCCGTACGCAGGTGCCCTCAATGGACGCATCACCACGCTGATTGAAAATGGCGAGCTGGAAAAGCTGGCCGGTGTCGAACTCACTCCCGCTTATTCTCGGGTCATGCTCTGCGGCAATCCGCAGATGATCGATGACACCCGGGCGCTACTCAAGCAACGCGGCATGGCCTTGAGCCTGACCCGGCGACCGGGGCAAGTGGCGGTAGAAAACTACTGGTGAAAAAACGGCGCCTTCTGGCGCCGTTCAGCTTATTCAAGGCCGGTTGTTCTGGGCCTTGAGCAGATCGCGGATCTCGCCCAGCAATTCTTCTTCCTTGGTCGGTACCGGCGGCAGGGTCGGGGCCACGGCTTCTTCGCGTTTGAGGCGGTTGATGGCTTTGACGCCCATGAAAATCGCGAAGGCGACGATCACGAAGTCAAGAACGCTCTGGATGAATTTACCGTACGCCAATACCACCGCTGGGGCGCTGCCCTCGGCGGCTTTCAGCGTGACGGCCAGGTCACTGAAGTCCACCCCGCCGATCAGCAGTCCGATTGGCGGCATGATCACGTCACCGACAAACGACGAAACGATTTTGCCGAACGCCGCGCCGATGATGATACCGACGGCCATGTCGACCACATTGCCTTTGACCGCGAAGGCCTTGAACTCGCTAAGCACGCCCATAGTTATTTCCTTGTTACAGATGAGTTTGGTGTCAGCAGTGTAAATCAGCAAAACGCGTCCTGCGCGAAACACCTTCTTACAATGCCCGCTTTTATCGACACATCGATTGATCATTAGTTTGCAAAGTGCCACCAATCGCGCGCGAAATACGCTGCAACGTGCTGATATTCAAGAAAAAACCATCAATCATGTCGTTACGAACTTTCTATTTATGTTTGGCGAGCTGAGCTTCTAGCCTCTGGCTGGCGCACCTGGATGCGCCTCAAAAGAACAGAGGAGTCTGAAATGAATTCCATGCCTGGCCTGAGGGCCTTTCCCTATCGTCGTACCTTCGGTTTGTTGACTGCGGGTCTACTGACCCTCTCCGCGAATGCCGCGCCCCTGACCCGGGATAACGGTGCAGCGGTCGGTGACAATCAGAACTCACAGACCGCCGGCCCCAACGGACCGGTGTTGTTGCAGGATGTTCAGCTGATTCAGAAGCTGCAGCGCTTTGATCGTGAGCGCATTCCCGAGCGTGTCGTGCATGCCCGGGGTACCGGTGCACATGGCACGTTCACCGCGACCAACGACCTGAGTGATCTGAGCAAGGCCAAGGTGTTCACAGTCGGGCAGATCACTCCGGTGTTCGTGCGCTTCTCATCCGTGGTGCATGGCAACCATTCCCCGGAGACTTTGCGTGATCCACGCGGGTTCGCGACCAAGTTCTATACGGCAGATGGCAACTGGGATCTGGTAGGCAACAACTTTCCTACCTTCTTCATACGCGATGCAATCAAGTTTCCGGACATGGTGCATGCCTTCAAGCCGGATCCTCGCACTAATCTGGATGACGATGCCCGACGCTTCGACTTCTTTTCCCATGTACCGGAAGCCACCCGTACGTTGACCGAGCTGTATTCCAACAATGGAACACCGGCCAGTTACAGGGAGATGGATGGCAACAGCGTACACGCCTACAAGTTGGTCAATGCCAAGGGCGATGTGAATTACGTGAAATTTCACTGGAAAAGTTTGCAAGGGATAAAGAATCTTGATCCTGAGCAAGTCGTGAAAGTACAGGGGCGCGATTATAGTCATATGAGTAATGACTTGGTGAGCCAGATCGGCAGTGGCAACTTTCCAAAGTGGGACTTATACATTCAGGTGCTAAAACCGCAAGACTTGTCCAAGTTTGATTTCGATCCTCTTGACGCTACCAAGATCTGGCCAGGTATTCCTGAGCGGAAAGTTGGACAAATGGTATTGAACCGTAACCCTTCCAATGTCTTCCAGGAAACCGAACAAGTTGCAATGGCACCGTCGAATGTCGTGCCGGGAATTGAGCCTTCGGAAGACCGCTTGTTGCAGGGGCGGATGTTCTCTTACGCAGATACGCAAATGTATCGCCTTGGTGCCAATGCCCAGCAGTTGCCGATCAATGCTGCGAAAGTAACGGTCAACAATGGCAACCAGGATGGTGCGATGAATGGCGGTGCGACCCACTCTGGCGTCAACTATCAGCCAAGTCGCCTGCAACCGCGTGAAGAAACGCAGAGTGCGCGTTACAGTCAGGCGGCCCTGCAAGGCAGCACGCAACAGGCGAAGATCCAGCGTGAACAGAACTTCAAGCAGGCCGGAGATCTGTATCGCTCGTTCAGCAAGAAGGAACGTAAGGATCTGATCGAGAGCTTTGGCGGTTCGCTGGCGAGTGCCGATGATGAGAGCAAGCACATCATTCTGTCCTTTCTCTACAAGGCGGATCCGGAATACGGCGCCGGGGTGACCAAAGTGGCCAAGGGTGACCTGAGTCGGGTCAAGGCGTTGGCGGCCAAACTGGCCGACTGACCGCGCGCCCCTCAAACCCCGGCAACTGTCGGGGTTTGACCGACAGCAGCGCCGTGCGTCTGGCCAGCGGAGAAATCCGTCCCGACGCGCCGCGCTGATCGACGATGGCTGCGTTATCATCGCGGTTTTTGCCGGGGGTTCAGATGGCCAAGGCCAAGCGCATGTACGGCTGCACCGAGTGCGGCGCAACCTTTCCCAAGTGGGCCGGGCAGTGCGGCGAATGCGGCGCCTGGAACACCCTGACCGAAACCATGGTCGAGAGCGGCGGTGCCGCCGCCCCGAGCGGGCGCACCGGCTGGGCCGGGCAACAGGCCCAGATCAAGACCCTGGCCGAAGTCAGCATTGAAGAGATTCCGCGTTTTTCCACAGCCTCCGGTGAGCTCGACCGAGTCCTTGGCGGCGGTCTGGTGGACGGTTCGGTGGTGCTGATCGGCGGTGATCCCGGTATCGGCAAATCGACGATTCTGTTGCAGACCCTGTGCAACCTCGCCAAGACCATGCCGGCGCTGTACGTCACAGGCGAAGAATCCCAGCAACAGGTCGCCATGCGCGCGCGCCGCCTCGGTCTGCCGCAGGATCAACTGCGGGTCATGACCGAAACCTGCATCGAAACCATCATCGCCACGGCCCGTCAGGAAAAACCCAAGGTGATGGTGATCGACTCGATCCAGACGATTTTCACCGAACAATTGCAATCGGCGCCGGGCGGCGTATCCCAGGTACGCGAAAGTGCCGCGTTACTGGTGCGTTACGCCAAGCAAAGCGGCACGGCGATTTTCCTGGTCGGCCACGTGACCAAGGAGGGCGCATTGGCGGGCCCCCGCGTTCTGGAGCATATGGTCGATACCGTGCTGTATTTCGAGGGCGAGTCCGACGGGCGATTGCGCCTGCTGCGGGCGGTGAAGAACCGTTTCGGCGCGGTCAACGAGCTCGGCGTGTTCGGCATGACCGACAAGGGTCTGAAAGAAGTCTCCAACCCTTCGGCGATTTTTCTTACCCGTGCACAGGAAGAAGTCCCGGGCAGTGTGGTGATGGCAACGTGGGAAGGCACCCGGCCGATGCTGGTTGAAGTCCAGGCACTGGTGGATGACAGTCATCTGGCCAACCCGCGTCGGGTCACCCTGGGTCTGGACCAGAATCGTCTGGCGATGCTGCTGGCGGTGCTGCACCGTCATGGCGGCATTCCGACCCACGATCAGGACGTGTTCCTCAACGTGGTCGGCGGGGTGAAGGTGCTGGAAACCGCCTCCGACCTGGCGTTGATGGCTGCGGTCATGTCGAGTCTGCGCAACCGTCCGCTCCCCCATGATTTGCTGGTGTTTGGTGAGGTCGGTCTGTCCGGCGAAGTGCGCCCGGTGCCGAGCGGTCAGGAGCGGTTGAAGGAAGCCGCCAAACACGGCTTCAAGCGCGCGATCGTGCCCAAGGGCAACGCGCCAAAGGAAGCACCGCCGGGTTTGCAGATCATTGCGGTGACGCGTCTGGAGCAGGCGCTGGATTCATTGTTCGAGTGATCAGACGTCGATCAGCGCCGCGAACTCGCGTTCCAGCTCGGTTTCGTCGGCCAGATTGAGTTCGATCAGGCGACGCAGGCGCTGAATCGACTCCAGGCTGATATGCCGGCAAACAAAACCGAGCTGGCCGCGATCTTCATGAGCCAGTTGCACATCCATCTCGATGTGCACGTCCTCGCTCAGATGAATGTCGACGAAAAAGTCCTGCTCGGGATTGCCCAGCCAGGGTTCCGGTCGCTCGATCAACAATCCCTTGAGCGACAGGTCGATCAGCCTCACCGGCCAGATGTACTCGCCCTGGCTCAATTCGGTTCGGGCATCGAATGCGATACGTTTGAAGCGGCGACGCTCGGACGGGTGCTCGCTCATGGCGCAATCCTCAGGAAGGTCAGCTGACTATAGACCCGACCGGCGGGGTGATGCCAACGAATGGACTGTCTAGACCAATGTCGGGGTATGGCCTTTGCCGCCAACAGCGCTAAACTCGGGGTGGCTGTCTTTCTTGTCCACCCTGGCTGGAATAATAAAATGAAAAATAATAATAGCCTGCTACGCCACTTACCCTGGCTGCTGCTGGCAATCGTAGGAGCGTGCGCCCTTGGCGTAGTGGCATTGCGCCGAGGCGAGGCGATCAACGCCTTGTGGATTGTGGTCGCCGCCGTGGCCATCTATCTGGTTGCGTACCGTTACTACAGTCTGTTCATCGCTAACAATGTGATGCAACTCGATCCGCGTCGGGCCACCCCCGCCGTGCTCAACAACGACGGTCTGGACTACGTTCCAACCAACAAACACATTCTCTTCGGACACCACTTCGCGGCCATCGCCGGCGCGGGGCCGCTGGTCGGTCCGGTACTGGCGGCGCAGATGGGCTATCTGCCCGGTACGCTGTGGCTGATCGCCGGCGTGGTGCTGGCGGGCGCGGTGCAGGACTTCATGGTTCTGTTCATGTCGACCCGTCGCAACGGCCGTTCCCTGGGCGACATGGTGCGTGAAGAAATGGGCCGTATCCCCGGCACCATCGCGCTGTTCGGCTGCTTCCTGATCATGATCATCATCCTCGCGGTGCTGGCGCTGATCGTGGTGAAGGCCCTGGCTGAAAGCCCATGGGGCATCTTCACCGTGATGGCGACCATCCCGATCGCGATGTTCATGGGCATCTACATGCGCTACATCCGTCCGGGCCGCATCGGCGAGATCTCGGTCGTCGGCGTGTTGCTGCTGCTGGGTTCGATCTGGCTGGGTGGGCAGATTGCCGCCGATCCGGTCTGGGCCAAGGCTTTCACCTTCACTGGCGTGCAGATTACCTGGATGCTGGTCGGTTACGGTTTCGTCGCCGCTTCGCTGCCGGTGTGGCTGATTCTGGCGCCGCGTGACTATCTCTCCACTTTCCTCAAGATCGGTACCATCGTCGCCCTGGCGATCGGCATTCTGGTGACCATGCCCGAGCTGAAAATGCCGGCACTGACTCAGTTCGTCGACGGCACCGGCCCGGTGTGGAAGGGCGGTCTGTTCCCGTTCCTGTTCATCACCATCGCTTGCGGTGCGGTATCGGGTTTCCACGCGCTGATCTCTTCCGGGACCACGCCGAAGCTGCTGGATAACGAAACCAACGCCCGTTACATCGGTTACGGCGGCATGCTGATGGAATCGTTCGTGGCCATCATGGCCATGGTCGCTGCCTCGGTGATTGAGCCAGGCGTGTACTTCGCCATGAACAGCCCGGCCGCCGTGGTCGGCGGTGATGTGGTGTCCGTGGCAACTGCGGTCAGCAACTGGGGCTTTGCAATTACCCCGGAAGCCCTGCAAGCCGTGGCGCATGACATCGGCGAAACCACCATTCTGGCCCGTGCCGGTGGTGCACCGACGCTGGCGGTCGGTATCGCGCAGATCCTGCACAGTGTCCTGCCGGGTGAAAACACCATGGCGTTCTGGTACCACTTCGCGATCCTGTTCGAAGCGCTGTTCATTCTGACCGCAGTCGATGCCGGCACCCGTGCCGGTCGCTTCATGCTGCAGGACCTGCTCGGCTCCTTCGTACCGGCACTCAAACGTACCGAATCCTGGTCCGCCAACCTGATCGCCACCGCCGGTTGTGTGGCGATGTGGGGCTGGTTGCTGTATCAGGGCGTGGTCGATCCACTGGGCGGGATCAACACCCTGTGGCCGCTGTTCGGTATCTCCAACCAGATGCTGGCCGGTATCGCGCTGATGCTCGGCACCGTGGTCCTGATCAAGATGAAGCGCCAGCGTTACATCTGGGTCACCCTGCTGCCGGCCACCTGGCTGCTGATCTGCACCACGACTGCAGGCTTCATCAAGCTGTTCGACGCCAACCCGGCGATCGGCTTCCTGTCGCTGGCCAGGAAGTACAGCGATGCATTGGCCAACGGTCAGGTGCTGGCGCCGGCGAAAAGCGTCGAGCAGATGCAGCACGTGATCTTCAACGCCTACACCAACGCTACATTGACCGCGCTGTTCCTGTTCGTGGTATTCAGCATCCTGTTCTATGCGCTCAAGGTCGGCATCGCCGCCTGGGGCAAAAAAGAGCGTACGGACAAAGAATCGCCATTCCAGGCCCTGCCGGACGCGTAACCAGAGGATTGCAGCATGTTCAATGACCTGAGTCGCCTCGGTAAATACCTCGGTCAGGCCGCGCGCCTGATGGTCGGCATGCCCGACTACGACACCTACGTCGAGCATATGCAGACCAAACACCCGGACAAACCGGTGATGAGCTACGAGATGTTCTTTCGCGAACGTCAGGAAGCCCGTTACGGTGGCAAGGGTGGGCCGAAGTGCTGTTGATCTGACAGCCTTCGGTTGATGCAGTCCCCAACTGTGGGAGCGGGCTTGCTCGCGAAAGCGGTGTGTCATTGAGCAATGATGTCGACTGACACGACCCCTTCGCGAGCAAGCCCGCTCCCACATTTGTTTTGTGTTGTTCATCAATTTTGTGAAGGGGATCGATGTTGTCTTCTCCAATACCTGTAACGGTGCTCAGCGGTTTCCTCGGCGCCGGCAAAACCACTTTGCTGCGCCATCTGTTGAAAGCCGAGCACGGCCTGAAAATCGCCGTGATCGAAAACGAATTCAGCGACGCCGGTATCGACAGCCAATTGCTGGGCGACGAGCCGGTGCAAGTCATGACCCTGGCCAACGGCTGCGTCTGCTGCACCATCCACACCGACCTGACCAAAGCCCTGTATCTGCTGCTCGAGCGGCTGGACAGCGGCGAAATCGCCTTTGATCGGCTGGTCATCGAATGCACCGGTCTGGCCGACCCGGCCCCGGTGGCGCAGACCTTTTTCATCGACGAAGAACTGCGCGAGCGTTACCTGCTCGACGGCATCATCACCCTGGTCGACGCCGCTCATGCCGAGCTGCACCTGACTCAGACTATCGCCCAGGCGCAGATCGGTTTTGCCGACCGCTTGCTGGTGAGCAAGACCGATCTGGTGGACGAGGCCGCGTTCACCGCGCTCAGCGAGCGACTGACCCGCATCAACCGCCGGGCACCGATTCGCGTGGTCGAACACGGCAACATCGATCTGGCTGAATTGCTCGATGTACGCGGTTTCAACCTGAATGCCGATCTCGGCGGCGGGGTGAGCTTGCGGCCGGTGAGCAAGGCGCCGTCCATCGACCGGATTTCCAGTCTGGTGCTGCGTACCGACCAGCCGCTGGATATCGATCAGCTCAGCGAGTTCATGAATGAATTGCTGGAAGAGCACGGTAAGCAATTGCTGCGGTACAAGGGCGTGTTGAACATCGCGGGCGAAGATCGGCGGCTGGTGTTCCAGGGCGTTCTGAAACTCTACGGCTTCGACTGGGACACCGAGTGGGCGGAAGGCGAAACGCGAGAAAGCGTGATCGTGTTTATCGCCGATGATCTGCCGGAAGAGAAGATCCGGGCGGGGTTTGCCAGGGTGGCGGCAGGCTGAAGGCTGTTCGGTGCCCGTGACGAAGTCATCGCGGGCAAGCCCGCTCCCACAGGTTAAACAGAGGGCACAATATTTTTGATCACCTCAAACCCTGTGGGAGCTGGCTTGCCAGCGATGGCGATTTAGCCAGCAACACAATGTTCGAGGGCTTCACCCAGCAACGTCTGCTCAAGATGTTCCAAATGCCGATTCATCAACATACCGGCTCTGGAAACATCTTTACGCTCCAACACCTCAACCAACGCCAGATGCTCCTGCCACGCGCAACATCTGTGCGTCTGCTTAGTGCATCGCGCAATCGCCAGCGACGTCAGCGGCACCAGGGTGCTGAGAAAGTGCGCCAACGGTGCATTCCGCGCCATTTTCGCCAACTGCAAATGGAACTCTCCGGACAGGCGAATCGTCGCCCCGCGTCGATCTTTATCAACAGCCTGGCGCTCGTATTCGATCAACGCTCGCAGGCGCTTCAAATCTTCAGCCTGCACATGCTGACAAGCCAGCCGCACCAGCGTGTTCTCGGCCAGGCGCCGGGCATGCAGGGCCTGGCGCGTCTGCTCGGGGTCCGGCGCGGCCACCCGTGGTCGGTGGTTGGCCCGCAGCACGATGATCTGTTCATGGGACAGTTGGGTCAGCACCCGACGCACATCGGCGCGGCTGACACCGAACATCTGCTTGAGACTTTCTTCGGTGAAACGGCTGGTGGCATCGATACGCTGTTCGAGGATCGCATCGAACAGGCGCGGATACAGATCGTCCACCGGCGCGTGCAGGCGGGAGAAGGGCAGGGCCGTCGAGGTCGGGCGAGGGTGCGACGGCGTGGCAAGACTGTTCATGGCCGGTCTCCAGTGTGAGGCGTTTCAGTGGCTCAGGTTGTCATCCGGGATATTCAGCTCGATGCCCATCCGCTGACCTTCACGCAGGATGTGCCGGCGCATTTCGGCGCTGGCCTGGGCGCTGTTCTTGCTGCGGATCGCGCGCACCACGGCTTCGTTTTCCTCAAGGCGTTCGGCCAGGTGCTCCGGCGAATTGCGCAGCACTTCGGCACTTTGCTTGAGGGCGTTGCTGGTCTGTTGCACCACGCTCTGGAAAATCGGGTTCGAGGTCAGGGTGAACAATTCCTCGTGGAAGGCGATGTAGGCGCTGACGCCGGCCTCACTGTCGCCCGCTTCGAGGGCTTCGCGCATGTCCATCAGGGTCAGGCGCAGTTGCCCGACTTCCTTGCTGCTGATCGACTGCGCCACCAGACCGACGATGAACGGTTCGAGGGTGTAGCGCAGTTGCAGCACGTCTTCGAGACTGGCGCCGGCTACCGCGTTTTCGTGGCTTTGGCTGTCACTGGCCTGGGCATCGAGCACTACCACGCCTTTGCCCGGCATCGAGCGCACCAGGCCGAGGGTTTCCAGCACGATCACCGCTTCGCGCAGGCTCGGGCGGCTGATGCCCAGTTGTTCGGCCAGTTCGCGCTGACCCGGCAGCATCTCCCCGGAGCGCCACTGACCACGGGCCAGCGCGTCCCGGAGTTTTTCTACCACTGAGTTGACGACGGTTGATGAAGTAATCACGTGTTCGCTCCATGAGCCGTGCCTGCATCCGCGCAGGCACGGCGCTCATTCAGAATTCTTTGGCCGCCGCTTGAGCGACGGTTTTTCTCGGCTGAAAGTTATAGCCCTGCTCGCCGTTGAGCACCTTGTTCGCCCGTTGCACATCGATGTCCTTTTCCCAGCGGGCGATGGCCACGGTGGCGACGCAGTTGCCGATCAGGTTGGTCAGCGCCCGGCCGATGCCCATGAACCAGTCCACCGCCAGCACCAGCACCAGGCCGACCACCGGAATCGCCGGGATGGCCGTCAGCGTGGCCGCCAGAATCACCAGCGCCGAACCCGGAATGCCGTGGGCGCCTTTGGAGGTAATCAGCGACACCAGCAAAATCGTCAGCAGATCGGTCATGGCCAGCGGCGTACCGGTGGCGTTGGCAATGAACACGATGGCCAGGGTCAGGTAGATCGAAAAGCCGTCGAGGTTGAACGAGTAACCGGTGGGAATCACCAGCCCGACGGTCGAGCTGCCGATGCCCAGATGTTCCAGCTTGCGCATGATCTGCGGCAGCACGGCATCGGAGGACGCAGTGCCCATGACGATCAGCAGTTCTTCACGCAGGTACTTGAGCAGCGGCCACATGCGCAGGCCGGAGAGGCGCATCACCAGACCGAGAATCAGCGCGACGAAGGCGATGCAGGTCAGGTAGAACAAGCCGACCAGACTGCCCAGGTGTTGCAGCGAATCCAGGCCATATTTGCTGGTGGTGAAGGCGATGGCGCCGAACACGCCGATCGGAGCCAGGCGCACGATCATGCCCATGATCCGGAAGATCACATGGCTCAGCTCGTTGATCAGCCGCGAGATCCCGGAAGCGGCTTCGCCCACCAGATTCAACGCGCTGCCGAACAGCACTGAGAACAACAGCACTTGCAGGATGTTGTTCTCGGCAAAGGCGCCGAGTACCGAGGTCGGGATCAGGTCCATCAGGAACTGAGTGGTGGTGTGCATGTGCTGGCCGCGTTCGGCGATGTCGCCCATGTCGGCGGCGGACAGCTGCTCCAGATGGATGTTGGCGCCGCTGCCGATCCCGGTGGTGAAGGCGAACACCAGACCGATCACCAGGGCGATGGTGGTCAGTACTTCGAAGTAGATCACCGACTTGAGGCCGATACGCCCGACTTTCTTCAAATCGCCGGCACCACTGATGCCGCTGACCACTACACAGAACACGATCAGGCCGATGAGCATCTTGATCAGTTTGATGAAGCCGTCGCCAAGCGGTTTGAGCTGGGCCGAGTATTCGGGAAGGGTCAGCCCGCAGACGATGCCGAGCATCAGTCCGAGAACCACTTGGAGGAAGATTGAGCGCGAGCACCATCTGAGCATGGGAGGAATCCTGGTCGGTGTCCTGGCTGCCGTGCGCGGGGCGCATCAGATTCAGGACTTAATTATTGTGGTCTTACCGGTATGTCCAGTGCGGGTGCAGTCTAGGCGCTGTTTTTTACGAATCGCAAGTGAAAAATGACGAATTGGCATGACCGGTCTGACCAGTTGGGCGGCAAGTCCCATTCTTGAGCGATTCAAGCGTTTGAAAAAATCCGGGCGAAAAAAAACCGGCCAATCACTTGGCCGGTTTTTCATGCTGCGGTTTTACGTCGCAATCAAGCGCCGTACACCGGCAGTTTCTTGCAGATGGCTTTGACTTTCTCACGAACAGCGTCGATCACCGCTTCGTTGTTCAGGTCAGCCAGGATGTCGCAGATCCAGCCTGCCAGCTCTTTGCACTCTGCCTCTTTGAAGCCGCGAGTGGTCACGGCCGGAGTACCGAAGCGCAGGCCGGAGGTGACGAACGGGGAGCGTGGGTCGTTTGGCACGGAGTTCTTGTTCACGGTGATGAACGCTTTGCCCAGAGCGGCGTCGGCGTCTTTACCGGAGATTTCCTGCTTGATCAGCGACAGCAGGAACAGGTGGTTTTCAGTACCGCCGGAAACCACGTCGAAACCGCGCTCGATGAACACGCCGGCCATGGCTTGGGCATTTTTCACCACTTGTTGCTGGTAAGCCTTGAACTCAGGCTGCAGTGCTTCCTTGAAGCAGATCGCCTTGGCGGCGATCACGTGCTCCAGCGGGCCACCCTGGGCGCCCGGGAATACGGCGGAGTTCAGCTTCTTCTCGATGTCGGCGTTGGCGCGAGCCAGGATCAGGCCGCCACGTGGACCGCGCAGGGTCTTGTGGGTGGTGGTGGTCACGACGTCAGCGAATGGAACCGGGTTCGGGTAGACGCCAGCGGCGACCAGACCGGCCACGTGAGCCATGTCGACGAACAGGTACGCGCCCACCTTGTCGGCGATGGCACGGAAGCGCGGGAAGTCGAGGATCTGCGAGTAGGCAGAGAAACCGGCCACGATCATTTTCGGCTTGTGCTCGACCGCCAGGCGCTCGACTTCGTCGTAGTCGATCAGGCCGTTGGCATCGATGCCGTACTGGATGGCGTTGTACAGCTTGCCGGAGGAGGAAACGCTGGCGCCGTGGGTCAGGTGACCGCCGTGAGCCAGGCTCATGCCCAGGATGGTGTCACCGGCCGACAGCAGGGCCAGGTAGACAGCGGCGTTGGCCTGGGAACCGGCGTGCGGCTGAACGTTGGCGTAATCGGCGCCGAACAGCTCTTTGGCGCGGTCGATGGCCAGCTGTTCAACAACGTCGACATACTCGCAACCGCCGTAGTAGCGCTTGCCCGGGTAGCCTTCGGCGTACTTGTTGGTCAAAACCGAGCCTTGAGCTTCCATCACCGCTGGGCTGGTGTAGTTCTCCGAAGCGATCAGCTCGATGTGTTCTTCCTGGCGCTGGGCTTCTTGCTCCATGGCGGCAAAAAGATCGGCGTCGTACTTGGCAATAGTCAAATCACGGCTGAACATGGCGGTCCTCAAGGATCGGGGGCAGAAAAGGGGGGCATTCTAACCCAACGGGTTTTGGATGGCATATGAAACGACATCATGTCGCAGACAAGTGGCGTTCATGACAGATGTGCGGTGCTTTTGCTGGCCTCATCGCTGGCAAGCCAGCTCCCACATTAATTGAGGCAAGCCCACGATTTTGTGATCGACATCAATCCTTGTGGGAGCTGGCTTGCCAGCGATGGCAGCGCCGCCGATCTTCAGTCGAACATGAACAGCGCATCATTGCTGAACTGCGCCTCGAACCGTCCCGCCGGCATCGGCCGCCCGAACAGATAACCCTGAACCTCGTCGCAGCCATGCTCGCGCAGGAAGTCCAGTTGTTCATGGGTTTCCACGCCCTCGGCGATCACCGCCAGATTCAGACTGTGAGCCATGGCGATGATCGCCCGGGCAATCTGCGCGTCCTGCTCGCCGGACGGCAGGCCGTCGACGAAGGTGCGGTCGATTTTCAGCACATCGATCGGGAATTGCTTGAGGTAGTTCAGCGACGAATAACCGGTGCCGAAGTCGTCGACCGCAATGCTCAGGCCGAGGTTTTTAAGGCCTGCAAGAATCTGCATCGCCTCGCTGACTTCACGCATCAGGATACTTTCGGTCAGCTCCAGCTCCAGGCAGGCCGGCGGCAGGCCGGTTTCCTTGAGGATGGTGGCGATCCGCGTGCCGAGCTGGCCGTCGGAGAACTGTCGGGCGGAAATGTTTACCGAGACCTTCGGCACGCGCACGCGGCTCTGGTGCCACGTTTTGAGCTGGCGACAGGCTTCGCTGATCACCCAGTCGCCGACGTCCACCACCAGCCCGAGTTCTTCAAGCACCGGAATGAAGTCCCCCGGCGGCACCAGTCCGCGACGCGGATGACGCCAGCGCAGCAGGGCTTCGGCGCCGGTCAGGCGTTTGCCGTCGCCGCTGAACTGCGGCTGGTAATACAGCACGAATTCGTTCTGCTCCAGCGCGTGGCGCAGATCGCTTTCCAGTTCCAGGCGCTCCAGCGCACTGGCGTTCATGTCGGCCTGATAGAACTGGAAGTTGTTCTTGCCGCGTTCCTTGGCGTGGTACATCGCGGTGTCGGCGTTCTTCATCAACTGGCTGAGTTCATTGCCGTCCTGCGGGCTCAGGGCGATGCCGATGCTGGCGGTGACGAAGAATTCGCGACCCTCCAGCACGAACGGCCGCACAAGGCTGGCGAGAATCTGCTCGGCCACGTGGATCGCACGGTTCAGCGCCATCTCGCGGCTGGAGCGGTGTTGCAGCAACAGGGTGAATTCGTCGCCGCCCATCCGCGCCACGGTGTCGTCATCGTCGACGCAGGCCAGCAGCCGGGTGGCCATGTCCTTGAGCATGCGGTCGCCGGCGGCGTGGCCGAGGGAGTCGTTGATCGGTTTGAAACGGTCGAGGTCGAGGAACATCAGCACCACCCACGACTTCTGCCGTTCGGCCGATTGCAACGCGGTGTGCAGACGATCCTGGAACAGCGTGCGGTTCGGCAGGTGGGTCAGGGCGTCATAGTAGGCGAGGCGGTGAATCCGCTGCTCGCTGGCCTTGCGCTCGCTGATGTCGCTGAAGAAGCACACGTAACTGGCCAGATCGCCCTCGTCATCGAGCACCGCAGTGATGCCGACCCACGCCGGGTAATGCTCGCCATTGCGGCGCTTGAGCCAGACTTCGCCTTCCCAGGTGCTGTGCTGATGCAACTGCTTGAGCACGTAGCGCAGGTGCGCGTCCTGCTGTTCGTCGACGGTCAGCATGTTCGGCAACTGGTCGAGCACTTCGCTCACCGCGTAACCGCTGACCCGGCTGAACGCCTCGTTGGCCTGGACGATGTAACCGGCCGGGTCGGTGATCAGGATCGCCGAAGTCGAGTGCTCGAATACCGTGGCCGCCATGCGCAGGTCTTTTTCGGCGCGGCGCTGCTGGCTGATGTCGCGGCCGACCCCGAGCACGCCTTCGAAGGCGCCATGTTCGTCCCACACCAGCACCAGACGCAGTTCGATCGGGATCTTGCGACCGTCGGCGCGCAGGCAGTCGAACAGGAACATCTGGGTCTGCACCTGGCTGCGCAAAGTCACCAGTTGCTCGGGTTTGCCCAGAGCTTTGCTGACCCGATCCATCAGGTGATAGATGCCGCTCAGTTGCTGCGGGTTGGCGATGGTCGATTGCCAGCCGTTCTGGAAAATCCACTCGGCGTCATAGCCCAGCACCGCTTGCACCGACGGGCTGACGTAGTTCAGCGACAGCTGGCTGTCGGTGGAGAAGATCACGTCGCTGATGCTTTCGGCGAGCATCCGGTAGCGTTGTTCGCTGTCACGCAGGGATTCGCTGGCTTCGATCTGCTCGGTGATGTCCTTGGCCACGCCGATGATCCGCGTCACCTGATCGTGCTTGTCCCGGGCCAGCGCCTGTTCACGAATGTCGAAGCGCCGCCATTTGCCGTCGCGGTGGCGGAAGCGCAGCTGGCATTGCAACAACTGGCTGTAACCGGCGTGACGCTGCATCTGCCGCGAGCGGTGGTAATAGTCGGCGTCTTCCGGGTGCAGAAGGATTTCCCAGAAGTACTCGCCCATCTGATGCAGTTCGGTGCGGTTGTAACCGAGGGTCTGGCCGAGGTGGTGGTTGCTGAAGATCATCCGCTGGCTGATCACGTCCTGCACGTACAGGTGATCCGGCACGGTGCGCACCACGTCCGACCAGAAACCTTCGCGCTCCAGCAGCGACAGTTCGATCAGTTTGCGGCTGGTGATGTCGTTGATGCTCAGGATCACGGCCTTGTAGTCGTGCTGCTCCTGCGGCAGGCGCAGCACCAGCCACAGATGCTGGTCGCGGCCATTGATGTCCGGGAGCTTGATTTCCAGTTCCAGCTGTTTCTGCTGCTGGAGTACGGCGTCGAGCACCTGATTGCCGATGGCGCACTGACTGTGCGGCTGGCCGTCGATCAACAATTGCCAGGCGTGGTCGCAGGAATTGACGTTGAGCAGTTGCAACGCAACCTGGTTGACCTCGGTAACGCGCAGTTCCTGGAGCAATTGCTGGCGCTGCGCGGGCTGGTCGAGCCAGGCCTTGAGCTGGTCGCTGGTCTGGATCTGGGCCTTTTCGAACAGCTGCTTGAGCCCCGAAAGATCCAGCACGCACAACGCCACGCCGGTGCCTTCGAAAATATCCTGATAACGCCGACGCCCTTCATGCACCTGACGCTGACGGCGGCGCATGTTGAGCAGTGCGATAAACGGCAGCAGCGAGAGCGCCAGGCCCAACAGGCATTTGCCGATGAACGCCGGCAGCAGTTGTTCGAGCACGTGCTGGCGGTCGAACAGGCCACGCAGTTGCCAGTCGCTGCTGCTCAGCGGCACGGTCAGCACGCTGTTGGCCAGATCGTCCGGGGTCAGGACGCTGGTGCTGCCGATGGGCATCGCTTCGTCGCGGCTGATGATCTGATGGTTGATGCGATTCTCTACCAGCCACAGAGGACGGATCCCGGTTTCGCCCTGTTTGGTCAGTGCTTTAAAGAAGGTGGGTGTCAGCCGCAGTGCCCAGTAACCGCGAGTGCTGCCACTGGCCTGATGCAACAGCAGATGCACCACCGAGCCGTCGTCGTCATTGCTGAAGTAATGCGCCTGAGCGCGGCTGCGGCGTACAAGATCGCTGAGGTAATCGGCGTCTTGGCTGTCAGTCGCGCTGTCGCTGAGGATTTTTCCGGAGGGGCTGAGCAGGGCCAGGCTGCGCAGGTCGGGCAGCGACTTTTGAAGTTTGCGCAGCAGCGCCTGCTGTTCGTCGGCCGACTGCGGTTGTTCGACGATCGGTAGCAGATTGAGGGCAATCTGCGCGTTCAACGCCATGTTCAGGCTGACCTGGGCGGCGAGGTCGGCGGTGTAATCGATGGTGTACTGGCGCTGGTTTTTCTGGGTTTCGCGCAGTTGATCGAGCAGTTGCCAGAACAGCAGCGCGAGCAGCAACAGCACCAATGTCGCCAGCGCGCCTTTCAATGTTCCGCGCAGGGACGAGCCGGGCGCCGGTTGGGTGCTGCTCACAGAAGCTGGCGGAGTGACATTGGACAAGCTGTAATCCTGCGGTCTGGCTGGACTGGCGCGACGTGCACTATAAGCCGGACGCCCAAGAGGCGGCTAGCATGCCTTGAGTTGTGGCGAAGTGCCAGCCCCGCTCGGCTGGACTGCCTTCCGTCATTCAGGTAGCTTTGCCGGTTACGCGGGAGCGTTCCAGCTCCTAGACTTTCCGCGCGCACGCATTGATATCTTCCAGTGAACGACGCGCACGGTCTGGCCGGGCATTGCCTGTGTCCCAATCATTCATCAGTCACTGACCCAAGGTTCTCCATGGCTCAATACGTCTTCACCATGCATCGGCTGGGCAAAGTTGTTCCGCCGAAGCGGGAAATCCTGAAAAACATTTCTCTGTCCTTCTTCCCCGGCGCCAAGATCGGCGTACTCGGCCTCAACGGTTCGGGTAAATCCACCCTGCTGAAAATCATGGCCGGCGTCGACACCGAGTTCGAAGGCGAAGCGCGCCCGATGCCGGACCTGAACATCGGTTACCTGCCGCAAGAGCCGCAGCTGGATCCGACCAAGACCGTGCGCGAAGTGGTCGAGGAAGCGGTCAGCGTGATCAAGGATGCGCAAGCGCGTCTGGACGAGGTCTACGCCGCTTACGCCGACCCGGACGCCGACTTCGACAAGCTGGCCGCCGAACAGGCCAAGCTCGAAGCGATCCTGCAGGCCAGCGACGGTCACAACCTGGAGCGCCAGCTGGAAGTCGCCGCCGATGCGCTGCGTCTGCCGGCCTGGGACGCCAGGGTCGAACACCTGTCCGGTGGTGAGAAACGTCGTGTGGCCCTGTGCCGTCTGCTGCTGTCCGCCCCGGACATGCTGCTGCTCGACGAACCGACCAACCACCTGGACGCCGACTCCGTTGCGTGGCTCGAACACTTCCTGCACGACTTCCCGGGCACTGTGGTCGCGATCACGCACGACCGTTACTTCCTGGACAACGTCGCCGGCTGGATTCTGGAACTCGACCGCGGCGCGGGCATTCCTTACGAGGGCAACTACTCGGGCTGGCTGGAAGCCAAGTCCGATCGTCTGGCCCAGGAATCCAAGCAGCAATCGGCTCACGAAAAAGCCATGAAGGAAGAGCTGGAGTGGGTGCGCAAAGGCGCCAAGGCCCGCCAGTCGAAATCCAAGGCTCGTCTGCAACGCTTCGAAGAAATGCAGTCGCAGGAATTCCAGAAGCGTTCGGAAACCAACGAGATCTACATCCCGGCCGGTCCGCGCCTGGGCGACAAGGTCATCGAATTCAAGAACGTCACCAAGGGCTACGGCGATCGCGTCCTCATCGACAACCTGTCGTTCTCCATGCCGAAGGGCGCCATCGTCGGCGTGATCGGCGGTAACGGTGCCGGTAAGTCGACCCTGTTCCGCATGCTGATGGGCAAGGAAACTCCGGACTCCGGCAGCATCGAGATCGGCGAAACCGTGCAACTGGCCTGCGTCGACCAGAGCCGCGAAGACCTGGACGGCAGCAAGACCGTGTTCCAGCAGATTTCCGACGGTTCCGACCAGATCCGCATCGGCAACTACGAGATCCCGTCGCGTACCTACGTCGGTCGTTTCAACTTCAAGGGTGGCGATCAGCAGAAGTTCGTCAAGGACCTGTCCGGTGGTGAGCGCGGTCGTCTGCACCTGGCGCTGACCCTGAAGGAGGGCGGCAACGTCCTGCTGCTCGACGAACCGTCCAACGACCTCGACGTTGAAACCCTGCGTTCCCTGGAAGAAGCCCTGCTGGACTTCCCGGGCGCCGCCATTGTGATCTCTCACGATCGGTGGTTCCTTGACCGCGTCGCGACTCACATCCTGGCGTACGAAGACGACTCGCAAGCCGTGTTCTTCGAAGGCAACTACACCGAGTACGAAGCCGATCGCAAAAAGCGCCTCGGCGAAGCAGCTGCCCAGCCACACCGGGTACGCCACAAGAAACTGGCCTGATTTCAGGTTGGTTGCATGAAACAGCGGAGCCCTCGGGCTCCGCTTTTTTTGCCTGCAATACTGCGCGGGCCTCATCGCTGGCAAGCCAGCTCCCACAATTTCTGCGGTGCTCACCCGTCCAAGGCAAGGCGCAAACTCTGTGGGAGCTGGCTTGCCAGCGATGGCGGATTAACAGTCGATGCAGGTCTGAAATTACAGCCTGTGTACTATTTTTTTTCATAAATGCGACATTTTGTTCTGTTGCTGTGTACATGTCGTTTGTTACAGTCCGGCTCAATCGCTTCCAACGACAATAAATCTGCCGAGACTTTTCCCATGATCGAATCCGTCGAATCCTTCCTTGCCCGTCTGAAAAAACGCGATCCGGATCAACCCGAATTCCACCAGGCCGTCGAAGAAGTCCTGCGCAGCCTGTGGCCGTTTCTCGAAGCCAATCCGCACTATCTGACCTCGGGGATTCTGGAGCGCATCTGCGAGCCGGAGCGGGCGGTGGTGTTCCGGGTGTCGTGGGTCGACGATCAGGGCAAGATCCAGGTCAATCGCGGTTTCCGCATCCAGATGAACAGCGCCATTGGCCCCTACAAGGGCGGTTTGCGTTTCCATCCTTCGGTGAATCTGGGCGTGTTGAAATTCCTCGCCTTCGAGCAGACCTTCAAGAATTCCCTGACCTCGCTGCCCATGGGCGGCGGCAAGGGTGGCTCGGACTTCGATCCGAAGGGCAAGAGCGACGCCGAAGTCATGCGTTTTTGCCAGGCATTCATGAGCGAGCTGTACCGCCACATCGGTGCCGACGTGGACGTGCCAGCCGGTGATATCGGTGTCGGCGCGCGGGAGATCGGTTTCCTGTTCGGCCAGTACAAACGCCTGAGCAACCAGTTCACCAGCGTGCTGACCGGCAAGGGCATGACCTACGGCGGCAGCCTGATTCGCCCCGAAGCCACCGGTTTCGGTTGCGTGTACTTCGCCGAGGAAATGCTCAAGCGCCGCGAGCAGACCGTCGAAGGCAAACGCGTGGCGATCTCCGGTTCCGGCAACGTTGCGCAGTACGCAGCCCGAAAGGTGATGGATCTGGGCGGCAAGGTGATTTCCCTGTCCGACTCCGAAGGCACGCTGTATTGCGAGGCGGGCCTGAGCGAAGAACAGTGGTTGGCGCTGCTGGAACTGAAGAACGTCAAGCGTGGGCGGATCAGCGAATTGGCGTCCGCCTTCGGCCTGGAGTTCCGCGCCGGTCAGTTGCCATGGTCGTTGCCGTGCGACATTGCGCTGCCATGCGCGACCCAGAACGAACTTGACGCGGAATCCGCCCGCACCTTGCTGCGCAACGGCTGCGTCTGCGTGGCCGAAGGCGCGAACATGCCGACCACCCTTGAGGCTGTGGATATCTTTATCGAAGCGGGCATTCTGTTCGCGCCGGGCAAGGCCTCGAATGCCGGCGGCGTAGCGGTCAGTGGGCTGGAGATGTCGCAGAACGCCATGCGCCTGCTGTGGACGGGCGGCGAGGTGGACAGCAAGCTGCACGGGATCATGCAGTCGATCCACCACGCCTGTGTGCATTACGGTGAGGAAAACGGCCGGATCAACTACGTCAAGGGCGCGAACATCGCCGGCTTCGTCAAGGTCGCCGACGCGATGCTCGCCCAAGGCGTGGTTTAAGAACGCTCTATGCGGATCACTTCAATCACTTGATCGCCGGCCGGGCGCTGCCACAGCACTTCATCGTTGAGCCGCGCGCCAAGCAGCGCACGGCCCAGCGGTGAAGCCCAGTTGATCAGCCCGTTGGCGGCATCGGCCTGATCTTCACCGACCAGTTGCACCCGGCGCTCGGTGCCGTGTTCGTCGGCGTAGGTCACCCAACTGCCGATCTGCACCTTGTCGTTCGACGTCGGGGCCGGCGCGACCTGAGCGCTGGCGACCCGTTGATTGAAATAACGCAAATCCCGTTCGAGATCGGCCAGCCGCTGCTTGTCGGCCTGTTCGCCCTTGGCGGACTGTTCGGCGTGCAGGGTTTGCAGTTCGGCGAGTTTTGCCTGCAACTGGGCAAGCCCTTGCGGCGTGACGTAGTTGGGCTGGGTGCTGACCTGCCGTTCGACCGGCTGATCGGCTTGCGCAGCGGCATTGTCTTCGTTGACGAAGGCGCGACTCATGATGGGCTCCTGTTATAGCCGTTGGGCCATGGTCGCAGGCAAAAGGTTTCGCTGGATGTCTGGAAACGACCTACTGCGAACGATAAGCCCGCGCTGCGCCCTGATCCTTCTCCTGCTGCCAGGCGCGTTCGCGTTCGTCCCAGTGTTCGTTGCGATACTGTTCGCGGTCCTTGTTTTCCAGCATCGCCTGACACTGGCGGAAGCCGTCGCTCCAGCCTTCGGCGTATTGCTTGTCCTTGAGATAACGCGGCACGTTCTTGCGAAACTCGCCGCTGATCGAGCCGGCGGCCTGGCGTCCGCTGATGCAACCGTCATCGAAACCGTCAGCGAACGCCGGTGGATAACCCTTGGCAATCAGATCTTCGTGGGTGCTCTGACAGCCACCCAGCAACAGCAACACGCCCGCAAAACACACACAGCGCCACATCACACTCTCCCGGGCCGTTAAACGGCTGATAGGGAAAGTGTAGAAGGTGATTCGTCGGGCTTTGGTGAAAGGCCTGTGAGTAATTCGTTAACCAGTGGAGAGCCCTGTGGGAGCGGGCTTGCCCGCGATGAGGCCATCAGAATCAACATCTCTGTTGACTGATCATTCGCTATCGCGGGCAAGCCCGCTCCCACAGGTTCAGGGATATGTTCGGGATCAGTAGTGATACCACTTCACTTCCAGCATCACTTCGGTCTCCGGCGTGGCCAGATGGCTGAACTCGCGCTGCGCACTCAGGCGCAGGCCGAGATTGCGCGACAATTCCCACTGCTGGTTCAGGCTCAGGCTACGGCGCACTTCACCATTGAAGAAGTAATCACCTTTGGCCTCCAGGCTGAGATTGCCCAGCGGGTTTTTCCACAGTACGCCGGTATTGAAACCGCCTGCGGGGGAAACGAACTCGGCGAAATCATTGTTGTGTTCAACGCGCACGGTGCCGAGGGCAAAACCCAGCACATCGTCAGCCAACGCCCAGGTGCCGCCACCGCCACCGTTGACGTGGCTGACCAATGTCTCATCATCGTGCTTGCCCGGTACGCGTTCAAGACCACCGGTGACTTGCCACGACAGCGGCTGCAACAGCGCGTTGCGCGGCGTCAGCGAGCGGATGGTCGCCAGATCCAGTTGCTGGAATTGCCAGTGATTGCTTTCGTACTGGCGCAGCTTCATCTGCAGGATTTCGATCTGTGCGCCGAGGGGGAAACTCTCGGCGTTGTCGTTGAGGTCGTGATAGGCCATGCGCAAGCCGTACTCGCCGAATGCGCGGTCACCGCGAGTGCCGAGACCGGCCTGCCAGGTGCGCGATTCGTGTCCGTCTTCGGGCAGGCCCGGTTGGGGAATCTGCAGCTCCGGCGCCGGGTTCTTGTTGATCGCCCGCAGCAGTTCAAAACTGCGCTGCGCCCGCTGCGGATCACGTTCCTGGCCGTTGGCGCGGTAGCGCTCCAGCCGATACGCCGCGTCAACAATCAGCGCCTGGCGATCCCGAGGCAGGGCCTTGAAGGCCGGGTCCTGAAGTTGCTGTTGATCGGCGCTGACCTTCAGCACCCAGTCCTGTTCTTCACCGCTCAGGGGCTCGGCGCGGCTGAGCAGTTCGCGCTCGCGGGACGGGCGGTATTCGATGTGCTCGACCAGACCGGCTTCCTTCACCGCTTTGACGGTGTCGGTGGGGATCGCCGTCAGCGGGAATTGCTCGGTCAGGCGCAGGCTCGGACGGGCGACCTGCAACAGTTCGAGCAGGCGATAGGAGCAGTTTTCATCGAAGAAGAAGTAGTCGAACTGGATCTGCTTCAGCTCCCACACATGCTCGACCATCCGCGCTGTTTCGGCTTGCGTCAGATTGAGCCGGTATTCCCACAGGTCGCGGTTTTCCAGGCTGCGGTATTCCGAGAGTTTTTCCTGATACGGCACCAGCGCGAACAGTCCCGGATAACCACCCATCAGGCCTTTCCAGGCGTAAAGAATGCTGTTGTCCGAGCCTTCGATGTAGGCGCCGAAGTTGATCGCGTAACTGAGCAACGAAGTCTTGTCGCTTTGCACGTCGGCCTGGTCGATGCGCAGCAGGGTATGGCCGAACATCGACGACGGGCTGTTGAGATAGGCCGCCGGGAAAATCATCACTGCGCTGTGGGGGGAGACGTCCTTGAACCATTTCTTGAATTCGGCGCAGTCCGGCGTCGGCAGGTCGGTCAGGTTGAGTTGATCTTTCAGCCAGCGGGTGCGCGCCGGGTAGACGCACTGGGCGTGTTGCTCACCGAGACTGGCGGGGGCGTACAGCGCTTGCACGGTGGCGGCCAGTTCATGGTCGGGGTGTTCGTTGCCGTCGGGGGCGAGGAAGAATTTTTTGTCACTGACGTAGCTGCGCCAGCCACCGAGCTTGGCGGTTTCGTAATGACCGAGGGAAATCCAGAAGCGGTCGTTGGCCAGTTGCTGCAAACGTTGAGGGTCGATGTGGGGCGCGGCGGACAGCGGGGCGCAGACACACAGCGCCAACCAGGCAAGGCGTTTGAGCATAAATGGCAACTTAAGTCGAAAAGAAACAAAGTCCGGAAAGGGCGGGCCGAAAAAATAAAACCCGCTTCCCGAAGGAAGCGGGTGGGTCGAGCTTAAGCCTGAGTCGCGTACTTGGCCAGACGTGGGTCTGCCTTCAGAACGGCCAGGGTGTTGGTATGCACGTCTTCGGCGGTCACGTCAGCCTTGCTGAAGATCTGCTGGAAGTGCTCGTGAGTGACGGCGGCGAAGTGCGCACGATCTTCCGGCGCCACGCCCAGTACCACGGCATAGGTCGTCAGCGCTTCGCCGTTGCCTTTTGCCATGTCTTCGGACAGCTCGTTCATCATGCCATTCATGGCAAACCAGGATTTGCCGCCATAGGTCAGCGAAGCGTTGGTGGAGCAACCGTTGGTGCCGGACGTCATGCCGAACGTGGCGTTGCCGGAGGTGCCGTTGGTGGTGGATGCCAGGAAGTGAGCCGGGGTGCCACGCTGACCTTCGAACAGCATGTTGCCCCAACCGCAATCCGGGCCGCCT
This sequence comes from Pseudomonas sp. R15(2017), assembly GCF_002112685.1. NCBI lineage: Bacteria > Pseudomonadati > Pseudomonadota > Gammaproteobacteria > Pseudomonadales > Pseudomonadaceae > Pseudomonas > Pseudomonas sp. R15(2017). The sequence continues at coordinate 269,595 of NZ_NEII01000008.1, forward strand.
GGAGCTTGCGCCATTGCGTTGATGGATACAGCGGTGAAGAGAGTACCGAGAAGAATCCGTTTCATAGCTTTGTTCTCTTTATGTGCATACCAATGGACAGGGTTCTGGCCCCCCAAGCTCTGTACGAAACAGATCCAAACGAAGCCAGTGGGCCGGTATTAGTTCCAGCCGCGCAGTTTGGAGTTTAGGCACGTTCCCGGGGTTCCGTGATTTTTTACAAAAGATTTGGTGATAACCCCGGTTTTACTGGGGCAGTGTCATGGTTGGCCGGTTGTCTATGCTTTGTCGTGTGGCGCGCCTTGCCAGTGGGGCTCGGGCAGCGCCAGAATGCCGCTATCTGCCCCGCCTGATTGTTAAGGAAGCCCGATGCCTGATCCTGTTGCTGCCAGCTTGCGTCTAGCGCCCGAAGCGCTGACCCGTCCGTTTTCCGCTGAACAGTTCAGCTTCACTACCACCAATGATCTGGAGCCCTTTCGCGGTGTGCTTGGCCAGGAACGTGCGGTCGAAGCCTTGCAGTTCGGTGTGGCCATGCCACGCCCCGGTTACAACGTGTTCGTCATGGGCGAGCCCGGCACCGGCCGGTTCTCGTTCGTCAAACGCTACCTGAAGGCCGAAGGCAAACGCCTGCAGACCCCGGCGGACTGGGTCTACGTCAACAATTTCGATGAGCCGCGCGAGCCCCGTGCGCTGGAACTGCCATCGGGCACTGCCGGTGCTTTTATCGGCGATATCAACGGCCTGATCGACAACCTGCTGGCGACCTTTCCTGCGGTGTTCGAACACCCGTCCTACCAGCAGAAAAAGAGCGCCATCGACCGCGCCTTCAACCAGCGCTATGACAAGGCACTGGATGTCATCGAACGTCTGGCTTTGGAAAAAGACGTCGCCCTGTATCGCGACAGCAGCAACATTGCCTTCACTCCGATGCTCGAAGGCAAGGCGCTGGACGAAGCTGAATTCGCTCAATTGCCGGAAGCCGAGCGCGAACGCTTTCACGACGATATTTCCGCTCTCGAAGAACGCCTGAACGAAGAACTCGCCAGCCTGCCGCAGTGGAAGCGCGAGTCTAGCAACCAGCTGCGTCAGCTCAACGAAGAAACCATCACCCTGGCCTTGCAGCCCTTGCTCGCACCGCTGTCGGAAAAGTACGCGGAAAACGCGGCCGTCTGCGGTTACCTGCAAGCGATGCAGGTCTATCTGCTGAAAACCGTGGTCGAGCAACTGGTCGATGACAGCAAGACCGACGCCGTCGCGCGCAAGCTGCTGGAAGAGCAATACGCCCCGAGCCTGGTGGTCGGTCATCCGGCCAGCGGTGGTGCGCCGGTGGTGTTCGAGCCGCATCCGACCTACGAGAACCTGTTCGGCCGCATCGAGTACACCACCGATCAAGGCGCGCTCTACACCACCTACCGCCAGCTGCGTCCGGGTGCGCTGCACCGCGCCAATGGCGGTTTCCTGATCCTGGAAGCGGAAAAAATGCTCGGTGAGCCGTTCGTGTGGGATGCGCTCAAGCGCGCCCTGCAATCGCGCAAGCTGAAGATGGAATCGCCGCTGGGCGAGATGGGCCGTTTCGCCACCATGACGCTCAACCCGCAGCACATTCCGCTGCAGGTCAAAGTGATCATCATCGGTGCCCGTCAGCTGTATTACACGCTGCAGGACCTTGATCCGGACTTTCAGGAGATGTTCCGCGTTCTGGTGGACTTCGACGAAGACATCCCGATGGTCGACGAAAGCCTGGAGCAGTTCGCCCAGTTGCTGAAAACCCGAACTTCGGAAGAGGGCATGGCGCCGCTGACCGCCGACGCGGTGGCGCGCCTGGCGACTTACAGTGCGCGTCTGGCCGAACACCAGGGGCGTTTGTCGGCGCGGATCGGCGATCTGTTCCAGCTGGTCAGCGAGGCGGATTTCATCCGGCATCTGGCCAACGATGAAATGACCGACGCCGGCCACATCGAGCGTGCGCTCAAGGCCAAGGCCACTCGCACCGGTCGGGTGTCGGCGCGGATTCTTGACGACATGCTGGCGGGGATCATCCTGATCGATACCGATGGCGCGGCGGTCGGCAAGTGCAACGGGCTGACGGTGCTCGAAGTCGGTGACTCGGCGTTCGGTGTGCCGGCGCGGATTTCCGCCACGGTGTACCCTGGCGGCAGCGGCATCGTCGACATCGAACGTGAGGTCAACCTCGGCCAGCCGATCCACTCCAAGGGCGTGATGATCCTCACCGGGTATCTGGGCAGCCGTTACGCCCAGGAATTCCCGCTGGCGATTTCCGCAAGCATCGCGCTGGAGCAATCCTACGGCTACGTCGATGGCGACAGTGCCTCGCTGGGCGAGGCGTGCACGCTGATTTCGGCGTTGTCGAAAACCCCGCTCAAGCAATGCTTCGCGATCACCGGCTCGATCAACCAGTTCGGCGAAGTGCAGGCGGTGGGCGGGGTCAACGAGAAGATCGAAGGCTTCTTCCGTCTCTGCGAAGCGCGCGGGCTGACGGGCGAGCAGGGCGCGATCATTCCGCAGGCCAACGTCGCCACCTTGATGCTCGATGAGAAGGTGCTGGCGGCGGTGCGTGCCGGGCAGTTCCACGTTTACGCGGTGCGTCAGGCCGACGAAGCGTTGAGCCTGCTGGTGGGCGAGCCGGCCGGTGAGCCGAACGAACAGGGCGAATTTCCGGAAGGCAGCGTCAATGCGCGGGTGGTGGAGCGTCTGCGGGTGATTGCCGAGATGATCAGTGAAGAGGATCTGAAAGAGGCCGAGAAGGAACTGGCGCAGGAGGCGCTGGCCGAGGCCAAACCCGCGTAAGTCAGGCGGCAGTTAAAACGGGAGCCTGGTGCTCCCGTTTTGTTTTATCGCGAACGTCGGCAAAAGTGCCATCAGTCTGGCGTCAATATTCACACAATGACCATTCGGCGCCTTCTGGTTCTGTGCGGCTTGCGCTCCGGACTTTTCTTCTATTCTCTGCTCAAGGACATCGACAGTATCACTGGATCGAAACAGCTCTTCAGCAAGGGCTGAACACCGGCTTTACCGAGGGTCGCCGCCATGTCGCGCAACCTCTGCCTCACCCGTCAGTGCCTGGGTCTCGTGACCCGTATCGAATGCGCCATCAAGCCGTTGGCCGGCGATAACGGCATGTGGACGTTGCTCTTCGCCGCCGGCATGGCTGGTGAACAACCTTCTGCCATCAAAGCCCAAGGCCCGTTTCACGGACCGATCGCCGCCGAGTCGATTCTCGACACCATCGTTGAAAGCCTGACGATGCACGGCTATGAACTGGCCAATGATCCACAGATCTGGTCGCTGCATCTGCAGGCGCAGTTGCGGCAGATCAACGGTGGGCGCGGACGCAGTATCGGCACTTTCGATCACTAGAGTGCCGATCGTCAGCGCCGATCAGGGTGCAGCGCCCTGGGTCTGCGCCTTGTCGAGTTTGACCTCAAAGCCGTATTGCACGGTGGCGAGGTCGGTTCGCTGGTAGGTTTCCACGTGCGTCGGACGGCCATAGAAATAATGCACGCCGAATAACGCCGGCCCTTCCGCGCTCGCGTCGTGGCTGACCGACAGAATCTGCTTCAGGTAATGACCGCTGTCGTCCTTGACGAAGAAGCGCCATTCGTTGGCCGGGTATCGCTTCAAATCCACCACCAGGGCGTTGTTTCTGATGTCCAGACCTTTAGGCAGGGCCTTGGCTTCATAAGCCTGTTTGTCCACCGTGGCCAGGAACAACGGCATCGAGCCGACGGCAATCGCCGGGGTTTCCGGGAACAGGTTCAGGTCGTAGGTGATGGTCGCCTGTAGTGGATCGACCTGATACGCCTCGGGTGGCAATTCGATGGGCTCGTCGAGTTTGCCGTTGTGTTTTTCAGTGAAGAACGTCACCGGGCTTTCGCCGGGGCTGAAGTCGTCGCCGAGCATTTCATCGTTGAAGGTTTTGCGGTGGTCGAATTCGATGCGCGCGGCGCTCGGTTCTTCAACCGACTGGCGGATATGAACGCCGCTTTTGAGCTGTTCTTCAGTCAGTGATGCGCCTTTGAGCCATTCGGGTGCCTGATCGTCGTAGACGGTGATCGGCAGATCGAGCGGCTGCACGGCTTTTTCCGTGGTGTGCGGATCGAATTCGCGCACCGGCAAGTCCAGCGCTTTGCGGGTGACGGTCGCTTCGGAAAAATCCAGCAGGCTGACTTCGAGGGTGTCGATCGGGCCGTTGAAGTACACCTTGTTGTAGTGGTGCGGGTGCTGCTGCTCAAAGGCCTGCTGCTGATCGTCCAACTGCTTTTCCAGCGCCTCGCTCCAGCTCTTTTGTTGTTGCAGGTACGCCAGCTGCTTTTGATAGAACGCCACCTGCTCGGGGTTTTCGTTGATGGCGCCGGCGCGCACCAGAAACCGGCCCGTCGCGTCGCGGGCCTGAACGATCAACGGATTGAGCCGGGTATTGGCGACCTCCGGGGCGAGCGGCAGCTGGTTGCTGAATTCGAGTTCGGCGTAGTGCTTGTCCAGTTTCAGCAGGGTCACGCTGAGGTTGCCGTCGGAGCGGGTCTGGCCGACGTCCTTTTTGTCCAGGTTGAAACTGTGCAGGCGTTTCGGGGCGATGACTTCCACCTGGCCTTGCAGGCTGACCGGGCGCGGCAGGTTCTTCTTGTCGACATTCAGCCCTTCGATGAACGGGTAGGTGACGGTCAGGTCGTCGGGGTTGGTGACGTTGGAGCTGGACGGGCTCAGCTGAATGCCAGGATCGGTTTCCGACCACTCCGGTTGATAGGCGATCACCCGTTTGTTGCTCAGGGTGACCGAGTGCCACTCCACGCCATGGGGGAACAGAAAACCGCCGGGGATGTTGAGGTTGAAGGGAAACACCGGTTGCAGGTCGGTGAGGTAATCGGAGCTGGAATCCTTGTGCAACACGAACAGGCCATTGATGAACGTGTCGACCAGCGCCTGGGGTGTTGGGTAATGCCTGAGCACGCCGAGAGCGTCCTCGCCGTATTCTGTGCGCGGTGGGTTGTTGTCGAGCTTCTGTTGCGCGCGTTCGAGCAACAGCAGCGAACCGCCGAGTTCGGTCACGGCGTCCTTGAGTTTGGGGTCGGTGATGGCGTCCAGCGATTGCTCGAACTGTGCAGTCTTTTCTTCGAGACTGACCGGGTGTTTTTCATCGCCGGGCGAACACCCACCCAGCAACAGGGCGAAACAAATTCCGGCAGTCGTTATCGGCAATCGCACATCCATTTCCAGTCGTCCTGTCCACTGTCGCTGGGCTGTCAATGGTTTGGACACTAGCAGAAAAAATTTGACACACACACGCAGGTGGCGGATTTCCGGGCGGTTTCTGGCTGTCATGGTCGGCTGGTATACTCGCCGCCGATTTCAACCTTCTTGTGTGAGAGTCAATGGAACGCTTTATCGAAAATGCAATGTACGCCACGCGCTGGCTGCTGGCGCCGATCTACATCGGGCTGTCCCTGGGGCTGCTGGCGCTGGCATTGAAATTCTTCCAGGAAGTGTTTCATGTCATTCCCAATGTCTTCTCCATGGCCGAGTCCGAGCTGATTCTGGTGCTGCTGTCGCTGATCGACATGGCGCTGGTCGGTGGCTTGCTGGTGATGGTGATGATTTCCGGCTACGAGAACTTCGTGTCCGAGCTGAACATCGATGAAGGCAAGGAAAAGCTCAGCTGGCTGGGCACCATGGACTCCTCGTCGCTGAAGATGAAAGTGGCGGCGTCGATCGTGGCGATCTCCTCGATCCACCTGCTGCGGATCTTCATGGATGCCAAGAACGTCGATCCCGAACACCTGATGTGGTACGTGATCATTCACATGACCTTCGTGATTTCGGCGTTCGCCATGGGTTATCTGGACAAGCTCACCAAGCACTGATGCGCTGTCGATGGCTGTAACAAAACCGCCCGTCTGTTGCGAAACAGACGGGCGGTGTCGTTTGTGGCTTGTACTTTGTTCGGCCGAGGCATATCCCTGTAGGTCTCAAGGCTTGCCACCGCGTGAGGTGCGTTCATGAACCTGCAAGAACTGAATGCGTTTGCCGTCGCCAGAAAGGTCGACGAACTGAACCTGATCTCCATGGAAGGCGGAATCTATCTGCTCGAAGCCCGGATGCATGGTGCGGCGTACCCGCTGAGCGATTCGCAGGGAAAAATGCTGACACTGCGTTCGGTCGAGCATGCCCGGGATGTGCTGCATAACTTTCCGATGCTGCCGTTCAACCTGGTGCACACCTCGGTGCACGATGAAATGTGCGGTCTTGGCGCCAGTGGCGAAGAAAGCCTGAAGGTGCCGCTGGCCTGGCGGTCCGCACTGTAGGCCCCGGGGCCTGATCATTGCCGGAACATCTGTGCTAGTCTGCTCGCCCTTTTGGTTCCGGGCGCGCCGGGACGCGCTGTGTACGCACGGCGTGTTCCGAGGCCGTCCGCACAGCGGAGCAGTGTCATGTCCGAAGTAAATCTGTCCACCGACGAAACCCGCGTCAGCTACGGTATCGGCCGTCAGCTGGGTGACCAGCTGCGCGACAACCCGCCACCGGGTGTCAGCCTGGACGCCATCCTGGCCGGTCTGACCGACGCATTCGCCGGCAAGGAAAGCCGTGTAAGCCAGGAAGCCATGTCCGCCAGCTTCAAGGTGATCCGCGAGATCATGCAAGCCGAAGCCGCTGCCAAGGCTGAAGCCGCCGCTGGCGAAGGCCTGGCATTCCTGGCTGAAAACGCCAAGAAAGAAGGCATCACGACTCTGGCTTCCGGCCTGCAGTTCGAAGTGCTGACTCAAGGTGAAGGCGCCAAGCCATCCCGTGAAGACACCGTGCGTACTCACTACCACGGCACCCTGATCGACGGCACCGTGTTCGACAGCTCCTACGAGCGTGGCCAGCCGGCTGAATTCCCGGTGGGCGGCGTTATCGCCGGCTGGACCGAAGCCCTGCAACTGATGAATGCCGGCAGCAAATGGCGTCTGTACGTGCCGAGCGAACTGGCTTACGGCGCTCAAGGTGTTGGCAGCATTCCGCCGCACAGCGTTCTGGTGTTCGACGTCGAGCTGCTCGACGTTCTGTAATCCCGTTACCCTGCACAAGCGTGGCTTGTGCAGGGTTTCTCTGTCTTTCTCATACTTCGATCTTGTGGTGCAGTTCACTGGTCGGGCGCAAGGCCCGGGCATAGCAGAACAGGAACAGATTGCGCACCAGCTCCTTGAGCACCAATGGCTCGCTGGAACTCAGGCCGCTGACGTCCAGATCCCCCTGATCCTGCAACTCGTGCAGGGCTTCTTCTTCCAGTACGGCGCAGACTTCACCGGTTTCCCGATGCAGGATCCTGAGGTACGGGTGCGGGCGGTCCAGCCAGGCGTCGATCAAATAAGTCATGGGTCTCATCTCCATTGAAAGGGTTTCAATGAGAATAATTCTTATTCGTCAAATAGCAAGCGCCTATTGGCGGTTTGTGATTTTTTGCGGGTAAAGATTGCGTAAGGTCAAAACGGCTGGCGTTTGGCTATTGCGCGGATTGGCTGGGGATTGCGGGGGAGGGCGAAGCTCCATCCCACGGCGGGCGCGGGATGGAAGACAGCAGAATCAGACTTTTCTGACGAACTCGGATTTGAGTTTCATCGGGCCGATGCCGTCGATCTTGCAGTCAATGTCATGATCGCCATCGCACAGGCGGATGTTCTTGACCTTGGTGCCGACCTTGACCACCAGCGAGGTGCCCTTGACCTTCAGGTCCTTGATCACGGTGATGGTGTCGCCGTCCTGCAGGACGTTACCCACCGAATCTTTCTTCACGGCATCATCGGACGCCACTTCGGCTTCACCGCCGGCAGACCACTCGTGGGCGCACTCCGGGCACACCAGTTGGGTGCCGTCTTCGTAGGTGTATTCGGAATTGCATTTCGGGCAGGGTGGCAACGTGCTCACTAAGGCTCCTTGGAGAGGGGATCGCTAAAAGTCGCACATTGTATAGGGTTTTAACCGCTGATGGCAGGCAACAAAAAACCGCAGGCTCCAACGGAGGCTGCGGTTCTTTGATGACGCGATGCTGATCAGTGCGTGCGGGCGACCGCGAACTCGCTCAGCTCAACCAGTGCATCGCGGTATTCGCTGGCCGGCAGCGCGTCGAGGCACTTGATCGCACGGGCCACGTAATCACGGGCCAGTTGCGCGGTGTATTCCAGCGAACCGGAGGCTTCCACGGCGATACGGATGCTTTCCAGGTCTTCGATCCCGCCTTTCTGGATCGCCTGGCGTACCAGGGCGGCTTGCTCTGGCGTACCTTCACGCATGGTGTAGATCAGCGGCAGGGTCGGCTTGCCTTCGGCCAGATCATCACCGACGTTCTTGCCCAGGGTTTCTGCGTCGCCCTTGTAGTCGAGCAGGTCGTCGACCAGTTGGAACGCCACGCCCAGGTGATCACCGAAGGTGCGCAGGGCTTCGCTCTGTTCGGCGGTGGCACCGGCCAGCGCCGCGGCGCTGTGGGTCGAAGCCTCGAACAGCATCGCGGTCTTGCCGCGGATGACTTCCATGTAGGTTTCTTCGGTGGTGCTGGCGTCGCGAACCTTGGACAGCTGCAGCACTTCGCCTTCGGCGATGATGCGCGTGGCCTGGGACAGAATCTTCATTACCGGCATCGAGCCCAGTTCGACCATCATCTCGAACGAGCGCGAGTACAGGAAGTCGCCGACCAGTACGCTCGGAGCATTGCCCCACATGGCGTTGGCGGTCGAACGGCCACGGCGCATACCGGACATGTCGACCACGTCGTCATGCAGCAGGGTGGCGGTGTGCAGGAATTCGATGGTGGCGGCCAGCAGGCGCATGTCGTCGCCTTCGCGACCCAGGGCCTTGCCGCACAGCAGCACCAATAAAGGACGCAGGCGTTTGCCGCCGGCCGACGTGATGTAATCGCCGATTTTCGATACCAGCGGCACTCGGGAAGTCAGCTGCTTCTTGATGATGCCGTCGACGGCGCTAAAATCGTCCGCCACCGCGCGGTAGAAAGCTTGGGGTTGCATCAGCGACAGGTGCTCCAGAAGGGTTGCGCGGCATGCTAGGACCCGCGTCCGGGCCTGTCAAGGCGCGATGGACGGCCCCTTGCATGACTTCGAAGGCTTGCGTACAATCGCGCACCCTGAACTTCCTGGGCAGCACCTGCCTTACGCAATTGCACTTGGGCCGTTCCAGCCCCATGCAGCCATGCCAGCCAATACCTCTTCTTATAAAGAGCTGGGTGAGCAGGATTATCGGAGAAATACCATGTACGCAGTAATCGTTACCGGCGGTAAGCAATACAAGGTCGCTGAAGGTGAATACCTGAAGATCGAAAAACTGGAAGTCGCCACCGGCGAATCCGTGACTTTTGACCGCGTTCTGTTGGTCGCCAATGGCGACGACGTGAACATCGGCGCACCTGTTGTTGCTGGCGCAACCGTCAAGGCTGAAGTGATCTCCCAAGGTCGTCACGATAAAGTCCGCATCATCAAGTTCCGTCGCCGTAAGCACCACATGAAGCGTATGGGCCACCGCCAGTGGTTCACCGAGATCAAAATCACCGGTATTCAGGCTTAATTACAGCCTAATTCCTCACTAGGAGAATTGAACTCATGGCACACAAAAAAGCTGGTGGTAGTACCCGTAACGGTCGCGACTCAGAAGCCAAACGCCTTGGCGTGAAGATGTATGGCGGCCAGGTCATCAAGGCCGGCAACATCATCGTGCGTCAGCGCGGCACCCAATTCCACGCTGGCTACGGCGTTGGCATGGGTAAAGATCACACCCTCTTCGCGAAAATCGAAGGCGTGATCAAGTTTGAAGTAAAAGGCGCCTTCGGTCGTCGTTACGTGAGCGTTGTCGCAGCCTAACTGCGAGAGTGCTGGAGAAGCCCTGTCTTGCGACGGGGCTTTTTCGTTTGTGGGGTGAGTCTCTTGCAAAGCTGTTTGTATGGGCTGCCGGCGTGCGATGCAGGTCGTGGATTGGGGTCGCTGCGCTCATTTTTGCAAGAGTCTTATGTCTTGATTGTTTTTCGGCTCGTCCGTACGGCGAGAGGCGTTGGTTATGAAGTTTGTTGATGAAGTATCGATCCGCGTAAAGGCTGGTGACGGCGGCAATGGCTGCATGAGTTTCCGTCGGGAAAAATTCATTGAAAACGGCGGTCCGAACGGTGGTGATGGCGGTGACGGCGGTTCCATCTACATGATGGCCGACGAAAACCTCAACACCCTGGTGGACTACCGTTACACCCGGCACTTTGATGCTGAGCGTGGCTCCAACGGCGGCAGCACCGACTGCACCGGCAAGAAGGGTGAAGACCTGATCCTGCGCGTGCCGGTCGGCACCACCGTGATCGACTCCGCCACCCAGGAAGTCATCGGCGACCTGACCAAGGCCGGTCAGAAACTGATGGTGGTTCAAGGTGGCTGGCACGGTCTGGGTAACACTCGTTTCAAATCCAGTACCAATCGTGCGCCGCGCCAGACCACGCCGGGCAAGCCGGGCGAGCAGCGCGACCTGAAGCTGGAAATGAAAGTGCTGGCCGACGTTGGCCTGCTGGGCCTGCCGAACGCTGGTAAAAGTACCTTTATCCGTTCGGTATCGGCTGCCAAGCCGAAAGTCGCCGATTACCCGTTCACCACCCTGGTGCCGAATCTCGGTGTGGTTAGCGTTGATCGCTGGAAGAGTTTCGTCATTGCCGACATTCCGGGTCTGATCGAAGGTGCTTCCGACGGTGCTGGCCTGGGGATCCGTTTCCTCAAGCACCTGGCGCGTACTCGTCTGTTGCTGCACCTCGTGGACATGGCGCCGCTGGATGAAAGCAGTGCGCCGGACGCCGCTGAAGTGATCGTCAACGAGCTGATCAAATTCAGTCCGTCGCTGGCCGAGCGTGATCGCTGGCTGGTGCTGAACAAGTGCGACCAGATCCTCGAAGAAGAGCATGAAGCGCGGGTCAAGGAAATCGTTGATCGTCTGGAGTGGACCGGTCCGGTCTACGTGATTTCGGCCATCGCCAAAGAAGGCACCGAGCGCCTGACGCGCGACATCATGCGTTACCTGGAGGATCGTGCCGATCGCCTGGCCAATGATCCGGCCTACAAGGAAGAGCTGGCCGATCTCGATCAGCGCATCGAAGACGAAGCTCGTGCGCAGTTGCAGGCGCTGGATGACAAGCGTGCCCTGCGTCGCAGTGGCGTGAAGTCGGTCCACGATATCGGTGACGATGATTGGGACGAAGAAGATGTGGATGACGAAGACGGTCCGGAAATCATTTACGTGCGTGACTGATTCGTTGCAGTAAACTTAAGCGCCGCTCAATCGAGCGGCGTTTTAGTATCTGGAAATCGATTGTTGGTCACGAAGAATCACGAATAACGTCACGGGCAGAGCCAGGTCGCGCTGCCCTCAAGCTAAGGTTGAAGATGATGCGGAGCAAGGTGACAGGTGCGCAGCGTTGGGTCGTGAAGATCGGCAGCGCTTTGCTGACAGCGGATGGCAAAGGGCTGGATCGCGCGGCAATGGGTGTCTGGGTCGAGCAGATGGTGGCTCTGCATGAGGCTGGCGTCGAGCTGGTCCTGGTGTCCTCCGGGGCGGTGGCGGCGGGCATGAGTCGCCTGGGCTGGACCGCGCGACCCAGTGCGATGCACGAGCTCCAGGCTGCCGCTGCAATCGGTCAGATGGGCCTGGTGCAAGCCTGGGAATCGAGCTTTGCCGAGCATGGCCGGCACACCGCGCAGATTCTTCTGACTCACGACGACCTGTCCGATCGCAAGCGTTACCTGAACGCCCGCAGCACCTTGCGTGCGCTGGTCGAGCTGAAAGTCATCCCGGTGATCAACGAAAACGACACCGTGGTCACCGACGAAATCCGTTTCGGCGACAACGATACGCTCGCGGCGCTGGTGGCCAACCTGGTCGAGGCTGATCTGCTGGTGATCCTGACCGATCGCGACGGCATGTTCGACGCCGATCCGCGCAATAACCCTGACGCCCAGCTGATTTACGAAGCGCGCGCCGATGATCCGACGCTGGATGCGGTAGCGGGTGGTACCGGCGGTGCGCTGGGGCGTGGCGGTATGCAGACCAAGCTGCGCGCGGCGCGTCTGGCTGCGCGTTCCGGGGCGCACACCATCATTGTCGGCGGGCGTCTGGAGCGGGTGCTTGATCGTCTGAAGGCGGGTGAGCGCATTGGTACGTTGCTGTCGCCTGAGCGCGGCATGCTCGCGGCGCGCAAGCAGTGGCTGGCCGGGCATCTGCAAACTCGCGGCACGCTGGTGCTGGATGATGGTGCGGTCTCCGCGTTGTCCCAAGGCAACAAAAGCCTGCTGCCGGTGGGCGTCAAACTGGTTCAGGGCAGTTTCCGTCGTGGCGAAATGGTGGTTTGCGTAGCGCCGGACGGTCGTGAGATTGCCCGTGGCCTGGCCAACTACAGCGCGCTGGAGGCACAAAAAATCATCGGCCAGTCGTCGGATGCGATTGTCGGTTTGCTGGGTTACATGGCTGAGCCGGAACTGGTTCACCGTGACAACCTGATTCTGGTTTGAGGAAAACGCGATGCGCATGGCAAAAGGATTGTTGGGCTTGTTGATGGCGCTGCCGTTGCTGGCCTCGGCCGAGGAAATCGGTCAGGTGTCGACAGTGTTCAAGTTCGTCGGGCCGAACGACCGGATTGTGGTCGAGGCATTCGATGATCCGAAAGTCGAGGGTGTGACTTGCTATCTGTCGCGCGCCAAAACGGGCGGTGTGAAGGGTGGGTTGGGTCTGGCCGAGGATCGTGCCGAGGCGTCCATTGCTTGCCGTCAGGTCGGGCCGATCAACTTCAAGGGTGAATTGAAGGATGGCGAAGAGGTGTTCAAGGAGCGCACTTCGTTGGTGTTCAAGACCATGCAGGTGGTGCGCTTCCTCGACAAGAAGCGCAATACGCTGGTGTATCTGGTCTACAGCGATCGTTTGATCGAGGGTAGCCCGCAGAATGCGGTGACGGCGATCCCGATTTTGCCGTGGGCGTCGGCTCATTAATCGCGCATAAAAAAAGAGGAGCCGGTTGGCTCCTCTTTTTTGCCTGTGATTTGCTGGAGTGAGGACAAATCGCAGGCAATAAAAAACCGACCCTGAGGTCGGTTTTTTAATGATTACGTCGCTTAGGCAGCAGCTTTCAGTGCCTTGACGTGACCATTCAGACGGCTCTTATGACGAGCAGCCTTGTTCTTGTGGATGATGCCTTTATCGGCCATGCGGTCGATAACTGGCACAGCCAGAACGTATGCAGCTTGAGCTTTTTCAGCGTCTTTTGCGTCGATGGCTTTAACTACATTCTTGATGTAGGTACGAACCATGGAACGCAGGCTGGCGTTGTGGCTGCGACGCTTCTCAGCCTGTTTTGCACGTTTTTTGGCGGAAGGTGAGTTGGCCACCGTCGAGCTCCTCGAAAGACTTTTTAGGAAATAGCAAACAAAATAGGCCGCGAATCATGCCGATGAAGAGATGTCTTGTCAAGGGCGCTTGAGACGTTCCGCTAAGTGGTAGGTATAAAGAGGCGGGATATTTATTTCCGGCGCTTGACCTGTAAACTCGCGAGCTTTGGCTCTGTGCTGTTGCGGCGCGGAGTATCGCACAAGTAGGCGCATTGTTCGCCTGCTGTTTATCGACAGGCACACATTCCTTCAATGAATCTGCTCAAATCGTTGGCCGCCGTCAGCTCTATCACGATGCTTTCCCGGATTCTCGGGTTTGTTCGCGACACGCTCATTGCCCGCACCTTCGGCGCCGGAATGGCGACCGACGCCTTCTTTATCGCCTTCAAATTGCCCAATCTGCTGCGCAGGATCTTCGCCGAGGGGGCATTTTCCCAGGCTTTTGTGCCGATTCTGGCCGAATATAAAAGCCAGAAGGGCGAAGGAGCGACCCGCACCTTTATTGCTTACGTTTCCGGTCTGCTGACGCTGGTTCTGGCGCTGGTCACTGCGTTGGGCATGATCGCCGCGCCCTGGGTGATTTGGGCCACGGCACCGGGTTTCACCGATACGCCGGAAAAATTCCAGCTGACCTCCGATCTGCTGCGAGTGACCTTCCCTTATATATTGCTGATTTCCCTGTCCTCGCTGGCGGGTGCGATCCTCAATACCTGGAACCGTTTCTCGGTGCCAGCGTTCGTGCCGACCCTGCTCAACGTCAGCATGATCGTGTTTTCGCTGTTCCTGACGCCGTATTTCGATCCGCCGGTCATGGCCCTCGGTTGGGCGGTGCTGGTCGGTGGCCTCGCGCAATTGCTCTATCAACTGCCGCACTTGAAAAAGATCGGCATGCTCGTGCTTCCGCGCCTGAATCTTCGCGATACCGGTGTCTGGCGGGTGATGAAGCAGATGTTGCCGGCGATCATCGGCGTCTCGGTCAGCCAGATTTCCCTGATCATCAACACTATTTTCGCCTCGTTCCTGGTGGCGGGCTCGGTGTCCTGGATGTATTACGCCGACCGCCTGATGGAGTTGCCGTCCGGTGTACTCGGTGTGGCGCTGGGCACGATCCTGCTGCCGACACTGGCCAAGACCTACGCCAGCAAGGATCGCCACGAATACTCGCGGATTCTCGACTGGGGCCTGCGCCTGTGCTTCGTGCTGGTATTGCCATGCGCGCTGGCGTTGGGGATTCTGGCCGAGCCGTTGACGGTTTCACTGTTCCAGTACGGCCAGTTCAGCGGATTTGACGCGGAGATGACGCAGCGGGCATTGATTGCCTATTCTGTCGGTCTGCTCGGGATCATCGTGATCAAAGTGCTGGCGCCCGGCTTTTATGCGCAACAGAACATTCGCACACCGGTAAAAATCGCAATCTTCACCCTGGTGGTTACTCAGCTGTTCAACCTGGTGCTGATCGGTCCGCTGGCCCACGCCGGTCTGGCGCTGGCAATCAGCGCCGGTGCCTGCCTGAATGCCGGGTTGCTGTTCTATCAACTGCGCAAACAACAGATGTATCAACCGCAGCCGGGCTGGCTGAAGTTCGGTTTCAAGCTGTTGGTCGCGGTGGCGGTGATGTCGGTGGTGCTGTTGATAGGCATGCATTTCATGCCCGCGTGGGATCAGGGCCACATGCTTGAGCGCTTCCTGCGTCTGGGTGCATTGGTAGTTGCTGGCGTGGTCGCCTATTTCGGCATGTTGCTGCTGCTTGGTTTCCGCCTGCGCGACTTCAATCGCAAGGCCTTGAGCTGAGGTTTCACCCTTGAAAAGCGGGCGCGAGCCGGCATTTTTGTCGGCTCGTTCACTTTGGGTTACGGTGTTGCCTGTCGTCGGCCGTCGGGTGTGGTTATAATCGGCCACTTTATGAGCAAGAAGCGCGTTATGCAGCTGGTTCGAGGCCTCCACAATCTGCGCCCCCAGCATCGGGGCTGCGTCGCCACTATTGGCAACTTTGACGGTGTTCACCGCGGTCACCAGGCCATCCTGGCCCGACTGCGTGAGCGTGCGCTCGAGTTGGGCGTACCCAGCTGCGTGGTGATTTTCGAGCCGCAGCCACGGGAATTCTTTGCCCCGGAGACCGCTCCGGCGCGTCTGGCCCGGTTGCGCGACAAGCTGCAACTGTTGGCTGCCGAAGGCGTCGACCGGGTTCTGTGCCTGGCGTTCAACCAACGCCTGAGCAAGCTCAGCGCCAGCGAGTTCGTTGATACCATCCTGGTTGATGGCCTCGGCGTGCAGCATCTGGAGGTCGGTGACGATTTCCGCTTCGGTTGCGACCGTCTCGGCGATTTCGATTTCCTGTTGCAGGCCGGGCAGGTCCACGGTTTTACCGTGGAAGCGGCGCAAACCGTCGAGCTGGACGGCATCCGCGTCAGCAGCACTCAGGTGCGCAACGCGCTGGCCGCCGCCGATTTTGCCTTGGCCGAGCGCCTGCTGGGTCGCCCGTACCGGATTGCCGGTCGCGTGCTGCACGGCCAGAAGTTGGCCCGCCAGTTGGGTACGCCCACGGCGAATATTCAACTCAAACGCCGTCGCGTGCCGTTCACCGGGGTTTACCTGGTCGACGTCGACATCGACGGCAAGACCTGGCCCGGCGTCGCCAATATCGGCGTGCGGCCCACGGTGCAAGGTGATGGCAAGGCCCACCTTGAAGTCCATCTTTTAGATTTTGCCGGCGATCTGTATGACCGGCGTTTGACGGTGGTTTTCCACCAGAAGCTGCGTGAAGAGCAGCGTTTCGCCTCCCTGGAGGCATTGAAAACGGCGATCAGCGCGGATGTCGCCGCCGCCCGTGCACTAGCCGCACCTAGCGCCCATCGCTAATGAAGAGCCTTAAATGACCGACTATAAAGCCACGCTAAACCTTCCGGACACCGCCTTCCCAATGAAGGCCGGCCTGCCACAGCGCGAACCGCAGATCCTGCAGCGCTGGGACAGTATTGGCCTGTACGGAAAGTTGCGCGAGATTGGCAAGGATCGTCCGAAGTTCGTCCTGCACGACGGCCCTCCGTACGCCAACGGTACGATTCACATCGGTCACGCACTGAACAAGATTCTCAAGGACATGATCATCCGCTCGAAGACCCTGTCGGGCTTCGACGCGCCGTATGTCCCGGGCTGGGATTGCCACGGCCTGCCGATCGAACACAAGGTTGAAGTGACTCACGGCAAGAACCTGGGCGCGGACAAGACCCGCGAACTGTGCCGTGCCTACGCCACCGAGCAGATCGAAGGGCAGAAGACCGAGTTCATCCGCCTCGGCGTGCTGGGCGACTTCGCCAATCCGTACAAGACCATGAACTTCAAGAACGAGGCCGGTGAAATCCGCGCCCTCGCCGAAATCGTCAAGGGCGGTTTCGTGTTCAAGGGCCTGAAGCCTGTCAACTGGTGCTTCGATTGCGGTTCGGCCCTGGCCGAGGCGGAAGTCGAGTACGAGAACAAAAAGTCCTCGACCATCGACGTCGCGTTCCCGATTGCTGACGAGGCCAAGCTGGCTGCTGCGTTCGGTCTGCCATCGCTGGCCAAACCTGCTGCCATCGTGATCTGGACCACCACCCCGTGGACCATCCCGGCCAACCAGGCGCTGAACGTTCACCCGGAATTCACCTACGCCCTGGTCGACATCGGCGACAAGCTGCTGGTGCTGGCTGAAGAGCTGGTCGAATCCTGCCTGACCCGTTACGGCGTCGAAGGCACTGTATTGGCGACCGCTCCGGGTTCGGCGCTGGAACTGATCAATTTCCGTCACCCGTTCTACGACCGTTTGTCGCCAGTGTACCTGGCCGACTACGTGGAGCTGGGCGCCGGCACCGGCGTGGTTCACTCCGCGCCGGCCTACGGCGTGGACGACTTCGT
Organism: Pseudomonas sp. R15(2017); assembly: GCF_002112685.1. Lineage (NCBI taxonomy): Bacteria > Pseudomonadati > Pseudomonadota > Gammaproteobacteria > Pseudomonadales > Pseudomonadaceae > Pseudomonas > Pseudomonas sp. R15(2017). The sequence continues at coordinate 286,886 of NZ_NEII01000008.1, forward strand.
GACCTGCAAGAAGTACGGCATGGTCAACGACGACATCCTCAACCCGGTACAGAGCAACGGCGTCTATGTGCCGTCGCTGGAGTTCTTCGGCGGCCAGTTCATCTGGAAGGCCAACCCGGCCATCGTCGACAAGCTGACCGAAGTCGGTGCGCTGCTGCACACCACCGTCATCGAACACAGCTACATGCACTGCTGGCGTCACAAGACCCCGCTGATCTACCGCGCTACCGCGCAGTGGTTCATCGGCATGGACAAGGAGCCGGTCAGCGGCGACACCCTGCGCGTACGCTCGCTCAAAGCCATCGAAGACACCAAGTTCGTCCCGGCCTGGGGCCAGGCGCGCCTGCATTCGATGATCGCCAACCGTCCGGACTGGTGCATCTCCCGTCAGCGCAACTGGGGCGTACCGATCCCGTTCTTCCTGAACAAGGAAAGCGGCGAGCTGCACCCACGCACCGTCGAGCTGATGGAAGAAGTCGCCAAGCGCGTTGAAGTCGAAGGCATCGAAGCCTGGTTCAAACTCGACGCTGCCGAACTGCTGGGCGATGAAGCGCCGCAGTACGACAAGATCAGCGACACCCTCGACGTCTGGTTTGACTCGGGCACCACCCACTGGCACGTCCTGCGCGGTTCGCACCCGATGGGCCACGAGACCGGCCCGCGTGCCGACCTGTACCTGGAAGGTTCGGACCAGCACCGTGGCTGGTTCCACTCGTCCTTGCTGACCGGTTGCGCCATCGACAACCACGCGCCGTACCGCGAGCTGCTGACCCACGGCTTCACTGTGGACGAGTCCGGCCGCAAGATGTCCAAGTCCCTGGGCAACGTGATCGCGCCGCAGAAAGTCAACGATACTCTGGGCGCCGACATCATGCGTCTGTGGGTCGCTTCGACCGACTACTCCGGCGAAATGGCCGTGTCCGAGCAGATCCTTCAGCGCAGTGCGGACGCCTATCGTCGTATCCGTAACACCGCGCGCTTCCTGCTTTCCAACCTGACCGGTTTCAACCCGGCCACCGACCTGCTGCCGGCCGAAGACATGCTGGCGCTGGATCGCTGGGCGGTGGACCGTACCCTGCTGCTGCAACGTGAGCTGCAAGAGCACTACGGCGAATACCGTTTCTGGAACGTCTACTCGAAGATCCACAACTTCTGCGTGCAGGAGCTGGGTGGTTTCTACCTGGACATCATCAAGGATCGCCAGTACACCACCGGCGCCGACAGCAAGGCCCGTCGTTCGTGCCAGACCGCGCTGTTCCACATCTCCGAAGCGCTGGTGCGCTGGATCGCGCCGATCCTGGCCTTCACCGCCGACGAACTGTGGCAATACCTGCCGGGCGAGCGCAACGAATCGGTGATGCTCAACACCTGGTACGAAGGCCTGACCGAGTTGCCGGAAGGCTTCGAGCTGGGGCGCGAGTACTGGGATCGCATCATGGAAGTGAAGGTGGCGGTCAATAAAGAGATGGAAATCCAGCGCGCGGCCAAGGCCGTCGGTGGCAACCTGCAAGCCGAAGTGACGCTGTTCGCCGAAGACGCGCTGACCGCCGACCTGGCCAAACTGAGCAACGAGCTGCGCTTTGTCCTGATTACTTCGACTGCCACTGTTGCACCGTTCGTGCAGGCTCCGGCCGATGCTGTGGCCACCGAAGTCAGCGGCCTGAAGCTGAAGATCGTCAAATCCGCCTTCCCGAAATGTGCCCGTTGCTGGCACTGCCGCGAAGACGTTGGCGTGAACCCGGAGCATCCGGAAATCTGCGGCCGTTGCGTTGACAACATCGATGGCGCCGGCGAGGTTCGTCACTATGCCTAATGCCGTTGGCCGTTTCGGACGGCTGAGCTGGCTCTGGTTGAGCTTGCTGGTTCTGGTCGTCGACCAGGCCAGCAAGTTCTACTTCGAAGGCAAGCTCGAGATGTTCCAGCAGATCGTGATCATCCCTGATTACTTCAGCTGGACACTGGCCTACAACACCGGCGCAGCCTTCAGCTTCCTCGCGGACAGCTCGGGCTGGCAGCGCTGGCTGTTCGCCGTGATCGCGATTGCGGTCAGCGCAGTGCTGGTGGTCTGGCTCAAGCGCCTGGGCCGCAACGAAACCTGGCTGGCCATTGCGCTGGCGCTGGTGCTGGGCGGCGCACTGGGCAACCTTTATGACCGCATTGCCCTGGGCCATGTGATCGACTTCATTCTGGTGCACTGGCAGAACCGCTGGTACTTCCCGGCGTTCAACTTCGCCGACAGCGCCATTACCGTTGGTGCGGTGATGCTGGCACTGGACATGTTCAAAAGTAAAAAAACCGGAGAAGCCGTTCATGACTGAACAGGTATTGGCTGAGCAACGCATCGGCCAGAACACGGAAGTCACCTTGCACTTTGCATTGCGCCTGGAGAACGGCGACACGGTCGACAGCACCTTCGACAAGGCACCGGCGACCTTCAAGGTCGGCGACGGCAACCTGCTGCCGGGCTTCGAGGCGGCACTGTTCGGTTTCAAGGCTGGCGACAAGCGTACACTGACCGTCGAGCCGGAAAACGCCTTCGGCCAGCCGAACCCGCAAAACGTGCAGATCATTCCGCGTTCGCAGTTTGCGGACATGGAACTGTCGCCGGGTCTGCTGGTGATCTTCAACGATGCGGCCAATACTGAGCTGCCGGGTGTGGTGAAAGAGTTCGACGACGCGCAAGTGACCGTCGACTTCAACCACCCGCTGGCTGGCAAGACGCTGACCTTTGACGTGGAAATCTTCTCCGTCAAAGCGCTCTGAGTAACACAGCAGAACCCCTGTGGGAGCGGGCTCGCTCGCGAATGCTGACTGACATTCAACATAAAAGTTGTCTGACACACCGCTTTCGCGAGCAAGCCCGCTCCCACAGGGATTGCAATGATCCATTTTCTTGCGCGCAAGACACGAGGCACCGCATGCAAATCAAACTCGCCAACCCCCGCGGCTTCTGCGCCGGCGTGGACCGGGCGATCGAAATCGTCAACCGCGCCCTGGAGGTCTTCGGGCCGCCGATCTATGTGCGTCACGAAGTGGTGCACAACAAGTTTGTGGTCGAAGACCTGCGCAGTCGTGGCGCGATTTTCGTCGAGGAACTCGATCAGGTACCTGACGACGTTATCGTGATCTTCAGTGCCCACGGCGTCTCGCAAGCCGTGCGCACCGAAGCCGCCGGCCGTGGCCTGAAAGTGTTCGACGCTACCTGCCCATTGGTGACCAAGGTACACATCGAAGTCGCGAAATACAGCCGCGACGGCCGTGAATGCATCCTGATCGGCCACGCCGGTCACCCGGAAGTCGAAGGCACCATGGGCCAGTACGACGCCAGCAATGGCGGTGCGATCTACCTCGTCGAAGACGAGAAGGATGTCGCCGAGTTGCAGGTGCGCAACCCCGAAAAACTGGCCTTCGTCACCCAGACCACGCTGTCCATGGATGACACCAGCCGTGTCATCGATGCGCTGCGTACGCGTTTTCCGGCCATTGGCGGGCCGCGCAAGGACGATATCTGCTACGCCACCCAGAACCGTCAGGACGCGGTCAAGCAACTGGCCGACGAGTGCGACGTGGTGTTGGTGGTGGGCAGCCCGAACAGCTCCAACTCCAACCGCCTGCGTGAACTGGCCGAACGCATGGCCACGCCGGCCTACCTGATCGATGGCGCCGAAGACCTGCAGAAGAGCTGGTTCGACGGTGTCGAGCGTATCGGCATCACCGCCGGTGCCTCTGCCCCGGAAGTCCTGGTACGTGGCGTGATCCAGCAGTTGCAGGCCTGGGGCGCCACCGGCGCCGACGAACTGGCCGGGCGTGAGGAGAACATCACGTTCTCGATGCCTAAAGAGCTGCGCGTACGCTCGATCTGATCGCTTTATCCTTTCGGCACAGCGCCTGTTCAGCCTTTTGGCTGGCCAGGCGTACGCGACCGGTCGCCGCCAGCACCACCTGGAGCTGGCTGACCGGCTCGCGAGTCGAGCACAGATGTAACGTCCCCGCCTGAAACTTGCGGTCCGGCACCAGTGGCTGGCCCAGGCTGCTGAACCGTATGTACCGGCTCACCAGCCAGTTGCCGACAATCGGTATCCGTCCGTCACTCGCCTGCTCGATCAGCAATGGATTACCGGCATCAGCCGGCCCCTTTCCGCTGAGATCCAGAATGATCCGCCAGCCCTGGCCCCAGTCACCGTTGATGCCATGAATCACCACGCTCTGATTGCGCGTGATGGCCATGCTCCGGGCATTACGAATCCCGTCAAGCAAAGACTGCGCGGCCTGCTGCCGCCGGTTTGATTCGGTGAAGTCCGCCAGCGCCGGACTGACCAGTGACAGAACAATTGCGCCGATCGCCAGTCCCATAAGCAGTTCGACCAGACTGAAACCCTGTTGCGGCATGTGCGCCTCCTCCCTGGATTGTGCACGGCGGCGCAATCCGTGCGCCGCACGCGGTAAATCAACCGGCGCATGCCGGTCGAATGTTCTAGGTTTGTACAGGTATAGCCGACGGCAACGGAGGGCATCGATGGATCATCGTACAAAAGGTTTCACGCTGATCGAGCTGTTGGTGGCGGTCGCGGTGTTTGTGATCCTGATCACGATGGCGGTGCCGGCGTTCACCCGTTCGGTGCAGGGCAGCAAGGCCGACACCGAGGTCGGCGACCTGCAACGGGCCCTCAATTACGCCAGGCTCGAGGCAATCAACCGGGGCGTCACAACCCGCTTGCGGCCGAGCGCCGGCGGCAGTCTCTGGACCGGCGAACTGTCGGTCTACGACAGTACTGGCACTCCGGCCAATGTATTGCGGGTTGTTCCAGCGATGAGCAGCGGCGCGACTCTGACGCTACCCTCTGGAGTGACCGCGCTGGATTTCAACAATCTGGGCGGGCTGGCGGCACCGTCCACGGCGGTGGTCATCAGTTACGTGCTGGGAACGCAAAGCAGGACGCTGAACGTGTGTCTGAACGGACGAATTCAATTGGGTGGAAGTTGCGGATGAGGGCAGGGAGCAAGCACGCACAGGAGGGCATGACGCTGATCGAAGTGCTGGTCGCGTTGTTGATTCTGACGGTCGGGTTGCTGGGCGCGGCGGCGGTTCAGCTCAATGCGCTGAAGTACACCGACAGCTCGCGCATGACCAGCCAGGCGAGTTTCATCGCCTACGACATGATGGACCGGATCCGCGCCAACTCGGGCGCCGACTACACCGTCACACCGCCGACCACGGGCAACCTGAGTGTCGCCCGGGATCAGGATCTCTACGACTTCACCACCAATATCGTCAATTTCGGCGGCCCGACCGCCACCGGCAGCATCACCCTCAATCAACGCGTGTACACCATCACCATCACCTGGAGTGACGCGCGCGCCACCAATACGAGCAGTGCACCCCGCAGCTTTGTGCTGACCAGTCGCGCCGCGGTCGATCCGGTGGCCACGCCATGAAGCGCCAAAACCTGGGCTTCGGCCTGATCGAAATGCTGGTCGCCCTGGCGCTGGGTCTGATCGTGGTACTCGGTGTGGTGCAAATTTTCCTGGCGGCGAAAAACACCTACGTCAGCCAGAACAGCGCCGCCGCCATGCAGGAAGATGCGCGGTTCGTGTTGAGCAAGATGATCCAGGAGCTGCGCATGGTGGGTATGTTCGGCTGCCTGGGCACGATTACCGATTCCAGCTCGGCGGGAGATTTCAATGCGGCCCAGATCACGCCGATCAGTTGGGACAACGCCAATCTCAAACTGACCCTGGTCACCGCCGATGTCGGCAGCGCGGGCGGGACGCCGACCTGGACCGTGGTCTCCGATTGCCGCAACAGCGCCACGGCTTATACCGGTGCGCGGGTGGCGGCGACAGGACAGATTGCGTTTCCGATCCGTCGGCTGGTCTACAGCTTCAGCAACAACCAGATTCTGATGGGCACCGGCAGCGGCAACCCCGCCCAGCAGGTGCTGGTGAACAATGTCAGTGCATTCACCGTGACGTTCGGTCTGGCGAGTTCCGCGACCGATGTCGCGGCGTCCACCTACAGCGCCAATCCCGGTGACCCGGCGCGGATCCGCAGCGTGCGCCTGAGCCTGACCCTCACTGACCCGAACAACCGGGTCCGCGATCAAACCTTCAATGTGGTTGCCGCCTTGCGCAACCGCTTGCAGTGAGGGGGGGCGATGAACGTTTCTCTTCATAGGCGACGGTCCCAGGGCGGCATGGTGTTGCTGGTCAGCCTGGTATTTCTGCTGCTTCTGACGGTGATCGGCCTGTCATCGATGCAAAGCGCCAACCTGCAGGAAAAAATGGCCGGCAGCGTGAGTTTGCGCAATCAATCGTTCCAGACTGCCGAGGCAGCGTTGCGCATCGGCGAAAGCGCGGTGCAACTGGATGGCTACGCGCTGGCGGTGTGCGCCAGCCCTACCCAATGCGCGCCGCCGGCGGAGTCCTCGGTGGTCAGCGCGGCTGGGTTCAACTCCACGTCGGGCGTGACCTGGATCGCCGCCGGCAGCGGGTTCTACGGGGTGCAGAACATCGGCACGACCCTGACGGCGGTGAACGTGCCGAGCAATACTTCGGCGACGTTGTACCGGGTCACGGCCGTGGGCATCGCCGGCACTTCGCGCAGTGTGGTGGAGAGTGTCTATGCGAAGTATTGAGCGACGCTTCAAATGGCTGTCGCTGCTGCTCGGCATGCTGACCGGGCTCTATCTGGCGGCACCGGCGTATGCTTTCACGCCGTCCGATTCGCCGCTGTTGAGCGCGGCCGCCGTGCCACCGAACGTCATGTTGATGATCGACGACTCGGGCAGCATGAACAGCATCATCTACGCGACGGGTTTTGATCCGGCCGTGGATCGCACGCCGGCCCGCCAGTGCAACGCGGTCATCGGCCTGTGCCTGAGCTCGACCGCCATTACCGGCGATACGATCTTTCTTTCGAGCCTGCCGACCTCCGGCTGCTCCGGCGGTGCCTATGCGTTCTACAACAACAGCCTGACGCCGCTCTGCCTGAAGCTGCCGGATCCGGTGGGCAGCGGCAACACTCGCTATTCGGCGGATTACATTTCCTATGTGGTGGGACTTGCCATCAGCAACGGAACGCGCGATTTCACCACCGGAGCCATTCCCAACGATTACCGGATCAACGTGGCGCGCAACGTTTCCACCGCACTGGTTACCAGCAATCGCAACCTGCGCATGGGCTTGGCCACCTTCAACCCGGCCACCAGCAACAACCCCGGCAACGGCGGTTTCATTGCGCGCTCCATCAGCGACCTGTCACCGGTCAGCGGCAGCGTGACCCAGGCCCAGGCCGACACCAACTACAACGCACTGATTTCCTCGATCAACGGCCTGAGCGCAGTGGCCAACACGCCACTGGCCGAGACCTATTACGAAATCACCCGCTACATGCGCGGGATGGCGCCGTACTACAACAGCACGCCGAGCACCTACACCAGCCCGATCCAGTACCGCTGCCAGAAAAACTACGGGGTGGTCATCACCGACGGCTTGCCGACCTATGACCGCACCTTCCCGAACAACGACCCGCTGGGCGGCAGTCGCTTGCCGAACTGGGACGGCATCAACAATGACGGTGACAACCTGAACGGAGACGGCGAGGGCGATACGCTGTATCTGGACGATATCGCCAAGTTCGCCTTCGACATCGACATGCGTTCCTCCGGCACCGACGCGGCGGGCAAGAGCTGGAACGCGGTGGATTTCCCCAGGCAGAACATGAACACCTACACCGTGGGCTTCACCGCTTCCAACGACATGCTTTCGGACGCCGCCGATTACGGACAGGGCCGCTACTACCAGGCGACCGACAGCGCCGGCCTGAATGCCGCGCTGTCCTCGGCACTGAGCGATATCACCTCCAAGGCCGGCTCCGGCGGCAGCGGTGTGGCCAGTGGCACCACGCTCGCGAGCGGCACCAGTTACTTCCAGACCAGTTATGACCCCAGGGACTGGCGCGGCACGATCAAGTCCTTTGGTTTTACCTCGGCCGGGGCGGTCAACACCTCGGCGGTATTGTGGACCACCGACACGGCCATCGTGCCCGGCGCCACCTCCCCGACCTACCAGTCGTGGAACACCCTGAACAACGCGGCGGTGACGCTGGCCTACGGCAACTTCTCCCCGGCCCAGCAGACTATTCTCAGCCAGGGTTTGCCCACCGGTATCAGCGGCATCGACCTGGTCGAATGGAGCAAAGGCACCAACAAGACCGGGCTCAAAGTGCGCAGCGTATTGCTCGGGGACATCATCAACTCACCACTGGTGCTGGCTTCGCCCACGGAAAAAACCGCCTCCGATCTGGCCGGTGACACCAGCTACAGCACCTACCTGACCACCAAGGCTTCGAACATGAATGCCAGCCTGGTGGTGAACGCCAACGACGGTTTTGTCAGTGTCATCAACTCGGCCAATGGTACCCGGCGCTATGCCTACATGCCGTCCAGCGTACTGCCCTCCTTGCGCCTGATTGCCGATCCGAACTACGTCAACGGCGTCAGCCACAAGTTTCTGGTGGATGGTCAGCTCGGTGTATTCGACGCGCAATTCGGTACGGCGTGGAAAACGCTGGCCATCGGCGGCACGGGCGCCGGCGGCAAGACTTTCTACGGGCTCCAGCTGTTCGATGCCTCGGCGGGCAACGTCATCCGTGCCTTGTGGGAGGTCAGCGCGCCGGCTACTGCCAGCACTTCCAACGCATTTAATGATCTGGGTTACGCCTATGCCCGTCCGGAAGTGGCACGCTTGGCCGATGGTCGCTGGGCGGCATTCATTGCCAACGGTTACGGCAGCAACTCCGGGGTGGCGGCGCTGTATGTGCTGGATGTGCGTGACGGCTCGCTGATCAAGAAAATCGTCATCGACAGTACGGAAACCACCAACGGTTTGTCCTCGGTCAAGCTGCGGGTCAATTCGCAGAACGTGGTGCAGGCGGCGTATGGCGGTGACTTGAAGGGACGGTTGTGGAAGTTCGACCTGAGCGCCACGTCCTCCGACAGCTGGGGCGTAGCGTTTTCCGGCAAGCCGTTGTTCACCACGGCCGGCGGGGCGACTCAGCCGATCACCGCGCAACCGTTGCTGGCGGACAACGCTCTGGGCGGCAAACAGATTTTCGTCGGCACCGGCAAATTCAACGAAGCCGCCGACAAGACCAGCAAGGATTTGCAGGCGTTCTATTCGGTGTGGGACGCCGATGGCGGGTCGGGCCAGATCACGGTCAGCAGTTTGCAGGCGCAGGCGATTACCGGGGTGTTCTCCGGCAGTACCGGACAGTTCGTCACCACCAGCCAGAACGACACGACGTATCCGGCGGAGAAGGGCTGGTACCTGCCGCTGGTGTACAACAACGCATTGACCGGCGAACGGGTGATCAACCAGGCCAGTCTGGTGCTGGGACGAATCGTGTTCACCACGGCCAGTGTCGATACCACCGACCCGTGTTCCAGTTTCGGTACCGGCAAACTGATCGAACTCGATGCGTTCAGCGGTAAGATGCTCAACTACGCGGTGCTCGATACCAACGCCGATGGCGTGGTCGACAGCAACGACACGATTTCCAGCGGCGTGGTGTTCACCGGCGGTATCCCGACCCTGAACGCCATCGTCAACGGTGCATCACGCAAGGTCGTGAACGATTCCAGTGGCGGTATCACCACCCTGGTGGAAAAATCCGGCGGCGGCAGCCGTCGTATCATGTGGCGGCAAATTCAGTAAGCGAGATTTCGAGGCATGCGCAGATCCAACCGAGGTTTCACCCTGATCGAGATCATGATCGTGATTGCGATAATCGGGATCATCATCACCATTGCCGCACCGAGCTATACCGAATATCTGAAGAAGGGCCGTCGCGCCGAGGTGGTATCGCTGCTGTCGGAGCAGGCGCAGACTCTTGAGCGCTTCTACACCAGAAACAATGCTTACACGGGCGTCACCGGTCTCAGCACGGGTAATGATTTCTACACCATCACCCCGACCATCGCTGACCAGACCTTTGTGCTGACCGCGACCCGCAAGGCCGGCACCAGCATGGCCACTGACAAGTGCGGCGATTTCACCCTCACCAACACCGGTGTCAGAAGCATGAACAACGCGACCACCGGGCTGACCACCAAGGATTGCTGGGGCCGCTGAGCCGCTTTATTTCGGGCGCCTTTTGCGCCCACTGTCTTTTTTACGGTTGGATCAAACATGACCAGGCAACAGCAAGTGGTGATTGTCGGTGGCGGGGTGATTGGCCTGCTCACTGCGTACAACCTCGCCTCCGAGGTCGGCAGCGTGGTGCTGCTGGATCGTTCGAACGTCGGCCAGGAATCGTCCTGGGCCGGCGGCGGTATCGTCTCTCCGCTGTACCCGTGGCGCTACAGCCCGGCCGTCACCGCGCTGGCGCACTGGTCGCAGGATTTTTATCCACAGCTGGGCGAGCGCCTTTTTGCCGATACCGGGGTCGACCCCGAAGTGCACACCACCGGCCTGTATTGGCTGGACCTGGATGACGAAACCGAAGCGCTGGCCTGGGCCGCGCGGGAAAACCGTCCGCTGCGGGCTGTGGATATCTCGGCGGCGCATGATGCGGTGCCGGTGCTCGGTGGCGGTTTTTCCCGGGCGATCTACATGGCCGATGTGGCCAACGTGCGCAATCCGCGGCTGGTGAAGTCTTTGAAAGCGGCGTTGCAGGCGCTGCCGAACGTGACGATTCACGAGCAGTGTGAAGTCAGCGGGTTTGTCCGTGAAGGCGAGCGGGTGGTGGGCGTGCAGACCTCCACGGGTGTGATCACCGGTGATCAGGTCGTGCTGACGGCGGGCGCGTGGAGCGGAGAATTGCTCAAGACCCTGAACCTTTCCCTGCCGGTGGAGCCGGTCAAGGGCCAAATGATTCTCTACAAGTGCGCGGCGGATTTCCTGCCGAGCATGGTGCTGGCCAAGGGGCGCTACGCCATTCCCCGTCGTGACGGGCATATTCTGATCGGCAGTACGCTGGAGCACGAAGGCTTTGACAAGACCCCGACGGATAATGCGCTGGAAAGCCTCAAGGCATCGGCGGTCGAGTTGTTGCCGGCGCTGGCCGATGCTGAAGTGGTGGGGCATTGGGCCGGGCTGCGACCGGGTTCACCGGAAGGCATTCCATACATTGGCCGGGTTCCGGGGTTTGACGGTCTGTGGCTGAACTGCGGTCATTACCGCAACGGACTGGTGCTGGCGCCGGCATCCTGTCAGTTGTTTGCCGACGTGATGCTGGGGCGCGCGCCGATCATTGATCCGGCGCCGTATGCACCGGCCGGACGGATCTAGTCAGTTTTTTAGCGGTGCCTGATAAATCGCTTTCGCGGGCAAGTCGAATCGTCGCACCGCCGCTCCCACAGGGTACGGCGCTTTACTCAAAAGTTGAGCGCGGCACAAAACTGTGGGAGCGGGCTTGCCCGCGAAGGGGCCCTCAGTCCAGCCCGAGCTTCTTGAGCCTGTAGCGCATCGACCGAAACGACAGACTCAACCGCTGCGCCGCCGCCGTGCGATTCCAGCGGGTCTCTTCCAGTGCCTGCAGAATCAGTTTGCGCTCGACGCTCTCAAGATAGTCTTCGAGGTTGTCGATCCGGGTGAGATCTGCGACCCCGCCCTCGGCGGCACTGTTGCCCTCACTCAGGCGTAAATCCTCGGCCTCGATCGTGTGGTTTTCACACAGGGTGTGCGCCCGTTCGAGCACGTTCTCCAGTTCCCGCACGTTACCCGGAAAGCGGTAGTTTTTCAGCGCCTCAAGGGCATGGGGATGAAGACGTGCCGCCGGTTGTCCGGTGCCATTGGCCAGGCGCCTGAGTACATGGCCGGCCAGTGCTTCGATGTCCTCGCGACGTTCGCGCAGGGACGGCACACGCAGTTCGATCACGTTCAACCGGTAATACAGATCCTGACGAAAGCGCTCGGCAGCCACTTCCGCGTCGAGGTCCTTGTGCGTCGCGCAAAGGATGCGCACATCAACCACGGTTTCCTGTTGACCGCCGACGCTGCGCACGGCTTTTTCCTGGATCGCCCGCAGCAGCTTGACCTGCATCGGCAGCGGCAGGTCCGCCACCTCGTCAAGAAACAGCGTGCCACCGTGGGCTGCCTGAAACAGTCCCGGTTTATCCTCCACCGCACCGCTGAAACTGCCTTTGCGGTGGCCGAAGAATTCGCTCTCCATCAGCTCTGAAGGAATCGCCCCGCAGTTCACCGGCACGAATGGCCGGCTGGCGCGCGGGCCCTGTTCATGAATCAGTCGGGCCACCAGCTCCTTGCCGCTGCCGGACTCGCCACTGATGTAGACCGGTGCCTGGCTGCGAGCCAGTTTGTCGATCTGTTTGCGCAGGTTGCGCATCGGCGGCGATTCGCCAAGCAACCGGCGGTCGATCGAGGTGCAGACATTACCCGCCGGCGGCATGCGCAACGCCGAGCCGACCAGCTCGCGCAGACGCGTCAGGTCCACCGGTTTGGTGAGGAAGTCGAAAGCCCCGGCCTTCAGGGCGTTGATCGCCGTTTCCAGGCTACCGTAGGCGGTAATCATCGCCACCGGCAGTTGTGGATAACGTTGCTGGATGTGCTGCACCAGCTCCAGGCCGGTGCCGTCGGGCAGGCGCATGTCGGTCAGGCACAGATCGAAACTCTCGCGGTGCAGCAGCGCCTGGGCTTCTGCGAGATTGCGTGCGCTGAAGGTGTCGAGTTTCATCCGTCCCAGGGTGATTTCCAGGAGTTCGCGGATATCCGGCTCGTCGTCGACGATGAGGATTTTTTGCCGTGGGCTCGTGTTCAACTTTGTTTCCGTCCGTGAGCAAAGGTGATGCGAAAGCAGCCGCCGCCTTGGCGTGATTTGAAGTCTAGGCGCGCTTGATTGCTTTCGCACAGCTCACGGGACAGATAAAGCCCAAGGCCGGTGCCCTGGCTGCTGGTGGTAAAGAAAGGTTCGAACAGATGAGCCTGTTGTTCCAGCGACACACCGGGGCCGTTGTCCTGCACTTCGAGCACGGCCAGCGTGCTCTCGGGGTCAATGAACAACGTCAGCCACACCTCGGCCGGATCGTGTAGCAGGGCACTGTGGCGCCAGCCATTGCGTAACAGATTGTCGAGAATCTGCGTGAGCTGGCCGGGATCCATCAGGGTGCGAAAATCCCCCGGGCCGATGTGCAGGTGAATATGCTGGCGCTCGCCAGCCTGTTCGCGGCTCTCGCTGACGAACTGCTCCAGCCACGGTTTGAGATCCAGCCGTTGCGGCGCGCTCTGCTGACGGCGGGACAGTTGCAGGACGTTTTCGATGACTCGGTTCATGCGCTGGGAGTGGTCTTGAATGATCTGCGTCAGACGCCGATCCGCGCTGTCGAGTTCCTCGGACTCCTGCAACAGCTGTGCAGCATGACTGATGGCCCCCAGCGGATTGCGGATTTCATGGGCGATACCGGCGGTCAGTCGGCCCAGCGCAGCAAGTTTCAATTGCTGGGCCTGTTGGGCGATCTGGGCGAGGTCTTCGAGAAACACCAGGGTTTGACGGTTCGGACTTTGTTCCAGGGCGATGAAGCTTGGTTGCAGCTCCAGGCCGTTGCCGGCGATTTTCAGGCTTTGCGGGCGCAGGGTCGGGTTGTTCAGCCACAGCTGCAGGCGTTCGACCAGTGCGCTCGAGTGCTCATCGATCAAGTCACCCTCAAGGTGCGTTTGTCCCAGCAGGGCCTTGGCGCTGTGGTTGGCCAATTGCACCCGGCGCTGTTCGTCGAGCACCAGAATGCCGGTGCGCATGCGTTGCAGGATTAACGCATTGAGGGCTTCGAGCCCCACCACCTCGCTGGCGCGCAGCTCGGCCAGGTTCTCACTGACTTCAAGACGGCGGATCAACCCTTGCACCAGCAGCGAGGCGGCGAAGCACAAGGCGCCGAGGGTGCCGGCCTGCAGATAGTCGTTGGCGCTCAAGGGGTGGCTGAAACTCAGCACAAAGCTGAGCCCGACGATGCCGAGGGTGGCGATGGCGGCGATCAGCAAGCCGATGCGTCGTCGCAGCAACGTGTTGCTGATAGCCACCGAAACAATCAGCAAGTTGCCAATCGCACTGGCCACACCGCCGGCCGCATAGAACACGCCGCACAGCAGCAGGATGTCGACCAGTGCCAGAGCGAACAGCTGGGCCGGGCGGTGGATGTTCTCCAGGAACACCACCAGCAGGATGTTCAGCACCAGGTACAACCAGCTGCCATTGCGCAGCCACTCGTCGTTGGCCGAGGTCAGCAGGCGGTTGTCCATGTTGCTGGAGATCAGCAGCACCAGGGTGATGCCGACACTTAAACGGTACAGATGATAGAGGCGCAGCAGTCGCTGGGCCTGTTTGCTGTCGGCGTTGTCGGCCTCAGCGATCACTGGAGCCGGGGCCTTGCTCAAGGTGAGCCTGGCTGCAATACCACTGTTGTTGAAGGTTCAGCGCGCGGTCACGGGGCAGGTGCACGCCGCAATGGGCGCAGCGCACCATCGGCGCGGCATCCTGTTCGCGAGGCGATCGGTTGGACGAGGCGGGGGCCTTGAATTTGCGCCACAACCAGACAGCGGCGGCGATCAAGGCAATCCAGAACAGTAAACGAAGCATGATGGGCGGCTTTTCGGCTAATGATTCGGCAGTTTAGCCAAGGACCTGACAAGCGCACAGCCCAATCACGCGCCGCAATAAAAAGGGAGATCCGAAGATCTCCCTTTTTGGCATCACCGAAGTGATCAGTCGAACAGACCGAAGGTCATGTAGCTGAAGATGGAACGGTCGCTGTCGCTAGACTCCGGTTCCGGCTCTTCGATCACGTCGCCGTTTTCGTCTTTCGGCTTGAGCTCGTTCGGGATCGCGTCTTTCGCGTCCTGGAACTGCTTCTGCACGTCCTGGTTGGCGCGGGTCTCTCCCGGCGGCAGCGGCGGACGGGATTCGATCAGGCCCAGGGTGGCCTTGCTCAGGAACGAACGGTTGTCGGCTTCGGCAACGCGAGGCACGAACTGACCGTCCTGCAGGCTCGGGTGGTTCGGGTAGTTGAGCTTCAGGGTTTCCAGGCTGGTGGCCGCCAGTTCGTCAAGGTGCAGGCGCTGGTAGGCTTCGGTCATCACCGCCAGGCCGTCACCGACCGATGGGGTTTCCTGGAAGTTTTCCACTACATAACGACCACGGTTGGCAGCCGCGACATAGGCCTGACGGGTCAGGTAGTAGTCGGCCACGTGGATTTCGTAGGCAGCCAGCAGGTTGCGCAGGTAGATCATGCGCTGCTTGGCGTCCGGCGCGTAGCGGCTGTTCGGGTAGCGGCTGGTCAGCTGGGCGAACTCGTTGTAGGAGTCGCGGGCGGCACCCGGGTCACGCTTGGTCATGTCCAGCGGCAGGAAGCGCGCCAGCAGGCCGACGTCCTGGTCGAACGAAGTCAGACCTTTCAGGTAGTAGGCGTAATCCACGTTCGGGTGCTGCGGGTGCAGACGAATGAAACGCTCGGCGGCGGACTTTGCAGCTTCCGGCTCGGCGTTCTTGTAGTTGGCATAGATCAGTTCCAGCTGCGCCTGATCGGCATAGCGACCGAACGGATAACGCGACTCCAGAGCCTTCAGCTTGGCTGTGGCGCTGGTGTAGCTGTTGTTGTCCAGGTCCTGTTGAGCCTGCTGGTACAGCTCGGCTTCACTCAGGTTTTCGTCTACGACTTCCTTCGATGAGCAAGCAGCGGTCAATGCGAGGATGGCGATCAGCAGCAGGTGTTTCACTTGCATGGCGGCTTGCGTCCCTATGACGGCCGCTGTCTTGGGCGGGGCCGTCCTGTTATGATGAGCGCCCCGTTGAAAAGCCCCGGGGCAAAAGACGCCGTATTTAACCACAAGCGCGCAGCCGAAACCAAAGGCTGTAGCCGACGCCCAGTCCGAGCATGTCCGATAAAATTGAACTTCGCGCAGAGGTGCCGTCCGAATTGGGCGGCCAACGCCTCGATCAAGTCGCCGCCCAACTCTTCGCCGAGCACTCGCGCTCGCGCCTTTCCGCCTGGATCAAAGAAGGTCGCCTGACTGTGGACGGGGCGGTCATCCGCCCGCGCGACATTGTTCATGGCGGTGCCATCCTTGAGCTGACTGCCGAGCAGGAGGCCCAGGGTGAATGGGTCGCTCAGGACATCGAACTCGACATCGTCTATGAAGACGATGACATTCTGGTGATCAACAAGCCTGCGGGCCTGGTGGTGCACCCGGCTGCCGGTCACGCTGATGGCACCTTGCTCAACGCCTTGCTGCACCACGTGCCGGACATCATCAACGTTCCGCGCGCCGGTATCGTGCATCGTCTGGACAAGGACACCACCGGTCTGATGGTGGTGGCCAAGACCATTCAGGCGCAGACCAAGCTGGTCGCGCAGCTGCAAAGCCGCAGCGTCAGCCGGATCTACGAGTGCATCGTGATCGGCGTGGTCACCGCCGGCGGCAAGATCAACGCCCCGATCGGCCGCCACGGCCAGCAGCGTCAGCGCATGGCGGTGATGGAAGGCGGCAAGCCGGCCGTCAGCCACTACCGCGTGCTGGAGCGTTTCCGTTCCCACACCCACGTTCGGGTGAAGCTGGAAACCGGTCGTACCCACCAGATTCGCGTGCACATGGCGCACATCAACTTCCCGTTGGTCGGCGACCCGGCATACGGCGGTCGTTTCCGCATTCCGCCGGCCGCGAGCCAGACCATGGTCGAATCCCTCAAGCACTTCCCGCGTCAGGCCCTGCATGCGCGGTTCCTTGAGCTGGATCACCCGACCACCGGTGAGCGCATGAGCTGGGAATCGCCGCTGCCGGAAGATCTGGTGTGGCTGCTGACCCTGCTCAAGCAGGATCGCGAGGCATTCGTCGGATGAACTGGCTGACGCCGGACTGGCCCGCGCCGGCCAGCGTCAAGGCCTGTGTCACCACCCGCGAGGGCGGCGTCAGCGAGGCGCCGTTCGACAGCCTCAACCTGGGCGATCATGTCGATGACCGCCCGGAGGCTGTTGCCGAAAACCGTCGGCGTCTGACCGAACACTTCTCTATAAAGCCTGCCTGGCTGCAGCAAGTGCACGGGATTGCCGTGGCGCATGCGGATCCGTCCGTGGTGGCCACGGCGGATGCCAGCTGGACGGCAACCCCCGGTATCGCGTGTGCAGCAATGACTGCCGATTGCCTGCCGGCGCTGTTCTGCGACCGGGCCGGTACTCGCGTGGCAGCGGCTCATGCGGGTTGGCGTGGATTGGCGGCCGGCGTGCTGGAAGCCACCGTCGACAGTCTGGATGTGCCCGCCGAAGACGTTCTGGTCTGGCTCGGCCCGGCCATCGGCCCGCAAGCCTTCGAAGTCGGTCCGGAAGTCCGGGAAGTCTTCATCAATCAATTGCCCGAGGCCGAGACAGCCTTTGTCCCGAGCCACAACGCCGGCAAGTTCATGGCTGACATCTATAAGCTGGCGCGGCTGCGTCTGGCAGTCCGCGGTGTCAACGCTGTTTATGGTGGCGGTTTCTGTACAGTGACCGATCCGCGCTTCTTTTCCTATCGCCGTGCGCCTCGCACTGGTCGCTTCGCCTCTTTAGTCTGGCTTACCCGCTAAACTCTCTGATCTGCATCAACTCCCTGACGCTTGAATCTTCCAGAATCGACCGCATCTATAGCGGTATCTGGCAGGTTTCTTTATTCAGGATGGTTTTTTAGGTCCGGCCTGCTCAAAAGGAAGGTGACCCATGCGTATAGACCGTTTAACCAGCAAATTGCAGTTGGCGTTGTCCGATGCCCAATCCCTGGCTGTCGGCCACGATCATCCTGCCATCGAGCCGGCGCATTTGATGCAGGCCATGCTTGAACAGCAGGGTGGTTCGATCAAGCCCCTGTTGATGCAGGTGGGCTTCGACGTCAACAGCTTGCGTAAAGAGCTGACCAAAGAGCTCGATCAATTACCGAAAATCCAGAACCCGACCGGCGACGTCAACATGTCGCAGGATCTGGCGCGTCTGCTCAACCAGGCCGACCGTCTGGCCCAGCAGAAGGGCGATCAGTTCATTTCCAGCGAGCTGGTGCTGCTCGCCGCGATGGACGAGAACAGCAAGCTCGGCAAGTTGCTGCTCGGCCAGGGCGTGAGCAAAAAGGCGCTGGAGAATGCAATCAACAACCTGCGCGGTGGCGAGGCGGTCAATGACGCCAACCACGAAGAGTCGCGTCAGGCACTGGATAAGTACACCGTCGACCTGACCAAACGCGCCGAAGAAGGCAAGCTTGACCCGGTGATCGGCCGTGACGACGAGATCCGTCGCACTATTCAGGTGCTGCAACGCCGCACCAAGAACAACCCGGTGCTGATCGGCGAGCCTGGCGTGGGTAAAACCGCGATTGCCGAAGGTCTCGCGCAACGCATCATCAATGGTGAAGTGCCGGACGGCCTGCGCGGCAAGCGTCTGCTGTCCCTCGATATGGGTGCGCTGATTGCCGGTGCCAAGTATCGCGGCGAGTTTGAAGAGCGCCTGAAAGCGCTGCTCAATGAATTGTCGAAGCAGGAAGGGCAGATCATTCTGTTCATCGACGAACTGCACACCATGGTCGGCGCCGGCAAGGGCGAAGGCTCGATGGACGCCGGCAATATGCTCAAACCGGCCCTGGCCCGTGGTGAGTTGCACTGCGTCGGCGCGACTACGCTGAACGAGTACCGCCAATATATAGAGAAGGACGCGGCCCTCGAGCGACGCTTCCAGAAAGTGCTGGTGGACGAGCCGAGCGAAGAAGACACCATCGCGATCCTGCGTGGCCTCAAGGAGCGTTACGAGGTTCACCACAAGGTGGCGATTACCGACGGCGCGATCATCGCGGCGGCCAAGCTCAGCCATCGCTACATCACTGACCGACAGCTGCCGGACAAGGCGATCGACCTGATCGACGAAGCGGCCAGCCGCATCCGCATGGAGATCGACTCCAAGCCGGAAGTGCTGGATCGTCTGGAGCGGCGCCTGATTCAGCTGAAAGTTGAATCCCAGGCGCTGAAGAAAGAGAGCGATGACGCGGCGAAGAAACGTCTGGAGAAACTCCAGGAAGAAATCGATCGCCACGAACGTGAGTACTCGGATCTGGAAGAAATCTGGAACTCGGAAAAAGCCGAGGTCCAGGGTTCTGCGCAGATTCAGCAGAAGATCGAACAGTCCCGTCAGGAGCTGGAAGCCGCGCGCCGTAAAGGCGACCTGAACCGCATGGCCGAGTTGCAGTACGGGGTGATCCCGGATCTGGAGCGCAGCCTGCAAATGGTCGACCAGCACGGCAAGAGCGAAAACCAGTTGCTGCGCAGCAAGGTGACCGAAGAAGAGATCGCCGAAGTCGTCTCGAAGTGGACCGGCATCCCCGTGTCGAAAATGCTCGAAGGCGAGCGCGACAAGCTGATGAAGATGGAAAGCCTGTTGCATCAACGCGTGATCGGCCAGGACGAGGCGGTGGTGGCGGTTGCCAACGCGGTGCGACGTTCGCGCGCCGGGTTGTCCGACCCGAATCGCCCGAGCGGCTCGTTCATGTTCCTCGGCCCGACCGGGGTCGGTAAAACCGAGCTGTGCAAGGCGCTGGCCGAGTTCCTCTTCGATACTGAAGAGGCGATGGTGCGGATCGACATGTCCGAGTTCATGGAGAAACATTCCGTGGCGCGACTGATCGGGGCTCCACCGGGCTACGTCGGCTACGAAGAGGGTGGCTACCTGACCGAAGCGGTACGGCGCAAGCCTTACTCGGTGATCCTGCTGGATGAAGTCGAGAAGGCGCATCCGGACGTGTTCAACATCCTGCTGCAAGTGCTGGAGGATGGTCGTCTGACCGACAGCCATGGCCGCACGGTGGACTTCCGCAATACCGTGATCGTCATGACCTCCAACCTCGGTTCGATGCAGATCCAGGAACTGGTCGGTGATCGTGAAGCACAACGGGCAGCGGTGATGGATGCGATTTCCACCCACTTCCGTCCGGAGTTCATCAACCGCGTTGACGAAGTGGTGATTTTCGAGCCATTGGCGCGGGATCAGATCGCGGGCATCACCGAGATCCAGCTGGGCCGTCTGCGCAGCCGTCTGGCCGAGCGCGAGCTGAAGCTGGAACTGAGCCCTGAGGCGATGGACAAGCTGATTGCCGTTGGTTACGACCCGGTCTATGGCGCACGGCCGCTGAAGCGGGCGATCCAGCGCTGGATCGAGAACCCGCTGGCACAGTTGATCCTGTCGGGGCGTTTCCTGCCAGGCGAGACCGCGACCGGCGTCGTGGAGAACGACGAGATCACGTTCAACTGACGCTCGACGGTGGTGAAGTAATCAAGGCCTCGCAATGCGAGGCCTTTTTTTTCGCCAGGCTGTTGAACTCAAAGGAAAAGGCTTGTAAAGTGCGCCCCGCAGTCAGTCACCAACACGGTTTCAGCTCACTGGGCAGAAATCTGAAATAAGTTGCAAATCATTAACTTGAAAGCAATTTAGGGGGTTGACAGAGGTGTTCTAGGTTGTAGAATAGCGCGCCTCAGGCACACGAACGCAGCGATGCGAAAACGGTGTCGAGAAGCTGCAAGTTTCACCGTAGTAAATTGAAATGTGTAGTTCCGTGATAGCTCAGTCGGTAGAGCAAATGACTGTTAATCATTGGGTCCCAGGTTCGAGTCCTGGTCACGGAGCCAATTTCAAACCGGGGTATAGCGCAGTCCGGTAGCGCGCCTGCTTTGGGAGCAGGATGTCAGGAGTTCGAATCCCCTTACCCCGACCATTTTTGGGTCGTTAGCTCAGTTGGTAGAGCAGTTGGCTTTTAACCAATTGGTCGTAGGTTCGAATCCCACACGACCCACCATTTTTGAAACCAGGTAACACTGGGATCGAATCTTAAGATCAGAGGCCAAAAGCGCTGATCGAAGAAGGCGATCTTTGAAAGGTCGCCTTTTTTTTACCGGGGTATAGCGCAGTCCGGTAGCGCGCCTGCTTTGGGAGCAGGATGTCGGGAGTTCGAATCCCCCTACCCCGACCATATTAAAAATCCTCGTATCGAAAGATACGGGGATTTTTTTTGCCCTGCGGAAATGTTTCATTCAAGTCGTCATACAACTTGCCGATAGCCCGCTAACGAAAGGGGCCTGCCATTGATCGCCCCTTGAATCCGGCCAATACAAGAAAAAGGGCGTTCGTCATGTTGCTTCGTCAGTTGAATATTGCTCCCCGTGCCGCCTTGGGCTTCGCCCTGATCGCGGTGCTGGTGGCATTGCTGGGGGTGTTTGCGCTGGGGCAGATGTCGAGCATCCGCGACAGCGAAGTGGCGGTGGAGACGCAATGGCTGCCGAGCATTCGTGGTGGCGACGAAATTCGCGAAATCATGTTGCGCATCCGCACCATCTCCCTGCGCATGGCGCTGGATCAGGATCCGGCCAACATCGCCACGTACCGCAGCCAGATGGACACCCGCGACAAGGAACTGAGCGAGAAAATCGCCGCTTACGACCGACTGGTGACCACCCCGGAAGGGCAGCAGTTGTACGATCAGTTCAAAAAGACCTTCGCTTCCTACCGCACTGGGATCGCTCAGTCGTTCACCCTCGCCGAGCAAGGCAAGCGTGACGAGCTGACCAAGCTGCTGCTGGTCGACATGAAAACCGTGGTCGACGGCTCCGGCAAACAACTCAACGACCTGGCAGACCTGTTCGCCCGTCAGGTCGCCGCTGAAAGCCAGAACTCTGCCGCCCACTACGAAACCTCGCGCACTATCGTGAGCTTGTTCATTGCTTTGGCGGCGCTGGCCACCGTCGCACTGGCCATGTTGCTGACCCGCAGCATCGTCCGCCCCCTGAGCGCCGCCGTCGACGCCGCTGAGCACGTCGCCAGAGGCGATCTGACCCGTCCGATCGAAACTCACGGCAACGATGAGGTCAGCCGCTTGCTCAAGGCGTTGGCGACCATGCAGCAGAACCTGCGCGAAACCCTGCAGGGCATCAGCGGCTCGGCCACGCAACTGGCGACTGCTTCCGACGAACTGAGCGCGGTCACCCACGACAGCACGCAAGGGCTGCAACAGCAGAACAACGAAATCGAACAAGCCGCCACCGCCGTCAACGAGATGACCACCGCGGTCGAGGAAGTCGCCCGCAATGCGGTGTCGACGTCCGACGCCACCCGCCAGTCCAGTGAGTCGGCACAGTTGGGCCAGGAGCGGGTCAGCGAAACCGCCAGCGCCATCAACGCCCTGGCCAGCGAAGTCGAGCACACTGGTGAGCTGGTGCAATCGCTGGCCAACCAGTCGCAAGACATCGGCAAGGTGCTGGACGTGATCCGGGCGATCGCCGAGCAGACCAACCTGCTCGCGCTTAACGCCGCCATCGAAGCAGCACGGGCCGGGGAGAGCGGGCGCGGGTTTGCCGTGGTCGCCGATGAAGTCCGGGCGCTGGCTTATCGCACGCAGCAATCGACCCAGGAAATCGAGCAAATGGTGCAGGGCATGCGCAATGGCTCGAGCCTGGCGCTGGAGTCGATGCAGGCCAGTGCCTCGCGAGCGGCCACCACGCTGGTGCTGGCCGAGCGGGCCGGTGAGGCGTTGCAGACGATCACGGCCTCGGTACACGAAATCCACGAGCGCAATCTGGTGATCGCCAGCGCCGCCGAAGAGCAGGCGCAAGTGGCGCGGGAAGTGGATCGCAATCTGGTGAACATACGCGATCTGTCGGTGCGTTCGGCGGCCGGTGCCGATCAAACCAACGCGTCGAGCCATGAACTGTCGCAACTGGCCAACGCCCTGCAAGGCATGGTGCGACGCTTCCAGCTGTAATCGTGCAGGCGTGAAAAAGCCGCGCTTCTCGTCAGAGAAAGCGCGGCTTTGTTTTGTCGGGCGTCTGAAAAATCAGGCACCGTCCTGGTCTTTCAGGTGTTCGAACAGGCCTTTGGGCATTTTCTTGCCATTGGCTTCGAAGTTGGCTTTGACGTTGTTGTACGCCTCCTGCTCGTCGATGAAACCGTCGTGGTTGGTGTCGATCTTGTCGAAGTCGGACTTCGGCGCGACCTTCAGGAATTCGGCGCGCGAAACCTTGCCGTCACCATCGGTGTCGGTCTTGGCCATCGACGCATCGCCGCATTTGCCTTCACCGCATTTGCCTTCCGGGGTTTTCACCGAGGTCTCGGCCGAAGCGACCATATAGCCCTGGGCCAGCGGTTGCGCGGCGAATACCGAGCCGGACAGCATCAGGCCGCCGGCCAGTACGGCACCGACCAGGCCAAGGGAGTTTTTGCCGATTTTCGAAGTACGGGACATTGCATTCTCCTTCGGTTGCACAGCGCAACCACACGTTAAGGGCGATCAAGCCGGAGCAGGTGTGCTCGGGTGTGGCCATTAAGCGGTGGCGGTGTATCGCGTCTGTGTCCGGGAGCGGGGCGTTTGTAAGCGAAGGCGCGGAAAAGCTAATTTGATACACAGGCTAACAGAGGGCGGTAGATCCTAATTCCTTGAAATAGCGCCCTTTGTTCTTCATAGGAATTTGGAGAGTGGTTCAATCACTTACCATACACAACGGTAACCTAAAGATTGGGAGTGTAACGCCTCATTGGTGCAACCTCACGATTCTGTACTCCAAATAATCGTTGTATCCATGCAATAGTTCCGCTTGCGTCTTGTGTGATCAAGTTGGCATTAGGATAATAATCGTCTGCTCTCCACAATTCGTTCATAGTCGAGTAGTTTCTGATGTAAACCGCATTCGCTTCCGGAAAACCAATGACAGGTCGCTGCAGGGCATTTGCAACTTCCTGAGCTGCACCGGATCGACCGGAAAAGCACGCTAACAGAAGTATTGGCTCGTCCGGTGCTCTGTTCAGTCCCGTCAGTCTTGGTGCAATATCGGTCATCGCCACGTAAGACGCAGGTCGCATGACACCTGAGGTATCCATGAGTTGACCTGCCGGATTTCCATGTGTCTGGTACGCCAGGATGCCTTGTCCGTAGAGATCATCGTAGAACACAACGGGAGGTTGGCCGGGAGGGGCGTAAAGTACATTCCCAGCAGACATTGAAAAATCTTTGGCAGCAGAAGTATTAGCTGCACGTGCCCATTTTCCTACAAGGCTCATGACTTTGTTCGAGGCCTTGATGGCTGACGGTGCGAGTAGTGTTACTGACGATGCCAACCCTGTGCCCAATGAAATCCAGCCCAGAATTTCCGCTGCCTGCCGATTTCCTGTTTCCTCCATTATCGGGACGGCGAGCCCTGTCAGTAACGATATTGATCCCAGGGATGCAGAAGCCACCGCAACGACGACTATGAAAGTCATCGTTTTTGCCACCGCCACTGCCCCGATTACGACGGCTGAAATGACTGCTCCGGTAGACGCGGCCGTCATCACCCCTGCCACCGCCGCAATCATTGCAGCTCCCACCGGCGCGAATACTCCGAACGATGCAGCCATGAGTACTGCTCCCGTTACTGTGGCGACTATGACACCTAACCAGCTCCAGAAGGATTGGCCGGCAGGATCGATCCGGTTGATGGGATCCGCACCGCAATAGGCATACCGGTTCAGCCCTCCCTCATCCATTGGGCTGCGGCTGTCAGGTGCCAGAAACAGCATCAGTTCCGGGGAGTAAGGACGGTAGCTGCCGGGGTGATAGAGACTGGTCGCCAGATCGCGGAGCTCACCGGCGTAGCCGATTCGGCTATGTGCCGAGCCGTCATCGGAGCCATGCGCCGTGTAACTGATCAAGCGATTCTCGCTGTCATTCTCCAGGCGGACAGAGCCTTGACCATCAGTGCCGGTCAACAGCACGCTGCGTATCGATTCACTCAGCCGACTTTCGGCAAACACAGCGTTTGCAGATCGTACCAGCGTCAACAGTGCACCATTGGCAGATCGTTCGTTAACGACTTGATTGCCAGCATAAAATCGGCGGGCATTTGCGCCTTCGATTTCCTGTTCTGCCAGGCGTCCCAAAGGGTCGTAGCGGTAATGGCTGATGACACCGTTTTCTGTGATCTTGCGCACACGCCCGTTTGAATCCCATTCGAGCTGACGATACAGCACACCGTTGTGGCGCTCCGTTTTCAACCTGCCAGCAACATCCCAGGCCAAGTCGATATCGATATCCTGAACCCCACGGTGGATGATGGATATCGGGCGATCCGGGGCGAAGTCGTCATAGGTGAAAGTCATGGTGTTGCGGGTGTTGTCGGCGTAGGTAGTCTCCAGTTGCTGGTAACCGTCCAAGTCATTCAATGTGAACATTTGTTGCTTGATTCTTTTACCCGTTCGCTTGTCCAGCGGGGCATCGGGTCCGGAGGCCGAAGTTGTGAGCAGTCGCCCCCGGAGGTCATAGGTGTAATGTTCGTCGCTGCGCAGAACGTCTGCCATCTCCCAGCGACGTGATGCAACTTTGTCTCTGCCTGTATATGTCAGCGTTTGCGCCGTTGCTTGATCGGAACCGCTGCCATTGCTCAGCCAGGTGCGCTTCAGTTCTCTGCCGAAAGCATCGTAGGACAGTGTCTGCTGCAGGCTTTTGTTCTTTTCGGTATCCAGGGTGGTAATGATGTGAACCCGGCCAGCAGGATCATACTCAGACGTGACTATGACCGACCCTGATTTCTGAACGGTTGGCCGGCCGAAATCGTCGTACTCAACCAGATGTTCCGTACCTCCGACATCTGTGAAACCCAAGGCCCGTCCGAGCAGCGACTGGCGGGAGGTGTTGGTATGGGTTTCATTTGCCACCGTCCAGTCTTCCTTGATCAGGCGCCCGGCTTCGGAGTATTCATGTTTGATAACGCCCAACCCACCTGTTACTTGCGTTAGAAAACCTTCTGGCGGACGGAACTGATATGACACTCCGCGATCACCCTCGGGCACAGCTGAAATCAGGGCGTTATCGAGAAACCTTTCATAAGACAGTCTGACCAGTCGCCCATCGGATTGTGTCGCGGAAGCGGGTGGCAGTTGCCCTTCCAGGTAATGGAGTGTTTCAGTCTGATCTCCTGACCGGCGGCTGACCGGGCGGCCCAGGCTATCGAATGTCTGTTCCGCCAATACCTGTTCGCGACCGTCGGGTGAGGTCAAGGTGACTTTCACCGGATGCTCGCCTTCACTGTGAGCCGCGTAGGTCCAGCGCACGATGGTCGAATCTTCGCGAATGAAGGCCGTTGTCCGGCCCAATACATCGCGTTCTATCCGGGTCAAGGTAGTCAAGCCATCAGCTTCGACCTTATGGCCGATGGGGCGGTAAAGACCGTCGAAGGTCCAGCTTTCAGTACGTAGTACGGCACCGGGCTCTCCGTTGTCGGCGCTTGGTTCGCGCAGGGTGACTTTTTCGACTTTGCCCGCCAGGTTACGGATCACTTCCGTTTCGCCGCTGCTTTTGCCGTTGCGGTCCTGCTGCCAATGACGGCTGTTCAGGCTGATCGGGTCGAAGTTCGCGTGATGGCTGGTGCCGTCGGGTTGCCTCTTTACGGCGACTTGCCCCCAACTATCGGGTTCATTGGTTGTGGTCAGCCGAATCGGGTTGTCTCGTCCTGGTAGCCAATCCTGGGCGGTCTCAGTGCAAACGTTACCGTCATGGTCGTAAGTGCAAGACCACACTTCGCAAAATGCCTCGCCGGTGATATCGATGTCTTGCCGTTCCTCGCGCACGGTCCTGCCGCTGCCATCCAGATATCGGCGAAGTTTTTGCCGGGTAATATCGCTCTCCTCAACAAACACAGGGCCTTTGTGATTGCTGCCGGCAGTGCTGTAACTGCACTTGTTGGTCACTTCATAAGGTGAACCTGCCGAGGAGGTTCGCATTACAACGCGTCCCAGTAGATCATAGGCGAATGTCGTCTTGACTCCGTTTTCGTTGACTTCGGCCAGCGTCAAACCTGTCAGCGAATTACGCAGAGTGGAGGTATTTACCGCTAAACCATCATGTCCCGTCCGGGTCTGGATTTCACCCACCCCCTCGGCATCAAGTATGCGTTTGAATGTTGTCGTGGTGACAAAGCCGTTATAGGTGTTGACGGTTTGAACTGGCTGGCCGAAAAACGCACTGTCAATGTCAGTGTCCCAAATTTGCTCGGTTATTCCGATCAGCTGCTCTTGTGGAAGGGCAAGTGCCACTGCTGTTTCCAGGTGAGCAACCAGGCTCTGTACGTCGTCAGGGTTTCTCCGGGGAAGCAGCGAATATTGGTAAGTCGTTTTTATGGGCAGCGCCCCGGCGGCAGGAGTGGCGGGAGTCAGCGTCTTGTTTTCGATCCAACGGACAAACAGACCACCGTCATCCGGGCAGCCGTCACCACCGTTCAGAGGGTAGTAATTCGAGGTTTCGACACGACCATCCGAATAGCGCTTTTGCAGAATATTCCCATAGTCGTCGTAGTCAGTTTCCTCACGAATTTCCCTCGGTAGCTGCACACCATCCGTATAGATCTTCGACGCCGCTACTGGCAGTTGGAACCACGCTGGCTGTTCCTCCCAGCTTTTATGTGGGTCGTCGCCATAAACTGTTTTATGGGTGATGGTTTTTTGTTGGGTGATCATCTGGCCGTTTTGCAATAGAGAGCTGTAACGAGTCATCACTTCAGTGATTTGCAGGTGAAAGCGGTTCCAGGTCCTTTCGGCGGTGGCCAGGATTTCACCCTTTGCATTCATGACGGTTTCAATGCTGGTGTAGTGATAATTGGTCATCCGGTAAAGATTGTCGGTTCCGTCCTGCCAGCCTCCGGGTGGTGCAACGTCACCACCGAGAAAGTTGGAGGTACCGACGTAAGTGTATTCGCGATAGATTTCCGGTTGCCCGGCACCGGGAGCATGTCGGTGACTGTTGATTCTTGGCAGCCATTGGATAGGTGCGCCGGGTGGAAGACGGTGGCCCTGGTCACCGGTCGCGTATGTCATGGTGTCTTCACTTCCCAGCGGGCCGCGTACACGGTTGGGAAACAACAGGCCGCTGTCCGGGTCGCTCAAATATTCGAACGTCCAGCGACTGTCGCCGTCAGGCAGGATGAGATAAGTGAGTTGGCCATTCACTCGTTGCAGGGTAATCGCCGACTCGCTATCAGTGCCGGGAAATGCGCTAAAGATCACGCCTTCCCGGTTTGTGACGACCTTCAACAACGGAAGCGCAGGGCCGCGCTCATCCCAAATGCTCTCCAGATCAAACTGACCGTCGCCGCGGGGCAGCCATTTAAAGAACGCCTGACGCCCTTGGGGTGAGCGCATCTGAACGACCAGCGCCAAGCCGCTACGCTCCTGTACTTCCAGCCATTCGGTGTCACCGCTCTTGTGCTCGACGCGAAACATTCGCCCATCAATACCGATCTGCCGCACTACAAAACTGCGCAGTTTCTGGTCGTGAAACGCCAACAACCCGTTATCGGAAAAGTCCGATTTGTGCCGATCCAGACGAAATTGCTCACCCGTCACCAGGCTGAGACGGTTGGTGTTCAGATCCAGCATCGATACTCCCAACTGCCAGCCGTAACCAAACCCCACGTCAGAGTGCGATTCGAGGGGGCTGAAGCGCAGCGACAGACTGACAACCGGTCCGGCGAGATTGTTGGCCTGCAGCCCAGGTAGTTTGGCCGAGAGCGTGAATTGACCCGTGCGGGGATCAACCCCGGTACTGACATGAGCGAGGAAGTTGCTGGCTTGAGAATAAAGGCCACCTGCCGCTAGGCGATGAGCGAGAGCGTTGTTGTTATTGGCAGGTGGCATGCTCAAGTTCTCCTTGTAAAAGGTAGATGCTGTTCTATTCGTGTTGAGCTTTCAGTCAGAAACGAGAATACATTTGTCTCTACCTTCTACAGGGGGGAGCCCGAGGCTTCCCTCGACGAGGACGATGCCGGGATTTATCTCCGTTCCAGGCGGTACACCTCGACCCTGATCAATCCCTGTCATATCAGTCGGTTGCCCATGGATCGGATCGACAATTCTGTATTTGATATTTCCCAGGTTGAGATTGTCCGGAGGGTTGCGGATGCAATCCTCGTCGGCGAAGAAGGTGAAGCTCACTCCTTCTCTGGGGTTCTCAATAACGAAGTGAAAGTCATTGTCTTGTTTGCAGCTATTGGTTATTCCAAGCTTATGGGTTCCCGGAGTTAATGAGATTCTACAGTTCAGATCAACAATCCCTCCTCTCCCATATAGGACGACAGTAGGTGTTGTAAGAGTGGAAGGTAGTGGGTGCGCGCAGGCGCTCAAACAACACAGAATGAAAACTGTGATAAAGGCTTTCATTGTTTTCTCCGAATCGCTAAAGCCGGAAGGGCGGGCGATGCTTGAGGTTTGGATTAGTTCAGTGTTTATCGTTGTTGCTGTCAATGAGTATTCAGTGGAGAGACTAGGTTCGATTTAAATGTTGTCAATATCTCTTGGGTGAACTGCAGGCTACCATTCGTCGGGACTGTTATTTCTTACAGGTATGATTTTTTTTTGACTGGCGTAGCGTGAAGCTCGAAAGGTTGTTGAGGGGTTTGAGAGGGATTTTCCTATGAAAAAAAATAATCCACAGGCAACGCCGCCGAGAATTTTTTGGCCGAAAACAGATGAAGCGGTTCTTCAGAAATTTGTTGTTAGCGGAGATGGGCATGCGCGTTACGATGTTAGAGCCACTACTCCTGGCAAGGGAGACTCTATCAGCACGAAGATGGAGATACCGGGCCATGGCTGGTGGGATGTTCGAATAACGAAAGATTTTCCGGACAATCAATTTGTGAAATTTGACATTATTATCTGGAAGAGCAGTGAGGCCGGGCGCAGCCCCACCCACAGAGTCTGGATGCACCGTCCCGCGAGAATCGAATCACCGGTTGCAGGTACTCGGATCAGCCTTCATGAAGGGGTCAAAGGCACTGGTGGAATAAGAAACAGCGAAATCCGTTTGGTGTCTGAGGACGGACAAACCGTCTATGGCCGTGGCATGGTGTCTGACAGAGGCACTTGGGAAATCCGTCTGATAGATAAACCGCCGGAAGGAAAGTGCGATTTCAGGTTGGTGCAGGATCAAATAGGCGAAGGGGAGCGAGCGATTACTCAGAATGATGTAGTCACTCTTGAATTTTCAGGTGAATGAGCACATATCGGTTCGAGAGGTGTTGGCCATGGAAAGTTTACCCGAACCCTCAGAGGTCAATGGGGCGGACAGGTTAAGTTACTTGCTAATAGAACTTGAGTCGTCGCAGGGGCAACAGAATGCGCAGGCTCGAGTTTTTTCCAATGGTGTACAAAAGTGCGCAGTATTGATTACGTTACAGGCTCGTAACGCGAATGGTGAAGTGGTCACTATTGCAGATGATCTGAACGTAAATGTAGTTGAATACACGTCATCAGAGGCTGGTTGGAGGAGTAACGCCGATCCATCGCCTGCTGGTGTATTGCCTTTTCCTGAAAATATGATTCCCCATATTGCTGGGTTTGATAATGGAATTGAAGCTGAAGCTGAAGCTGTCAGTTCGCCGCAAAGCTATCAGCAGTTTCGTCGATATGTAAGTTATGACGATGTCCCGGATGGCACGGTAATTCAGTTTGCGGCGAAAGTTAAGTTGTCGGGTGTCGAATATGTCAGTAATCAGCGAGACGTCCCTTACGGTGGAGCGGGGGAAGGTGGGCGGTTTAACAGCAGTTTTCGCTTGAAGTCAGTCCAGCCCCTGCGATATACCGTTGCTAACGGAGGATTGTTAGTAAGCGATCCCACAGAGGTATTCAGTGGGTTGATTAACGGGTTTACTGCCAAAGTTCAGAATACTTATATGACTTTGCGCTATCCGGGTTCGACGATACCCATTGCGATTCTCCCCGGTTCAACTACCGCCGATTCATCGTTGCATGAAAACAAAGCAACGGCCTTTGGCGATCCCGGAAGTGCTGTAGCGAAAAAAAACATACCTGCTACGGATCAGCTGGGTCAGTCGTTGAATCAGGCGTTGGCGACGATACGCCAGCCTCGGTCAGGCGCGATTGCGGTGGCAGTGGCGATGTATGCCCGGATTATCGATTTTTTTCCAGAGCGGCAAATCAGTCATTACGACAGCGCAATGGATGTCTATGGGAACCCTCTCAGGTTCACGGTCGAATTAATATCGGATCGCCCCCAGCGTAATCCTTGGGTTTACCAGTTGACGACTGATTGGCGTGCGTGACTACCCATCGAACCTGATTCTCATCAGACGTCATCAAAAGGAGTCTGTATGCATACTTCCGCCCCCAAACCACCCCTTTCAAGTTGGCTGGTGAGTTTGACGGTTTTCGTCAGTTCAAACACCAACCTGGTGTATCCCAATGGGCGTCAGCAGTTGGAGGTGATGGTGCTCGTTGAGCCATTGACGTCTCAAACCATAAGTCCTGAAGAGTTGGCAAGCATCCGGCTTCTGGTTCGTGACGCTCAGGGCCGGTTCTCCCCTCTGCGTGAGGGTGAAGAGCTGAATTCATCGTGGTTCTTCAGCCATCAACGCAATAGATATATCGATTATCCGGGCTCCAGGAGTATTTCTGTGCCTGTTGACCCGTCATCGGTCTACTCGCGGAAGTTTTATGTTTCGGCAGGCAAGACCGATGGAAACGCGTCACGCATGGAAAAGCTGTATGTCGGAATCACACGACATATGGGGCAAGAGAGCCATGACTATGTCACCGATGGATCTGAAACGGGTTTCAACGTATCGGCGGAGGTTCGTACTGCGGATATTCCGCAGTTTCAGGTGCCAGGTAACTACCTCTTTGAACGCACGCTGATAGCCGGGGATGGTAATTCAGACATCTTCACCTGGCTGTACGCTTTGGCCGGTGCGAACGTACAGCAGCAGGTGGTGGGTTTCCATTCCGCGACGATGGAGGCCGATGGAATGATCCAGTGGGATGACAAGGATCCAAGCGTGACGCGCGCCTCTCATGTGGGGTATTCAAAGCCGGGGGAAACTACCCTTCGATATAACTCGGCCATTGAACTGGGAAATGTTTTTCAGCCGGTCATGCAAGTGAGTAATCCCAAGCAAAATTACGTCATGCTGGTATTGCAAGGTAGCAATGTCATTCCCTATCACAGCGAAAGCGCTATCCATCATAACGGGCCCTGCGTGTTGAGTGCCGTTGATGTCTATGGCAATGACCACCGATTACAGATACGTTTCAAGGATACCTCGCCTCAGGGGAGACGTGAGTTGGTGCTGTTTTGAGAATGGGAAGAGTGCAGCATGCTTTGTGAAAGCGGTGATGTGCCGCTTTCACAAAGTGTTTTACATCAGTGCAGCTTCAGGCGCGGCTCGGTGCCGCGTCCGATCTTGCTGCCGAGCATCAGCATCGCCGTGCGGAACGGCCCATAAAGCGCCATCTGGTGCATGCGGTACAGCGACACGTAAAACATCCGCGCCAGCCAGCCTTCGAGCATCACGCTGCCGGTCAGATTGCCCATCAAGTTACCCACAGCCGAAAAACGCGACAGCGAAATCAGCGAGCCGTAGTCGGTGTACTTGTATTCCGGCAGGGTCTTGCCTTCGATCCGCAATTTCAGCGACTTGGCCAGCAGCGACGCCTGTTGGTGCGCAGCCTGGGCCCGTGGTGGAACGTTGCGATCCGAACCCGGTTGCGGGCACGCGGCGCAGTCACCGAAGGCGAAAATATTTTCATCGCGGGTGGTTTGCAGCGTCGGCAGCACTTGCAGCTGGTTGATGCGGTTGGTTTCCAGCCCGTCGATGTCCTTGAGGAACGCTGGCGCGCGGATCCCGGCGGCCCAGACTTTCAGGCTGGCCTTGATCTCGTTGCCATCGGCGGTGATCAGGCTATCGGCGGTGACCTGGCTGACCGACGCGTTGGTCATCACGTTGACCCCGAGTTTCTCCAGGGTCTTGTGCACCGGCCCACTGATGCGCTCCGGCAGTGCTGGCAGCACCCGTGGCCCGGCTTCGATCAGGGTGATGTGCATGTTTTCCGGTTTGATCCGGTCCAGACCGTAGGCGGCCAGCTCATGAGCGGCGTTGTGCAGCTCGGCCGCCAGTTCGACGCCCGTGGCGCCGGCGCCGACAATGGCCACGCTGATCTGCTGGACAACATCCGTTTGCCCGGCGTGAGCACGCAGGTAGTGGTTGAGCAGTTGCTGGTGGAAACGCTCGGCCTGTTTGCGGGTGTCGAGGAACAGGCAGTGCTGCGCGGCGCCTTGGGTGCCGAAATCGTTGGTGGTGCTGCCGACCGCGATCACCAGCGAGTCGTAGGGCACTTCCCGCGCCGGGACCAGTTCTACGCCGTTTTCGTCGTAGGTGGCGGCCAGCTGGATCTTCTTCTGCTCACGATCGAGCCCGCTCATGCGCCCCAGCTGGAACTCGAAGTGGTTCCATTTGGCCTGGGCGACATAGTTGAGCTCGTCTTCGGAAGAGTTCAGCGATCCGGCGGCCACTTCGTGCAGCAGCGGTTTCCAGATGTGCGTGAGGTTCGCGTCGACCAGCATGATGCTGGCGGTGCCGCGCTTGCCCAGAGTCTTACCCAGACGGGTAGCCAACTCCAGACCGCCGGCGCCGCCGCCGACAATGACAATACGATGGGACATAGGGATAGCTCGCAAGGTTTTGAAAGGAAATCGGTACGGCTACCCGAGCGAGCGCGATGCGGCTCATAGCGTCAGGTAACTGATTAAACGGCTCAACAGGCCCAGACCAATGGTCACTGCCAGCACCAGCACCAGGAGCATCCACGGCCGGAATGGCCGGCGCTCGACACGGTGTTGGGACAACTGCAGGTACTCTTCGACATGCTTCTGGTCTTCGGGGTTCAGGCGGCTGGTCATAAAGGCCTCGTCAGGTAGACGTTACTGAATGAGAACACGCTACAGCGGTTTTCAACCGGGATTGAACGCAGCATAGCCACTGTCCGGGACCGGTTCGACAGACACACTGTCCCCGAGGCGAATGATCCCGCTTTGTAACACTCGTGCGGTGATTCCGCCATGCCCGCGCACAGCCTGGAACGTGCCCGGGCCAAGGTTGTTTTGCAGGCGCGCACATGGCTGGCACCAGCCTGTGGTTTCGAAAATTGCCTGACCAATGCGAAAGCGCCGACCCTTGAGGCTGAACAGGTTGATCCCGCTTATAACGAGATTGCGCCGCAGATCTTCAGGCGTGACCGGTTGTTCGGCCGACCGGCCCATCAGGCCGCTGATCACGGCCAGATGTTCCCACTGAATCAGCGTCACCTGCCGCGCATTGCGTACCCCGGGCCGCGCGTGGTCGCCGGTGAGCCCGGCTTCAAGCCGCGCTTCCACGGCGTCGAGCGCGAGCATCGGCCCCCGTGATTCGGGGCGCACGCCAATCCAGCGCACGCATCCGGTCTGCGGAACATCGGCAATCAATTGTTGAAGTGGCGTCACAGGCTGATCCCTACATCGAACACGATGCTGCGGCCCAGATTGCCGCGCAGGAAATCCGGGGCGTCGGGGTGAGCGAACAACACTCGCGCGAACGTCGGCCCGACCAGCGACAGCGAGCGCCAGCCCTGGCGCAGGTATTCGGTGGGCGGCGGAAAGTGGCTGTTGAGGTCGAGCACTTCGCGCTTGAGGCTGGCGAAGGCAATGATGTCCAGCTCGCCGAGATCCATGCCGCGTTCCTTGTAGTTGTGCGCTTTCTTGCGCAAGGTCGGCGCCAGTCTCAGCAGAAATTCATTGGCCGGAATCCGCCGCGGCTTGGCTTCACGGCGCACCAGTTGGCTGAGGGAAAACGCACTGCGCCGACGTTGCAGCTCATCGCGCCATTCGTCGTTCAGCCGACGACCTTCATCGAGGACGAAAAACACCTCGAAATTGGCGTCGCGAAACAGCACGTCCGGCGGCTCACCGGCCGGGGCGAATTCGTCGGCGCGATAAGGAATGTTCAAGCCTTGCAGCAGGCGCTGGCAGACCCAACGCTCACGCTCCCATTTGCGGGCATTGGACAGAAAGGCGTTGGCTTGCTCGGCCGCGATGGTCAGCAGGCGTAAATAATCTGAGTCATCCATAGGCCCAAGCTTAGCGTTCAATTGCGACAAGCAGAAAGCGTTCGCGCGGCAAAGTGCATCAGTAGGCAGTCGGGAGGGGCGGTGTAGACTGAGGGCACCGTGTATTAACGTCGAATGAAAGGGGCTGAATGTGAAATTTCGCTGGCTGTTGTTGTTCGCTGTCGTTCCGCTGTGGGCCCATGCGCTGGAAATCGGCGAGCGGCTGGTACCCTGGACGCTGTTGGATCAGTACGATCAGCCGTTCACTCTCGATAACTCCACTACGACGCTGTTGGTGGCGCGCGACATGGACGGCGCGAAACTGTTCAAGCAAGCCATGGCCGATCAGCCCAAGGGCTATCTGGAGGCGCGGCATGCGGTGTTTGTCGCCGATATCCAGCGCATGCCGGCGCTGATCGCGAAGATGTTCGCCGTTCCGGCGATGCGTGACTACAGCTATCGAGTGTTGCTTGATCGCGAAAGTCGCGTGGCCTCGCGCTACCCCGGGGCCGAAGGCGCGGTGCTCTGGCTGCAGCTCAAGGACGGGCGTTTGCTGGCCCGGCACGAATACACCCAGGCGGCTGAACTACGTGAGGCGCTGGAGCAGGCGCGCCCATGATCGGCGCCGAGCTGCTGTCGTCCGCAAGCCTGCTACTGGGGTGGCTGGTTTACTTGCCAGTGGTGATTTGGGCGATTAGCCGCGCGCCTTGGGTCGAGTTGTTCAGTGACAGTCGTCGTCAGCACTTGCTGTTTGGCACGGTGTTCGCGTTGTTTCTGCTGTGGCTGGTACGAAGGGATTTCGATACCGGCGTGTCTTACCACTTCATCGGCATGACGGCGGTGACACTGCTGCTGGACTGGCCACTGGCGATCGTCGGCGGACTGGCGGCGCAACTTGGATTGGTGCTGCTGGGGCGACAGGATCTGGTGGCCGTCGGGGTCAACGGTGCCTTGCTGATCCTGTTGCCGGTGCTGATCACCGAATGCGTGGCGATCCTGGTCGAGCGCGCCCAGCCACGCAATCCGTTCGTGTACATCTTCTGTTCCGGCTTTTTCGCCGCGGCGCTGTCGGCGTTGTTCTGCCTGACGCTGAGCCTGACGTTGCTGTGGTACGACGGCCTCTTTGCCATGCCGGAATGGCTGGAAGATTTCATCGGTTACCTGTGGTTGCTGATTTTTCCCGAAGCCTTCATCAACGGCATGGTGGTCAGCGCGTTGGTGGTGTTCTGCCCGGAATGGCTGGAGACCTTCAACCGCACCCGCTACCTTTCGGCGCCGTGGAAGGACGACGATCCCAAGTCTTGATCCACATCAAATCCACTCTGCGCGCGGCATTTCATGCTCGGCCAAATTCCTTCAGGAGCAGCGGCATGAGCGTGTACGAGTGGGCGAGGCAGGAAACCCGGCAGAGTCTGGAGATGGCGCAGGAGGTGGGGTTCGATCCGGGCCTGAGCCTGCGCGCCTTGCTCAGTGCGGTGGTGCAGCAGAGCAAGACGGTGCGCAACGCCGAAGACCTGGCCGACGAGTTGCGTTTTCTGGCGGAAAACCTCGACGACGATCAGGACTACGGCTTCATGCGGCCCTGAACGGGATCAGTGACGCGGGTCGAAGTCGCCGGAAAACAGTTCGTCCTCGGCATCCGGTGCCACCGGAATCTTGTGTTCTTCCGACGCCCAGGCGCCGAGGTCGATCAGCTTGCACCGGTCCGAGCAGAACGGACGGTATTTGTTTTCCGGGGTGAATTCCACGGGCGCGCCGCAGGTCGGGCAGTTGACGGTTGGGGTCTGGCTCATGATTGGCCTCCGGATAAAGTCAGGTAAAAGTGATGCAGGCGCTCGACCTCGCTGTGCAGCCAGGCGAGGTCGCGGTCGTTGACCACCACGTCGTCGGCACGGCTGACGCGGTCTTCGCGGCTGGACTGGGCCTTGAGGATCGCCTGGACCTGCTGTTCGCTGGTCTGGTCACGCTGCAAGGTGCGTTCGATCTGCAGTTGTTGCGGGGCGTCGATTACCAGAATTCGCTGGGTCATCGCGTATTGCCCGGATTCGATCAGCAGCGGCGAAACCAGAATCGCATACGGCGATTTTGCCAGCGCCAGGTGATGGGCGATTTCTTCGGCGATCAACGGATGCAACAAGGCTTCGAGCCAGCGCCGTTGCTCCGGCACCTCAAAGATCAGTTTGCGCAGGGCTGCACGATCCAGCGTGCCGTCGGCCTGCAACACACCGGGGCCGAAGTGTTCGGCGATCTTCGCCAGCGCCGGACGGCCCGGTTCGACCACCCAGCGCG
This sequence comes from Pseudomonas sp. R15(2017), assembly GCF_002112685.1. Classification (NCBI taxonomy): domain Bacteria; kingdom Pseudomonadati; phylum Pseudomonadota; class Gammaproteobacteria; order Pseudomonadales; family Pseudomonadaceae; genus Pseudomonas; species Pseudomonas sp. R15(2017). The sequence goes on from NZ_NEII01000008.1 coordinate 324,067, forward strand.
CCGCGTGATCGGCGTCCACCACGTGGACACCAAGATCGATGAAGTGCTGGGCAGCGGCACTTTTACCGCTGCCGATGCCGCCGGTCAGGCCGAGAATCCAGGGTTTTTCCACAGGGGTATTCATTTCAAACCGACAAACTGCCAATAGAAGCCGGTTATTTGACCACCCCAGAGCAAGGCAATCCAGCCGGCAATTGCCAGATACGGGCCGAAGGGGATCGGCGTCGAGGTTTTCTGGTCGCGCAGCTTGAGCAAAATCACCCCGAGCACGGCGCCCACCAGCGAAGACAGCAGGATGGTCAGCGGCAGAATCTGCCAGCCGCCCCAGGCCCCGAGTAGCGCCAGCAGCTTGAAATCGCCGTGACCGATGCCGTCCTTGCCAGTGATCAGCTTGAACAGCCAGAACACCGTCCACAGCGCCATATAGCCCAGCACTGCGCCCCACAGTGCGTCGTGCAGCGATACGAACAGCTCGAAGCTGTTGACGATCAGCCCCAGCCACAGCAGCGGCAGCACCAATACATCGGGCAGTAACTGATGCTCGGTGTCGATCAGGCTCATGGCCAACAGGCCCCAAGTCAGCACGATCAGCAGGCACGCCGGCCAGCCGAAACCCAGGTACCAGGCAATGAATGCCGAGAGCAGGCCGCAGGCCAGTTCGGTGAGCGGGTAGCGCTTGCTGATCGGGGCGCTGCAACTTGAGCAGCGCCCGCGCAGGAACACGTAACTCAACATCGGGATGTTTTCCCACGCGCGGATCCGGTGGCCACAGTGCGGGCATTGCGAGTGCGGCAGCATCAGGTTGTAGGTGGGCAATGGCGATTCACCGGGCAGGCCCAGTACATCGTGAGCCTGCTGGCGCCATTCGCGCTCGAGCATTTTCGGCAGGCGCCAGATCAATACGTTGAGGAAACTGCCCACCACCAGCCCCAGCAGGAGGGCGGTGAAGACAAAGGCCAGCGGATAGAGACTGAAGAGTTCGTCGATAGGCATGTCAGATCGCTGAGCCGAGTTGGAAGATCGGCAGGTACATCGCCACCACCAGACCGCCGACGATCACCCCAAGCACCACCATGATGAACGGCTCCATCAGGCTGGTGAGGTTGTCGACCATGTTGTCCACCTCGTCCTCATAGAACCCCGCGACCTTGTCGAGCATATCGTCCAGCGCGCCGGACTCTTCGCCGATGGCGGTCATCTGCACCGCCATGTTCGGAAAGATGCCGGTGGAGCGCATCGAGAAATTCAGCTGCATGCCGGTGGAAACGTCCTGGCGGATACGCAGCACGGCGCGCTTGAACACCACGTTGCCGGTGGCCCCGGCCACCGAATCCAGCGCTTCCACCAGCGGCACGCCGGCTGCGAAGGTGGTGGATAAGGTCCGGGCAAACCTTGCCACGGCGGACTTGTACATCAATGTGCCCACCAGCGGCAGCTTGAGAAACCAGGCGTCGCGCCGGTCGCGCAGGGCCTGGGATTTTTTCAGGGCATGGCGGGTACCGAAAAAACCGGCCACCAGCAAACCGAGAATTGCCCACCACCATTGCTGCATGAATTCGGACAGGCTGATGACCATCAAGGTGAAGGCCGGCAGTTCGGCACCGAAGCCGGAGAATACCGCCTGGAACTGCGGCACTACCTTGACCAGCAGAATCCCTGTGACCACCGCCGCCACCAGCACGACGGCGGTCGGGTAGGTCATGGCCTTCTTGATCTTGGCCTTGAGGCTTTCACTCTTTTCCTTGTAGGTCGCAACCCGCTCCAGCAGGGTGTCGAGGGCGCCGGACTGCTCGCCGGCATCCACTAGGTTGCAGTACAGCTCGTCGAAATATTGCGGCTTCTTGCGCAGCGCGGCGGCGAAACTGTTACCGGCGGCGACCTCCTGTTTCACCTCGTCGACCAGTTTGCGCATGGCCGGGTTTTCGAAGCCTTCGCCGATGATGTCGAACGACTGCAACAGCGGCACGCCGGCCTTCATCATGGTCGCCATCTGCCGGGTGAACAGAGCAATGTCCTGGGCCTTGATGCGCTGGCCGAAGCTCAGTAGCGAAGCGGACTTCTTGCGTACCTTGCCGGGGTTGATGCCCTGCTTGCGCAATTGGGCCTTGACCAGCGCGGGGTTCTGGCCGCTCAACTCGCCGGTCACCTTGCTGCCTTTGCGGTCCGTGCCTTCCCAGGCGTAGACGCTGATTTTTGCTGCCTTGACCGCCATGTTCAGTCCTTGGTGACCCGGTTGATTTCTTCAAGGCTGGTGATGCCTTGCATGGCCTTGATCAGACCTGAGGTACGCAGGTCGTTGAATCCGTCCCGACGCATCCGGGCATCGATTTCCAATGAATTGCCCTCGGCCATGATCAGCCGTTGCAGCTCGGGGGTGTTCTTCACCACTTCATAAATCCCCACTCGACCCTTGTACCCGCCGTTGCAGTGATCGCAACCGGCGGGCTCATAGATCGTGAAACTGCCGATGCGTTCCTCGGGGAAGCCTTCCTTGATCAGGGTCTCGCGGGGGATCTCGATGGGTTTCTTGCAATGGCTGCAGAGTTTTCGCGCAAGACGCTGGGCAATGATCAGGCTCACCGAGGTCGCAATGTTGAAGCCGGGAATGCCCATGTTGTGCAGGCGAGTGAGGGTTTCCGCCGCGCTGTTGGTGTGCAGGGTGGACAATACTAGGTGCCCGGTCTGGGCGGCCTTGATCGCGATTTCGGCGGTTTCGAGATCGCGGATCTCGCCGACCATGATCACGTCCGGGTCCTGACGCAGGAACGAGCGCAGGGCCTGGGCAAAGTCCATCCCTTGGCGCGGATTGACGTTGACCTGGTTGATGCCTTCCATGTTGATCTCCACAGGGTCTTCGGCGGTGGAGATATTGATGTCGACGGTATTGAGGATGTTCAGCCCGGTGTACAGCGACACGGTCTTGCCCGAGCCGGTGGGGCCGGTCACCAGAATCATGCCTTGCGGCTGTTTGAGCGCGGCCATGTAAAGGTCTTTCTGCTCCGGCTCGTAGCCGAGGGCATCAATGCCGATCTGGGCGCTGGAGGGGTCGAGGATTCGAATCACCACTTTTTCGCCCCAGAGGGTGGGCAGGGTGTTGACCCGGAAATCGATCGACTTGCTTTTCGACAGACGCATCTTGATCCGCCCGTCCTGAGGTTTGCGTCGTTCTGAAATGTCGAGGCTGGCCATGACCTTCAGCCGCGCGGCAATACGCCCGGCGAGCTGAATCGGCGGCTTCGCCACCTCCCGCAGAATGCCGTCGGTGCGCACCCGCACCCGGTAGTTTTTTTCGTAAGGCTCGAAGTGCAGGTCGGACGAGCCGCTCTTGATCGCGTCCAGCAGCATCTTGTGAACAAAACGCACCACCGGGGCATCGTCGGCATCGATGCCGCCGAGCGTGTCCTGTTTGCTGTCGTCGACCGACTCGATGTCCAGCCCGTCGAGGTCGACATCGGCCATTTCCTCCAGGCCGGTGGCGTGGGTGTCGAAGAATTTTTCGATGGCGTCGGTGAGCTTGTCGTCCTCGACCAGAATGGCTTCGGTGCTCAGCCCGGTGCTGAACTGGATGTCATTGATCGCCTGATGATTGCTCGGGTCGGAAATCCCCACGAACAGTTTGTTGCCGCGCCGCCAGAGGGGCAGGGCGTGGTGCTGGCGCACCAGTTTTTCGCTGACCAGGCCCTTGGGCTGAGTTTCCCTGTCGAGACAGTTGAGGTCGAGAAATGCCATGCCGAAATGCTCCGAGGCAATCTCGGCGACCTGCCAGCTCTTCACCAGTTTGTTCTGCACCAGGTAGCTGACCAGCGACAGGCGATTGCGCTGCGCCTGTTGCCAGGCTTGCTGGGCACTCTTTTCCGTGAGCAATTCGGCCTGGACCAGTTGTTTGGCCAGACCGCTCAGAGCGATGTCATTCATGGGGTTTCCACGTGCTTGCCGTTCATGACTTATAGCCTAGTCAAGTGACAGCGCCAAACACGCGGGGTGCAGGTGACAAAAAGTGTCAGATAGTGCGGCTACGGGGTGTAGGAAACGGCACGGCGTCCGGATGATGCCCGGCAGACCGGGGCTGCAAGCGCTTGGCACGGGCTGTGCTGAGTACTTTCCAGATCATGAGATTCCGACTCATGCATGGAGCGTGTCTATGAACAAACAACAAGGTTTCACTCTGATCGAGCTGCTGATCGTCGTTGCGATCATCGGTATTTTGGCCACTGTGGCGCTGCCCCAGTATTCCAAGTATCAGGCGCGGTCGAAGGTGACGGCGGGGTTGGCCGAGATCAGTGCGATGAAGGTGCCGTTCGAGGACACCATCAACCAAGGTACCGCTCCGGATATAACCAATGTGAATGGCGGTACAGCCGCCACCTCCAACTGTACGTTGACGGTTACAGGCACCGCGGCGACTGGCGCTGGCACCATTACATGTACGCTGGTTAATGCACCAGGTCCGGTGCTGGGTAAAACCATTACGCTCACCCGCTCTGGCGCGGCCACCGGTGCCACGTCGGGTGTCTGGACATGTGCTTCTACGGTCAACAATGAATACGCGCCGAGAGGTTGCCCTGGCAGCGGCGCTTGATTCTCAAGCGATACAGCAAGAGATGCCCTGCTTTGCGGGGCATTTTTTATGGCGCGAGACTTCACAAAAGCTTCAATAATTTCAGGGTGTTAGGAACTTTCCGAAAAGCCGCAACTTGCATGTAAATATTGGCCATGTCATGCAAATTGCATGATTCCGGAAATTTCTGTTTTGGTTAACTTGTTGAATTTAAAGGATATTTTTAATTCGAAAAAGTTGGCACAGTGTTCGCAATTACCTCGGTAACCCTGCTGACAAGACAACCAGCAGACTTTCCAGAAAAACAGGAGTTACTCGTATGAAGAAGTTCGCTATCACTGCCGCTGCTGCTACCGCGCTGACCCTGACCATGGCCTCCGGTGCATTTGCTCAATCGACTCAGACCACTCAGGCGCCAATGACCCTGGCTGCCGGTGAAGTCACCAAGGCTAAAGAAGCTACTTCCGATACCTGGATCACTACCAAAGTCAAAAGCGACCTGGTAACCGAAAAAGGCATTCCTGGTACCGACATCAAAGTCGAAACCAACAAAGGTGTGGTTTCCCTGTCCTCTGACGTAGCGATCACCGAGGCTCAGAAAACCACCGCCGTGAACATCACCAAGAAAATCAAAGGCGTGAAAGCGGTCTCCGCTGACGGCCTGAAAGCCGAGTAAGGCAAGACTTCTCGCCTGGACCGGGAGAAGACGCGACAGGCGGGCCGAGCAATACGTCTGCCGCACTTTAGAGTTCATGCGAACGGCCACACGGATTGTGGCCATTACAGGCCCCGGCACATGTGTCGGGGCCTGTTCTATTTCAGAGGAGGAAAAAGCGCGGAGGTCAGTTGCCGCGTTTGCTGTTGATCTGCTTCAGGCGATTGCCTTCAAAGCGCAGGTATTGATACATGCCGTTGCTCGGGCCGTAGGTCCATTCCTCGACCTGAAACTCTTCGCGACGGTTGGCGCTGCGTTTGTAACCGAGCAGATCGCGACTGACCGGCTCGCCGCATTTTTGCAGCACCTCGCTGGCACGGTCGCCTAGGCTCACCAACTGGCTGCCGCAACGCAGGGTATCGGACGCTGCAGCCTGGCTGGCGATCAACGTCAGCCCCAGTGCAGCCAGCCATTTGCAGTTCATCACTCGGCATCCAGATGCATTTGCGTCACCACGCGGCCATCGCTCTCCGCTTCGCCGAGATTGGCGTCGATGAAGTACACGCGATCGTCGGCCAATTGGCCCTTGTCCACCAGGTAGTCCTTGATGCTGCTGGCACGGTCCTGACCGAGCTGGCGCAGCAGCACATCGCTGGAACTCCAGAACTTGATCACGTCGGCGCGCATTTTCGCGGTGCGCTCTTCCTTGCCCAGATCCTTCCATTCGGCCGGTGGCTGGGTTTTCAGGCGAGTGCGATAGATGCCCTCAAGCAGCGGGCCTTTTTCGTTTTCCGGTACCTGGATCAGCGAAGCCTGAGCCGGCACCTTGTCGCCGCGGCGCTGGAGCATCTTGTAGTAGTTGTACTGGTATTCACGTTCCAGGCGCTGTTCGGCGAGCAACGGGCCATCACTGCTTTTTGCCGCCGTGCCTTCGATTTCCAGGCGCAGGGCGGGACGCTCCTTCAGCGCTTGTGACAGTTTCACCAGCGCCGCTTCGGCATCTTTGGTCAGGTCGCTGGAACCCGGTGCGAAGGACACGGTGCCGAGGTCTTCCGAGCCGCCACCGCTGACAAGACCACCAATCAGCTTGAACGGTGCGGCGGCGGCCTTGACGATCAGGTTGCGCAGGGTCTGCCAGACAATCGGCATGACGCTGAATTGCGGATTGTTCAGGTCACCGGTGACCGGCAGCTCGATGGAGATCTTGCCATCGACGTCCTTGAGCAGGGCGATCGCCAGTTTCAGCGGCAGGCTCACGGCATCCGGGCTGTCGACTTTCTCACCCAGTTGCAGCTGCTCGACCACCACTTTGTTCTCGGCCTTGAGCTGGCCTTTGGTGATCAGGTAATGCAGGTCGAGGTTGAGCCGGCCCTTGCGGATCCGGTAGCCGGCGAACTTGCCGGAGTAGGGCGTCAGGGTGGTCAGCTCTACCCGTTTGAAGCTGGTAGCAATATCGAGGCTGGCCATCGGGTCGAACGGGTTGACCGCGCCCTTGATGGTCACTGGCGCATAGCGGTCGACCTTGCCCTTGATGTCGACACTGGCCGGTTTCGCCTGACGGCTGTCGATGGTACCGATCTGGCCGTTGAGCTGCTGAACGGCGGTGGCGAAGTTCGGGGTCAGGCTGAAGTCGGCGAAGTTGGCCGAGCCGTCGTTGATCGCGATGCCACCGATGTGAATGCCCAGCGGTTTGTCATTGCTCGCCGGTTTCGCCGCGGCGGTCTTCGCCCCGGAATCGGCCGGCTGCGGGATCAGCAGGTCGTCGATGTTGGTGGTGCGGTCATCGTTGATCATGAACCGTGCATACGGCTGGAACAGGTTGACCCTGTCGATCGACAGGCTGTCGCCGTGCTGATAGTTCAGGCCTTCGACCACCACTTGCTGCCACTTGAGGAAGTCGCGGGTTTTCAGGGTGTCGAGGGTGTGCAACTGATCGATCTGAGCACGACCGGTGACGCTGAGGGCCAGCGGGTCAGTGCTTTTCAGGTTCACTTTGAGGTCGCTGCCGAGCATGCCGCTGCGCAGCTCGAGGCGAATGAACGGGTTGATGTAGGACTGTGCGACCCGCAGGTCGATGTCCTGGGTTTTCACGTTGAGTTGTGCGGTGACCGGGGCCAGGTTGACCACGCCATCGGCGCTGATCTTGCCTTGCTTGCCCAGCCCGGTGTCGAGCCTGAGGTTGAAGGGCGAGCCGTTGAGGCTGTCGAAATTCTGCAGATCGACGTTCAGCGGCGTGACATCCAGCGTGACTTCCGGCTTCGCCGAGCGGTCGGCCAGATGCACTTTGTAGTCACGCAGTTGCACGTCCTTGACCAGCACTTGCCACGGCTTGCTCGGCGCGGTCGGCTCGGGTTTCGGCGAGTCGGCGGCCGCCGGGGTGCTTTTCGGCTCCGCTGCAGCTTTGGCAGCGGGTTTCGATGGCTGGCTGGCGAACAGTTTTTGCCAGTCCAGTTGGCCGTCCGCTTCCAGCGCCGCCCAGGTTTCCAGTTTCTGACTGCGGATCTTGCCGACCACCACTTGCTGCTTGGCCAGGTCCACCGTGGTGTCGCTGACGTCGAGACGTTCGAGTTTCGCCAGCGGGCGTCCGTCCGGTGCCTTGATGGCGAACGGCGCGATATTGACCGCCACATTGCTCAGCAGCAGTTCGGTTTCCTTGGACAGGTTGAGCTTGTAGTCGGTGCTCAGGCTGACGACCCCGTTTTCCAGCACCAGTGGCACGGCATCACGCACGTAGGGCCAGAAGGCTTTCATCTGGCCGTCGGTGATCTTGAGCGTGCCTTCGGAAGCGATCGGGATCAGGCTGAAGTTGCCTTTCCAGTCGATCTGCCCACCGGCCGGGCCTATCGCGACGAGGGTCATGTCGGCGTTGTCTTCGGGCAGGGTGCTGAGGTTTTTCAGCTCGAAGTCGAGCTTGTCGTAGAGAAATTCGATCGGCTCGCTGGGCCGCGCATCCACAAAATGCAAGTTGCCGCCAGCCAGCTGGATGCGGTCGATGCGCAGCGGAAACGGTTTGGCGTCGGGATCGGCCGGGGTGGGCTCGCTGGCCGGGAGCTTGAACAAACCGAGCAGGTTGAGCTGACCGTCTTTGGCGAACAGGATCTCGGTCCTGGATTTTTCCAGTTCGATGTCGGACAGATGCAGGGCTTTGGTCCACAGGCTGTCGAGTTGCAGGTTGGCGTACAACCGTTCGAAGCCTACCTGTTCCTTGCCCGGCTCACCGATCACCAGGCCCCACAGCGTGAGTTCAAGGCTGAACGGGTTGAGTTCGATGCGCTGCAGATGCGCCGGCACCGTGGCGTAGTTGGCCAGTTGCTGATTCACCACCCTGAGCGCAATGCCCGGCAGAATCAGAAACCCCAGCAGGCTGTAGAGGGCCAGAGCAGTCAACAGGGCGCCAATCGCGCGAATCAATCCTTTGGGCATGTGCGGCTTCATCTGTCTGAATCGGAGTGCCTTGGAGTATGGCACGCGATTCCGGTTCCGAAGCAAATGCCGGTGCTCAGGATTGTTCAGATTTTTCCGTGGGAAATTTCCTGCATTGCTTTTAAAGCTGGAGGATCAGGGTCTTCAGCGGTGGCTGCTGATCCAGCGACGGGAAGTCCCGACCCGGGGTCATCACGCTCCATTCTCGCACCGGTCGCCCGGCTTTTTCGGCGCAGCGCAGCACCTGCTCGCGCCAGTCGTCCATGCTGACTTTCGCCAGATTGTTGCAGCAAATCAGCACGCCATTCTCGGCGGTGGTCAGCAGGGCAGGCTTGAGCAGGCTTTGATAATCACGCAGCAGGTCAACGGTGCCGAAGGCGCTCTTGGCCCATGCGGGTGGGTCGAGCAGCACCAGATCGTACTGGCGCTGTTCGAGGCGCTGATAGCTCGGCAATTTCTGCCCGCGACGCTGGCTGATCGGCAGGCCGGCCAGTTGGCGGATCGCCGGGAAATAGTCGGACTGGATGAACTCCATGGTCGGCAGTTGCGGATTGAGCTGACCGTTCTCGCGCCCCACCGCCAGATTGCCCTCGGCGAAATCCAGGTTGCACACCTCGCGCGCACCGCCGGCCGCTGCGCTGAGACCGACCCCACAGGTATAAGCGAACAGATTGAGCACACTTTTACCCTTGGCGTGATCCTTGACCCAGCCGCGGGTGTTGCGCAGGTCGAGGAACAGCAGCGGATCCTGCCCGGCGTGACGTCCGCGCACGCGATAGTTCAGGCCCCATTCGTGGCCGACCAGATCGGCCAGCGCGGCGTCGTCGGCGCGGTAGACGCTGTCTTCACGGTCGATTCGCGAGTTGCCACGGGAGCGGTCGTTGTAGACCAGCAGGGTTTCCAGACCAAGAGTCTGGTTGACCATGGTGTGCAGTTGCAGCAGGTCTTCACGCGCCAGGGTCTGGTGGAAGCTTTGCACCATCAGTTGCGGGCCGTAGCGGTCGATGGTCAGGCCGCCGGCACCTTCCTGGCTGCCGTGGAACAGCCGATAGCAGTCGGTGCCCTGACTGTGCAGCTCGGCGAGCAGATCCTGGCGTTGATCGAGGGCGGCGCGCAGCGCCAGGTTCAAGGAAGACATGCGGGCGCCTTGCTGGAGGGAATCGGGGCGCGGGAGTTTAGCAGCAACTTGGCGGCAAGCGGCGAGCTTCAAACTTGAGGCTCGCCGCTTGCCGCTGCTCCTATTGGTTCAAGCGTTTATCGATCAAGCCCTGTACCACGCTCGGATCCGCCAGGGTTGAGGTGTCGCCGAGGCTGTCGAGCTCGTTGCAGGCGATCTTGCGCAGGATCCGCCGCATGATCTTGCCCGAGCGGGTCTTCGGCAGTGCCGGGGCCCACTGAATCAGGTCCGGTTTGGCGAAGCTGCCGATTTCCTTGCTGACGTGGGCCAGCAATTCTTTCTTCAGTTCATCGTTGGGCTCGGTGCCGTTCATCGGTGTGACGAACGCATAAATCCCCTGACCTTTGACGTCATGGGGATAACCGACCACGGCGGCCTCGGCGATGCTGTCGTGCAGCACCAGCGCGCTCTCCACCTCGGCGGTGCCGATGCGATGGCCGGAGACATTGATCACGTCATCGATGCGCCCGGTGATCCAGTAATCGCCGTCCTCGTCCCTGCGGGCGCCGTCGCCGGTGAAGTAGTAACCGGGGTAGGGCTTGAAGTAGGTGTCGACCATGCGCTGCGGATCGCCGTAGACGCTGCGGATCTGCGCCGGCCAGCTCGACTTGATCGCCAGCACGCCACTGCCGGCGCCCTTGATTTCCTTGCCGTGCTCATCGAGCAGCACCGGTTGTACGCCGAACATCGGTTGGGTGGCGCAGCCCGGTTTGATTCGCTGGGCGCTGACCAGCGGGCTGAGCATGATGCCGCCGGTTTCGGTCTGCCACCACGTATCGACAATCGGGCAACGCTGTTCGCCTACGACGTTGAAATACCATTCCCACGCTTCCGGGTTGATCGGCTCACCGACACTGCCGAGCAATCTGAGGCTTTGCCGCGACGTTTCCTGCAACGGCCCGGCGCCTTCACGCATCAACGCGCGCAGGGCAGTGGGGGCGGTGTAGAAGATGTTGACCTTGTGTTTGTCGATCACCTGCCAGAACCGCGAAGTGCTCGGGTAGCTCGGCACGCCTTCGAAGATCAGGGTGGTCGCGCCGTTGGCCAGTGGGCCGTAGACGATATAGCTGTGGCCGGTGACCCAGCCGACGTCGGCGGTGCACCAGAACACTTCGCCATCGCGGTAGTCGAGGACGTACTTGAAGGTCATCGCCGCTTGCAGCAGGTAACCGCCGGTGGTGTGCAGCACGCCCTTGGGTTTGCCGGTGCTGCCGGAGGTGTAGAGGATGAACAGCGGGTCTTCGGCGTCCATCGGTTCCGGCGGGCAATCGTTACTGACGTCGCGCACGGCCTGGTGATACCAGAGGTCGCGGCCTTCGACCCAGTCGACTTTGTTGTGGGTGCGCTCGACCACCACGACGGTGCTGACATTCGGGCAACTCTGCAGAGCCTTGTCGACGTTCTGTTTCAGCGGCACGAATTTGCCACCGCGCACGCCCTCGTCGGCGGTGATCACAGTGCGGCAGTCGGCGTCGAGAATGCGGTCGCGCAATGAGTCCGGGGAGAACCCGCCAAACACCACCGAATGAATCGCGCCGATCCGCGCGCAGGCGAGCATCGCGTAGGCGGCTTCGGGGATCATCGGCATGTAGATGCAAACCCGGTCGCCTTTCTTTACGCCACGGCTTTTCAGCACGTTGGCCAGGCGGCAGACGTGGTGATGGAGTTTGCTGTAGGTGATTTGTGTCGATTCGGCGGGGTCGTCGCCTTCCCAGAGGATGGCGGTCTGATCGCCACGCTTTTCCAGATGACGGTCAATGCAGTTGTAGCTGACGTTCAGCTTGCCACCGGCGAACCAGGCGGCTTCGCCGGTCTTCAGGTCATAGCGCTGGACGGTCTGCCACGGTGTGCTCCAGTCGAGGAAGCGGGTGGCCTGTTCGGCCCAGAAGGTGCTGGGGTGTTCAATGGATTCGCGGTACAGGCGCTGGTAGTCGTCCTGACTCAACTGTGCAGCCCGGCGGACGGCATCGGCTTTGGGGAACGTGCTGATATCGAACATGACGGTTCCTTATTCTTGTTGTGCGACAAGGATAAAGATGCGCCGAGAGCGTGGAGGGTTCAATACCTGTAAACAAACACCCCCTCATGGCGAGGGGGTGTATTCAAGGCTGGATCAGCCGCGGTGACGGCCGCGGAAGTAGTTGATCAGGCCCTGGGTGGACGCGTCTTCAGCGGCGGTTTCTTCGCTGCCGACCAGACGGTTGTAGACGCCCTTGCCCAGTTCCTTGCCCAGTTCCACGCCCCACTGGTCGAAGGCGTTGATGCCCCAGACCACGCTTTGCACGAAGACTTTGTGTTCGTACATCGCCACCAATGCACCGAGACGACGCGGGCTGATGCGTTCTACCACCAGGGTGTTGCTCGGACGGTTGCCCGGAATCACCTTGTGCGGTGCGAGTTTCTGCACCTGGTCTTCGCTCATGCCCTTGTCGCGCAGTTCGGTTTCGGCTTCCGGCAGGGTCTTGCCGAGCATCAGCGCCTGGCTCTGCGACAGGCAGTTGGCGTACAGCCACTGATGGTGGTCGGAGACCGGGTTGAAGCTGACGATCGGCACGATGAAGTCCGCCGGGATCAGTTGGGTGCCCTGGTGCAGCAGCTGGTGATAAGCGTGCTGACCGTTGCAACCGACGCCGCCCCAGATCACCGGACCGGTATCGGTCGACACCGCGGTGCCGTCCTGACGTACGCTCTTGCCGTTGGATTCCATGTCCAGCTGTTGCAAGTGCTTGGTGATGTTACGCAGGTAGTGGTCGTACGGCAGGATCGCGTGGCTTTGCGCGCCCCAGAAGTTGCCGTACCACACACCGAGCAGGGCCAGCAGCACCGGCATGTTCTGTTCGAATGGCGCGCTCTGGAAATGCTGGTCCATGGTGTAGGCACCGGACAGCAGTTCCTTGAAGTTGGACATGCCGATGGCCAGCGCGATCGGCAGACCGATGGCCGACCACAGCGAGTAACGACCGCCGACCCAGTCCCACATCGGGAAGATGTTCTCTTCACGGATACCGAAGGCCACGGCTGCCGCGTTGTTGCTCGATACGGCGATGAAGTGGCGATACAGCTCGGCTTCCGAACCGCCCTGAGCCAGGTACCAGGCACGTGCGGCCTGGGCATTTTTCAGGGTTTCGAGGGTGTTGAACGATTTCGACGAAACGATGAACAGCGTGGTCTCGGCGCGCAGTTTTTGCGTCAGCTCGTGGAACTCGCTGCCGTCGATGTTCGCCAGGTAATGGCAGCGCACGCCTTTCTGGGCGTAGGACAGCAGGGCTTCGGAGACCAGCTCGGGGCCGAGGAACGAGCCACCGATGCCGATGTTCACCACGTCAGTGATCGGCTTCTCGGTGTAACCGCGCCACAGACCGTCGTGGATGCGGCCCACGAGATCGGTGATCTGGTTCAGCACCTTGTGTACTTCAGGCATCACGTTGACGCCGTTGACCGACAGCTTGTCGCCGACCGGGCGACGCAGGGCGGTGTGCAGCGCCGGGCGGCCTTCGGAAGAGTTGACGATTTCGCCATCGAACAGCGCCTTGATCGCGCCTTTGAGATCGACTTCATTGGCCAGACCCACCAGCAGGTTGCGGGTCTCGGCGTTGATCAGATTCTTCGAATAGTCGAGAAACAGTCCGCAGCTGCTGAGAGTGAACTGATTGAAGCGCTGCGGATCGGCGTTGAAGGCTTCGCGCATGCTGAAATCCTGCATGGCTTGGCGGTGATCTTTCAACGCTTGCCAGGCAGGCAGAGCGGTAACGTCATGAGGAGTGCGGTAGTACGCCATCGCTGCGGTTTTCCTTTTTACTTGAACGGCCTTTTGAACACTGAAAAGACCTCCCCGCCATGTTTGGGCGAGGGGGCAACTGCGTCGACACGATTACTTTGGCGCAGGGCGAATACAGTAAACCCAGCGCCGCGATCTGTCTTGGCTTTGTCTGACCTGTTTTCGGTACTTTTTTAACATTGATAACAGACGGGGCCGACAAACGGCGGGTAATGCGAGCAGTCCCTGCTATTGGTGTCGAGTCGAACGGCGGGAGTTTGCCCGATGGGCAGGTGCTCAGCAATACGGTCTGGAAGTGCGTGCAAACGCTGTGGGAGCGGGGGGCTCCCACAGCGTTTGCCGGTGTTCAGGCGGGGGTATCGAGATTCAAGTGCAGGTTGTCGATCAACCGGGTGGTGCCGAGGAAGGCTGCGACCAGAATCACCAGATCACGATCCTCTGCGGTCGCCGGACGCAGGGTCAGGGCGTGGCGGATTTCCAGATAATCCGGACGCAGGCCGGCAGCTTCCAGTTGCTGGCGTTGCGCCTGGATCAGGGCAGGGAAGTCGCGCTCGCCCTGCTTGATCGACTCGGCAATGCTGCTCAGGGTGCGATAGACCACTGGCGCCACGGCGCGCTGTTCTTCACTGAGGAAACCGTTGCGCGAGGACAGCGCCAGACCGTCGGCTGCGCGTACGGTCGGCTCGCCGATGATCTGGATCGGCATGTTCAGGTCGTGTACCAGCGCGCGGATTACCGCCAATTGCTGGAAGTCTTTCTGGCCGAAGATCGCCAGGTCCGGCTGGACCATGTTGAACAGTTTGCTGACCACCGTCGCCACACCTTCGAAGTGCCCCGGACGGCTGGCGCCGCACAGACCTTCGGACAGTTGCGGCACGCTGACCCGGGTCTGCCCGGCCATGCCGTCGGGATACATTTCTTCGACAGTCGGGGCGAACAGCAGATCGCATCCGGCTTCCAGCAGTTTTTCCTGATCTGCCGCCAGGGTACGCGGGTATTTGTCGAGGTCTTCGCCGGCGCCGAACTGCAGCGGGTTGACGAAAATGCTCGCGACCACAAAGTCCACGCGCTGAGTGGCTTTGGTGATCAGGGCAATGTGGCCGCTGTGCAGGTTGCCCATGGTCGGCACGAAGCCGATGCGCTTGCCTTCACTGCGGGCGCGCGCCACGGCGGCGCGCAGTTCACGTACGGTTTTGACGGTGTTCATGCAGAGAATCCGTGTTCGATCCCAGGGAAAGTGGTGGCTTTGACTTCACTGACGTAAGCCTTCAGCGCGGACTGGATGCTGTCCTGACCCTGCATGAAGTTCTTCACGAATTTTGGCACGCGGCCGCTGATCGACAGGCCGAGCATGTCGTGCAGTACCAGCACCTGGCCGTCGGTGTCGCTGCCGGCGCCAATGCCGATCACCGGAATCTTCACCGCCTGGGTGATTTCAGCCGCCAGTTCGCTCGGCACGCATTCAAGCAGCAGCATGGCCGCGCCGGCCTGCTCCAGGGAGATCGCGTCGGCGCGCATCTGGCGTGCCTGGTTCTCGTTGCGACCCTGCACTTTATAGCCACCGAGAATGTTCACGGCTTGCGGGGTCAGGCCCATGTGAGCGCAGACCGGCACACCGCGTTCGGCCAGCAGGCGGATCGAGTCCGCCAGCCACAAGGCGCCTTCGACCTTGACCATGTGCGCGCCGGCCTGCATCAGCAGGGCGCTGTTGGTCATGGTTTGCTCGAGGGTGGCGTTGGCCATGAACGGCAGGTCAGCCAGGATCAGGGCATCAGAGTTGCCGCGTTTGACGCTGGCAACGTGGTAGGCCATTTCTGCGGTGGTCACCGGCAGGGTGCTGTCGTGACCCTGCAGGACCATGCCGAGGGAGTCGCCCACCAGCAGCACTTCGACACCGGCCTCGTTGCAGGCGTGGGCGAAGGTCGCGTCATAGCAGGTCAGCATGGTGATCTTTTCACCTTTCTGCTTGAGGCTCTGGAGCGTGGTCAGGGTGATGGCTGGCATGTAAGAAATCCTCGTTCAGGCGCTCTGGAAACTACTGCGAGTAACGCGCGTGATTCGTCATCTATTCAGGCGCACGCTCTTTTGTCGTGCTTATAAGGCCTGGATTGCGCCCTTGTATGCCGGGTTGGCGGCAGCGGGACGCCTATAGTCGTGATGAGGCCTCAGGAAGTCAATTGCATGTGTTACCGCATTGTTACGAGGGGAGTGTTACCGGCGTTACTGATGCGATTCAGCGGGCCGGCGGGCCTGATCTGCGGGGTTTTGTCCTACAAAGCCCGGGATTTGGACAGGTCGATGTGGGAGCGGGCTTGCTCGCGAAGGCGTCGTGCCAGTCAGCATCTTATTGAGCTGATACACCGCATTCGCGAGCAAGCCCGCTCCCACAGGGGATAGATCTCAGGGGTGGGTAAGGCGTTCGAGGCCGACGAACGGGCAGGCTGCGAGAAGATCTGAAAGGGTGCGGCCATCGGCCAGATGCAGATCCTCGGGCGCCAGTTCGGCCAAAGGATAGAGAACGAATGCGCGCTCCTGCATGTGGTAATGCGGGACTTTGAGTCGCGGCTCGTCGATCAGTCGATCACCGAACAGCAGAATGTCCAGATCCAGCGTGCGCGGGCCCCAGCGCTCCAGGCGTTCGCGGCCCTGATCGTTTTCGATTGCCTGCAAGGCATCAAGCAGATCCAGCGGGGCGAGCGCGCTGTCGAGCGCGGCAACCGCGTTGGTGTAACGCGGTTGGCCCGGCAGCAGTGAGTCGCTTTGGTAGAAGGCAGACACACCGACCAGTTCGGTGTCGGGCAATTGCCCCAGCGCGTCGACCGCGCTGCGCAGTTGTTCGGCCGGGTCAGCCAGGTTGCTGCCCATGCCGATGTAGATGCGTTCCATGCCTTATTCGCCCGTGGCGCTCGGTGCGCCGGCGCGCTTGCGCTTGGAACCGCTGCTGCGGCGACGCTTGCGCGGTGCGCCACTGGCGTCATCACCCTTGCCGCTCAGGTCGCGGATCATGTCGCGACGTTCGCTGTCGTTGGCGTCCTGATAATCGGTCCACCACTCGCCCAGGCCATCGGTCTGCTCGCCAGCGCTTTCTCGCAGCAGCAGGAAATCGTAGCCGGCGCGGAAGCGCGGATTGTCCAGCAGCAGGTCGGCGCGTTTGCCGCTGCGGCGTGGCAGGCGTTCCTGCATGTCCCAGATCTCGCGGATCGGCATGGTGAAGCGTTTTGGAATCGCGATGCGCTGGCACTGTTCGGCGATCAGTTCGTGAGCGCCTTCCTGCATCGCCGGGATCGGCGGCATGCCGCGCTCTTGCAGACGCAACACGCGGGCCGGCAGGGCAGGCCACAGCAGCGCGGCGAACAGGAACGCCGGGGTCACCGGTTTGTTCTGCTTGATCCGCAGGTCGGTGTTGGTCAGGGCTTCGCTGATCAGCGTGTGGGTGTATTCCGGGTTGTGTTCCAGCGCATCGGCACTGGCCGGGAACAGCGGCGCGAACAGTTGCAGGTCGACCAGCATCTCGAAGGTGATGGCGCCATGACCGGAGAGGAACAGCTTGAGCACTTCCTCGAACAGGCGGGCCGACGGGATCTCGCGCAGCATCGGCGCCAGTTCGCGGATCGGCTGGACGGTGTGCTTCTCGATACCGAAATTGAGCTTGGCGGCGAAACGCACGGCCCGCAGCATCCGCACCGGGTCTTCCTGGTAACGCTGCTTCGGGTCGCCGATCAGACGGATCAGGTGATTGCGGATGTCGTGCACGCCGTTGGCGTAATCGAGGATGCGTTCGCTGACCGGATCGTAATACAGCGCGTTGATGGTGAAGTCGCGGCGTTGCGCGTCTTCTTCCAGGGTGCCGTAGACGTTGTCACGCAGAATGCGCCCGCTCTCGTTGCGCGAAGACTGGTTGCTGTCTTCGTCGTCTTCGTTTTGCGGGTGATTGGCGCGGAAGGTCGCGACTTCGATGATTTCGCGACCGAAATGGATGTGTACCAGCTTGAAGCGGCGGCCGATGATCCGCGCATTGCGGAATTCGGCACGAACCTGCTCGGGGGTGGCGCTGGTGGCGACGTCGAAGTCTTTGGGCGTGATGCCCAGCAGCATGTCTCGCACGCAACCGCCAACCAGGTAGGCCTGGTAGCCGGCGCCCTGCAGACGTTCGACGATGTTGACCGCGTAACGGCTGAATTGCGCCTTCTGCAGCGAATGTTGGCCGCTGTTGAGGACTTCAGGCGTGCTACGGATGTGTTGCGTACGACGCAGGGGAGTTCGGAATGACTGGAACAGCTTCTTCAGCATGGGATGCACTGTTTGAAGGAATGTTCGGCCATACCAGAGAATGACCGCATGATGGGCCGGGATTCTAGCATTTAGTCGAGGGATGGTGTAGGACGCTGCCGTTTTGCGCTGCAAGCCGCAGGCTAGAGGGGGTGGGGATGCGTCAGAAGGGGGAATTTGCCGGGAAGAAGAAACTACAAGGGGAGCCGAAGCTCCCCAAGAAGTAGTTGCGTGCTCTTTTTATTATTGATTCGGGCTTCTTGTTTTTGTTGAGTGCCCTCGCCATGAAGCTTTTCCTTCATGACCCTCCCAATCGGGAGCCAAGAGCAAACGGATTGCTTTGGTCGCTGTGTTGCAGTGATCTTGCGATCCAACCAGTACAGGCTCTGTCTTAAGACAGTTTTTGTTGTTCTCGGCCTGGTCGTGGGGCTAGCCCCAAATACAACGCCTCTCCAAAAGAATCAGTTAGCTGCGCCTCTCGCCGTCTTGTTTTTATTGTGCGTGAGTCGATTCGTCTTATTTTTATTGTCTTGTGCATTGCTTGTTATTGTTCTTGTACCAAACATATAGCAGGTGCCGTGCCAACTTTTGCGAACCCCAATAAAACAAGGGGTTAGGTCGATATAACCGTTTTCGCAGGGCGAAAAAAAGCCGGGGTTTCGTTACCGATAACCCCGGCTTCTGTTACGTGAAAAGACTGAGGTAACAGTTTTTTCACCTCTTCAACGGTAACCCGCACACTCGACAGGTAACGTTCAGCTCTCGCTGGCGACCCCGGTCTTGCGCCGCGGAATGCCCAGACGCTGACGACGCTCCCACAGGCATTTGCGGCTGACGCCCAGTTTGCGCGCCAGTTCGGTCTCGGTCATGTGGTCCTGATGCTCGAGCACGAAATGCTGGAAGTAGTCTTCCAGTGACAGGTCTTCGGTCGGCTCGTGGCTGCTGTTGCTGGCGTTACCGGCCGGTTGCGCCGGCAGGCCGATGAATTCGTCGTCCTCCAGATCGCCCAGCTCGATGTCGATGCCCAGCAGGTCGGCAGAGATTTCCGGGCTTTCGCTCAGAATCACCGCGCGCTCGACGGCGTTTTCCAGCTCCCGCACGTTACCCGGCCAGGAATAGTGCCGGATCGCCTGTTCGGCATCGGCGGCAAATTTCAGGTCGGTGCGGTTGATGCGTGCGCTCTGACGAGCGAGGAACGCATTGGCGATTTCGTTGACGTCGGCGCCGCGTTCGCGCAGGGCCGGCAGTTTCAACGCGATCACGTGCAGGCGGTAGTACAAGTCTTCACGGAACTGGCCGATTTTCGCCAGGCTCTTGAGGTCGCGGTGGGTCGCCGCGATCAGGCGAACATCGACCTTTTGCGACTGGACCGAGCCCACCCGGCGAATTTCGCCTTCCTGCAACACGCGCAGCAGGCGAGCCTGGGCTTCCAGCGGCAACTCGCCGATTTCGTCGAGGAACAGCGTGCCGCCGTCCGCTGCTTCCACCAGACCGGCGCGACCGGCGCTGGCACCGGTGAACGCACCTTTCTCGTGACCGAACAGTTCGGACTCGATCAGGCTTTCCGGAATGGCGGCGCAGTTCACCGAGATCATCGGCGCCTTGGCGCGTTTCGACAGGTTGTGCAGGGCACGGGCCACCAGCTCTTTACCGGTACCGGACTCACCCTGGATCAATACGTTGGAATCGGTCGGCGCGACCTTACGGATCTTGCCGTAAAGATCCTGCATCGGCGGACACGAGCCGATGATGCCGATCTCGCCATTGCTGTTGTCGATGGCGGATTTGCCGCTGCCATTGGCCGATTTGGCAGGAGCTGCTTCACCGGCGGCCGGGGCCGACTGACGATCGCGCAGTATCCGCGCGACAGCCTGAAGCATTTCATCGTGGTCGAAAGGCTTGGCGATGTAATCCACCGCGCCCATCTTCATCGAGTCGACCGCCGAGCGCAGGCTGGCGTAGCTGGTCATGATCAGCACCGGCGTGCCCTGGCCGAGCTTGATCAGCTCGGTGCCCGGAGCACCCGGCAGACGCAGGTCGCTGACGATCAGATCGAATGTGGGAATACTGAAGCGTTCTTGTGCTTCCTGCACTGAACCGGCTTCGCTGACCTGGTACTGGTTGCGTTCCAGCAGGCGGCGCAAGGCGGAGCGGATAATGGTTTCGTCTTCGACGATCAAAATGTGCGGCATTGATTCGATACTCTCGACGGTCTCAGTTCACAGCGGACGTCGCTTCGACATGGCGCGGCAATGTCACCCGGATACGGGTGCCGCGCTGGCTCTGAACATCAGCCGGGCTGTCGATGGTGATTTGTCCATAATGCTCTTCAACGATGGAATAGACCAGTGCAAGGCCCAGACCGGTACCTTCGCCAGGATCCTTGGTGGTGAAGAAGGGTTCGAACAATCGGTCCATGATGCTCGATGGAATACCGCTGCCTTCGTCTTCGACGATCAGATCGACCGTGTGTTCGCCGGCTTCGCTCTTGACCCGCACCGCACTGCCGGCAGGCGAGGCGTCACGGGCGTTGGAGAGCAGATTGATCAGCACCTGGGCGAGCCGCTGCGGATCGCCTTCGACCCAGTGGTCGGGATCGCACAGGTTGTAGAACTGCACTTCGAAATTGCGCCGGTTGAGGGCCAGCAGGCCGATGGCGTCCTGGGCGACTTCCGCCAGACAGACGGGCTCGTCGCTGTGCTGATGGCTGCCGGCGTGGGCGAAGCTCATCAGCGACTGGACGATGCGTGACACGCGTTTGGTCTGTTCGAGGATCTGGCCGCTGATTTCCGTCAGCTCACCGTCCTCTTCGCGCTCTTCCCGCAGGTTTTGCGCAAGGCAGGCGATGCCGGTGATCGGGTTGCCGATTTCGTGGGCCACACCCGCCGCGAGTCGGCCGATGCTGGCCAGGCGCTCGGAGTGCACCAGTTTGTCTTCGAGCATCTGGGTTTCGGTCAGGTCTTCCACCAGCAACACCAGGCCGCTGTTGCCCGGTGCCAGCGGCTCGTCGATTGCCGCTTTGTGCAGGTTCAGCCAACGGGTCTGGCCGTCGAGGGCCAAATGCTGTTTGTGCAAATGCTCGTCCGGCAGATGGATGAAGCCTTGCAGCAGATCTTTCCACGGATTGGCGATGGTGCTCAGGCGCGAGCCGACCACCCGTTGCGCGGCAATCCCGGTCAGTTCTTCCATGGCCTTGTTCCACATCAGGATCTCCTGATCCTTGGCCAGCGAGCAGACGCCCATCGGCAGTTCCTGCAGGGTCTGGCGGTGGTAACGGCGCAGGGCATCGAGTTCGGCGGCCAGACCGGTCAGGCGCGAGTGGTAGTCCTCGAGGCGGCTTTCGATGAAGTGGATGTCTTCGGTGACGTAGTTTTCACCGCCGGCCTTGTAGGGCAGGAAGGTTTCCACCATATCCTGGGCGACGCTCGGACCCATCAGGCCGGAAAGGTTGGCTTCGATCCGGTCGCGCAGGCGGCGCAAGGCATAAGGGCGGCGCTCGTCGAAGGGCAGATAAAGATCGCGCAGGGCCTGTTCGACTTCTTTCTGCGCAGCCTTGGCGCCCAGCGGCTTGGCCAGTTGCGTGGCGAATTCCTGCGGCGAAGCGGCGTGCAATTCGCGGCGTTGCGGGCGTCGCACGTTGTCCACCGCGCAGGCTTCGGCGGCGCTGGCCTCTTCGGGGCTGGCATTGGTGAACAACGAAATCAGGGTGAACATCAGGACGTTGGCCGCCAGCGAGGCGATGGCCGCCATGTGCCAACTGGTGTCGTCCAGCACGTAGATCATGTTCAGCAGCGGAATATAGAAACCCTGCAGATTGCCGACCAGCGGCAACAGCATGGTCACCACCCACACCACGATCCCCGCCAGAAGACCGGCGATAAAGCCGCGGCGATTGGCGGTCGGCCAGTACAGCACCGACAACACGCCCGGCAGGAATTGCAGGGTCGCGACGAAGGCGACGATGCCGAGGTTGGCCAGGTCCTGCTCGGCGCCCAGCATCAGATAGAAGCAGAAACCGGCCATGATGATCGCGACGATCAGCGCCCGGCGGGTCCATTTCAGCCAGCGATAGATATTGCCCTCGGCCGGCGGCTGGTAAAGCGGCAACACCAGATGGTTCAGGGCCATGCCCGAGAGCGCCAGTGTGGTGACGATGATCAGGCCGCTGGCCGCCGACAGACCGCCGACATACGCCAGCAACGCCAGCGACTTGCTGTTGGCGGCGATGCCGATGCCGAGGGTGAAGTATTCCGGATTGGTGGTGGCCCCGAGTTTCAGGCCGGCCCAGAGAATCAGCGGCACAGCCAGGCTCATCAACAGCAGGAACAGCGGCAGGCCCCAGCTCGCGCTGACCAGCGAGCGCGGGTTGAGGTTTTCGGTGAAGGTCATGTGATACATGTGCGGCATCACGATCGCCGAGGCGAAAAACACCAGCAGCAACGTGCGCCACGGGCCTTCCTGCAATGGCGTGTGCAGGGCGGCAAGGGCGGTCTGATTCTGCAGCAGCCACAGTTCAAGCTGTTGCGGGCCGTCGAATACGCCGTACAGCGCATAGAGGCCGACGCCACCGAGGGCCGCCAGTTTGATCACCGATTCGAAGGCAATCGCGAACACCAGCCCTTCGTGCTTTTCACGGGTGGCGATGTGACGGGAGCCGAAGAAAATCGTGAACAGGATGATCAGCGCACAGAACGCCAGGGCCACGCGGTTCTGTACCGGTTCGCCGGTGAGGATGCCGATCGAGTCGGCCACGGCCTGGATCTGCAACGCCAGCAACGGCAAGACGCCGATCAGCATGAAAATTGTGGTCAGCGCACCGGCCCAGGTGCTGCGGAAGCGGAAGGCGAACAGGTCCGCCAGCGACGACAGTTGATAAGTGCGGGTGATCTTGAGGATCGGATACAGCAGCACCGGCGCCAGCAGAAACGCCCCGGATACCCCGAGATAACTGGACAGAAAACCGTAGCCGTACTGATAGGCCAGACCGACCGTGCCATAGAACGCCCACGCACTGGCATAGACCCCCAGCGACAGGGTGTAGGTCAACGGATGGCGAATGATCGCCCGCGGGATCATGCCCCGTTCACTGATCCAGGCCACGCCGAACAACGCGGCCAGGTAGGCGGCGCTGATCAGCAGCATCTGGGTCAGGCTAAAGCTCATCGGCATCTTTTTGGCTCTGCAGGATGAAGGTCACGACAATCAGGATCAGCCAGAGCAGATAAGGGCGATACCAGGCGCCCGTGGCGTCGATCCACCAATCCATGATGGCGGGAGAAAACAGGTAGATCCCCACGACCAGAAGCAGGACCAAGCGATAGATGTACATCCCGGCCTCTCTTTTTTATGCGCGTGCCCGAAAACGTGCGGCGATGGTAACGGATGGGCGCGCCACTGCAAGTGTCGTCACAGCAGTTGCGCTTCGGGCAGGGTCAGTGTGCGCGGGATCTTCGTCGCGTCCCAGTGGGCGCTGCCCCAGTTCAACAGTTCCTGCGGCGAGGCGTGGGCCAGTTCGGGCCCCGGGTTTTGCCCCAGTGCACGCAAGGCCCGCAGCAGCAATGGCGTGGCCTGATCGGCTTCCAACGGTGGCGAGCGATAGGATTTGCCGAGCTTGTTACCGTCCGGCTGGGTAATCAGTGGCAGATGCAGATAGCGCGGTTGGCGCAGGCCCAGCAGTTCCTGCAGATAGAGCTGGCGCGGCGTGGAGTCAAGCAGATCGGCGCCGCGCACGATGTCGGTGATGCCTTGCCAGGCGTCGTCCAGTACCACCGCCAGTTGGTAAGCGTAGAGGCCGTCGCGGCGGCGGATCACGAAATCACCCACGTCGCGGCCCAGATGCTGGCGGTATTCGCCCTGCACCCGGTCGATGAAGTGGTATTCCAGCTCCGGCACGCGCAGGCGAATCGCCGCGTCTTCCTGGCCATGGCCGGCATTGCGGCACAGCCCAGGATAAATGCCGTGGTACGGCTCCAGTTGTTTGCGCGAACAGGTGCAGGCGTACGCCAGGCCGTGATTGAACAGGCTGTCGAGCACTTGGGCGTAGGCCTCGTGCCGGTCGCTCTGGCGAACCATCTCGCCGTCCCATTCGAAGCCATAGCTTTCCAGCGCCTTGAGAATCGCCGCTTGCGCGCCCGGCTCTTCGCGAGGCGGATCGAGGTCTTCCATGCGCACCAGCCAGCGGCCGCCCACCGAGCGTGCGTCCAGATAAGAGGCCAGGGCGGCGACCAGCGAACCGAAGTGCAGGTGTCCGCTGGGGGTCGGGGCGAAGCGGCCAATGTAGGCGGGGGAGGAGTTGGCAGTCATGAGGGCGATGTTACTTGAAGAGTAAAAAACGGCAGAAACAAAAACGGAGCGTTCGCACGCTCCGTTTTTCGTTCAGGTAGGGATTATTTGCCGACCTGCTTTTCCTTGATTTCCGCCAGGTTCTTGCAGTCGACACACATGTCGGCAGTCGGACGGGCCTCGAGGCGCTTGACGCCGATCTCGATGCCGCAAGAGTCGCACCAGCCGTACTCTTCGTCTTCGATCAGTTGCAGGGTCTTGTCGATCTTCTTGATCAGTTTGCGCTCGCGGTCGCGGGCGCGCAGCTCGAGGGCGAACTCTTCTTCCTGACTGGCACGGTCGGCCGGATCAGGAAAGTTGGCCGCTTCGTCTTTCATGTGATCAACAGTGCGGTCGACTTCCTGCATCAAGTCGAGTTTCCACTTGGTCAGGATCTTGGTGAAATGCGCACGCATAGGCGCGCCCATGTACTCTTCGCCCTCTTTAGGGACGTAAGGTTCGAAACCGCTGAGTGTCTGACTTGCCTGTTGCTTTGCTTGGGTGGGCATGAAATGGACCGCCTCTACTCTTGTAATCCATTGCGCAGGATTGCTCCATCACCGACACCTGCCGGCCCTGCGGCTGCAAGCGGGCGAACTTACCAGATCAATTCGACCCGCGCTACTCCCGGATGTCGAGCGCGTGGCCGAGGGGACTTGCAAATGTTTGCCAAGCCATGTCCGGCGGTGCTGCAAACCTGCTCAATCACTGATTTTAGTCAATCCTGGAGCGTACGCGCGGGTCGTTACAGTCCAGTGTTCTTGAGGCTGTGACCGCTGCGGGTTCTCGCTCGTTCCGGCAGATGGGTAGAATCGTTTCTTTTCCCCCGTTGAAGGAAGGCCAATGGCTCAGCCCTACAGTGCGCGCAGTCGTGCGATCGAACCGTTCCATGTCATGGCGTTGCTGGCGCGGGCCAATGAATTGCAGGCCGCCGGCCACGACGTGATCCACCTGGAAATCGGCGAACCGGACTTCACTACCGCCGAACCGATCATCCGCGCCGGCCAGCAAGCCCTGACAGCCGGGAAAACCCGTTACACCGCAGCCCGTGGCATTCCCGAACTGCGTGAGGCGATTTCCGGCTTCTATCAGACGCGCTACGGCCTGAACATCGATCCTCGGCGGATTCTCATCACTCCTGGCGGTTCCGGTGCGTTGCTGCTGGCCAGTGCGTTGCTGGTGGATCCGGGCAAGCACTGGCTGCTGGCCGACCCCGGCTATCCTTGCAACCGACACTTTTTGCGGTTGGTCGAAGGCGCGGCACAGCTTGTACCGGTGGGCCCGGACGTTCGCTATCAACTGACGCCGGACCTGGTGGCACGCCACTGGGATCACGACAGCGTCGGTGCGCTGGTCGCCTCGCCAGCCAACCCGACCGGTACGATTCTGACCCGCGATGAACTGTCCGGGTTATCCACAGCCATCAAGGCCCGTCACGGGCATCTGGTGGTGGACGAGATCTACCATGGCCTGACTTACGGCACCGACGCCGCCAGTGTGCTGGAAGTGGACGACAGTGCCTTTGTCCTCAACAGTTTCTCCAAATATTTCGGCATGACCGGGTGGCGCCTCGGCTGGCTGGTGGCGCCGGATGCGGCCGTCAGTGAGCTGGAAAAACTCGCGCAGAACCTCTACATCAGCGCGCCAAGCATGGCCCAGCATGCGGCGCTGGCCTGTTTCGAGCCGGACACCATCGCGATTCTCGAAGAGCGCCGCGCCGAATTCGGCCGTCGCCGTGACTTCCTGCTGCCGGCATTGCGGGAGCTGGGCTTCAACATTGCCGTAGAGCCGGAAGGCGCGTTCTATTTGTATGCCGATATCAGCCAGTTCGGCGGCGATGCCTTCGCGTTCTGCCGACATTTCCTTGAAACCGAACATGTAGCCTTCACGCCGGGGCTGGACTTCGGCCGCTATCAGGCCAGTCATCACGTGCGCTTTGCTTACACGCAAAACCTCCCACGCCTACAGGAAGCGGTAGAGCGTATCGCCCGTGGCTTGAAGAGCTGGCAAGGCTGATGCGCTTTCATCCTCCGCTCGAAGAAGGCCGGTTGATCCGGCGATACAAGCGTTTTCTCGCCGATATCGAAACCGTTGGCGGCGAATTGCTGACCATTCACTGCCCGAACACCGGCTCGATGCTCAATTGCCAGGTCGAGGGCGGGCAGGTCTGGTTCAGTCGCTCCACAGATCCGAAACGCAAACTGCCCGGTACTTGGGAAGTCGGTGAAACCCCGCAGGGCCGGCTGTTTTGCGTGAACACCGGACGCGCCAACGCACTGGTCGAAGAAGCCTTGCAGGCCGGCGTCATCAGCGAATTGAGCGGGTTTACCGGGCTCAAACGCGAGGTGGCGTACGGGCAGGAAAAGAGCCGGATCGATTTTCGCCTCGACTACCCGACGGGCCCGGCGTACGTGGAAGTGAAAAGTGTCACGCTGGGTTTCGACGGCACGGCGGTCGCGGCATTTCCCGATGCAGTGACCGATCGTGGCGCCAAGCATTTGCGTGAGCTGGCGCATCTGGCCCGGGACGGGATTCGCGCGGTGCAGTTGTACTGCGTCAATCTCACGGGTATCGAAGCGGTGCGTCCTGCCGAGGAAATCGACTTCGCCTACGCCGCTGCGCTGCGTGAGGCAGTGGCGTGCGGGGTCGAAGTCCTGGCGTACGGCGTGCGGTTGAGCCATGAAGAAATGGTGATCGACCGGCGCCTGGACGTGCTGCTCAACGGTTAAACATCGATCCACAGCCCTTGCGCGTCTTCACGGCAAGGGATGGCCGTCAGCGATTGCCCGGCGCAGGGGCCGGCGACGCATTCACCGTCCTCGATCAGAAACAGTGCACCGTGGGTCGCGCACTGGATCAGGCTGTTGCTCGGGTCGAGAAACTGGTCGGGGTGCCATTCCAGGCCGACGCCCCGATGCGGGCAGCGATTGAGGTAGACATACGCCTGCCCCGCACGGCGCACGGCCAACAGTTTTTTCCCGTCGATATCGAAACCGCGACTGCCGCCTTCAATCAGATCGGCACCCGCGCAAAGAAACTTCATGGCTATCCTCAGTGTCGGCTCGTGTCCGGATATGTCCGAGCTTGACGTTCAAATGCAAACAATTATCAAATGGCCGCCTTCGCCCGTGGCGAGGTGAGCGCTGCCGAGGATACTTGGCCTGCCGTTCCGATGCCCGGGAAAACCTTTCAAGGAAGCTGTCTATGCGCCTGAGTACCCGCGTTGCCGTTCTGTGTGTCGGACTTTTGGTCAGCCACCAGGCTGCAGCGGCCGAGTTGCCGCAACGTTGGGTCAGCGCTGGCGGCGCCTTGTCGGAGTGGGTGAGTGCACTGGGGGGTGAAGCCAAACTGGTGGGGGTCGACACCACCAGCCAGCATCCGCAATCCCTCAAGTCGCTGCCGAGCATCGGCTACCAGCGCAGCCTGTCGGCCGAAGGCATTCTCAGCCTGCGCCCGGACATCCTGATCGGCACCGAAGAAATGGGCCCGCCGCCAGTGATCTCGCAGGTGCGCAGCGCCAAGGTGCAGGTGGAATTGTTCTCGGCTCAGCCGGATCTGCCGACGCTGGAGAAAAACGTCACCCATCTGGGGCAGTTGCTGGGCGCGGAAAGCCAGGCCGTGCAGCTGCTGCAACGTTATCAACAACAACTTGATGCGCAAAAGGCGCGTGTGGCGCAAGCGCAGACTAAACAGAAAGCGCCGGGCGTGCTGTTGCTGCTCGGACATGCTGGCGGCAAGCCGCTGATCGCCGGCAAAGACACCGCCGCCGATTGGCTGCTGCAACAAGCGGGCGGGCACAACCTTGCGACCCACACCGGTTACAAGCCGTTTTCCGTGGAGTCCCTGGCCAGTCTCGATCCTGAAGTGCTGGTGTTCGCTGACCGTGCGCTGACCGGCGAGGCGGCGAAAGCGGCGCTGTTCAAGGAAAACCCGATCCTCAATTCCAGCCGCGCGGGCAAGACCGGACGCGTGCTGGAGCTGGACCCGACGCTGCTGGTCGGCGGGCTCGGGCCGCGTTTGCCGGCTGCGCTGAAGACCCTGTCTGACGGTTTCTATCCGCCCCAGAGCGGCCAATGACCACGCTGGTCAAACCCCGCGGTTTGTTCATCGGCCTGATCCTGCTGTGTCTGCTGGCGATCTGGCTGTCGCTGGCGCTGGGGCCGGTCAGTCTGCCGTTGTTCGATACCTTGCGCGCAGCACTGCGCATGATCGGTGTGCCGCTGGCGCCGGACGGGCTGGAGCAGGCTGAACTGATTCTCGGGCAGATTCGTCTGCCGCGTACGTTGCTCGGGCTGGCAGTCGGCGGTGTGCTGGCGCTGTCCGGGGTGGCGATGCAGGGGCTGTTTCGTAATCCACTGGCGGATCCAGGGTTGGTCGGCGTCTCGAGCGGCGCGGCGTTGGGCGCGGCGGTGGCGATTGTCGGTGGTTCGTTTTTTGGCGGATTGCCGGAGTGGTTCGGGCCTTACCTGCTGTCGGTGTGTGCGTTTCTCGGTGGTTTGGGCGTGACGGCGCTGGTTTATCGGCTCGGCCGCCGCAACGGGCAGACCAATGTCGCGACCATGTTGCTGGCGGGGATTGCCCTGACGGCGCTGGCCAGTTCGGCGGTGGGGCTGTTTACCTATCTGGCCGACGACGCGACATTGCGCACATTGACGTTCTGGAACCTGGGCAGCCTCAACGGTGCAAGTTATGCGCGATTGTGGCCGCTGCTGATCATCACCGCCGGTGTTGCACTTTGGCTCCCACGCCGAGCCAAGGCGTTGAATGCATTGCTGCTCGGCGAATCGGAAGCCGGGCATCTGGGAATCGATGTCGAACGGCTCAAGCGCGAGCTGGTGTTCTGCACGGCGCTCGGCGTTGGCGCAGCGGTGGCGGCGGCAGGGATGATCGGTTTCGTCGGGCTGGTTGTGCCGCATCTGGTGCGCTTGCTCGCCGGGCCGGATCACCGGGTATTGCTGCCGGCATCGGTGCTGGCCGGGGCCAGTCTGTTGCTGCTGGCGGATCTGGTGGCGCGGCTGGCGCTGGCGCCGGCGGAGCTGCCGATCGGCATCGTCACCGCGTTCATCGGTGCGCCGTTCTTCCTTTATCTGTTGCTGCGAGGGCGTGCCTGATGCTGTGTGCGCACAATCTGCACATCCACCGTGGCCGCAAGACCGTTCTGGCCGACGTCAGCCTGCAGCTCGAACCGGGAGAAGTGCTGGGTGTACTGGGGCCGAACGGCGCCGGTAAAAGTACCTTGCTCAGTGCGCTTTGCGGAGAGTTGAGTGCCAGCGACGGGGAAGTGCTGCTGGACGGTGAGGCCTTGAGCCATTGGGGCGGCACTCAGCGCGCTCAGCGGCTGGCGGTGTTGCCACAGGTGTCGACCCTGGATTTCGCCTTTCGTGTTGAGGAAGTGGTCGGCATGGGGCGTCTGCCTTATCAGAGCGGACGGGTGCGCGATGACCAGATCGTCGCTGCCGCATTACGGGCCGCCGATGCCGGACACCTGAGTGGCCGCAGTTATCTGGCGCTGTCCGGCGGCGAGCGTCAGCGGGTGCATCTGGCGCGAGTGCTGGCGCAACTCTGGCCGGGGCAGGCGGGGCAGACTCTGCTGCTTGATGAGCCGACCTCGATGCTCGATCCGTTGCATCAACACACGACGCTGCAAGCGGTGCGCGAATTTGCCGATCGCGGCGCGGCGGTGCTGGTGATCCTGCATGATCTGAATCTGGCGGCGCGCTATTGTGATCGGATCCTGCTGCTGGAAGGCGGGCGGCCGGTCGCACTGGATACACCTGAGCAGGTATTGCGTCCGGAATCGCTGAAGGCGGTTTTCGGTCTGGAAGTATTGGTGCAGCAGCACCCGGAGCGCGGGCATCCGCTGATCATCGCCCGCTGATTTCATCATCGAGGTGAGGGTATGCGCGGGATTTTGCTGTTGGCGGTGTTGTGGCTTGCGGGTTGCCAGCATGTTGCGGTGCCGCCGGTCGTGGGCGAGATCCGTGATTTGCGAAGCGGCGAGCGTCTGACGGCGCAGCAATTACTGACGCAACTGAGCAGACCGGCGCGGGTGATCGTTGGCGAGCAGCATGACAACGCCGATCACCATGCCCTTCAATTGTGGTTGTTGCAGAACCTCGAAGAAAAGCGCCCCCAAGGCAGTCTTCTGCTGGAAATGCTGACGCCCGATCAACAGTCGCGGGTTGATGACGTGCGCCATGCCGCAACGCTACCGGCCGATCTCCCTGCTGCATTGGCCTGGCAGGACGGTTGGGACTGGAATCTCTACGGACCGATTGTGCGGTTTGCCCTGACGCAACCCGGGCCGTTACTGGCGGCCAACCTCGATAACATCGAAATTCGCGCGTTCTATCGCGATCCTCCGGTTCTGAGCGGCGAGCGCAGCAGCGCCAAATCTGTGAAAGAGAAACTGCTGGAGCAGATTGGCGATTCTCACTGCGGCTTGCTGCCGTCATCACAAATGCCGGCAATGCTGGCCGTTCAGCAACAAAGGGATCGGCGTATGGCCTCGCGTTTGTCGGCGGCGCCCGCGCCTGCACTGTTATTGGCGGGTGCGTATCACGCGCGAAAGGATGTCGGGGTGCCGCTGCATGTGCTGGATCTGGGCGCGCCGGAAGCGCCGACGGTGTTGATGCTGGCGGAGCAGGGTAGTCAGATCACGGCGGCGATGGCTGATTTCGTCTGGCTCACACCGGCCACGCCGAAACCGGATTATTGCGCGCAGATGCGTAAGCAGTTCGGCAAGGAATGACTTTTCCACAGGCAAAAAAAGACCCGGTAAAAACCGGGTCAAATAACCGTGATTAGCCTGATGAGGAGATAATCTGAGAGTCCGAACCAAGGGCTTTTCAGAATATCGACTGATCTCGCGATCAGTTGTGATAATCATAGCGATTCTCATTAACGAGTCAACAGCTGTTTTTTCATTTCTGTCGTTTTGTCCCGGCAATGGCGTAAACGTCCCGTGAATAGGGCTTCAGTTCTGGCTGTTATATGCCGTGAGCTGCTTGTTGAGCTGGTCGATACGCCGCGCCATGCTTTCGATCAGGCTGTGGGCGATTTTCGGGTTGGTGCGGGTCATGCTCAGAAACTGATCGCCGGGAATCAGCATCACGGTGCTCGCTTCACGGGCAATGATTGTTGCGTTGCGCGGTTCGCCGGTGAACACGGCCATGGCGCCGAAGATTTCATCCTTGGGCACATCGCCTATCTTGTGCCCGCTAACAAACGCTTCGGCGTGTCCTTCGATAATCACGAATACGTGATCGGCCGAGTCGCCCTGGCGGATGAGAACTTCCCCGGGCTCGACCCGTTTGAAGCCATTCGTGCTACGAAACTCCCGCGGCTTGAACTCGGCGACGGCGTGGGCCAGCAGCGCCATTTGCCCGAGCAGATAGTGCAGAAACTGCTCCGGGCGCGATGAACTGCCGTACACATGTTGAAACAAATCGCTTCGGCGATAAGGCAGCAATGTCAGCGGGTTATCCGTACACAAGGTGCAATCCGCCCATTCCGGCCCGTTCTGAAGACCGATCACATCTCCCTCTTGCCAGTAGAACAAGCCACGACCGCCGAGGCGCCCGGTGATGACACCTTGCGTCAGCAAAAACAGCTGGTCGTCCGGCAACTGCGCCAGCAAATCATCCGTGGCTTCCAGTTCCAGAGCTGGCCCGCACGGCATCAGGCCTTCAAGCCATCGAGCAGGCAAGCTCTGCAAGTGGTTGATCAGTGCATCGGCCTGGGCCGATTGTTCTCCGAGCAGGTACATGGGTCGGTGCCCGTCAGTTTTTGTGGCGGGAGGAAATCGCTTCGAGTTGCTTGTTCAGCGCATCCTTGCGTTCGGCGGGAATGTCGTTCCAGTGCACATCCATCAGCGCTCCTTCGATCGCGTACAACAACACCTTCGACGCCCGGAACCCACGAGTACGCACGGCCCGGTAGGCATCTACCGCGCCCAGGCGCCGCAAGTCCGAGGCGCTATGGATGCCCACGGCATGCAGCCATTGCGCCGACGTCTTGCCAAGATTTTTCAGGTGTTGCAGTTCATCATTCATCAAGCCTCCTTGCGACGGCCGAATGGTGCGTGGGCGAGCTTCTCAGGAGTGTAGCCATCAGTAGGAAAAGCGTGGTTGTTTGGTCGGATTCGACGCAAACGCTTCTAAGAAACGTCAGTTTCCGCTGATGAATCAGGATGGGGAGGGCGAGGGAGAATTACCAATAGCACGCAGTCCAGCGCAAAGCGGGGGCGCTGGACGAGTTTGGGTAGTGCGAGGCTCAGCGGGTGCGATAACGCAGGCGCGTACCGAAATTCATCGACATCAGGATTTCGTCTGCACTCAGTTCCGGCGGGAAGTAGGCACCGGAAATTTGCGCATGAGCCAGACTCGCGCCTTCCAGTGAAGCGTTGCGAAAGTCGATGCCGCGCAGGTCGGCGGAACGGAAGTAGGCGTCCCGGAAATCCACGCCATCGGCGTTCAGCTCGCGCAGGTCGAGACCACGGAAGTCGCCGCCGACCATATCGATCGGGCCGTCTTTCGGGCGTTCATTGTTGAAACCTGTGATGTCGTCTTTGTGCAGCAAGGCATAAAGCGGGGTGTCGAGTAGTTTTGGCTGGCTCATGTCAAATCACCTGTTGGTTTTATGACGCCAGTATAGTGCCACTATTTGACGGCCGTGAAGCAAGCGAGGGCTTCACGGCCGAAATAGTTTCTTACAGGCCGGGCAGGCGCTGGCGAATCTGCGCCACGACGGTGTCCAGGGTCCCGGATTCATTGGTCTGCACGCGTTTGCTGCGCAGGATTTCTTCCGGGGTCAGGGCTTCGCGGTTGGCTTGTTGAGCTTCGATCACGGCGAGGGTCGCGTCGGACGGATCTTTTTTGTCTGCCTGACGAATCGCCAGCCAGCTCTCGATCACTGCCTGCGGAGCGTTGCAGTCAAGGATCAGGAAAGGCGTGCCAGTGGCTTCAGCGACTTTGGCGGCGTTGTCGCGTTGTTCGCGCTTGAGGTAAGTGGCATCGATCACCACCGGGAAACCGGCGTGCAAAATCACTTCGGCAATTTCATGCAGACGCGCATAGGTTGCAGTGCTGGCGTCGGCGCTGTAGATCCCGGCCTGAACATCATTGGCAACGGTTTGCTCACCGAACAGGCGCTTGCGCTCGACATCGGAACGCAGGCGGATCGCGCCCAGTGCTTCGACCAAACGCATGGCAACGTGGCTTTTACCGACAGCGGAAACGCCATGGGTGATCGCCATGAAGCGCGAAGGAATGGTGCTGTAGCTTTCCGCCAGGTTGGCATAGTTGCGGTACTGGCGCAGGGTGGTGGCGCGCTGCACCGGTGTCGCGTCGGCCGGCATGCTGAACAGTGCGACTTTCGCACGCACCAGCGCGCGGTACGCCTTGTAGAAGTTCAGCACTTCCAGGCCTTGATAGTCGCCGGTCAGTTCCAGGTACTGGCTGATGAAACGACGGGCCAGGGATTTCAGGCCACGGTCTTCAAGGTCCATCGCCAGGAAGCCGGTGTCGGCCCATACGTCGGTGAAGCGGAACGGTTCGTTGAATTCGATGCAGTCGAAGATCACGACCTTGCCGTCGATCAGCGTGGCGTTGCCCAGGTGAATGTCACCGTGGCATTCGCGAGTGAAACCATCGGTCTTGCGTTGGGCGAACAGCGGCTTGAGGCGATCGAAGCTGCTTTCAGCCCATGCTTGCAGAGCGTCGAGTTGCAGCAGATCGTTCTTGTCGCTGAGGAACGGCAGAATCTGTTCGAAGTTCTGGCGTACCGGCGCCATCACGCTTTCAGGCGTGCCGGCATCGTGCTCGGCCGGGACTTTCGGCGCATTGAGGTGGAAGCGGGCGATTTGCTCGGCCATCGCGTCGATGTGCGCGGTGGTCAGCTCGCCGTTGGCTTGCAGGGTGCTGAGCAGGCCGGACTGCGGGAACTGACGCATTTTCAGCACGTACTCGATGGCCGGGCCGTCGCCACCCAGTTGCGGAGCTTCGGCGCTGCCGGTCACTGGAATCACTTCCAGATACAAATCTTCGGTCAGGCGCTGGTTCAGGCGCAGCTCTTCGCCGCAGAAGTGCTCACGGGATTCGAGGCTGGTGAAGTCGAGGAAACCGAAGTTCACCGGTTTCTTCACTTTATAGGCGTAGGGACCGGTGAGCAGTACCCACGAGATATGGGTTTCGATGACCTGGAACCCTTCGACGGGATGCGGGTAGAGGGCCGGGTTTTGCAGGGCAGCGATCAGGGACTGGCTCACGGACGATCCTTCAGAGACTGGGGGAAATTCAAGGCGCTCATTATGGCCGCTCGCCAGCCCGACGCAAACCTCCGAGCGCTCCTGTTGAGTATGAATAAAGTGCGTATAATCCGCCGCCATGACTCGTACTCGATCCCCCCGTACCCCTAAAAAACCAGCTTCCCGGGGCCTGCGCCCGTGGTTGGGCTGGGCCCTTAAACTCAGTCTGGTCGGCCTTGTGGTGCTGGCCGGCTTCGCCGTTTACCTTGATGCGGTGGTGCAGGAGAAGTTCTCCGGCAAGCGCTGGACCATCCCGGCCAAGGTGTACGCGCGTCCGCTCGAGCTGTTCGTCGGACAGAAGCTGAGCAAGGACGATTTCCTCACCGAACTCGATGCCCTGGGTTATCGCCGCGAAGCCGTGAGCAACGGTCCCGGCGCGGCGGCGGTCAATGGCAACACGGTTGATCTGAATACCCGTGGCTTCCAGTTCTATGAAGGCCTCGAGAAACCGCAGCCGGTGCGCGTGCGTTTCTCTGGCGATTACGTAGCCGAACTCTCGGCAATCAACGGTTCGAAGCTCTCCGTGGTACGCCTGGAGCCGCTGATGATCGGCGGCATCTACCCGAAAAACCTTGAAGACCGGATTCTGATCAAGCTCGATCAGGTGCCGCCGTACCTGCTGGAAACACTGGTCGCCGTGGAAGACCGGGATTTCTACAGCCACTGGGGCGTATCGCCGAAATCGATTGCTCGCGCAGTCTGGGTCAACACCTCGGGCGGCAAGATGACTCAGGGCGGCAGTACGCTGACTCAGCAACTGGTCAAGAACTTCTACCTCACCAACGAACGCAGCCTGACCCGCAAGCTCACCGAAGCGATGATGGCGATGCTGCTTGAACTGCATTACGACAAAAAGGAAATCCTTGAGGCTTACCTCAACGAAGTCTTTGTCGGTCAGGACGGTCAGCGTGCAGTGCACGGTTTCGGTCTGGCCAGCCAGTTCTTCTTCGCTCAGCCTTTGTCCGAGTTGAAACTGCATCAGGTCGCGCTGTTGGTCGGGATGGTCAAAGGCCCGTCCTATTACAACCCGCGTCGCAACCCGGAGCGGGCGCTGGAGCGACGCAATCTGGTGCTCGATGTGCTTGAGCAGCAGGGTGTCGCTTCCGCCGAACAGGTGGCCGCCGCGAAGAAAATGCCACTGGGCGTGACCACCCGCGGCAAGCTGGCCGACAGCTCGTTCCCGGGCTTCATCGATCTGGTCAAGCGCCAGTTGCGTGAAGACTATCGCGACGAAGACTTGACCGAAGAAGGCCTGCGGATCTTCACCAGTTTCGATCCAATCCTGCAGATGAAAGCCGAAGCGTCGGTCAACGACACCTTCAAGCGCCTGTCCGGTCGCAAGGGTTCCGACGACGTGGAAGCGGCGATGGTCGTGACCAATCCTGAAACCGGTGAAGTCCAGGCCATGATCGGCAGCCGTCAGGCTAGTTTTGCCGGGTTCAACCGGGCACTGGATGCGGTGCGGCCGATCGGCTCGCTGATCAAGCCGGCGGTTTATCTGACGGCGCTGGAGAAGCCGAGCCAGTACACGTTGACCAGTTGGCTGTCGGACGAGCCGCTTTCAATCAAGGGCGCAGACGGTCAGGTCTGGAAACCGCAGAATTACGACCGTCGCTCCCACGGTACGGTGTTCCTGT
This sequence comes from Pseudomonas sp. R15(2017), assembly GCF_002112685.1. Taxonomy (NCBI): domain Bacteria; kingdom Pseudomonadati; phylum Pseudomonadota; class Gammaproteobacteria; order Pseudomonadales; family Pseudomonadaceae; genus Pseudomonas; species Pseudomonas sp. R15(2017). The sequence goes on from NZ_NEII01000008.1 coordinate 360,191, forward strand.
ATCAGGGGCTGGCACATTCCTACAACCTGTCGACCTCGCGTCTCGGTCTGGCGGTCGGTGTTCCGAATGTCCTCAAGACGTTGGGCCGCCTGGGCGTGACCCGCGAGTTTCCGGCGTTCCCGTCGATGTTGCTCGGTGCGGGCGGCATGACTCCGATTGAAGTCGCGACCATGTACCAGACCCTGGCCAACGGTGGCTTCAACACCCCGATGCGCGGGATTCGCAGCGTGCTGACTGCCGACGGCGAGCCGCTCAAGCGTTATCCGTTCCAGATCGAGCAGCGTTTCGATCCCGCCTCGATCTACCTGATCCAGAACGCCATGCAGCGGGTCATGCGTGAAGGCACCGGCAGTTCGGTTTATAACGTGTTGCCAAGAACCCTGACGCTGGCGGGCAAGACCGGCACCAGTAACGATTCGCGCGACAGCTGGTTCGCCGGCTTCAGCCAGGATCTGCTGGCGGTGGTCTGGCTCGGCCGCGACGACAACGGCAAGACGCCGTTCACCGGGGCCACCGGTGCGTTGCAGGTCTGGACCAGCTTCATGCGCAAGGCCGATCCGCTGCCGCTGGACATGCCGCAACCGGATAACGTGGTGCAGGCCTGGGTCGATTCGCGTACCGGCCAGGGTTCTGATGCCAACTGTCCGGGCGCCGTGCAGATGCCGTATATTCGCGGCAGCGAACCGCCACCCGGCGCCTCCTGCGCGGGCGAAAGCCCGGCCTCGGGCGAGTCGGTGATGGATTGGGTCAAGGGCTGGATGAATTAAGCAAAGAGGGTTTCAAGTGAACAAGTGGTTGATTCCAGCGGTGACCGCCGTGGCTTTGCTCAGCGGCTGCTCCACCGTACAGCGTGGTTCGATCCCGGTTGTTGACTCCGGCACCGCCGTGTCCAACAGCGAGCGCATTTCGGCCAATGGCGGTTTCCGTCAAACGACGGTGAAACGTCCTGCACAGGCCCAGACCCAGGCGATCCCGCAAGGCGATACCGGTGTGGTGGTAATGGTGCCGGGCGGCGCAGCGGCTTCGGCGCCGATCAGCACTTCGCCGATCGTTCCGGGCCCGGCGTCCGGCGGCATCACGCCGGGGCCGTATAACCCTTCGCCGGTCGAGTCGGCGCCGATCAGCTCCGGCAGTTACAGCATGCCTTCGACGCCGAGCGGCATTCCTTCGGCCAGCAGCGGTGGCGGTCTGTCTGCCGATGAGCAGCTGGACGGCCCGGTTCTCGCACTGTTGACCACTGCGCAACAGCAGCAGGCCGGTGGCGATCTCAACGGCGCGTCTTCCAGTCTGGAACGCGCCCAGCGTGTAGCGCCGCGCGAGCCGCAAGTGCTTTACCGTCTGGCGCAGGTACGTATGGCCCAGGGCGATGCGCCGCAAGCCGAGCAGACCGCACGGCGTGCACTGACCATGGCCAACGGTCGTCCGGACTTGCAGGCCAGCCTGTGGGAATTGATCGCTCAGGCACGTGAGAAACAGGGCGACTCCGCCGGCGCCACTCTGGCCCGTCAGAAGGCCAAGGTTTCGCTGTGATGGACAGTCGTTTCTCCAAAGTCGCTGACCAATTGCTGTTGATCGAGCGTGAACTGCGCGCCCAGGGCTGGTGGGATGACGTCCAGCCCTCGGTTGAAGCCTTGAGCAGTGTCGAGCCGTTTTCGGTCGACACCCTCGATTTCGAGCAGTGGCTGCAATGGATCTTCCTGCCGCGGATGAAGATGATCCTCGAACAGAATCTGCCATTGCCCAATGCCTCGGGCATTCAGGAAATGGCCGAGATGGTCTTCGCCCAGCGCAATCTTCAGGGCAAGGATCGGCAGCTTCAGGTGTTGCTCAAAGAGTTCGACCTGCTGATCACCGCCTCACGCTGAACCGGGAGCTGCCAGTCGTTACTGGCAGTTTTCCGCTATCTGTTTCTTTGCCTCTTCAGTACGTTGCTGGCGCTGCTCGTCATTCAGCCGCCGCAGTTCTCCCTCCACTTCCTCCCTCAAGCGCGGATTGTTCTGCAGTTGCGCGAGATTCGTGCGCGCCTGTTCGCAAAACGTCTTGAGTCGCTTCTGTTGCTCGGCTACTTGCTTCTTCACCTTGTCATCGATGGCTTTTTGATCGCCCAGCGCGCCGCTGCCGGGCAATGCGGCAGGTATAGGTGCGGGAGAGGAGGGCGTCTTCACGGCGGTGGATGACTGCCCTTGTGGTGGCCGTTGATCGAAATGGGTGACGCCCTGGGCGTCGACCCATTTGTAGATCTGACTGGCCATGCACCAGGAGCTGACGCTGATTAGCAGAGTTAAGAGAAGCGTTCGCATGCTGATTCCTTGGCAAAACTGCGCAATTGAAGCTAACAGAGTAGCGGTTTCCAGGTTTTTTCTTGCGTTCTCATGTGCTTACCCACAATTAAGCACATTGACGGCTTGACTTGCAGAGGGCGAAACAGAAGAATCCAAAGTCCGCTGTACAGGGACTGCCAGAAGCAGACCCTCTCGGCAGATCATGAGGCGCATATCCGCGTCGACCTGTTACACCCGCAACGCGTTACCTCGCGCTGGGTGGGAAAGGCCCGCAACACTTGGGACGATCCCAATACTTGCTCAGTCAGTGCTGACGTAGTCGGCGACCACCGTCGCTCATGCTCTGCCGAGAAGTAAACCTATTAAGACCCGTTCGCTTCTTAGTGGACGGTATTCTGGCGTTTTAGAGGTGAACAACGTGGAGCTTTTATCTGGCGGTGAGATGCTCGTCCGCTTTTTGCGTGACGAAGGCGTCAAATATATCTACGGGTACCCGGGTGGTGCTCTCCTTCATGTTTACGATGCCCTGTTCAAAGAACCGGAAGTGACCCACATCCTGGTTCGTCACGAACAAGCGGCTACCCATATGGCTGACGGCTACGCCCGTGCCACCGGTAAAGCCGGCGTGGTATTGGTGACGTCCGGTCCAGGCGCCACAAACGCCATCACCGGTATCGCCACTGCCTATATGGACTCGATTCCAATGGTGATCATTTCCGGTCAGGTGCCAAGCACCATGGTCGGCACCGACGCGTTCCAGGAAACCGACATGATCGGTATCTCCCGGCCGATCGTGAAGCACAGCTTCATGATCAAGCACGCTTCGGAAATCCCGGAAGTCATGAAGAAAGCCTTCTACCTGGCGCAATCCGGTCGTCCGGGCCCGGTCGTGGTCGATATCCCGAAAGACATGACCAACCCGGCCGAAAAGTTCGAATACATCTTCCCGAAGAAAGCCAAACTGCGTTCCTACAGCCCGGCCGTTCGCGGTCATTCCGGGCAAATCCGCAAGGCGGCAGAAATGCTCCTGGCGGCCAAGCGTCCCGTGCTGTACTCCGGCGGTGGCGTGATCCTCGGCAACGGCTCCGCGCCGCTGACCGAACTGGCAAAAATGCTCAACCTGCCGGTTACCAATACCTTGATGGGCCTGGGTGCCTATCCTGGCACTGATCGTCAGTTCATCGGCATGCTCGGCATGCACGGCAGCTATACCGCCAACCTGGCGATGCACCATGCCGACGTGATCCTGGCGGTCGGTGCGCGTTTTGACGATCGCGTGATCAACGGCGCGCCGAAGTTTTGCCCGAACGCCAAGATCATCCATATCGACATCGACCCGGCTTCGATTTCCAAGACCATCAAGGCCGACGTGCCAATCGTTGGTCCGGTGGAAAGCGTCCTGACCGAAATGGTCGCGATCCTCAAGGAAATCGGCGAAACCCCGAACAAGGAAGCCGTTGCCAGCTGGTGGAAGCAGGTTGATGAATGGCGCGGTGATCGTGGCCTGTTCCCTTACGACAAGGGCGACGGCAGCAAGATCAAGCCACAGACCGTGATCGAGACCCTGTGCGAAGTGACCAAGGGCGATGCCTTTGTGACCTCGGACGTGGGCCAGCACCAGATGTTTGCTGCGCAGTACTACAAGTTCAACAAGCCTAACCGCTGGATCAACTCCGGTGGCCTGGGCACGATGGGCTTCGGTCTGCCGGCCGCGATGGGTATCGCTTTGAGCTTCCCTGACACCGATGTTGCGTGCGTCACCGGTGAAGGCAGCATCCAGATGAACATCCAGGAGCTGTCGACCTGCCTGCAGTATGGACTGCCGGTCAAGATCGTCATCCTGAACAACGGTGTTCTGGGCATGGTTCGTCAGTGGCAGGACATGAGTTACGGCAGCCGTCACTCGCACTCCTACATGGAATCCTTGCCTGACTTCGTCAAGCTGGCTGAAGCCTATGGCCACGTCGGCGTGCGCATCACCGAATCGAAAGATTTGAAATCGAAGATGGAAGAGGCGTTCGCCATGAAAGATCGCCTGGTGGTGATCGACATTTCGGTCGACACCAGCGAGCACGTCTATCCGATGCAGATCAAAGACGGCTCCATGCGCGATATGTGGCTGAGCAAGACGGAGCGTACCTAATCATGCGGCACATTATTTCCTTGCTTCTGGAAAACGAACCCGGTGCTTTGTCTCGCGTAGTCGGCCTGTTCTCGCAGCGCAACTACAACATCGAAAGCCTGACCGTGGCGCCAACCGAAGACCCGACCCTGTCGCGTCTGACGCTGACCACTGTCGGTCACGATGAAATCATCGAGCAGATCACCAAAAACCTGAACAAGCTGATCGAAGTGGTCAAGCTGGTGGACCTGTCGGAAAGCGCTCACATCGAGCGCGAACTGATGCTGGTCAAGGTCAAGGCCACTGGCGCCCAGCGCGCCGAGATCAAACGCACCACCGATATTTACCGTGGACAGATCGTCGACGTCAGCGCCAGCGTGTATACCGTTCAACTGACCGGTACCAGCGACAAGCTCGACAGCTTCATTCAGTCCATCGGCACCGCATCGATTCTGGAGACCGTCCGCAGTGGCGTCACCGGTATTGCCCGCGGCGACAAAGTACTCAGCATCTAAACCAAATTAGCGAATGGCCTGAACGGCCTGGATATAAAGGGGAAATTCATGAAAGTTTTCTACGATAAAGACTGCGACCTGTCGATCATCCAGGGCAAGAAAGTTGCCATCATCGGTTACGGTTCCCAGGGCCACGCCCAGGCATGCAACCTGAAAGACTCCGGTGTCGACGTTACCGTCGGTCTGCGTAAAGGTTCGGCTACCGTTGCCAAGGCTGAAGCCCACGGCCTGAAAGTGACTGACGTGGCTGCCGCTGTTGCCGGTGCCGACCTGGTCATGATCCTGACCCCGGACGAGTTCCAGTCCCAGCTGTACAAGAACGAAATCGAGCCGAACATCAAGAAAGGCGCCACCCTGGCCTTCTCCCACGGCTTCGCGATCCACTACAACCAGGTTGTTCCGCGTGCCGACCTCGACGTGATCATGATCGCGCCGAAAGCCCCGGGCCACACCGTACGTTCCGAGTTCGTGAAAGGCGGCGGTATCCCTGACCTGATCGCGATCTACCAGGACGCCTCGGGCAACGCCAAGAACGTTGCACTGTCCTACGCTGCCGGCGTTGGTGGTGGTCGTACCGGCATCATCGAAACTACCTTCAAGGACGAGACTGAAACCGACCTGTTCGGCGAACAAGCCGTTCTGTGCGGCGGTACCGTCGAGCTGGTGAAAGCCGGTTTCGAAACCCTGGTTGAAGCTGGCTACGCGCCGGAAATGGCCTACTTTGAATGCCTGCACGAACTGAAACTGATCGTTGACCTCATGTACGAAGGCGGTATCGCCAACATGAACTACTCGATCTCCAACAACGCTGAATACGGCGAGTACGTGACGGGTCCGGAAGTGATCAACGCCGAATCCCGTCAGGCCATGCGCAACGCCCTGAAACGTATTCAGGACGGCGAATACGCCAAAATGTTCATCAGCGAAGGCGCAACCGGCTACCCTTCGATGACCGCCAAGCGTCGTAACAACGCCGCTCACGGTATCGAAATCATCGGCGAGCAACTGCGCTCCATGATGCCGTGGATCGGTGCCAACAAGATCGTCGACAAAGCCAAAAACTAAGTCGTCGAACCTTGTATGAAAAAACGCGGCCTCGGCCGCGTTTTTTCGTATGGGCCGGCGGTTCTGGTATAAAGCTGCATCGTTTGTGGCCGAACCGTCGTCCCAGACACCTGTCGAAAATGTCCAATCCGTTGCAAGGTACTGTCCATGAGCGAACGTCCCGAAGAGCCGAACCAGGCTTCCGACGCCGAAAGCCTGCTGCCCATCGATGAGCACATCGAAGAAGGGCATGACGCAGAAGGCCGTAAAGTCCGGCATCGTGGTATCTATCTTCTGCCGAATCTGTTCACCACTGCGAACCTGTTCGCAGGGTTCTATTCCATCATCAACTCGATGAGTGCCCAGGCTGCGTTGAGCGCCGGGGATGCCGCAAATGCGAGCAAGTATTTCGCCTTTGCTGCCATCGCGATTTTTGTTGCCATGGTGCTTGATGGTCTCGATGGTCGTGTAGCGCGCATGACCAATACCCAGAGTGCCTTCGGCGCCGAATACGACTCGCTGTCGGACATGGTTGCCTTCGGTGTTGCCCCGGCTTTGCTGGCATTCGGCTGGGCGCTGGGTGACATGGGCAAGGTCGGCTGGATGGTTGCCTTCATTTATGTGGCGGGTGCGGCATTGCGTCTGGCGCGCTTCAATACTCAGGTGGGCACTGCTGACAAGCGTTATTTCATTGGTCTGGCCAGCCCGGCTGCTGCCGGTGTGGTTGCGGGGATTGTCTGGGCGTTCAGCGATTACGGGATCCAGGGTTCCAAGATGTCTTTCCTGGTCGCGCTGATGGTGGCGGCCGCCGGCATGCTGATGGTCAGCAACATCAAGTACAACAGCTTCAAGGAGCTGGACTTGAAGGGTCGCGTGCCTTTCGTGGCGATCCTTGCAGTGGTGCTGGTCTTTGCCGTGGTGTTCAGCGATCCGCCTCGCATTCTGCTGCTGGTGTTCCTCGCCTATGCCGCTTCGGGCCCGGTGCAGTATCTGTTGCATCTTCGTCGTCACAAACACGCCGAGTGATGTAATTTCCCTCATACTCCGCAGTCTATGGTGCATCTGTCCTCCAAAGCTGCGGAGTTGCCATGCTGATCAAAGTCCCCAAAGCGTCCGATTGCCATGAGTCGGACGTCACGCCTGAATCCATTTATCTCTCTCGCCGGCAATTGCTCGGAGCGACCGCGGCTGGTTTGGCCATGAGCACCTTGCCGCGCTGGGCCAGTGCCGAAGAGGCTGCCCGCTATGCCGATGTCGAGGCCGGAAAGGCGCCCGCCTGGTTCACCGAGAAACTGCCCTCTGTCAAATGGGGCGCGGTGAGCGTCAAGGATGAGGCGATCACACCTTTCAAAGACGCGACCCATTACAACAACTTCTATGAATTCGGCACCGACAAGGGCGACCCGGCGGCCAATGCCGGTTCGTTGAAAACCGAACCGTGGAGTGTTGTCGTGGACGGGGAGGTGGGTAAACCGGGGCGTTATGCCCTGGAAGACTTCATGAAACCGTACCAGTTGGAGGAGCGTATCTATCGCCTTCGTTGTGTCGAGGCGTGGTCGATGGTGATTCCCTGGATCGGTTTCCCCATTTCGGCGTTGTTGAAGCAGGTAGAGCCCACTTCCAATGCCAAATACATTCGCTTCGAAACCTTGCAGGATCCGAAGAGCATGCCCGGACAGCGTTCGGGATTTGCCTTGATCGATTGGCCCTATGTAGAAGGCTTGCGTCTGGATGAGGCGATGAATCCCTTGGCGATTCTGGCGGTGGGTATGTATGGCCGTGAATTGCCAAACCAGAACGGTGCGCCGTTGCGTCTGGTGGTGCCGTGGAAGTATGGCTTCAAGAGCGTCAAATCCATCGTGCGGATCAGTCTGGTCAGCGAGCAACCGAAGACAACCTGGCAAAGCATTGCGGCGGATGAGTATGGGTTCTATGCGAATGTGAACCCTACGGTCGACCATCCTCGTTGGACTCAGGCGCGGGAGCGGCGACTGCCTAACAGTCTGTTCAAGCCGAATGTGCGTGATACGCAGATGTTCAACGGTTATGCGGACGAGGTCGCCTCTTTATATACAGGGCTCGATTTGCGGAAGAACTACTGATGCGATATCCGATCTGGCGCGTGAGCGTCTTCCTCGCTGCGGCGATCTGGCCGCTGTTGTGGTTCTATCAGGCCTTTGCGGATCTGCTTGGGCCTGATCCCGGGAAAGTCCTGGTTGATCGGCTGGGACTTGGGACATTGGTGTTGCTGTTGATCACCTTGAGTATGACGCCGCTGCAGAAACTTACCGGCTGGGCCGGGTGGATTGCTGTGCGTCGGCAGTTGGGGCTCTGGTGTTTCGCCTATGTGGTTCTGCATCTTTGCAGCTATATGGCGTTCATCCTCGGTTTTGACTGGTCGCAACTGGGTGTCGAGTTGCGCAAGCGTCCCTACATCATCGTGGGTGCTCTGGGCTTTCTGGGGTTGTTGGCGTTGGCGGTAACCTCCAACCGTTACAGTCAGCGTCGTTTGGGCACCCGTTGGAAGAAGTTGCACCGGCTGGTGTATGTGATTCTCGGGTTGGGATTGCTGCATATGTTGTGGATTGTGCGTGCTGATCTTAAGGAGTGGGCAATCTATGCCTTTATAGGTGGTTTCCTTTTGGCGCTGCGTATTCCCGCTTTGACTCGCCGGATCCCGCGTTTGATGGGTAAAAAGCAGGTTTTTCAGGAAAAGCGAAATTAAGGGTTGACGGCAGATTCTGAGTCTCTATAATTCGCCCCACTTCCGGCGCAGTCGAAACGGAAAACTCCTTGAGATTCAATGAGTTAAGTAAGTTTCGAAGCGGGTTGCTTCAGTTCATCGAAGCCTGGAAGGAGTTGGAAATGCCGGTCTGCTTGGCGCTTTCAACGGTTCGATCTTCTCGGTCGAAAGCGGAGAAAAAGAGGTGTTGACAGCAGCGTGTAACGCTGTAGAATTCGCCTCCCGCTAACGAGAGATTGGAAGCGCA
>NZ_NEII01000033.1:0-537 GCF_002112685.1 Pseudomonas sp. R15(2017)
AACGGTCACGGTGCCGGTGGTTTTACCAGCGTCGATGGTGATGACCGAGCCATTGCTCAAGGTTACGGTCACCGGGGTGCCGGCAGGATTGGTCAGGGTTGCGGTATAAACAATCGAACCGCCTTCGGCCACTGAGCCAGTCGCGGTCAGCGACAGGTTGGTGGTGTCGATGGTGTCGGTGACTTCAGTCACCGCCGGAACGGTGCTTGGAACGAGATTTTCGAAGTTGCCGCCGGACGCATCCTTGATGGTCACTTCGACTTTGCCGGCATCTTTGTAAACGTCATCGGCAGGTGCTGGAACGGTCACGGTGCCAGTGGTTTTACCCGCTTCAATCGTGATGACGGAGCCGTTGCTCAACGTCACGCTCACCGGCGTACCCGCAGGATTGCTCAGCGTCGCGGTGTAAACGATCGAACCACCCTCGGCGACGGTGCTAGTGGCGCTCAGGGTCAGGTTGGTGGTGTCGGCAACGTCGGTAACCGTGGTCGAAACCGGAGTCTTGTCGGCCACCAGATTTTCGTAATTACCGCCGGA
>NZ_NEII01000009.1:0-310276 GCF_002112685.1 Pseudomonas sp. R15(2017)
CTTACTTAACTCATTGAATCTCAAGGAGTTTTCCGTTTCGACTGCGCCGGAAGTGGGGCGAATTATAGAGACTCAGAATCTGCCGTCAACCCTTAATTTGAGTTTTCTATCAAGACAGGGAAAAAGGCCGCTTCTATATAGACGGGAACGTAGCGAGTGCGCACTATATTGCTCAACACAACAGCTACCTCCCCGGATGATGCCACGCAATGAACCACCAGCCTCGCAGCCTTGCCTCAACCCTGTTCCCGGTTGGCCTACTATTAATAGCCATGGCATCGATCCAGTCCGGCGCATCCTTGGCTAAAAGTATGTTCCCCATTGTTGGCGCTCAAGGCACGACAACGCTTCGCCTGATCTTCGCCAGCGTGATCATGCTGTTACTGCTCAAACCCTGGAGAGCGAAGCTGACAGCCAAGTCGCTGCGCACAGTGATTGTCTACGGGATGGCGCTGGGAGGTATGAACTTCCTCTTCTATATGTCGTTACGTACCGTTCCGCTCGGCATCGCAGTCGCTCTGGAGTTCACCGGCCCGCTGGCAGTCGCCATCTATGCCTCACGTCGCGCTATCGACTTTCTCTGGATTGCACTGGCTGCCATCGGCTTGTTGCTGCTGATACCAACTGGCGCTACAACAGCGGGTATTGATCTGATCGGCGCAGGCTATGCGCTGGGAGCGGGGGTTTGCTGGGCGCTCTACATTCTGTTCGGCCAAAAGGCGGGCGCGGATAACGGTGTGACCACCGCGGCGCTTGGCGTGATGATCGCCGCCCTGTTCGTTGCCCCCATTGGCATTGTCCATGCCGGCAGCGCACTGCTGACACCTGCACTGATTCCGATCGCCATTGGCGTTGCAATCCTCTCCACAGCCCTGCCCTACACGCTGGAAATGGTTGCGCTCACCCGAATGCCCGCACGCACCTTCGGCACATTGATGAGTATCGAACCAGCGTTTGGTGCGCTATCAGGTCTGCTGTTTCTGCAGGAATACCTTTCTTTGTCACAATGGATGGCAATTCTGTGCATTATTCTGGCCTCGGTCGGAGCAACCATGACGATGGGCAGTACCTCTAAACCCGCCATCGCTGCAGATTGAAAGAGGATTTTACGAAGGTCTGGCAATTGGCGCTCATTTAGGCCATGTTTAGCCTCGCAACCCAATGCCAGACATGGATTTTTTCGGATAGGGACATCAGAACGCTTCAAGCGAGAGCGCATAAAGGCAGACCCGAGCGCCAGACTCGAGGCCGCCATAAGGACGGTAATGAAACGAATTTTGATACTGATCGCCATACTGGCTGTTGCAGGCTGCGCGGCGACGTCGAAGACCCACGTCAAACATGGCAAGAAAGGGTTACACATCAACTGTTCGGGGCTGTCCTCTTCTTGGGACAAGTGCTACACCAGCGCCGCCAACTCTTGCGCACCAAAGGGCTACAAAGTCATTGCAAAATCAGGCGATACGGTGGAAGAGCCGGGTGATTACCCCTTTGGCCTCAACCCTGCCGGCTATACCAGCCGCAGCATGATCGTCATCTGCAAATAAACCATCGCCGCTACTGCACTCGCGAAGCGGCGAGCTGGTTCCCGATCTCTTCATGACAGGACTTCAGCACCCGCTGCTGAACCTGCGGGGACGCCAGCATTCGTGCCACTACCAGCGCCCCGACACACTGCGACAGAATCGCCCAAGCCAGGCTGTCGCTTTCCAGAATCTGCGCCCAACTTTCCTGAAGCTTGCAAATCCACAGCTCGGCCTGTTCCCGCACAACATTATCCGACCGCGCAATCTCGGCGCCCAACGCAGGCAATGCGCAGCCCAACTCAGGCTGCTCGACATGGGCCATGCTCAGATAAAGTTTCAGGCACCGCTCCAGTCGCTCGCGATCCTGCGTACCCTGCCCGCCCAAGCGCTCAAGACTCTGGCACAACTCGCGTTCGACGATAGCCGCGAACAAGGCATCCTTGGACGAGAAATGACTGTAGAACGCCGCCCCACTCAGGCCGATTGCCTTCATCAGGCCATCGACACCCATTGATGAGAACCCGTTTCTTTTCGCAGAAAGCGAACTGCTTTGCAGAAGCTTTTCTTTGGTTTCCAGCTTGTGACCGGCGGAATACCGCATGTATTTGTCCTCACATTGAGTGCCTTGACGCTGGGAAAATCCTAGCATAACGTTCGTTCACTTAACGATCGTTTAATAAAGGGATCCACCCATGAATAACAAGAAGGTCGTATTGGTTGTCGGTGCAGGTGATGCCACGGGCGGCGCCATCGCCAAGCGGTTCGCCAAGGAAGGTTTCGTCGCGTGCGTCACGCGGCGCAGCGCCGACAAGTTGCAGCCGTTGGTGGAAGCGATTCAGGCGGACGGCGGTGAAGCCCACGGTTTTGCCTGCGACGCGCGCAAGGAAGAAGACGTCATTGCGCTGATCGAAGATATCGAAACCCGCCTCGGTCCGATTGAAGCATTCGTTTTCAATATCGGCGCCAACGTGCCCTGCAGCATCCTCGAAGAAACTGCACGCAAGTATTTCAAGATCTGGGAAATGGCCTGCTTCTCCGGTTTTCTCAATGCCCGCGAAGTCGCCAAACGGATGGTGACCCGTAGCCGCGGCACTATCCTGTTCACCGGCGCGACTGCCGGATTGCGCGGCGCCTCAGGCTTCGCCGCATTCGCCGGAGCCAAGCACGGTATCCGGGCTCTGGCACAGAGCATGGCCAGAGAGCTTGGCCCGATGAACATCCATGTCGCCCACGTCGTGGTCGATGGCGCCATCGATACCGACTTCATCCGCGACAATTTCCCTGAAAAATATGCCACCAAGGATCAGGACGGTATTCTCAACCCCGACCACATCGCCGAGAACTACTGGTATCTGCATAGCCAGCCACGGGACGCCTGGACGTTCGAGCTGGACCTGCGGCCCTGGAACGAACGCTGGTAATCCCCCAATAACAAAAACAGAGAGCAGCGAACATGAGCAAAACCGTGGAGTTCTATTTCGATCTCGGCAGCCCCGCCACTTATCTGGCGTACACCCAACTGCCGAAAATCTGCGCCGAGACCGGCAGCCAGTTGATCTACATTCCGATGTTGCTGGGCGGCGTCTTCAAAGCCACCGGCAACGCGTCTCCGGCAATGATCCCGGCCAAGGGTCGTTACATGTTTCAGGACCTGGACCGCTACGCCAAACGCTACGGCGTGCCCCTTAAATTCAATCCGCACTTCCCGATCAATACCCTGATGTTGATGCGCGCGGTCACCGGCATTCAACTGCGTCATCCCGATCGCTTCCAGGCGTTCATCGATTGTCTGTTCAAAGCGCTGTGGGTTGAAGGCCGCCCCCTCGATGAGCCGGCAGCGGTTGCCACCGTGCTCACCGAACATGGCTTCAATCCTGAAGAAGTACTGGCATTGACCAACGATGAAGCAGTCAAGGCCGCGCTCAAGGACAACACCGAAACCGCCGTGAAGCGTGGCGTCTTCGGAGCGCCGAGCATGTTCATCGACAAGCAGTTGTTCTTCGGTCAGGACCGGCTCGACTTCGTGCTGGAAGCCCTTCGCTAAATCTCCACCACCAGACGCCCCTGAGCTGCTTTCGTTGCAAGCAGCTCATGGGCTTCTGCTGCGGTTTCCAGCGTGAACCGATGCGGATCGAGCAGCGGTCGCAGCTGGCCGGACTCAATCAACGCGGCAGCCTGGCGCAAAATCTCGCCATGATGCTCACGCCCACTGCCGGTCAGTAACGGCAGCAAGGTGAACACTCCCGCGGCCAACGCATACACCTCATCGCCCGGCGTCCAATTCTGCACGCCCTCACCCACTGCTTCGATCACACCTGCCAGATCCAGTCCCACCACTGCCGGCAGCGGTTGCCGGGCATGGGTGGCCTGCCCCGCACGAATTTTCAGATAGTGCTGCGCGCCCTTGAAAATGAATTGGGCGGCAAGCTGATTGCCCGCAGCACACGCAAGCTGTCACTGACCGATGAAGGTCAGCGGTACTACAGCGAATGTCGAAATATCCTCGCGGCCGTGGACGCCGCCGAGCACAGTTTCCAATCCGGCAGGGAAACCGTGGCCGGACCTTTGCGGATCGGCTCCTCCGTCAGTTTCGGCCGTTTGCAGATCGCCTCGCGGCTGGCGGAATTTCTGCAACGTTATCCTCAGGTGCAGATCGACCTGCAACTGAGCGACCAGAACCTGTGGAGCTACGAGAAGGATGGCCAACACCACGACGTACGCATCCAGGGCAACGCCCAGAGCAACAACTCCGAAGCGATCCGTGAAATGGTCTTGGGGGGACTGGGGATTTCGCTGTCACCGGTCTGGCTGTTCAGCGAAGATTTGAAGGTGGGCCGAGTGGTCGCCCTGTTGCAGGACTACCAGACATTACCGCTGCCGATTCACGCCGTGTCCCCGGCGAACCGTCGCCAGTCCGCCAGGGTCAACGCGTTTGTCGATTTCATGACCCAGGCGCTGGCAGCAGCGCCCGAGCTTCAACCAATCAGATAGCGGCAGTACGCGTGTTCAGCCATTCCAGTGCCGCGCCTTCAAGCAGCGGGCTCAGACGCTCGCGCACTTCGGCGTGATAGGCATTGAACCATTGCTTCTCTTCCTGCGTCAGCAAGGACGGTTCCAGGCAACGGGTGTCGATCGGGCACAGAGTCAGGGTTTCGAACTTGAGGAACTCGCCGAACTCGCTGCTTCCTGCTTCAACGTTCATCGCCAGGTTCTCGATCCGCACACCCCAGCGGCCCGGACGATAAGTGCCCGGCTCAATGGAAGTGATCATCCCCGGTTGCATGGCGGTTTGCGGCGCCGGAGCAGCTTGATAGGCGATCACCTGCGGACCTTCGTGAACGTTGAGGAAATAACCCACACCGTGACCGGTGCCGTGACCGTAGTCCACGTTCTCGGCCCAGATCGGCGCACGGGCAATCGCGTCCAGCAGCGGCGACAGAATGCCTTTCGGGAAATGCGCGCGGGACAAAGCAATCACGCCTTTCAACACACGAGTGCAATCGCGCTTCTGCTCATCCGTTGGCGTACCAACAGCCACCATGCGCGTGATGTCGGTAGTGCCGCCCAGGTATTGACCACCGGAATCGATCAGCAACAAGCCATCACCTTCGATCACCGCGTGTTCTTCCGGGGTGGCATGGTAGTGCGGCATCGCGCCATTGGCGTTGAATGCAGCGATGGTATTGAAACTCAGCGACACGTAATCCGGACGACGCTCACGGGCCGCCGTGAGTTTTTCGTCGATGGTCAGCTCGGTAATGCGCTCGCGGCCCCAGGCCGATTCCAGCCAGGCGAAGAATTCACACAACGCCGCGCCATCCTGCTCCATCGCCTGACGTATATGCCCGGCATCCGCCAGGCTCTTTTGCGACTTGGCCAGAGTGGTCGGGTTCAAGCCTTCGACCAGCTTCACGCCACTGTCGAGGTTATCCAGCAGGCCACTGGTGACCCGCGCCGGATCCACCAGCAGGCTCGCGCCACTCGGAATCGCACGTAGGGCATCGGCGACTTCGCTGTAGTCGCGCAGGGTTACGCCGTCTTTTTCCAGCACGGCGCGCAGCTCAGCATCGACCTTGCTCAAGGCCACAAACAGTGTGGCTTGTTGCTGGCTGATCAGCGCGAAGGAAACGAACACCGGGTTGAACGACACATCGCCGCCGCGCAGGTTGAACAGCCAGGCGATGTCGTCGAGGGTGGCGATGAAGTGCCAATCGGCGCCGCGTTCCTGCAAGGTTTCGCGCAGTTTGCCGAGTTTCTCGCCACGGCTGACAGTCGCCTGCGGCGGCAGGTGCTGGTAGATCGGCGCGTTCGGCAACGCCGGACGATCGCTCCAGACTTCTTTCAACAAGTCGATGTCGGTCCGCAGGCTGGCACCCCGGGCTTCGAGCTTGCTGCCCAGCGTACGTGCCGACGCGACAGCCATCACCGCACCATCGACTGCGACCACGCCACCTTCCGGCGTCTGCTCGGCCAGCCAGTCCAGCGGGCTCGGCTGACCCGGTTGCAGTTTCACCAGCTCGATGCCGCTGCCCCTGAGTTCCTTGGTCGCCTGTTCCCAGTAGCGACTGTCGGCCCAGACCCCGGCGAAATCGGGGGTGACAATCAATGTGCCCACCGAGCCATGGAAACCCGACAGCCATTGCCGGCCCTGCCAGTAACCCGGCAAGTATTCCGACAGGTGCGGGTCGGCGGACGGCACCAGCAACGCGTGGATACCTTCGCGACGCATCAGTTCACGGGTGTGCGCGAGGCGCTGGGGAACCGTTCCTTCGGTCAAGGTCTGGGTACTCATCATGTCTCCTGCCAATCACTTCATCGTTATTGTTCGTAGCCGTCAGGTCGGCTGGTTAAAGTCCTGTCGCCCAGAATGCCGGAGCACTGGCGCAGGCGGTCTTGATCAGTTCTACAGCCTTGTCGATGTCTTCGGCGGTGGTGAAACGGCCGAGGCTCAGGCGAATCGTGCGGCCGGCCAGGTGCGCGTCGTGCCCCAATGCCAGCAAAACGTGGGACGGTGTATTGCTGGCGGAATTGCAGGCCGAAGTCGCGGAAAACGCGATCGAATGGCTCAGCGCCGCCGGGTTGAACTCGCCTTCGCTGAAGGTCAGGCTCAAGGTGTGCGGGATACGTTGGGTGCTGCTGCCGTTGAGGCGCACGCCGGGCAGGCTCAAGAGTTGTTCGAGCAGTCGCTCGCGCAACGCGACGATGGTTTTCTTCTCGTCATCGAAAGCCTCGGCGGCCAGGGCAAACGCCGAGCCCATGGCAGCGATCTGATGAGTCGCCAACGTACCGGAGCGCAAGCCGCCCTCGTGACCACCACCGTGAATCTGCGCCTGCAAGCGCTGCTGCGCACGCGGGCCGACATACAGCGCGCCGATGCCTTTTGGGCCGTAGAGCTTGTGCGCCGAGAACGACATGAGATCCACCGGCCATTGCGCCAGATCGATCGCGACCTTGCCGGCGCCTTGCGCCACATCGACATGGAACAACGCCCCACGCCCACGCACCACTTCGCCGATGGCCGGGATGTCGTTGACGGTGCCGAGTTCGTTGTTGACCAGCATCAGCGACACCAGAAAGGTGTCATCACGCATCGCTTCGCTGACCGCTTGCGCAGTGATCAGGCCTTCGGCGTCCGGCACCAGATAGGTCACGGCGACACCGGCGTCCTGCAATTGCCGGGCGGTGTCGAGGATGGCCTTGTGTTCGATCTGACTGGTGATGATGTGCCCGCCGGACACACCACGGGCCTGGGCCACGCCTTTCAGTGCAAGGTTGTTGGATTCGGTGGCGCCGGAGGTCCAGACGATCTGTTGCGCCTGGGCGCCAACCAGTTCGGCGACTTGCCGGCGAGCGTTCTCGACCGTTTGCCGGGCCTGCTGACCAAAGGCGTGGGAGCTGGAGGCCGGGTTGCCGAAATTACCGTTGAAACCCAGACACTCGATCATCACCTGGATGACCCGCTCGTCCACCGGGGTGGTGGCGGCGTAATCGAAATACAGCGGACGTGTGTTCATAAAAAGACTCGCAGAGCGTGTTCCGGGATCAGGATGCTCGTGTCTGCAAACGGCACGACGCAGCCTTGTGAGCTGCGTCCGGGTTCGAGAGCGTCATCAATACCTGATCGGAGGCCGTTAAAGAAGAACAACTTCATTTAAAAGTGCGTAGGAACGCTCCTGAACGCGACTTTAACAGGCATCGGGCCGGCGGTTGTAGCACTGCGTCAGCCAAAGCTTTCAAGGAGTAACGGATACAGCGAAATCACCAGCAGCGCCGCCATGCCCCAGTTGAACACCCGCAACCAGCGGCGATCCTTGAGCACGTTGCGCAACAGAGTCCCGCACGCCGCCCAGACACCGACGCTCGGCAGATTGATGATGGCGAACACCGCCGCAATCACGATTACATTGGTGAAGTAACCCTGCATCGGCGTGTAGGTGCTGATGGCGCCGATGGCCATGATCCACGCCTTGGGATTGACCCACTGAAAAGCCGCCGCGCCGAGATAGCTGATCGGCTTCGCTTCGCCCTGCTCGCTATCACCGACCGGGCCGGAATGAGCGATTTTCCACGCCAGGTACAGCAAGTACGCCGCCCCCACATAACGCAGGACCGTATAAAGCAGCGGATAAGTCTGGAATACCGCGCCCAGGCCAAAACCCACCGCCACCACCAGCACGAAGAAGCCGCAAGTAATGCCGAGCATATGAGGGATGGTGCGGTTAAAGCCGAAGTTCACGCCCGATGCCAACAACATGGTGTTGTTCGGCCCCGGTGTGATCGAGGTGACAAGGGCAAACAGGGCAAAGCCCAGCAACAGGTCGAGCGAGAGGGTCATGGCAGGCAGTCCGTCAGGGTCATTCAGGTGTTGACCCTATCCCACGGCGCCGTGCAAACCCAAGGACAGTTGGGCAAAACTTCGAGCAGTACAGTTCTCAATCAGCTTGGACGACCGTGCAGCTGTACGGCCCGTTCGGCGCTCATTTCACCCTTGGTATCGAAACCGAATGTCTTCTGTGGCTGGCCGAGCAATTCGGCTTTTTTCGCGTGGTATTCCTCGAAGGACAGACCGCGACGGTTCAGCGATTCAAGCGCCAGTTCGCGGGTTTCTTCCGCCGTGTAAGGACGCAGTTCCGGGGAAACGTGGCTCGCGCAACCGGCGAGAACGGAGACAGCGAGCATCAGCGAAACAGTCAGTAAACGATTCATGGGAGCGTCCTGGCGAGCAGTGTGGGTCGATGGAGAAAGGCTACGCCCGGGCCCGCTCTGGCAGAAATCAACGCTCTCAATAGTGGCTATCAGAATTCGGGCAGGAATCGCTCTCATATTCTCAAAAGACCTATCAATATCAATTAACAGTCTTTTGCGGAATAACAGTCAGCCTTTATAAATCCTTCATCGCGTTCGGCACTGTTGCTCCAGCAACTGTTTCCCAGGCAACAGCAGTTCAACAAACCGGCCTGAAAGTCACACGAGTACAGCCGCCGACAACGCTCGAAGCCCCGGAATACGGGCCTTACAGGAATTGGTACAGCGCTTGCTCTGACCCGGTGACTACTCACTGCTCGCCGAGCAACTGTTGAAAAAGGAACTGACCATGTCGCGTCCACTGAAAGTCGTCGCCCTGTCCGGCGGAACCTGGCGTCCGTCCCGCACCCTGGTGCTGACCCAGGCCCTGCTGGCCGAATTGTCCGGGCACCTGCCGGTCGAGAGTCACCTGATCGAACTCGGTGACATCGCCCGCCCGCTGGGCGCCGCGCTGTCCCGTCAAGAACTGCCAGCCGAGATCGAAGCCGAACTGCAAGCCATCGAACAGGCTGATCTGCTGATCGTCGCGGCGCCGGTGTATCGCGGCTCCTATCCGGGTTTGCTCAAACACCTATTCGACCTGATTGATCTGAATGCATTGATCGACACGCCTGTGCTGCTCGCCGCCACCGGTGGCAGCGAACGCCATGCGTTGGTCCTCGATCACCAGTTGCGCCCGCTGTTCAGCTTCTTCCAGGCCGTGACCCTGCCGATCGGCGTATATGCCACCGAAGCCGACTTCGCCAACTACCAGATCACCAGCGAACCGCTCAAGGCGCGCATCCGTCTGGCCGCCGAACGCGCCGCGCCGCTGTTCGGTGCTCACCTCAAACCGTTGCTGAAAATCGCCTGAGGAGCTGTTCATGGATGTTTTCTGGTTCCTGCCGACTCACGGCGACGGTCACTATCTGGGCACCACCCAAGGCGCACGCCCGGTCACCCTCAATTACCTGAAACAGGTGGCGCAAGCTGCGGACAGCCTCGGCTACCACGGCGTGCTGATTCCCACCGGGCGTTCCTGCGAGGACTCGTGGGTGATCGCCTCGGCGCTGGTGCCGCTGACCGAACGCCTGCGTTATCTGGTGGCGATCCGTCCGGGGATCATCTCGCCAACCGTTTCGGCGCGCATGGCCGCCACCCTGGATCGACTGTCCAACGGCCGCCTGCTGATCAACGTTGTGACCGGCGGTGACCCGGACGAAAACCGTGGCGACGGCAATTTCCTCAGCCACAGCGAACGCTACGAAGTCACCGACGAATTCCTCAAGATCTGGCGCCGCGTGTTGCAAGGCGAAGCGGTGGATTTCGAAGGCAAACACCTGAAGGTACAGAACGCCAAAGCCCTGTATCCACCGGTGCAGAAACCCTACCCGCCACTGTATTTCGGTGGTTCCTCCGACGCAGCTCACGATCTGGCCGCCGAGCAGGTCGACGTGTACCTGACGTGGGGCGAACCACCGGCCGCCGTCGCCGAGAAACTCGCCGACGTGCGCGAACGCGCCGCCCGTCACGGGCGCAAAGTGAAGTTCGGCATCCGCCTGCACGTGATCGTGCGCGAGACCGCCGAAGAAGCCTGGAAAGCCGCCGACAAACTGATCGAGCACATCAGCGACGAAACCATCGAGGCTGCGCAGAAATCCTTTTCCCGTTTCGACTCCGAAGGCCAGCGACGCATGGCCGCGCTGCACGACGGGCGCCGCGACAACCTGGAAATCGCCCCCAACTTGTGGGCCGGCGTCGGCCTGGTGCGCGGCGGTGCCGGCACTGCATTGGTCGGCGATCCGCAGCAAGTGGCGGCGCGAATCAAGGAATACGCGGATCTGGGCATCGAGAGCTTCATCTTCTCCGGTTATCCGCATCTCGAAGAAGCCTACCGCTTTGCCGAACTGGTCTTCCCGCTGTTGCCCGAACCGTACGCGAGCCTGGCCGGACGCGGCGTCACCAACCTCACCGGGCCGTTTGGCGAAATGATCGCCAATGATGTTCTGCCCGCCAAAGCCAACGCCTGAGGAAGACCGAGTGACTGCCAAACCGCAAAGCACCCTGCTTTCCCCGTTGCAGACCGCCCGCCAACTGGCCGCTGAATTCGCCCTGACCGCCGTCGAGCGCGACGAGCGTGGCGGCACGCCGAAAGCCGAACGCGACGCCCTGCGCGACAGCGGTCTGCTGGCCCTGAGCATTCCCACCCGTTACGGCGGCCTCGGCGCGCGCTGGAGCGAAACCCTGCAAGTCGTGCGCGAATTCGCCAAGGTCGACAGCTCGATCGCCCACGTCTTCGGTTTTCATCATTTGATGCTCGCCACCGTGCGCCTGTTTTCCCGCCCGGAACAATGGCAGCCGTGGTTCGAACAGACCGCGCGGCAGAACTGGTTCTGGGGCAACGCGCTCAATCCGCTGGACACCCGCACCGTGGTCAAGGACCTCGGTGGCTGGCGCGAGTTTTCCGGCAAGAAGAGCTTCTGCTCCGGCGCCAGCGATTCGCAGATGCTGATCGCCTCGGCGGTGGACGAAAGCAACGGCGGCAAATTGCTGATCGCGGCGATCCCGAGCGGGCGCAGCGGCATCACCCTGCACAACGACTGGAACAACATCGGCCAGCGCCAGACCGACAGCGGCAGCGCCACGTTCGAACGGGTGCGGGTCGAAGAATCGGAACTGCTGCTGGATCCGGGGCCGCTGAGCACACCGTTCGCCTGCTTGCGCCCGTTGATCGCGCAACTGACGTTCACCCACATGTTCCTGGGCATCGCCGAAGGCGCCTTCGAAGAAGCGCGGCAATACACCCTCAGCGAAACCCGGGTCTGGCACAAATCCTCGGTGCGCGACGTGCGTGAAGATCCTTATGTGCTGGCCCATTACGGCGAGTTCTGGGTCGCTCTCGAAGGCATCCGTCTGCTGGTGGAACGCGCCGCTGCGTTGCTCGACGAGGCCTGGGCCAAAGGCCCGAACCTCAGCGCCGAAGAACGCGGTCATCTGGCCACGGCGATTGCCACGGCCAAGGTCGCCGCCAGCCGACAGGGCCTGGAGATTTGCAGCCGATTGTTCGAAGTCACCGGCGCCCGTTCGACCCACGCCTCGCTGCGCCTCGACCGACACTGGCGCAACCTGCGCACGCAAACCCTGCACGACCCGCTGGATTACAAACTCCACGAGCTGGGCGACTGGGCGCTGAACCAGTCCCTGCCGGTGCCGACGTTCTATTCCTGATTTCCTTTCGTGGAGCGAGACCCATGCAACTGCTGACCCTGCCGCCTTCACCCGCCCTGGCCACCTCAATCCGCGCCACTGCTCAGGTCTTCGAAGACCCGAAATCCCAGGCCCTGCTCGCGCATCTGCAACAGGTCGCACCGAGCGAAGCCAGCGTGCTGATCATCGGCGAAACCGGCACAGGCAAGGAGTTGGTGGCGCGGCATATCCATAACCTGAGCAACCGGCGTAACCGGCCGTTCATCGCGGTCAACTGCGGGGCGTTTTCCGAATCGCTGGTGGAAGCCGAACTGTTCGGCCATGAAAAAGGCGCCTTCACCGGCGCCCTCAGTGCGAAGGCCGGGTGGTTTGAAGAGGCGGATGGTGGCACCTTGTTCCTCGATGAGATCGGCGATCTGCCGATGGCGATCCAGGTCAAATTGCTGCGGGTGTTGCAGGAACGCGAAGTGGTGCGCCTCGGATCGCGCAAGAGCATTCCCATCGATGTACGGGTGCTGGCGGCGACCAACGTGCAACTGGAGAAAGCCATCAACGCCGGGCATTTCCGCGAGGATCTGTATTACCGGCTGAACGTAGTGAATCTGGAGCTGAGCCCGTTGCGCGAGCGGCCCGGCGACATCCTGCCGCTGACCCGGCATTTCATCGAGGCCTACAGTCAGCGCCTGGGTTATGGGCGCGTCACCATCAGTCCCGGCGCCGAACACAAACTGCGCGGCTACAGTTGGCCGGGCAACATCCGCGAACTGGAAAACGTCATCCATCACACGCTGCTGATCTGCCGTAACGGCGTGATCGAACGCGACGATCTGCGCCTGTCGAACCTGCGCATCGACCGGCCCGACGATCAGCACGCGACCGCCGACGACTCACCGGAAGCGCTGCTGGAACGCGCCTTCCAGAAACTCTTCGAACAACAGGCCGGCGCCCTGCATGAGAAGGTCGAAGACGCGTTGCTGCGCGCGGCTTATCGCTTCTGCCATTACAACCAGGTGCACACCGCGTCCCTGCTCGGCCTGAGCCGCAACGTCACCCGCACGCGCCTGATCAAGATCGGCGAACTGGCGGTGAACAAGCGGCGGCCCACGGAAAACCTGCAAGGCGAGCGCTTGATCCAGCTGTCGATCTAGCCGACCAGTTGGCAGTGCAAACCGTCGTCATGATTGCGAGCGATGCTGCTCAGCACCTGGAAGGAACCGAAGGTCACGGTGCGCGCCTGATGAGTGCGAATCAGTTGCCAGAAATCCTGCTCGCCGGTTTCGAAACTCTGGAACGCCGCCTCCCCCGCCTCCCGGGACTGCCATTGCAGAAAGCTCAACACTCGCCGGCCATCGTCGCTGGCCTGGACGCTCGCGCTGACGAAGCCTGAGTAACGCTGTGCCAGACGTTCGGTCTGCAGCGCCAGCGCCGACACCAGCGCCGGTTGCTGGCCGGGTTCGATTTCAAATTCGATCAATTGGGTAAAGCTGCGGTTTTTCGCTGGTGCTTGCATGAGATCCCCACTCGGTCAGGCGAATCTTGCGATTCGAAGGCCTGCAGGGTAAAACCTCGAGTTAACTAGAGGTCAAGGGGCAATTTGCAGATGATCACTGCGCAAAATGTGCACAAGCAACTGACCGTCGGCGAAGTCGCGGCCCGCAGCGGCGTGGCGGTCACCGCCCTGCACTTTTATGAATCCAAGGGTTTGATCAAAAGCCAGCGCAACGCCGGCAACCAGCGGCGCTATCCACGGGAAGTGCTGCGGCGGGTCGCGTTGATCAAAGTGGCGCAACGCCTGGGCATTCCACTGGCGGAAATCGGCGAAGCGTTGAAACAGCTACCGGACAACCGCGCACCAACGGCAGCGGACTGGAAGGTGCTGTCGGAGCAGTGGCGGCGAGAGCTGGACGAGCGGATCAATCAGTTGATGCTGCTGCGCGACCGGCTGACCGGTTGCATCGGTTGTGGGTGTCTGTCGATGGAGGCCTGCCCGCTGCGCAATCAGGGCGACGTGCTGGGCGAGCGAGGGCCGGGAGCGCACTTTCTCGACGTTCCCGACTGAGGACTCGCTGCGCTCCGGCGTCGCGAGGGCTGCTCGTCGGCTGCTCGGTCATGGCGGCGGCACGGATCTATAGTTGAGCGACCGGCAACCCCGGCGAAGGCACACCTTCAACCACTAATAAAAACCAGGCAACAAATAACAGGGAGTACCGCCATGAGCGTCAAACCCATTCCCGAGGGGTATCACAGCATTACCCCGTACCTCGGCATTCACAAAGCTGCCGAAGCCATCGATTTCTATAAAAAAGCATTCGGTGCCACCGAAGTCATGCGCCTGAGCATGCCCGACGGCGGCATCGGCCACGCCGAACTGCGCATCGGCGACAGTGCGATCATGCTCGGCTCGCCATGCGATCAAGGGCCTTTGAGCAATCCGGACAAAGCAGTGTCGGTCGGTTTGCATCTGTACGTGACCGATGTCGACAAATCCTTTCAGCGTGCGCTGGAGGCCGGCGCGAGCTCGGTGTCCGAGGTCAAGGATCAGTTCTACGGCGACCGCAGCGGAACATTGAAAGATCCGTACGGGCATCTGTGGTTCCTCGCCACGCGCAAGGAGGACCTGACCCAGGCACAGATCGAGCAACGGGCAAAAGAGATGTTTCAGCAAGATTAGCCACGCCGAATATCCATTCCCGCGCAACGCGCGGGGGTGGGCGAACACGATTCATGAACCGTCGAACCACGCTTCACGTCTTGTCATGAACGCCCGGCGATTTCAGGATGCAGGCCACTCGCCTGAATAAAGGATCACCCGATGTTTGCCGGATTCGTCAAAGACCAGCGCCACGTCAACGGTGTGGACATCACCTACCGCATCAAAGGCAGCGGCCCGGGCCTGCTACTGTTGCACGGGCACCCGCAGACCCACGTCATCTGGCACAAGATCGCCGGGCAACTGGCCGAACACTTCACTGTGGTCGCTGCCGACCTGCGTGGTTACGGCGACAGCAGTCGTCCGCCGGCCGATGAAGCTCACCTCAACTATTCCAAGCGCGAGATGGCCCGCGACGGCGTGGAATTGATGAAGGCGTTGGGCTTCGAGCAGTTCTCGATCCTTGCTCACGACCGTGGCGCGCGAGTCGCCCATCGTCTGGCGCTCGATCATCCCGCCGTCGTGCAGCGCATGGTCCTGCTCGACATCGCGCCGACGCTGGCGATGTACAGCCAGACCAACGAAGCCTTTGCCCGGGCCTATTGGCACTGGTTTTTCCTGATTCGTCCGGCACCGCTGCCGGAAACCCTGATCGAAGCCGACCCTGAAGGCTATCTGCGCAGCGTCATGGGCAGTCGCAGCGCCGGGCTCGCGCCCTTTACCGACGAGGCATTCAGCGAATACCGGCGTTGCCTGGAACGTCCCGGCAGTGCTCGTGGGATCTGCGAGGATTACCGCGCCAGTGCCGGCATCGACCTGGAACATGATCGCGCCGACCTCGCAGCCGGCCGCCACCTGACCCTGCCGTTGCTGGTGCTGTGGGGCGCCGAGGGCACCGTCGGTCGCTGCTTCGATCCGCTGAGGGAATGGCAACATGTTGCCACTGATGTACGGGGCAAGGCTTTGCCTGCCGGTCATTACCTCGCCGAAGAAGTGCCCGAATTGTTACTGACCGAAGCACTCGACTTTCTCCGCTGATTCCCCTCCTCCAATCCGGCGGCATGCGCCGTCGGACTGCTTCGCCTGCCCCGCAGAAATTCGCCCACGCGACAGCAACCTGCAATCGCGAAACATTTACTTTCATATCGTTTATCGGGATTTGCTTCGGTCATCCGTCTTATAGAGATGCGGGCCGGTCGCGTAGGCAAAAGCCACGACCGGCCTTTCAGGGGAACCCGTGCTGCGAAGCCCGTAGTACCGCTCCCTCTCACTGAATCAAGACCCGTCATCATGTCGAAGAAGTCCCGCTCGAAACTGTGGTTCCTGGTACACAGCTGGCTGGCGTTGCCGATCTGGTTTTTCGTTTTGATCGTCTGCGTCACCGGCACCCTGGCGGTGGTCAGCCAGGAAATCGTCTGGCTGGCCAACCCGCAGATGCGCGCCAGCGCACCGTCGGACGATGCACCGCGCCTGAGTTACGACCAGATCCTCGCCGAAATCAAGAAAGCCGAACCTCAGACCCTGGTGCAGAGCATCAACCGCCCGGATGAGTCGCACTTTGCCCTCGACGTCGAGGTCAGCTATCCCGACGGCCGTTCGCTGACGGTCTACGTCAACCCCTACACCGGGGTGATCCAGGGCACGGCGCCAAACTTCAACTTCAAGGCGTTCACCCGCGCACTCCATGGCTGGTGGCTGGTGCCGTTCACCAACGGTTTCAGCTGGGGCTGGTACCTGGTGTCGTTCCTCGGCCTGCCGATGCTGGCCTCGCTGGTGACCGGGCTGGTGGTGTACAAGCGCTTCTGGAAAGGCTTTTTCCGCCCGACCCTGCGCTTCAATCATGGCGCGCGGATCTTCTGGGGCGACTTCCACCGCTTGAGCGGCATCTGGTCGATATGGTTCATCGCGGTGATTTCGGTCACCGGCACCTGGTTCCTGATCCAGGCGCTGCTGTCGGACAACCAGATTTCCATTTCCAGCGAGCCGATCATTCCGGCCATGTCCCGCGAAGCCGTGCCATTGTCGAGCGACGGTTCGCCACCGCCGCGTATCAGCCTGGACCGCGCCATCGAAATCGCCCAGACAAAAATCCCCGGCCTGGAAGCCAGCTTCATCAGCCTGCCGGGCAATGCCTACGCGCACCTGGATATCGGCGGTCGCGGCTGGTATCCGCTGATGTACCAGACCGCCACGCTCAATCCGTACAGCAGTGACGTGGCGGCCTCGCGGCTGTTGTCCGATCGCACGTCACTGGAGTTCGTCACCGAATCCATGCGTCCGCTGCACACCGGTGATTTCGGCGGTCTGTGGATCAAGCTGATCTGGTTCTTCTTCGGCCTGCTGCTGAGCATGATGGTCCTCAGCGGCCTGCTGATCTGGACCAAGCGCACCGCGCTGGCCACCGCCAACGCCCTCAAGCGCGAGCACAAGAAACAGCGCGTGCAGGCACAACCGGCCCTGCGCGGTGAAACGTCGGAGGCCAACCTGTGAGCAAGTCCACTAGCGTGGCTCAGCCTTCACGGCTGAGCGTGATCTGGCACAAATGGCGCTTCCACATCAATGTGCTGTTGCTGCTGATCCCCTTGGGCTTCATGCCCAAATACTTTGCCGACGCTGCGCTGTTCCGTGGCGACAGCGGCCTGGGCGAGCGCGAGATCGGCGAAATCCAGGTCGGGCCATGGAGTCTGCGTCTGGCCGAATTGCGTGACGAGGCCCCGCGTTCCGACGGCCCGGCAGGCTATCTGAAAGGTTTTAATGCCGCGCTGTGCGAGGCCTGTATCGAGCCGGTCAAGGCCACTTACCTGCGCATCGGCAAGCCGCGCAGCCTGCGAGCCGCCGGTTCGATCTTCTTCGGCACGCCATACCGCATGGGCATTCAGTTGCCGGTGCCGGAAAGAACCAAAGCCGACGCCGAACTGTGGATCACCATGGAAGGCTGGGACGGCAGCATGCATCAAGCCTCGATTCCACTGAGCCAGGCTTCCCCCGCCACGGTGGCCTGGCTGAACAAACAAGGAGCCAAACCATGAGCCGTCCTTTCCGCCTTGGCATGAGCGCCGCATGGCTGGCACTGTGTGCCGGTTTCAGTACCAGCGCCCTGGCCCACAATCCGATGTGCGAGTGCAAGGCCATCGACGCCGAGCAGATCAAATGCACCGGCGGCTTCTCCGACGGCAGCGGCGCACCGGGGGTAACCCTCGATGTGATCGGCTACGACGAAACCATCCTGGTGCCGGGCAAGCTCGGCGCCGATTCGACCCTGACCTTCAAGAAACCCGGCGCCGAATTCTACGTGCTGTTCGACGCCGGCCCCGGCCACGTGGTCGAAATCGACCAAGCGGATATCGAAGCCCCATGATCCCACCGACCACCCAGGTTGTACGCCCGGCCGGTGCCGGGCATGAAACCCTCAACGTGCTGCTGATGTGCCTGCTGATCCTCGCGGTCGCCGGATCGGTAATCGCATGGCGCGGCGTCTCCCACGAACCGGAGCCGGTTTCCAGCCATCAGCTCGATGCCCGGCGCGATCTCGGCGCCAGCGAGCAAGGCATCTATGCCGACTTGCGGGTAACCCTCGACGAGATCCGCCTGCTGCGCGAGGAACAGCAAGCGCTGCCGACCCCGCAGAACCTGGCGGATGAAGGTTTCGCACCGTTCGCCCAGGACGCCAGCTCTGTGAGCCGTGGCGGCCATGTCTGGCAATTGCTGGCCAATGCCGCCTACTTCGGCCACAGCCAGGCACCCGCCGTGGCCGGCTCGTTTCTGATGCGCCTGAACGACGCCGCGCCGGACATCTGGCTCAACCGCGCCACCGATCTGCAAGCGCCGACAGACCTGTCCGATGCAGCGCTAAGCGCTGCCGGCTGGAAACAGATCGTCGCGCAATTCGATGCCGGGGTGACCCGCGAACATCGTCATTGAACCCTCGCCTTCATTCGAGAGAAGACCGCTTGCCCATGCCTAGTTCATCTCAACGCCGTCCTTTCCTGCGCCTGCTGCTAATCGGTCTGTGCGCCTGCCTGCTGAGCCCGCTGGCCAGCGCCGATCAGGCCAAGCGCCTGCGCATCGGCATCACCCTGCATCCGTATTACAGCTATGTGGCGAACATCGTCGGCGACAAGGCCGAAGTCGTGCCGCTGATTCCCGCCGGCTTCAACCCGCACGCCTACGAGCCGCGCGCCGAAGACATCAAGCGCATCAGCGGGCTGGATGTGATCGTGCTCAACGGGGTCGGCCATGACGACTTCGCCGACCGCATGATCGCCGCCAGCGAAACGCCGAAGATCAAGACCATCGAAGCCAACGAAAACGTGCCGTTGCTGGCCGCCACCGGGGTTGCCGCGCGCGGTGCCGGCAAAGTGGTGAACCCGCACACGTTCCTGTCGATCAGCGCCTCGATTGCCCAGGTCAACAACATCGCCCGGGAGCTGGGCAAGCTCGACCCGGACAACGCCAAGACCTACACCCAGAACGCCCGCGCCTATGGCAAACGCCTGCGGCAGATGCGCGCCGACGCCCTGGCCAAGCTGACCCAGGCACCGAACGCCGAACTGCGGGTGGCCACAGTGCACGCCGCTTATGACTACCTGCTGCGCGAGTTCGGTCTGGAAGTCACCGCCGTGGTCGAACCCGCCCACGGCATCGAGCCTAGCCCGAGCCAGTTGAAGAAAACCATCGACCAACTGCGCGAGCTGGACGTGAAAGTGATCTTCTCCGAGATGGATTTCCCGTCCACCTACGTCGACACCATTCAGCGTGAATCCGGTGTGAAGCTGTACCCGCTGTCGCACATTTCCTATGGCGAATACACCGCCGACAAGTACGAAAAGGAAATGACCGGCAACCTCAACACCGTGGTGCGGGCGATTCAGGAGTCCGGCGCATGACGGCTCAGGAAAACCTGTCGATTGCCAGCAGCGGCCCGACCCTGGATTTCGCCGACGTCAGCCTGACCCTCGGCCGCACGACGATCCTCGACAAAGTCACCTTCCAGGTGCAGCCCGGCAGCGTGCATGCGCTGGTCGGTCCCAACGGCGGCGGCAAGAGTTCGCTGATCAAGACCCTGCTCGGGCAGATGCCCCATCAGGGCCGGCTCAGCCTGCAATGGCCCGGCGAGCCCGGCACCATCGGTTACGTGCCGCAGGCGCTGGAGTTCGATCGGGGCCTGCCGATGACCGTCGACGATTTCATGGCTGCCATGTGCCAGCGCCGCCCGGCCTTTCTCGGCCTGAGCAAACGCTACGCCGGCGCTATCGGTGATGCGCTGGAGCGGGTCGGTATGCAGGACAAGCGCAAGCGCCGGATGGGTGCGCTGTCCGGTGGCGAACGCCAGCGGGTATTGCTCGCCCAGGGCCTGATTCCGGCACCGCAACTGCTGGTGCTGGACGAACCGATGTCGGCCCTCGATGAAGCCGGGATTCAGGTCTTTGAACGCCTGCTGGGCGACTGGCGTGCGGCGGGCATCACCGTGCTGTGGATCGAGCACGATCTGGAAGCAGTCGGGCGTCTGGCCAATCGCGTCACCGGCCTCAACCGCCGAGTGCTGTTCGACGCCTCGCCGCAACAGGCCCTGACCCCGGAACGTTTGCTGACCCTGTTCTCGACCCATCCACGGAGCGCTGCCTGATGAGTTACGAAGCCTTTCGTTTGATGGTGCAGGGCTGGGCCGCCTCCGGTTACCTGCCGGAAGCCCTGGCCTACGGTTTTGTGGTCAATGCGCTGCTTGCCGGCCTACTGATCGGCCCGGTGCTCGGTGGCCTCGGCACGCTGGTGGTGGTCAAGCGCTTCGCGTTTTTCTCCGAGGCGGTGGGTCACGCGGCACTGACCGGCGTGGCCATCGGCATTCTGCTCGGCGAGCCCTACACCGGGCCGTACGGCAGCCTGTTCGGCTACTGCCTGCTGTTCGGCATTCTGCTCAACTACTTGCGCAACCGTACCGGCCTGGCTCCGGACACATTGATTGGCGTATTCCTGTCGGTGTCCCTCGCCCTGGGTGCCAGTCTGCTGCTGATTCTGGCGGGCAAGATCAACGTGCACATTCTGGAAAACGTGCTGTTCGGCTCGGTGCTGACGGTCAACGGCAATGACCTGCTGGTGCTGGCGATTGTCGGCTCGCTGGTCATGGCGCTGGCCCTGCCGTTGTACAACCGGATCATGCTGGCCAGCTTCAACCCGCAACTGGCGGCGGTGCGCGGCGTCGCGGTGAAAACCCTGGATTACCTGTTCGTGATTCTGGTGACGCTGATCACCGTCGCCGCCGTGAAAGTCATTGGCGCGATTCTGGTCGGTGCGCTGCTGGTGATTCCAGCGGCGGCTGCGCGCCTGCTCAGCCAGTCGCTCAAGGGCTTTTTCTGGTGCTCGGTGCTGATCGCCACGGTCAGTACCCTGTGCGGGATTCTTGCACCGATCGTGTTCGACCTGCCGATTCCGTCCGGCGCCGCGATCATTCTGGTCGCCGGTATCGCCTTCGCCCTCGCCGCGATTGCCCGGGGCGTCGTCCCCAGTCTGAAAGGGAACCTTGGATAAATGGCTTTTTCATTGCGACAACTGACCCTGGCCATCGCCCTCACCGGCGCGGTTTCGAGCCCTCTGCTGGCTGCCGAGAAACCGTTGCGGGTGCTGGCCTCGCTGCCGATCACTTATGGTCTGGGCGAAGTCCTGCTCAAGGGCACCGACATCAGCCTCGAACGCGCTGCGCCGGCGAATCTGCCGGGCAGCCGTCAGACTGCCTACTTCACCGGTCGCGGCGCCCCGGCGCTGAGCAAACTGGCCACCGGCGCCGATGCCGTGATCGGCGTGCGCTCGCTGTGGGCCGATGATCCGCTGTACCCGATCGCCAGACGCAGCAACATCCGCATCGTCGAAGTCGACGCCGCCCGCCCGGTGGACGGCGCCCTGCCCGGCATTGCTGTGCAACCGGGGCTCAAGGTCGACGGCCTGAACAGTCAACCGTGGCTGGCGAGCAACAACATGGGGCGCATGGCCGATGTGATGGCGGCGGATCTGGTGCGCCTGGCACCGAAGGACAAACCGAAGATCGAAGCCAATCTGGCCGCACTGAAACAGCGCTTGCTGAAACTCAGTGCCGACAGCGAGGCGCGCCTGGCCAGTGCCGACAACCTGAGCGTGATGAGCCTGAGCGATCACTTCGGTTACCTGATCGGCAGCCTGAATCTGGAATTGATCGGACAGGACGCCCGACCGGATGCCGAGTGGACGCCGGAAGATCTGAAAAAACTCACCGCGACCCTGAAAGACAACGACGTAGCAGTGGTGCTGCACCATCGGCAGCCGTCGGACGCGGTCAAAGCGGCGATTGCCGAATCGGGCAGTCATCTGCTGGTGCTGAGCACCGACGCGGCGGATCCGGTGGCAGAGCTGGAAGGCAATCTGGATGTGCTGCTCAAGGGCCTGGCCGGCGCCTGAGGCCAGTTGCCCCCCCGTTGATCGTTCCCACGCTCCGCGTGGGAATGCAGCCCGGGACGCTCCGCGTCCCTTGCGAAGCGGACGCGGAGCGTCCAATGAGGCATTCCCACGCAGAGCGTGGGAACGATCATCAAGGCCGATCTTCCAGACATGAAAAAACCCGCTGACTGTTTCCAGTCCAGCGGGTTTCTTTTTAGCTGAAGGCTTACTGGGCAGCCGCTTGCGCTTCCATCTTCTGACGCAGGCTCAGCGGGCGCATGTCGGTCCAGACTTCTTCGATGTAGGCCAGGCATTCCTTCTTCAGGCCGCTCTTGCCCACGGTGCGCCAGCCTTCCGGGATAGCCTTGTAGTCCGGCCAGATCGAGTACTGCTCTTCGTGGTTGACCACGACTTGAAAGAGGATGTCCTCGCGGTCGAATACTGACGTCATGCTGTGTCTCCATCGCTGTAAGGGTGGGCTGCACGACGGTGCAGCCGGGTATGTAGAAAGAACGTTCGACGCGGCGAAAAATTTACAGGGCTGCGGTCGCCGCGCTGAGTGCACGGCCGAAGATCTCGGCGACGCGATCGATTTCGGCGGCGGTGATCACCAGCGGCGGCAGAAACCGCACCACCGCACCATGGCGCCCGCCCAGCTCCAGAATCAGCCCGCGCTTGAGGCATTCGCGCTGAACCAGCGGCGCCAGACGCGCAAACGCCGGCGGATGTCCAAGAGCGTCCGGCGTGCCGCTTGGATCGACCAGTTCGACACCTAGCATCAGACCACGACCGCGAATGTCGCCCAGTTGCGGGAAATCGCGCTGCAGAATGCGCAGGTGCTCACTCAGGCGCTCGCCCATGGCGGCAGCGTGTTCGCAGACCTTGTGCTCGACCAGATAACGCATCACCGCGGAACCGGCGGCCATCGCCATCTGGTTGCCGCGGAACGTACCGGCATGGGCACCCGGCTGCCAGGTGTCGAGCCATTCGCGATACACCACCACCGCCAGCGGCAGGCTGCCGCCGATGGCTTTGGACAGCACCACCACGTCCGGGGTAATGCCGGCGTGTTCGAAGGCAAACATCTTGCCGGTGCGGGCGAAGCCGCTCTGGATCTCATCGATGATCAGCGCCACGCCGGCCTTTTCGGTGATGCGGCGCAGACCGCGCAGCCACTCGACGTCAGCCGGGATCACACCGCCCTCGCCTTGCACCGCTTCGACGATCACCGCTGCCGGCAATTGCACACCAGCCTCGGGATCATTGAGCAGGTTTTCCAGGTAGCTCAGATTAGCCTTCACACCCGCCGCGCCACCGAGGCCGAACGGGCAACGGTAGTCGTACGGGAACGGCATGAATTGCACGCCGTTGCTGAGCAGCGCACCCAGCGGCTTTTTCGGGCCCAGGCTGCCCATCAGGCTCAAGGCGCCCTGGCTCATGCCGTGGTAACCGCCGGAGAACGACAGCACGGTGCTGCGCCCGGTGGCGGTGCGCACCAGTTTCAGCGCGGCTTCCACGGCGTCGGTGCCGGTCGGGCCGCAGAACTGGATTTTCGCTTCCTTGGCCAATGCAGGTGGCAACAGGCCGAACAGGTCCTGCACGAACTGGTCTTTCACCGGCGTGGTCAGGTCCAGGGTGTGCAGCGGCAGTTCATCGGCCAGCACCTGCTGGATCGCCTCGATCACCACCGGGTGGTTATGCCCCAGCGCCAAGGTGCCGGCACCTGCCAGACAATCGATGAAGGTGCGGCCCTCGACGTCTTCGACGTACAGGCCTTTGGCGCGCTTCAGCGCCAGGGGAATCCGGCGCGGGTAGCTGCGGGCATTGGATTCCTGCTGGCTCTGGCGGGCCAGCAACGGCGACTCATTGAATTGATACAGCGTTTCTGCCGGCGCGGAGGCGATCCGGGCCGACGACTCTTCGATAAGGCTGGTGGCGACTGACATCTCTCGACCCCTCAATACGCTATGGATAGTGACCAAAACTGCACACCGGGCAGGTGCGCGTTCCGGTCGCGGAGCGCACATGCTGGTTTTCCTGTTCTGGAAACGCACCAGCGTGTCGAGGATTTACACCCTTGATCGAATGTCAGGCCGACAACCCCAGCGGCTTGTGCATCGGCAGGCTCAAAACGCCGTGATGCGTGAAAGCAGATGCTGCTTCGCGATACCCCAGACGCCGGTAGAACGCCTCGCCGGTTCGCGTGCTGGCGAGCGTGACGCAAGGCTGGCCACGAATCCGCAGCCAACCCTCGAGATCGCCCATCAGTGCGCGCCCCGCACCGCGACGAAACCACTCCGGCTGCACATGACAGAAGGTGACCTGGCCATTGGCCGCGGCCATGCCGACGCCGACCGGCTTATCGTAAAGAAGCGCGATATTCAGATAGAGATGCGGATCAGCGAGCCATCCGCTGATGTGTTCCGCCGATTGTCGGCGAACCCAGTGGTCGACCAGTTGTGGATCGTTGCGATGATCGAGCGCGCAACCGACGCGGATCGAGCGTTCGAGAATCCGGCTGATGATGCCGGCGTCGGCGACTGTGGCGGGACAGATGTGGATGGGTGCTTCCATGGCGCTGTTTCCCTCAATCCATTGAGTCAAAGGCTGGCCGACAATAACGTCGCGGCCGACGGATGACTAATGGAGAGAGGTTACATTTGATGTGCCCGGCATCAAGTCAGACCGGTTGCAGCGGCATGGTCAGCTCGACCCGCAAACCATCCGGGCGGCTGTCGAAATGCAAGGTGCAGGCGCAGCGCTGAACGATGGCCTGGACAATCGCCAGCCCCAGTCCACACCCGGTGCTCTGGCCGTTGCGCCAGAACCGTTGGGTCAGATGCTGCAGATCGTCCGGGGCAATGCCCGGGCCGTGATCACGTACCACGAAACGCACGCGATTGGCGGTGGTCTCCAGGCTCAGGTCCACCGCGCCGTCCGTCGGCGTGTGACGCAAAGCGTTATCCAGCAGGTTGCGCAGCGCCGCGATCGACAGGACCGCCGGCATTTGCAGGGGCGCAGCGGACAAGTGTTCCGGCAGGTGAAGCCTGATCCGCTGGCGCTGGTCGCTGGCCGAGTCCTGAATCGCCAGTTTCGCCACCTGCTCGGCGCTGCACTGCACGCCGTCGTCGAACGACAGACTGCCTTCGACCCGGGCCAGCAACAGCAATTGCTCAAGGGTCCGGTGCAGGCGGTCAGCGCCCTCCTCGGCCCGGGCCAGGGACTGATCGCGAGCGCTGCCTTCGGTCATGCGCGCCACTTGCAGGTGGGTCTTGATCGCGGTCAGCGGGCTGCGCAATTCATGGGCGGCATCACCGGTCAGGCGACGTTCGCGCTCGATGGTCTTGCCGATGCGCTGGAACAGCTGATTCTGGGTTTCGAGCAGCGGTTTCAGTTCACTGGGGAATGACTGCAACTGCAACGGCTCAAGCGAGTCGGCGTTGCGGCGCATCAAGGCTTCACGCAAGCGGTTGAGCGGTGCCAGACCCTGGCCGATCCCCAGCCACAACAGGCACAGGCAGCCGAGCAACGCCACGCCCACCGGCACCGAGGCCGCCAGCAGGATCGACATGTTCAGGGCCTCGCGCTCGATCACCCGGTCGGCAGTGGTAATTCGCACATCGCCCCGAGCCAGGGTGAAGCTGCGCCAAGGCGCGCCATCGATCATCTGATCGTGGAAACCCATTTTCTGCGCTTCCAGTGCCTGTTCCGGATTATTGTGGCTGCGAGCGAGGATTTCTCCGCGCAGCGAGCTGACCTGACACGCCATGCCGCCGGGAATGTTCAGTTGCTCGGCGCTGAAATGCGTACCCTCGCCTTTGCTCGGAATGGCCGGCAATTGTTCCAGCAAGCCGGCGACCATCCGCGCCGACGCCACCAGGCGCTGGTCGAGGGAAAACATCATCTGGTTGCGCAGGTCGCTGAGCATCCAGGCGGCCGCCAGGGCCCAGATCAGCGCGAACGCAGCGCCGAGAGTCAGGCTCAGGCGCAGGCGCAGACTCATCACTTGTCGGTTTCTCCGCCATCGGCCGGGCCCAGGCGATAACCCAGACCGCGCACGGTTTCGACGATGCCCTTGCCCAGTTTGCTGCGCAGGTGATGGATGTGCACGTTGAGCGCATTGCTCTCCAGTTCATCGTTGAAACCGTAGACGCTGTCCTTCAACTGCTCGGTGGACAGCACCCGGCCACGGTTGTGCAGCAAGGCTTGCAGCAGGGAT
Organism: Pseudomonas sp. R15(2017); assembly: GCF_002112685.1. Classification (NCBI taxonomy): domain Bacteria; kingdom Pseudomonadati; phylum Pseudomonadota; class Gammaproteobacteria; order Pseudomonadales; family Pseudomonadaceae; genus Pseudomonas; species Pseudomonas sp. R15(2017). Next base: position 26,291 of record NZ_NEII01000009.1, read on the forward strand.
TGTTCGCGACGGGACAGATCCACCGGACGGCCCGCCAGCGTGGTTTCGCGACTGCTCGGGTCGTAGGTCAGTGCGCCATGTTCGATCAGGTTGACGCTGCGCCCGGCCACCCGGCGCAACAGGGTTTGCAGACGGGCGAACAGTTCGCGCAGGTCGAACGGTTTGAGCAGGTAGTCGTCGGCGCCGGACTGCAAGCCGTCGACCCGATCCGTGACCGAATCCCGCGCAGTCAGGATCAGCACCGGAATTTCCAGCCCTTGCTGACGCAGTTGTTGCAGCAACTTGAGGCCATCTTCGTCCGGCAGGCCGAGATCGAGCACCATCACGTCAAATTCGGCGACCTTGAGAATCGCCCGCGCCTTGGAGGCCGTGTTGACGTGCTCGACGGTCAGGCCTTGCGCTGTCAGCCCGGCAACAATCCCGCTGGCGATCAACTCGTCGTCTTCGCAAACCAGTACGTGCATGGGAGCTCCATGAGAAAAAACGCGATTCAAGCAGCAGAGGATTAAGCGGCAATTATGGACACTGCCCGCGCCAAGGAAAAGCACGATCCCGATGGCTACGCCCACGGGCGAGTTTCTTATCAAAGCCGACTGCCGCAACGGCAACTAAAAACTTAACAAACAACAACTCAACAAGTTCCAACTGACACAAACAGCAATCACAAACCCAGTGCGAAAAAGTTATTCACCACGGTAATCTCAAAGCGCAAAAGATACAAAGCCGATACAACCGAATAATAACCACTACTTATCAAAGGAAAACCCAATGTCCAAACTCAATAACTTTGTCGCTATCGACTGGCGCTCCGGTGCTGACCGGATTTATTTTTTCTTCAAAGATGCTGACATCTTCTCCCGCTATGACAATGGCGACGAAAAAGTACTGAATGATTATCCAAAACCGATCAAGGGCAACTGGGAAGGGTTCGATGCCTATGCCAAGCACCTGCGCTTCGGATTTACACAAACACAGGCGGGCGACAAGGACATTAGCTGGTTGTTCTTTTACAACGGCAATCGTCCATGGGTTTGCGCCTATAACCAGGACACTGACAAGGCTGATGCCTTTTACAATCTCGCCAATTCTCTCTGGACCCCTATCCTGCCGTACTTCGACAGAATTGTTGCCGGCACCTGGCTGGAAGCAATCGGGCACAAGTACCTGTTTCGCTTCCTGTTGAATGATGGCACTCATCTGACATTCGATACTGTAACGCAAAAAAATAAACCACCAACCCAATTCAGTACTACCTGGACTTGAACCGTATAAACATCGTCTTATTACCGCTGCGCAAATCGACCCCACTTTCAGCGATAACCTCTGGTACATCTTCCTGACTAATGAGCAATTCGTGATTTACAACATGCAAAAAGGCCGAGTCGAAGGAGATGCGCACAATATCAATGGCAGATTCGCCGGATTAACCCGGGGGCTCTGACGGCCCATTTAGCTGGAAGCTTCAGTGCTTCGCGGTTTTGGCGCATGGATGTCCCCGGTTAATCATCGGTTAATCACTGCCCGCCATTGTGCCCCTCAATTGCACAGGGACAAGGCTTCTCCATGCGTCATTTTTTTCTGTTTTTTGCACTGTTGATTTCAAGTCTGGCCCAGGCGGGGAAAGATCCCTTTGCTTCAAAACCGGAGTTTCTTCCGGTCGACAAGGCATTCGTGTTGACCTCGGAACGTCTGGATTCCGGTGAGACCCAACTGTTCTGGCAAATCGCCGACGGCTACTACCTGTATCAGAAGCGTCTGAAATTCGACGGGCTGGCGACGCAGAACGTCCCGGCCCTGCCTGAAGGGGAATCCCACAGTGACGAATATTTCGGCGAGCAACCGGTTTATCGCCAGGGCCTCGAGCTGAAAATCCCGCCTGCCGCCCAGGGCCAGATCAAGGTCAGTTATCAGGGTTGTGCCGACGCCGGTCTTTGCTATCCCCCGCAGACCCGAGTGATCGACCTCGGCGGCAAAGCCGCAGCAACGACAGATGAGGCGCCGGATCAGGCACTGGCCAGCGGTCTGCAACAGCACTCGCTGGGCTGGAGTCTGCTGGTGTTCTTCGGCCTGGGGCTGTTGCTGGCGTTTGCGCCGTGTTCGCTGCCGATGCTGCCGATTCTGGCGGGCATGGTGGTGGGCAGCGGTGCCACGCCGCGTCGCGGTTTCGCGCTGGCCGGCAGCTATGTGGTATGCATGGCGCTGGTGTACGCGGCGATGGGCGTCATCGCCGCGCTGCTGGGGGCCAACTTGCAGGCGTGGTTGCAGAACCCGTGGCTGCTCGGGACGTTCGCGGCGGTGTTTGTGGTTCTGGCGCTGCCGATGTTCGGCTTCTTCGAGCTGCAATTGCCGGTCGCCCTGCGGGATCGACTGGAACACGCCTCACGCAGTCAGCGCGGTGGCAGCCTGATCGGCGCCGGCATATTGGGCGCGCTGTCCGGTCTGCTGGTCGGCCCGTGCATGACCGCACCGCTGGCCGGCGCCCTGCTCTACATCGCGCAAAGCGGCAACGCACTGCACGGCGGCCTGATCCTGTTTGCCCTGGGCATCGGCATCGGCGTGCCGCTGCTGTTGCTGGTGACGGTCGGCAATCGCTTCCTGCCCAAGCCCGGCGCGTGGATGAATCTGCTCAAAGGCGTGTTCGGCTTCCTGTTCCTCGCCACCGCGCTGCTGATGCTGCGACCGGTGCTGGATCCGTCGCTGTGGCTGGGTCTGTGCGGTGCGCTGCTGTTGATTGCCGCTTACAGCGCCTGGAAACAATCCGACGGCTTTGGTCGCGTGGCGCAGTTGTTCGGTGCCGGTTCGCTGTTACTGGGCTTGTGGGGCAGTCTGTTGGTGGTCGGTGCGGCGGGGGGCAGTGACGACCCGTATCAGCCGTTGCAGGTGTACAGCGCCGGACGCGTCGGCACGGCGGCCCCGAACGGCCACGAAGCCTTCACGACGATCAAGGATCCCGCCGCCCTGCAACGTGAGCTTGACGCCGCCAGAGCTCAGGGCCAATGGGTGCTGCTCGACTACTACGCCGACTGGTGCGTGTCGTGCAAAGTCATGGAGAAACAGGTGTTCGGCCAGGCGCGGGTGATGCAGGCCCTGAGCGATGTGCGCTTGCTCCGACTCGATGTCACCGCCGACAATGCCGCCAGCCGCGAACTGCTCGGCCGTTATAAAGTGCCGGGGCCACCAAGTTTCGTGTGGATCGGCGCCGACGGCGAAGAGCGCCGCAGCCAGCGCATCACCGGCGAGGTCGATGCCGATACTTTCCTGCAACGCTGGACCACCACCCGAGACGCCCGTTAATGCTGACCTTCACCCTCGGCACCTTTGCCATCGCCCTCAACCACCTGCTGCTGATCAGCGCGCTGGCGCTGGCGACCTTCGTCGGCTGGCGGGTGGCCAAGCGCGGCGGTGACAACCCCGAGTCGGCGCTGTTCAGCCTGTTTCTGCTCGGCATGCTGGCGGCGCGCATGGCGTTTGTCGCCATGTACTGGGGGCACTATCGCAACGATCTCTGGCAGATCATCGACTTGCGCGACGGCGGCTTCCTCGCCTGGCCGGGGGTGATCGTGCTGTTGCTCGCGGCGCTGTATCGCGGCTGGCGCCGGCCGGGTTTGCGTCGACCGCTGGGTTTCGGTGTGGTCAGCGGTGTGGCGTTCTGGGTGCTGGCGACCCTGTCGCTGAACATCTACGAGCAAGGCACGCGCCTGCCGGACATCACCTTGCGCAACGCCGCCGGGGAAACCGTGAAACTCACCGACTATCAGGGCGGGCCGCTGGTGATCAACCTGTGGGCCACCTGGTGCCCGCCGTGCCGACGGGAAATGCCGGTGCTGGAAAACGCCCAGCAACAACGCCCGGACCTGACGTTCCTGTTCGTCAACCAGGCCGAAAGCATGCAAAGCGTTGCGACTTTTCTCGAAACCCAGGGCCTGAGCCTGAACAACGTGCTGTTCGACCGCAGCGGACGCCTCGGCCAGGCCGTGGGCTCCATGGCCCTGCCGACTACCCTGTTCTACAGCCCGGACGGTCGTCTGCTGGGCAGCCATCTGGGCGAGCTGTCGAACGCCAGCCTGGCCCGCGCCCTGGAAAACTTCGACACCCCGGCTTCCAGCCCGAATCCGGCCACCTCTTCTTCAAGGAAACTGCCATGCCCCGCCTCCGCCACCTGCTGACGCTGACCATGAGCGCAGCCCTGCTGCACTTGCCGTCAGTACAGGCCGCCGAAGAATTGCCTGAAGCAATCAAGAAGATTGAAGCCAAGGGCGCAAAAATCGTCGGCCAGTTCGACGCACCGGACGGCTTGCGCGGTTACGCCGCGCAATACCAGAACCGCGGCATGGCGCTGTACCTGACGCCGGACGGCAAGCACGTGCTGCTGGGCAACCTGTACGACGCCGACGGTAACGACCTGAGCAGCGCGCCGCTGCAAAAACTGGTCTACGCGCCGATGGCCAAGGAAGTCTGGGCCAAGTTCGAGGCCAGCAACTGGATTCAGGACGGCAACAAGGATGCGCCGCGCACGGTGTACCTGTTCAGCGACCCGAACTGCCCGTACTGCAACATGTTCTGGGAACAGGCCCGTCCATGGGTCAAGGCCGGCAAGGTGCAGCTGCGACACATCATGGTCGGCATCATCCGCGAAGACAGCCCGGCCAAAGCCGCCGCCCTGCTCGCCGCCAAAGACCCGAGCAAAGCCCTGGAAGATCACGAGAAAGCCGGCAAGGCCAGCACGCTCAAGGCCTTGAAGGACATTCCGGTTGCCGTGCAGACCAAACTCGCGGCGAACATGCAGTTGATGGAAGACCTGGACTTGCAGGCCACCCCGGCGATCTTCTACATGGACGACAAGGGCGAACTGCAACAACAGCAAGGCGCGCCGACGCCGGACAAACTGGCGAAGATTCTCGGCCCGAAATAAAAAAACGCCCACGCAATGCGTGGGCGTTTTCGTTACTTCAGCCCAGCCAGAAACTTCAGCAGCGTGTCGGTCACGAAGGTTGGATTCTCCAGATTGGAGATATGCCCCGCCTCCGGCACCAGTACACACGGACAGCCAATCAACTCAGCCATTTCCCGTGCTTCCGACGGCGGGCGTGGTTTGTCCTGATCGCCGCAGACCACCAGCGTGGTGGCCGCATTCAGTTCGCCCAGACGCGGCAACAGATCGTCACGGCCAAAGGTGATGCGCCCCATCGGCACGATGCTTTGACGCAAGCGCTCCGCCGAATAGCCGGCGAGTTTGGCGCGGAAATCCTGATACAGCGCCGACGCCCGATCAATGCCCGGGCGGAAGAAGATCGGTACCACGATATCCAGCAGTGGCTCGGAGATCCCGCCGCTTTCCTCGATCTGCTTGAACAGCGAGAAATAGTACTGGCGGGTCGGCTCCGGCTCGACGCCGACGTAAGTGTCCATCAGTACCAGACCGTTGAGCCGCTGCGGCGCCGACAACGCCAGGCGCACGCCCCACATGCCGCCGACCGACAGCCCGACCAGCGTCACCCGGTCGATGTCCAGATGATCGAGCAAGGCCAGGGCCTGACGGGCGATGTCGTCCAGCGAAGCGGTGCCTTCAGGCAAGCGACCGGATTCGCCATGGCCCCACAGATCCAGTGCAATCACTCGATAGTGCGGCGACAGCGCAGCGATCTGCGGTGCCCACATGGCCTGGTCCCACAGGTAGCTGCCAGCCAGCAACACCGCCGGGCCCGTGCCTTGATCAATGTAGTGAAGCGCCTGTCCGTCAACTTCGAAGAAAGCCATCGATCACCCCCGCGACAAAAAAGAGAACCGGCAGACTGGGCTGCCGGTTCAGGATCGTCAACTATACAAACGTACATCCATGTTCCGGTTGATCGATGTTGAGTTCACTGACGCTGAAGACTACAACCCCTCCAGTTCCGCCATCAGGTCATTCAACCGATCAACCTTCTCCTCGGTAATGTCGCTGGCCGCCAGCCCTTCGATGTACCCGGCCAGTTCCTCCACCGTGCTGCATTCGAACATCGCTCGCAGCGGCACGTCCCGTTGCAGGGCTTTCTGCACCCGCGAGGCGATCTGCGTGGCGAGCAGCGAATGGCCGCCGAGCTCGAAGAAGTTGTCGCGTACCCCGACCTTCTCGACCTTCAGCACCTCGGCCCAGATATCGGCCAGGGTCTGCTCCAGCTCGCTGCGCGGCGCCAGGTAATCCTGGCCCTGCAACTGGCCGATCTCCAGCGCCGGCAAGGCCTTGCGGTCGAGTTTGCCGTTGGCGTTGAGCGGCAACCGGTCGAGCCACAACCAGTGCAGCGGCACCATGTATTCCGGCAGTTCGGCGCGCAAGCGCTGCTTGATTCGCTCCAGACGTTCGCTTTGGTTCAGTGCAGAATCTGCGGCGACCAGGTAGCCAACCAGATGCTTGCCGTTGACGCCCTCCTGCACACCGACCGCACCATCGCGGACTTCCGGTTGTTCGTGCAGACGCGCCTCGATTTCACCCAGCTCGATCCGGTAACCGCGAATCTTCACCTGATGGTCGACCCGGCCGACGTACTCCAGCACCCCGTCACTGCGACGGCGCGCCAGGTCACCGGTGCGGTACAGACGCTCGCCCGGCGCACCGAATGGATTCGGCACGAACACCGGCGCGGTGCGCAGCGGATCGCTGACATAACCGCGACCGACCCCGGTGCCCGCCACACACAACTCACCCACCGCACCCAGCGGCACCAGATCCAGCGCGCCATCGAGCAGGTACAGCAAATTGTTGTCGGTCGGCGTACCGATCGGCAGGTAACTGCCGCGAGTCGAGGCCAGGTCGACGCGGAAGAACGCCACGTCGTCGGAGCACTCCGCCGGGCCATAGGCGTTGACCAGACCGATCTGCGGATAACGCAGCAGCCACTGGTGCGCCAGTTCCGGCGGCATGGCTTCACCGGTCGGCAACATCCAGCGCAGGCCGTCGAGGCTCAGACGATCTGAAGCGAGCATGCCCTGAATCAACGACGGCACACTTTCCAGCACGGTGATGCCCTGCTGCTGCACATGCACCAGCAAGCCTTGCGGATCGTGGGCGATGGTGTTCGGCACGATGTCCACCCGCGCCCCGAACAGCGGCGCGGCGAGGAACTGCCAGACCGAAATGTCGAAGCTTTGCGAAGCGGTCTGGGCGATCACATCGGCGTCGCTCAGGTTCAGGTACGGCACCTTGCTCAACTGGTTGTTGAGCATGCCGCGCTGCTCGACCATCACGCCTTTCGGCAACCCGGTGGAGCCCGAGGTGTAGATCACGTAGGCCAGGTTGTCCGGGCCGCTGAAGATCCCCGGATTCGCCGACGAAACCGCACCGGCCTGAACCTCTTCCCACACCAGCAAGCGCGGACGGTTGGCGCAGCTGAACTCATCCAGCAAGGTCGTCGCCTGTTCACGGCAAGCTTCGGTGCACACCAGCACCGGCGTACGACTGAGCTCGATGATGCGTTGCAGACGCTGGCTCGGCAGTCCCGGATCCAGCGGCAGGTAACCGGCACCGGCCTTGAAGCTGCCGATGATCATGCCCAGCAGATCCAGATTACGCTCGCCCAGCAGCGCCACCGGTTGATCCCTCTGCACCCCGGCCGCGACCAGTGCATGGCCGAGACGGTTGGCGTTCTGGTTCAGTTGCTCGTAGCTCAACTGCTGATCAAGGCAACTGGCGGCAATACGTTGCGGATGTTGCGCGACCTGGGCTTCGAACAGCTCGACGTAGCTCTGCTCCAGCGGATAGTCGTGCTCACTCTGGTTGCAGCCGTGGAGCAGGAAGTCCTGTTCCTCATGGCCCAACAGCGGCAGGTCAGCCATATCGCCATGGAAGCCATCGACCAGCGCCAGCAGCAGACGTTTGAACTCGCCGAGCATGCGCTCGATGGTCGACTCGTCGAAATAGCGCTGGTCGTAAGACAGATGCAGACCGAGGTCATCGCCCGGATAGCAAACAGCAGTCAACGGGAAGTTGGTGTGGGTACGGCCCGAGTCCGAGGTCGCGTTGAGGCTCTGCGCGCGGTCCAGCACCGAGACTTCCACCGGGGCGTTTTCGAACACGAACAGGCTGTCGAACAGCGGCTGGCCTTTCGGCAGTTCGCTTTGTTCCTGGATGTTCACCAGCGGCAGGTATTCGTACTCGCGCAGTTGCATGTTGCTGTCGAGCAGACCGCTCAGCCACTGACGCACGCTGACGCGCTGATCGTCCGCCGGGATCTGCACCCGCAGCGCGATGCTGTTGATGAACAGGCCGACGGTGCGCTGCATCTCCGGCATTTCCACCGGGCGCCCGGCCACGGTCACGCCGAACAGCACGTCGCGATCACCGCTCATGCGGCGCAGCACCAGTGCCCACGCCGCCTGGGCGAAGGTGTTGATGGTCAGTTGATGGGCCTGGGCCAGCTCACGCAGACGGGCGCCGTCCTCGACATTCAATCGGGTGTAGCGGTCGCCGACGATCATGCCGCCACTTTCACCGGCGTGTTCACGCAGAAACGGACGGTCGCTCGGGATCGGCGTGGTGCGCTCGAAACCTTGCAGGTTCTGCTGCCACCACTGGCGCGCTTCGGCCAGGCTCTGGCGTTGCAGCCAGCCGATGTAATCGCGGTAGCGCGGCGGCACTGCCAGTTGCGCTTCGCGACCTTCGCCGAGGGCGGTGTAGATTTCGAAGAAATCGTTCATCAGCAGCGAGCGGCACCAGGCATCGATCAGGATGTGGTGGTTGCTCATCATGAACCAGTAACGCGCCGCGCCGACCTTGATCAGGCGCAGGTGGAACGGTGCCTGATTGAGCAGATCGAACCCGGCTTCGCGCTCGGCCTTGAGCAGCGCTTGCAGTTTCGGCTCTTGCTCGGCGTCAGCGATGGCGCTCCAGTCCAGATATTCGATCGGCGTGCGACCCGGCGTATGAATCACTTGCAGCATGTCTTCGCCAACGTTCCAGCAGAACGACGCACGCAACGCTTCGTGACGGGCGACCACTGCTTGCCACGCCTGGGCGAAACGCTCAGGGTCGAGTTCGCTGTTGATGCGGTAGCGATCCTGCATGTAGTACAGACCGGTGCCGGGTTCGAGCAAGGTGTGCAGCAGCATGCCTTCCTGCATCGGCGTCAGCGGGTACACGTCTTCGATGTGCGCCGCCGGTACCGGCAGTGCATCGAGTTGGGCCTGGGTCAGTTTCGCCAGCGGGAAGTCCGACGGCGTCAGGCCACCGGCCTCGTCTTGCAGGCAATGTTCGATCAGGCTCTGCAACTCGCCGACGTAGGCATCGGCCAGCTCGTTGATGGTCTGCGCGGCGTAGCGTTCGGCGCTGAAGGTCCAGCGCAGCAGCAGTTCCCCGCCGTACACCTGACTGTCGACGCTCAACTCGTTCGGCAACGGTGCGTGCGGATCGTGGGCCGCACCGACCGGCTCGTCGAGCGGACGGAACAGCGCATCGTTGCCGAAGCTCTGGTCGAACTGGCCGAGGTAGTTAAACGTGATCGGCGCATTCGGCAACGCCGCCATGCTCTGACGACTGGCGTCATCGGCCAGATAACGCAGCACGCCATAACCGAGGCCTTTGTGCGGAACGGCGCGCAGCTGTTCCTTGATCGCCTTGATCGAAGCGCCCTGCCCGGCCGCTTCTTCGATGTTGTGCGGAGTCAGGCGCAGCGGATAGGCGCTGGTGAACCAGCCGACGGTGCGGGTCAGGTCGATCTCGTCGAACAGGGTTTCGCGGCCGTGGCCTTCCAGTTGAATCAGCGCCGACGGCTGCCCGCTCCAGCGGCACAGCACGCGGGCCAGCGCGGTCAGCAACAGGTCGTTGACCTGCGTGCGGTAGGCGCTCGGTGCCTGTTGCAATAGCTGCTTGGTGCGCTCGGCATCCAGACGCACGCTGACGGTTTGCGCATGGCGGTTCTCGCGACCACCCTCGGGACGTTCGCACGGCAAGTCGGCATTCGGGCCGGCCAGGTGCGCTTGCCACCAGCTCAGTTCTTCACGCAGGGATTCGCTGCCGGCGTAGGCCTGCAAGCGTGCCGCCCAGTCCTTGAAGGCGCTGGTTTTCGCCGGCAGTTTCACCGACTGATCGGCGTCGAGCTGGCGATACACGGTTTGCAGATCGTCGAGCAGAACCCGCCACGACACACCGTCAACCACCAGGTGATGAATCGCGATGAACAGTCGTTGTTGAGCGTCCGGCCCATCGACCAGCACGGCACGCAAAAGCGGGCCGTGGGCGAGGTCGAGACTGCGCTGGGCATCGGCGAACAGCTCGGTGCACTTGTCCATCGACGGCACGCGAACCTGCCATAGCACGGCGGCATCGGTGACCGTTTGATGGGTTGCCTGCCATGCGCCGTTGACCTCGCTGAAGCGCAGACGCAAGGCGTCATGCTGCTCGATCACCGCCAGCAACGCCTGTTCCAGACGATGAGGTTCCAGCGCAACAGTCGGCTCCAGCAACAACGCCTGGTTCCAGTGCTGACGCTCGGGAATGTCGGTGTCGAAGAACCAGTGCTGGATCGGCGTCAGACTCGATTCGCCGGACACCAGACCTTGCTCGGCGGTGACGGTTTCAGTACGACTGGCGACAGCAGCCAGTGTCTGCACGGTCTGGTGCTGGAACAGATCGCGCGGGCTGAAGTGAATACCCTGCTGACGCGCACGGCTGACCACTTGAATCGATAGGATCGAGTCGCCGCCCAGTTCGAAGAAGTTGTCGTTCAGACCCACCTGCTCGACGTTGAGCACCTCGCACCAGATCTGCGCCAGGGTCTGTTCCAGTTCGTTGCTCGGCGCCACGTAATCCTGACGATTGAGCTCCGGATCCGGCGCCGGCAGCGCGCGGCGATCGAGCTTGCCGTTGGCGGTCAGCGGCATGCTCGCCAGCAGAATCAGATGGGTCGGCACCATGTAGTCCGGCAGTTGCGTCTTCAGGTGCGCTTTCAGCGCGTCGCGCAGTTCGGCCTGCTCGGCTTCGCTTCGCGAAGCGACCTCGGTCACGAGATAGCCGACCAGTTGCTTGCCGCTCGGCGCATCCAGCGCCAGCACCACCGCTTCGCGGATCGAGTCGTGATCGAGCAGGCGGGTTTCGATCTCGCCCAGTTCAATCCGGAAACCTCGGATTTTCACCTGATGGTCGATCCGCCCCAGATACTCCACCAAGCCATCGGCGCGCTGGCGTACCAGGTCGCCGGTGCGGTACATGCGCCCGCCATCGGCGGCAAACGGGTCGGCGACGAAACGTTCGGCAGTGATGCCCGCACGCTCGTGATACCCCAGCGCCAGACCGGCACCGCCGACGAACAACTCACCCGTCGCACCTTGCGGCACCAGCGCCAGATCGGCGTCGAGAATGTAGGCCACGCGATCACCGATCACGCTGCCGATCGGCACACTGCCGGCGCCCTCTTCCAATACTTCCGGCGCAAGGCTGGCCAGCGGCATGACCACGGTTTCGGTCGGGCCATAAGCGTTGAAGAACAGGCTCGGCTTGAACGCTGCGCGAATTCGCTGCAGGTGCTCGCCGGTCAGCGCCTCGCCGCCGGTGATGATCATGCGCACCGGCAGAGTGTCGTTTTGCGTCGCGAGGAACTGCGCCAACTGGCTGCCGTAGCTCGGGGTGAAACCAAGGATATTGATCCGATGTTCACGGATCAGGCCACAGATTTCTTCCGCGTCCCACTGACCCTGCGCACGCAGCACCACCTGCGCGCCGCTGAGCAGCGGCACCAGCAGACGTTCGGTGGCGGCGTCGAAGTTGATCGAATAGAAATGCAGTTCGCAGTCGTCCGGACGCATGCCGAAGCGCTCGATCACCGCCTGGCAGTGCATGGCGATTTCACCGTGGGACACCACCACGCCTTTCGGCTTGCCGGTGGAACCCGAGGTGTAAATCAGGTACGCCTGATGCTGCGGCAGGCTGATAAAAGGCAGCTCGGTAGCCGGGTAATCGGCCAGCGCGGCGCTGTCGTCTTCCAGGCACCAGCGCGCCACGTTCGACGGCAGTTCGCCGAGGGCCTTGAACATCGCGCGGTCACTGAGCAGCAGGCCGACGCCGCTGTCTTCGATCATGTAATGCAGGCGGTCGAGCGGGTATTCCGGGTCCAGCGGCACATAGGCGCCGCCGGCCTTGAGGATCGCCAGCAGGCCAACGACCATTTCCAGCGAACGCTCCAGCGCCAGACCGACCCGCACTTGCGGGCCGACACCGCGCTCACGCAGCGCCCAGGCCAGACGGTTGGCGCGGGCGTCGAGTTCCACGTAGCTCATGGTCTGCCCGGCAAAGGTCAGGGCCGGCGCATCTTTGCGCACCAGTGCCTGCTCGGCGAACAGATGATGAATGCACTGATCGAGACGACGCTCGCCCGGCTCGACGCCGAGGCTGTCGAGCAATTGCTGTTGTTCAGGCGCATCGAGCAACGGCAGTTCGCTGAGACGCTGTTGCGGGTCGGCGATCAACGCTTCAAGCAGATTGCGCCAGTGCCTGGCCATGCGTGCAATGGTCGGTTCGTCGAACAGATCAGTGCTGTACGTCAGGCAGCAACCGAGGCGATGGTCGAGATCGGTAACTTCCAGGTTGAGGTCGAACTTGGTCGCCCGCGCATCGTTGGCCAGGTACTCGACGGTCATGCCGGCGAGCATGCGGCTTTGCTGGAATTCCCAGCGCTGCACGTTGCACATCACCTGGAACAGCGGGTTGTACGCCGCGCTGCGCGGTGGTTGCAGGGCTTCAACCAGATGATCGAACGGCAAATCCTGATGGGACTGCCCTTCGATCACGGTATGACGCACCTGCTCGAACAATTCGCCGACCGACATCTGGCCGTCGAGCTGGCAACGCAGCACCTGGGTGTTGAGGAACGCCCCGATCAGCCCTTCGCTTTCCGGGCGGATACGGTTGGCCACCGGCGCGCCGATGCGCAGATCGGTCTGGCCGCTGTAGCGGTAAAGCAAGGTCGCGAGGGCGGCGGTCATGGTCATGAACAGGGTCAGGCCGTTCTGCGCGTTGAACGCCCGAACCCGCGCGGCAAGATCGTCGCTGAGGTCGAAACGGAACAGCTCGCCCTGGTGACTTTGCACCGGCGGACGCGGGCGGTCGCCCGGCAGTTCCAGCAGTGGATGTTCGCGGCCCAGTTGCGCAGTCCAGTAGTCGAGCTGACGCTGACGCTCGCCGGACTCCAGCCAGTTGCGCTGCCACACGCTGTAGTCGAGGTACTGCACCGGCAACGGTTGCAGCGGCGATTCGCGATCGTCGACGAACGCTTCGTACAGCGCGCTGAGTTCACGGGCGAAGATGTCCATCGCCCAGCCTTCGGTGACGATGTGGTGCAGGGTCAGGACGAAGTAATGCTCCTGCTCGGCGGTCTTGACCAGGCAGGCGCGCAGCAGCGGACCGGTTTCCAGATCGAACGGCAGGTGCGCTTCGTCGTCGGCCAGTTGCTGGACTTTCTGCTCGCGCACATCGGCGGCGAATTTCGAAAAATCCTTCCAGTCCATGCGCACGCCGGTCTCGGCATGCACCTGCTGACGGGCCACGCCGTCGATACTCGGGAACGTGGTGCGCAGGGTTTCGTGGCGCAGGATCAACGCTTGCAGCGCCGCTTCGAAACGCTCGACATGCAAGACGCCACGCAGGCGCGCCATGCCGCCGACGTTGTACGCCGGGCTGTCCGGCTCCATCTGCCAGAGGAACCACATGCGCTGTTGCGAGTAGGACAGCGGCACCGGTTTGCTGCGATCAACCTTGTCGATCGGCGGCTGTTGGTTGGTGCGACCGCTGGCCTGGATCTGGCGGATCTGCTCGGCGAAATCACCGAGTTCGCTGTGCTCGAACAAGGCGCGCAACGGCAGTTCGACGTCACAGGCCTGCCGGGTGCGGGAGATGATTTGCGTGGCCAGCAGCGAGTGACCGCCGAGGGCGAAGAAATCGTCACGCAGGCCGACCTGCTTCAGGCCGAGCACTTCGCGCCAGATCGCGGCGATCTGTTGTTCCAGCTCGGTGACCGGCTCGACGTGCTCGCGCACTTGCCATTGCGGCTCGGGCAAGGCGCGGCGGTCGAGTTTGCCGCTCGGGCTCAGGGGCATGGCGTCCAGGCGCATCAGTTGCGCGGGAACCATGTATTCCGGCAGTTCGGCGGCCAGTGCGGTTTTCAGGCGAGCAGTTTGCGCGTCCTGATTTTCGCTGGCATCGGTGGCGGTGAAATAGCCGATCAGTTGCGGGCCGGCGGCGGTTTCACGCACCAGCACGGCGGCCTGAGCCACGCCGTCCTGAGCCAGCAGACGCGCTTCGATCTCTTCCGGCTCGACGCGGAAGCCGCGCAGTTTGACCTGCTGATCGAGACGGCCGAGGTATTCGATCACACCATCGTGGGTCCAGCGGGCGCGGTCACCGGTGCGGTACAGACGCGCGCCTTGCTCGCCCAGCGGATCGACCACGAAACGCTCGGCGGTCAGCGCCGGACGGCCGAGGTAGCCACGAGCCAGGCCAATGCCGCTGATGCACAGTTCACCCGGCACACCGGCCGGCACTGGATTCAGATCACTGTCGAGCACGCGACAAACCACGTTACCCAGCGGCCGGCCAATCGGCGAACGCTCGCCATCGGCCACGCTGCAATGCCAGTGAGTGACGTTGATCGCGGTTTCGGTCGGGCCATAACGGTTGTGCAGTTGCACCGCCGGCAGTTGCGCCAACACGCGGTTGCGCAGTTCCGCCGGCAGCGCTTCACCGCCGGAGAACACGCGACGCAGGCTGGTGCACTCGGCGTTCAACGGTTCGTCGATGAACAGCGAAAGCAGCGGCGGCACGAAGTGCAGCGTAGTCACGCCGTACTGCTGAACCAATTGCGCAATGCGATGCGGATCCCGGTGTTCACCGGGGCTGGCGATCAGCAGGCGCGCGCCAGTGATCAGCGGCCAGAAGCACTCCCACACCGACACGTCGAAACTGATCGGCGCCTTTTGCATCAGCACGTCGGTGTCGTTCAGGCGATAAGTGTTCTGCATCCATTGCAGACGCTCGGCCAGCGCCGCGTGAGTGTTGCCCACGCCTTTCGGCTGGCCGGTGGAGCCCGAGGTGTAAATCACGTAGGCGAGGTTGTCGCCGTGCAGGTGCAGGCCCGGTGCCTGACTCGGCCAGTTTTCCAGGTGCAGGGTGTCCATGGCGATCACGCTGACGCCTTCGCTGGCCGGCAAGCGGTCGAGCAATGCCGTCTGGGTCAGCAGCAGTTCAACGCCGCTGTCGCTGAGCATGTAAGCCAGGCGTTCAGCCGGGTAATCCGGATCAAGCGGCACATAGGCGCCACCGGCCTTGATGATTGCCAGCAGACCGATCAGCAGTTGCGGCGAGCGCTCGGCGGCGATGGCCACGCACACATCCGGGCCGACGCCCTTGTCGCGCAGGTAATGGGCGAGACGGTTGGCCTGGGCGTGCAGTTCTGCGAAGTCCAGGCTGCCGCCGTCCCACAGCAGCGCGGTGCGATCCGGATTTTGCCGGGCTTGTTCGTTGAGCAGTTCCGGCAGCCATTGTTGCGCCGGAGTGCACGGGGCGACGCTCCACGCAGTTTGCTGAGAGTGTTCGGCGGCGGTCAGCAGTTGCAGCTCGCCGATGGATTGTTGCGGACTTTCGCAGACAGCACGCAGCAGGTTGCTGAAATGCTCGGCGAGGCGCTCGATGGTCGCGGCGTTGAACAGCTCATCAGCGTAGTCGAAGGACAGCGTCAGGCGACCGTTACGGTCTTCTTCACTGTGCAGTTGCAGATCGAACTTGGCCTCGCGGCTGTGCCACGGCAGTTCTTCGGCGAGCAGGCCCGGCAGGCGCTTGAGCGCACTCAGGTCACGTTGCTGGTGGTTGAACATGACCTGGAACAGACCCCGCTCGCGGGCCTGCGGGAAGGCTTCGAGCAGTTGTTCGAATGGCAGATCCTGATTCGCCTGGGCACCGAGCGCAGCCTGACGGGTTTGCGCCAGCAGTTCGGTGAACGTCAGACGCGAATCGACGTCGGCGCGCAGCACCTGGGTGTTGATGAAGAAGCCGATCAGGCCCTGGGTTTCCAGACGCGGACGGTTGGCGTTGGGTACGCCGATGCGGATGTCGCGTTCGCCGCTGTAGCGATGCAACAGGCTTTGGAAAGCCGAGAGCAGCAGCATGAACGGCGTGGATTGATAGGCCTGAGCGGTCTGGCGAATGGCGTCGCTGAGGCTGATCCCCAGGCGAACGCTATGACGCGCGGCGCTGTGCTTTTTCTTGGCCGAGCGCGGATGGTCGGTCGCCAGTTCCAGAGTCGGATGCTCATCGCCCAACTGTGCTTTCCAGTACGCCAGTTGTCGCTCACCCTCGCCTTGCGCCAGCCATTGGCGCTGCCAGCTGCCGTAGTCGGCGTATTGGGTTGGCAGCGGCGCCAGTTCGGCACGCTGGCCTTGGGACGCGGCGGCGTACAGACGCGAAAACTCGTCGATCAACACGTTCAGCGACCAGCCGTCGGCGATGATGTGGTGCATCGTCACCAGCAGTTGGTGATCTTCGTCGTCGAGGCGAACCAGCGTCACCCGCAGCAGCGGGCCTTTTTCCAGATTGAATCGGGTGCGGGCTTCGTCCTCGCGGATCTGTTGTGCGCGGGCTTCACGTTCGCTGGCCGGCAGGTCGCTTATGTCAATCAGTTGCAGGTTGAACTCGCCCGCCGCTTCGACCTGTTGCAGGGCCACGCCGTCGCGTTCAAAGAAGCGGGTGCGCAGGGATTCGTGGCGCTCGATCAGTTGCTGGAAGCTGGCGCGCAGGGCGTCCTCGTCCAGTTCGCCACGCAGGCGCAGGGCGCCGGGAATGTTGTAGGCGCTGCTGTGCGGGTCAAGCTGCCAAGTGATCCACAGACGGTTTTGTGCCAGGGATTGCGGCAAGGCTTCGTTGCGCGACAACGCGGTGATTTCGCCTTGGGCGCTGCCGCCGTCCTGTTGCTGTTGCGCCACGGCGGCGGCGAACGCGGACAGGGTCGGCGCTTCGAACAGCAGGCGCAGATTCAGCTCCAGGCTCAGCTCTTCGCGGACCTTGGCGATCACCTGAGCGGCGGCGATCGAGTTGCCGCCGAGCAGGAAGAAATGATCGTCGGCGTTGACCTGTTTGACGTTGAGTTGCTCGGCCCAGACTTTGCCGATCAACGCTTCCAGTTCGGAGGCGGACGCGGTCGAGTCCTGAGCGGTTTCAGCAGTGGCTGAGGGGAATACGGCGTAGCTGTCGAGGCTGCCATCAGCCAGACGATTGCGGCAGGCCGAACGTTGCAGCTTGCCGCTGGAAGTTTTCGGCAACGCGCCCGGATTGAGCAGCACAACCACGCTCGGTGCTTCCTGATACGCCTCGGCCACGGCCTGGCGAATGGCTTTGATCAGCGCTTCAGGCGGGAGGATTTTCTGCACGCTGCGGCTGATTTCCGCCGCGATGCCGATGCCCTCCTCGCCATTCTGATTGACCGCAAACGCCGCGACACGGCCCTTGCGCACCACCTCCACTTCGTTCTCGACCGTCTTTTCGAGGTCCTGCGGGTAGAGGTTGTGACCGCGCACGATCAGCATGTCTTTCAGGCGACCGGTGATGAACAGTTCACCGTCGCGAATGAAGCCCAGGTCACCGGTGCGCAGCCAGGTCTGGCCGGCGTGCTGGACGAAGGTCTTGGCAGTCGCCTCGGGGTTGCGCCAGTAGCCGAGGGCGATGCTCGGGCCGGCAGCCCAGACTTCACCGACAGCGTTGTCGGCCAGTTCTTCGAGGGTGTTCGGCTCGACAATCAGCATCGCATGTTCCGGCTGGCTGATGCCGCAGCTCATGATCGGGCTGCCCTCGCCCGGCTCGGCACGGTTCTGCGCCAGGGCTTGATCATCGACGCGCAGTGCAGGAATCCCTGTGCCGCGCGGTGTGCCGGCGACGAACAGGGTCGCTTCCGCCAGACCGTAGGACGCCATGAAGCTGTCTTCGCTGAAACCGCACGCGGTGAACTTCTCGGCGAAACGCTCGAGGGTGTCGAGCCGGATCGGCTCGGAGCCGGAATAGGCCACGCGCCAGCGGCTCAGGTCGAGGCGTTCCAGCGCCGATTCGCTGACCCGCTCGCTGCACAGACGATAAGCGAAGTCCGGGCCGCCGCTGATGGTGCCGCCGTATTGGCTGATCGCTTCGAGCCAGCGCAACGGCCGGCCGAGGAAGTACGCCGGCGACATCAGGATGCACGGCACGCCGCTGAAGATCGGTTGCAGCAGACCGCCGATCAGGCCCATGTCGTGGTACAGCGGCAGCCAGCTGACGATCACGTCGTCGGGGTTCACATCGATGCCGAAGCCGTGGCGGATCAGCCGTTCGTTGGCCACCAGATTGCCGTGGCTGACCTGCACGCCCTTGGGCAGCGCGGTGGAACCGGAGGTGTATTGCAGGAAGGCGATGTGGTCTTGCGGCAAGGCCGGTTCGACCCAGCGCTCGGCCAGTGCAGCGTCAAGGGTGTCGACGCACAACAGCGGCGGCGCGCCTTCGATTTGCTGCAAGGCGTCGCTCAGGTCGGCGCTGGTCAGCAGCAGACGCGGTTCGGCGTCGGCGATGATCGACAGCAGGCGTTCCTGATGGTGACGCTTGGCCGATTCCGGCGGATAGGCCGGCACCGCGATCACACCCGCGTACAGGCAACCGAAGAACGCCGCGACGTAATCCGGACCGCTCGGGAACAGCAATACCGCGCGATCACCGAATCCGGCCTCGGCCTGCAACGCGGCGGCGATGGCGCGTGCGCGTTGATCGAGTTCGCGATAACTGAGCACCACAGCCTGCTCCTCGGTTTCAGCGAGAAAGCGCAGGGCCAGCCGATCCGGCGTCAGGGCCGCGCGGCGCTGGAGGGCTTGGACCAGGGTGCTGGGGAGTTCGAACGCGTCGGTCATGAGGTTTCCTGCCTGAATTCGGCTTGCTGGTGGAATCGGGTTGGCTGCGGCATGCCCGTGCAAGGCATGCGGGACACGGTCTTCGCCGACCGTGCAAGGCATTGGAATGCGGTAGGTCCGGAGCTGCGTACCCGGATCCATTCACCAATGAGAACGGATGACGTCTTGAAATAATTAGTCGGCAGGCTGGATCGCCAACGGGGCTGGGCGCTTGGGCGAGTGCGGCGGCGTGTCGCAGTTCTCAGTTCGCACTGTTATGGATCATTAGTTCTCTTTCTCAATTGACAATCATTATCATTCAACATAATTTGTCGCTCGATGTGTAGGACGACCCCGCCCCCAGGCGTCCCACTAACCTATTGGCAGCAAGGTGATTTCCATGACGGAACAAGTATCCACAAGCAGGTGCGATTCACCGCTACTTCAGGCATTCGTCGACAATCGACTGATTCTGGTCAAGATTGCAGCCCGCATCACCGGCTGCCGGTCACGCGCCGAAGACGTGGTGCAGGATGCGTTCTTCCGACTGCAATCGGCACCGCCGATCACGTCGTCGATCAAGGCCCAGCTGAGTTATCTGTTCCAGATCGTGCGTAACCTGGCGATCGATCACTACCGCAAACAGGCGCTG
Source organism: Pseudomonas sp. R15(2017) (assembly GCF_002112685.1). Lineage (NCBI taxonomy): Bacteria > Pseudomonadati > Pseudomonadota > Gammaproteobacteria > Pseudomonadales > Pseudomonadaceae > Pseudomonas > Pseudomonas sp. R15(2017). The sequence goes on from NZ_NEII01000009.1 coordinate 45,801, forward strand.
GAGCAAAAGTACGCCGGCCCCGAGGAGGAAGGGTTGAACGTGGTCATTCAGGGCGCTTCGCCGGAAACCTCGCACATCAACTTCTCGACTCTGGAACACATCGCCGATGCGCTGACCGAGCTGCCGGTCCGCACTCGCTATGCGTTCGAGATGTACCGCCTGCACGGCGTGCCGCAGAAGGACATCGCCAAGGAACTCGGCGTTTCGCCGACCTTGGTCAACTTCATGATTCGCGACGCGCTGGTGCACTGCCGCAAGGTGTCGAGCAGTCGCGCCGATGCAGTGACCGCAAACCGTCGCTGACAAAAATCGGCCGCAAAAAAAGATCGCAGCCTTCGTCGAAGGGCTGCGATCTTTTTTGTTGTCAGCGAAATGTCACACCAGCGTGCACCGGTCGAAGAACCGCTCGCGCCCAAGGATCATCAGCGCCGCACGCTTGTGCGGGAAGTCGAATTCCTTCTCGCAGTGGAAGCACTGGTTGTGCATGTGGCCGATCATCCTCGCGTTGTCGGCACGGGGTTCGGCGACTACCCGCTGCGTGCGCGGATCATCCAGAAACAGGTAGTGCACCAGCGCCGACAGCCAACTCGCCACCTTGTGCGGGCCGCGATGATTTTCTTCCCCGACCAGCATGTGAATGCCGCGATCGTAATTGTCGGCATCGTAGAACGGCGCGATGCGATCTTCCTTGGCCCAGTAGGCTTCGAAATAGGCAAACGGCTGATCATCGAAACAACCGATCAGGGTCAGCGTGTGCGGATCGGCGTCGAGTTTGCTCAGGTACTCGCGATGCTGTTCGAGGCTGCCCTCTTCCTGCCAGAAACTGGCGACTCGCGGGCTGTTCTGCCAGCGATTGAAACGCGCCAGATCCTGCTCGATCTCCACCGTTCGCAGGGAAATCCAGGCACCGAGGCGCGCATCGAAGCGCCGATAAACCTCACCGCGCGGTTTGACCGGGCGCAACGGATGGCGCTTGCCGTTGCTGATGACCATCTGCTGCGGATAACTGCCGGTCAGCGAGGCCCCCAGCCACGGTTGCGGCAGTTGCCAGAACAGCGTGCGCTCGCAGCGATATTCGCCTGCCACTTCAGTGCTCACCAGCAAGCCGCTGAGCAAGGCTTCGGTCGGCGCCTGATCCAGTTGCCAGATCAATTGCTGACGCGCCGGATCCCGGGCAAACAGCCAATAACAGGCCGCCCACAGCGCCTGGCCTGGCGGCAGCGCGTAGCGTTCATCGATCTGGATCGGCCCCTGACCTTCACGATCAAGGCGCAGGCGAATCAGCGGTTGCCCGTCCAGGCTCAGGCTCAGACGGCTTTCGGTGGCATCGGCTACCAGTTGGCTGCCCGAAGGCAGGGCCAGGGCAGTCAGGTCATTCAGATTGGACATGGGTCGGGCTCACGATAATCGTCGACAGTTCAACGATGGGACGTGAGCCGGGGCGAAAAATTTAGGCCGCTCGACAAAAACCGCCGGTCATTGATGCGCTACCGGCACCACCGCGATCTTGTACGGATCGAAGATCTTCAACATCTGCCCGTTGTCGCGCAGCCCTTGCAGCAGTTTGCCGAACGCTTCGCCGGTGATCGGTGCCTTCGGACTAAGAATCGCGTAATGGTGATAGATCTGATCGATACGCTGGGACACCAGCAATTCGTCACGCACCTTTTCGTTGCGCAGCAGGTAATCGAACAGGTACGAGCGGGTCACCAAGGCAATGTCTGCGCGTCCGCGCAAGACCATCAGCAGGTTGCTGTCGTGGGAATAGGTCAGCGTGGCGCTGTAGGTTTCTGCGAGGTACTTGGGATCGGCGTTGAAATTGGCGAATTCGTAGTGATAACCGCTGTACAGCGCCAGCCGTTTGCCCTTGAGATCGGCGAAGTAATTCTGCTGGCGTCCGGGTTTGTTCTGCGCGACGAAAATCTCGGCGTCCTCAAGACCCATGTCGACGGTGGTGTGGGGGATGTCTTTCCAGCCCCACTCCGGGTTTTCGAAGATCGCCATGTCGGTGCGGCCATCCTTGAAATCACCGAACCGGCGAGGAATCGAGGTGGGTACCAGTTCAAAACGATAGTCGCTCTGGGCGCTGTTCAACGCGGCGACCAGCTCCGGCAGCAGGCCGGTGTCGGCGCCGTTTTCCGGGCGAATGGTGTAGGGCGGAAAATGCGCTGCGCCCACCCGAACCACCTGCGCCGCCGGAGCAGGCAATACCCATAAAGCAGCCAGCGCTGCGAGCATCAGCCCGGCGGCCGTCCGAATTGGCGAAGACTTCAAAACACCCCACTCCCCGAAAAAGTACCGATCATGCATTCAAGCTAGGCGGTTTCGCCAAGTTAGCCAGTTTCCCGGCCCGATAGAAAGCGCCTAGCGCTCTTCGAGCACCAGAATCAGCGCCTCTTCGGCCAGTTGATCCAGACTCAGACTGCCGCCGGCACGGAACCAGGTGGTGGTCCAGGACAGCGCGCCCGTGAGAAAACGTCGGGTAATGAACACGTCGCCACGGATGAACCCCTCCTCCTTGGCCTCGCCCAGCACTTGCAGCCAGAGGTCTTCGTAGATGTCCCGCAGCGCCAGCACCTTGGCCTGGCCGTCTTCGGACAGCGAGCGCCATTCATACACCAGCACCGCCATCGCCTCGCCGCTGCCGCCCATGATCGACTGCAATTCGCAGCGGATCAGCGCCAGCACCCGCTCACGCACATCGGCGGCATCGGCAAGGGCTGCGCGCATCAGCGCGGTGTTGTAGCGGATGGTTTCCTCCATCACTGCCCGCAGGATTTCATCCTTGCTCTTGAAGTGATGAAAGATGCTGCCGGACTGAATCCCCACGGCACCGGCCAGATCGCGCACCGTGGTGCGCTCGTAGCCCTTGTTGCGGAACAGGTGGGCCGCCACTTGCAGCAGTTTGCCGCGAGCGCTGTCCGGATCGGTCAGCTGGCCGGCATCGACCAGTTCACGCATGACCCTCAGGGCTTTTTGCTCATCCACCCATTGTCTCCTACAGTCGATCATTCAAGTGTGCCGTACGCCGCAGAAACGGCGGGGTTGCGCGGGCAATTTAAGCCGCCACCCGCGACCAAGCAAGCGCTTGGGCAGAAGAAAATTCCAGGTGTTTACAAACCAAGCGCTTGCTTGGTAGCCTCGATGCACTTCTGTCACAGGTTGCTGAGTCGGAGATCAAAATGCCCACCACGGTTCGCATCGGATGCGCCAGCGCATTCTGGGGAGACACCTCGACCGCCGCCGCGCAGCTCGTGGCCGCAGGACAGCTGGATTATCTGGTCTTCGACTACCTGGCCGAAATCACAATGTCGATCATGGCCGGCGCGCGCATGAAGGACCCGCAGGCGGGATTTGCCGGGGATTTCATCGAAGTCCTCACGCCCCTGCTGCCGCAACTGGCCGAACAGAACATTCGCGTCATCAGCAATGCCGGCGGGGTCAACCCAAAGGCCTGCGCCGCCGCGCTGCAAGCGGCCTGCGACAAGGCTGGCGTAGCACTGAAAATTGCAGTGCTGTCGGGCGATGACCTGCAACCCCAGTTCAAACACCTCGCCTCCCAAGGCATTACGGAAATGTTCAGCGGCGCCCCGCTGCCGCCGATGTGCGTGTCGACCAACGCTTACCTCGGCGCGCCGGGCATCGTCGAAGCCCTGCGCCTGGGTGCCGACATCGTGATCACCGGCCGGGTGGTCGACAGCGCGGTGGTCAGCGCCGCGCTGGTGCATGAATTCGGCTGGTCGTGGCATGACTACGACAAACTCGCGCAAGCCGCCCTGGCCGGGCACATCATCGAATGTGGCGCGCAATGCACCGGCGGTAATTTCACCGACTGGCGCGACGTGCCGGACTACGAGCACATTGGCTTTCCGATCGTCGAAGTCAACGCCGACGGCCAGTTCATCGTCAGCAAACCCGAAGGCTCCGGCGGGCTGGTCACGCCGCTGACTGTCGGCGAGCAGATGCTCTACGAAATCGGTGATCCGCAGGCTTATCTGTTGCCCGATGTGGTCTGCGATTTCAGCCAGGTCAAACTTCAGCAACAAGGCAAAAACGCCGTCCGGGTCCACGGCGCCAAAGGCCTGCCGCCCAGCGACCAATACAAGGTCAGCGCCACGTATCCGGATGGTTTCCGCTGCACCGCCAGTTGCCTGATTGCCGGCATCGATGCCGTGGAAAAAGCCCGGCGCGTCAGTCGGGCGATCCTCGACAAGACTTCGGAAATGCTCGAACAAAAAGGCTTGGGACCGTACACCGAAACCGATGTCGAACTGCTCGGCAGCGAAGCCACCTACGGCCCTCACGGCCAGCGTCGGGACAGCCGCGAAGTGGTGATCAAACTCGCCGTGCGCCACCCGAACAAACAGGCGCTGATCCTGTTTTCCCGGGAGATCGCCCAGGCCGCGACCGGCATGGCGCCGGGCCTGACCGGCATCGTCGGGGGGCGGCCGACGGTGTATCCGCTGATCCGGCTGTTCTCGTTCCTGATCGACAAAAGCGCCTGCACCTTGCAGATCGACATCGCCGGCGAATCTCACCCGTTCACCCTGCCCGCCCCCGCCACCCTCGACAGCCAGGATCTGCCCCTGCCCCACGAAACACCCAAACCCCAAGGCCGCGCCGACGCGAGTGTGCCGCTGGTGAAACTGGCCGTGGCGCGCTCCGGTGACAAGGGCAATCACAGCAACATCGGCGTCTTGCCGCGCCGCCCGGAATACCTGCCGTGGATCGCCGAGGCGCTGACCCCGGCGGTGGTCGTCGACTGGATGAACCATGTCCTCGACCCGATTCACGGCCGGGTCGAACGCTGGTATCTGCCCGGCACCCACAGCCTCAACTTCCTGCTGGAAAACGCCCTGGGTGGCGGCGGCGTGGCAAGCCTGCGCATCGACCCGCAAGGCAAGGCCTTCGCCCAACAACTACTGGAAATCCAGATCCCGGTGCCGCAGAGCATCGCCGAACAGTTCGACTAGAGGATTGGCACCATGGCGTTCGAATCGATTTTCAGGGCTGATCTGTTCAGCGGCCAGACCGTCATCGTCACCGGCGGCGGCAGTGGCATCGGGCGTTGCACCGCCCATGAACTGGCAGCGCTCGGGGCCAACGTGGTGCTGGTCGGGCGCAAACCGGAAAAGCTGCAAACCGTCGCCGCCGAAATTGCCGAGGACGGCGGTCGGGCGCACTGGCAGGCCTGCGATATCCGTGACGAAGAAGCGGTGAAGGCGCTGGTCAGCGAACTGATCCGTGAACACGGGCCGATCCACGGACTGGTCAACAATGCCGGCGGGCAGTACCCGTCGCCCCTGGCCTCGATCAATCAGAAAGGCTTCGAAACCGTACTGCGCACCAATCTGGTCGGCGGCTTCCTGATGGCCCGGGAAGTGTTCAATCAATCGATGAGCAAACACGGCGGCAACATCGTCAACATGCTCGCCGACATGTGGGGCGGCATGCCCGGCATGGGCCACTCCGGCGCCGCACGGTCGGGCATGGACAACTTCACCAAAACAGCGGCGTTCGAATGGGGTTATGCCGGGGTTCGGGTGAATGCGGTGGCGCCGGGCTGGATCGCTTCCAGCGGCATGGACACCTACGAAGGCGCCTTCAAAGCCGTGATCCCGACCCTGCGCGAACACGTGCCGCTCAAGCGCATCGGCACCGAATCAGAGGTCAGCGCGGCGATCGTGTTTCTGCTCAGCCCGGCTGCCGCGTTCATCAGCGGCAGCACCTTGCGCATCGACGGCGCGGCCAGCCTGGGCAGTCGCGCCTGGCCGCTGCACAAGGCGACCCACAGCGAATCCTTCAACGGTTTTCACCGGGCCTACATGCCAGACGTTTTGAAGGACAAGGAGTAAGCCATGCCGCAGATCCAGTCCCAACTCGACCCGCACAGCGAAGCCTTCGCCCGCAATCGCGCAGCGATGCTCGCGGCTATCGAGCAAGTCCAGCAACTCGAACAGAACCTGCTGCACAAGGCTGCCGAAGCCAAACCGAAATTCGACAAACGCGGACAACTGTTGCCCCGTGAACGTCTGAATCTGTTGCTCGACCCCGGCGCGCCATTCCTCGAACTGGCGAGCCTGGCCGGCTACAAACTGCACGACGACAAGGACGGCAGCTCGGCCGGTGGCGGCTTGATTGCAGGCATCGGTTACGTGTCCGGCGTGCGCGCCTTGATCGTGGCGAACAACAGCGCGATCAAGGGCGGAACGATTTCCCCGTCGGGCCTGAAAAAGTCCTTGCGTCTGCAACAGATCGCCCAGGAAAACAAACTGCCGGTCATCACCCTCGCCGAAAGCGGCGGCGCCAACCTCAACTACGCGGCAGAAATTTTCGTCGAAGGCGCGCGCAGTTTTGCCAATCAGGCGCGAATGTCGGCCATGGGTTTGCCGCAGATCACTGTGGTGCACGGCTCGGCCACCGCGGGCGGCGCGTATCAGCCGGGGCTGTCGGATTACGTGGTGGTGGTGCGCGGCAAGGCCAAGCTGTTTCTCGCCGGTCCCCCATTGCTTAAAGCGGCGACCGGTGAAGTCGCCAGCGACGAAGAACTGGGCGGTGCCGAGATGCACGCGCAAGTCGCCGGCACCGCGGAATACCTGGCGGAAAACGACGCCGACGGCGTGCGTCAGGTGCGGGAAATCGTCAGCCTGCTGAACTGGAACGAGCAACTGCCGTGGCTGCCCGAGCCGCAATTCAAGGAGCCGCTGTACCCCATCGACGAACTGCTCGGGCTGATCCCGGACGACCCGAAAAAACCCTACGACGTGCGCGAAATCATTGCGCGGATCGCCGATGAGTCGCGCTTCCTGGAGTTCAAGGGCGAGTTCGATCAACAGACCGTTTGCGGCCACCTGAAAATCCAGGGCCGCGCCTGCGGTTTCATCGGCAACAACGGCCCGATCACGCCCAACGGCGCGAGCAAGGCAGCGCAGTTCATTCAACTCTGCGACCAGAGCCAGACACCGCTGCTGTTCTTCCACAACACCACCGGGTTCATGGTCGGCACCGAATCGGAACAGCACGGCGTGATCAAGCACGGCTCGAAACTGATCCAGGCCGTGGCCAATGCGCGGGTGCCGAAACTGACGATTGTGGTCGGCGGCTCCTACGGCGCAGGCAACTACGCGATGTGCGGACGCGGGCTCGATCCACGCTTCATCTTTGCCTGGCCCAACAGCCGCACCGCCGTGATGGGCGGCGCCCAGGCCGGCAAGGTGTTGCGCATCGTCACCGAAGCCAAACAGCTCAAGGACGGCCTGGTGCCGGACCCGAAAATGCTCGACATGCTGGAGCAGGTCACCGCGCAGAAACTCGACAGCCAGTCCACTGCCCTCTACGGCAGCGCCAACCTGTGGGATGACGGGCTGATCGATCCGCGCGACACCCGCACCCTGCTCGGCTACCTGCTGGACATCTGCCACGAAGCCGACATCCGCACGTTGCAACCCAACAGCTTCGGCGTCAGCCGGTTCTGATCGCCTCGGATCAAAGGAGAACAACAACAATGATCTTCACCCCGGAACACGAAGCTCTGCGCCGCACCGTCCGCCAGTTCGTCGAGCACGAGATCAACCCCCATGTCGATGAATGGGAAAAGGCCGGGCGCTTTCCGATCCACGAGATTTTCCGCAAGGCCGGCGACCTCGGTCTGCTGGGGATTTCCAAGCCGGAAAAATTCGGCGGCATGGGCCTGGATTACAGCTATTCGATCGTCGCGGCCGAAGAGTTCGGCACCATCCATTGCGGCGGCATTCCGATGTCGATCGGTGTGCAGACCGACATGTGCACCCCGGCCCTCGCCCGCTTCGGTTCCGATGAGTTGCGCGAAGAGTTTCTGCGTCCAGCCATCACTGGCGAGCAGGTCGGCTGCATCGGTGTCTCGGAAGTGGGCGCCGGTTCCGATGTCGCCGGTCTCAAGACCACCGCGCGCAAGGACGGCGACGACTATGTGATCAACGGCAGCAAGATGTGGATCACCAACTCGCCGAGCGCCGACTTCATCTGCCTGCTGGCCAACACCTCGGACGACAAGCCGCACATCAACAAATCGCTGATCATGGTGCCGATGAACACGCCGGGCATCAGCCTCAGTTCGCACCTGGACAAGCTCGGCATGCGCAGCTCGGAAACCGCCCAGGTGTTTTTCGACAACGTGCGCGTGCCCCAGCGCAATCGCATCGGCCATGAGGGCGCCGGGTTCATGATGCAGATGCTGCAGTTTCAGGAGGAACGCCTGTTCGGCGCGGCGAACATGATCAAAGGCCTGGAATACTGCGTCGACAGCACCATCGAGTACTGCAAGGAACGCAAGACCTTCGGCAATGCGCTGATCGACAATCAGGTGATCCACTTCCGCCTCGCCGAATTGCAGACCGAAATCGAATGCCTGCGGGCGTTGGTCTATCAGGCCACCGAGCAATACGTCAAAGGCCAGGACGTCACCCGACTGGCCTCGATGGCCAAGCTCAAGGCCGGACGTCTCGGTCGGGAAGTCAGCGACAGTTGCCTGCAATACTGGGGCGGCATGGGCTTCATGTGGGACAACCCGGTGGCCCGCGCCTACCGCGACGTGCGGCTGGTATCGATTGGCGGTGGCGCCGATGAAATCATGCTGGGGATCATCTGCAAACTGATGGGCATTCTGCCGGGGAAAAAGAAATGAGCGCCCTGCCCGATTGCCAGACGCTGCTGCTGGAACGGCACAACGGCGTGTTGCACATCACCCTCAATCGCCCGGAAAGCCGCAACGCCATGAGCCTGCAAATGGTCGCCGAGTTGCGCGCCGTGCTGGCCAGCGTGCGCGATGACCGCAGCGTTCGCGCACTGGTGCTCAGCGGTGCCGGCGGGCATTTCTGTGCCGGCGGCGACATCAAGGACATGGCTAACGCCCGCGCCCAGGGCAGCGATGCCTATCGCGAATTGAACCGAGCGTTCGGGTCGTTGCTGGAAGAAGCACAGCACGCGCCGCAAGTGCTGATCACGGTGTTGCAGGGCGCGGTGCTCGGGGGCGGCTTCGGGCTGGCCTGTGTCAGCGATATCGCCATCGCCGATCATCAGGCGCAATTCGGTTTGCCGGAAACCAGCCTCGGCCTGCTACCGGCGCAGATCGCGCCGTTTGTGGTGCAGCGCATCGGCCTGACCGAGACCCGACGCCTGGCCCTGACCGCCGCCCGTTTCGACGGCCATCAGGCCCGGCGCCTGGGACTGGTGCATTTTGTCGAGCAGGATCCACAGGCGCTCGCCGAGCGACTGGATGAAGTGCTCGACCATGTCCTGTGCTGCGCCCCCGAAGCGAATGCCGTGACGAAAAAATTGCTGCTGGCCAGCGCCGGCCAGCCGTCGAGTGAACTGCTGGACGAAGCCGCGCAGTGGTTCAGCGCAGCGGTGACCGGTGCCGAAGGCATCGAAGGCACGATGGCGTTTGTGCAAAAACGCAAACCGAGGTGGGCCCCTTAGAAGCATCGCGGGCAAGCCCGCTCCCACAGTTTTTGTGAGCACCACTGAATCCTGTGGGAGCGGGCTTGCCCGCGATGAGGCCCTTCAATCCACCGCCAACATTCAGGAAAAACCACCATGCCCGTCATCCATAAAATCCTGATCGCCAACCGCGGTGAAATCGCCTGCCGCATCCAGCGCACCGCGCAGGCCCTCGGTTATCGCACGGTCGCGGTTTTCAGCGACGCGGACGCCGATGCACTGCACGTGCAGATGGCCGATCAAGCGGTGAACATCGGCCCGGCGCCGGTGCAGCAGTCCTACCTGAACATCCCGGCCATCCTCGACGCCGCCCGCCGCAGCGGCGCCGACGCGATCCATCCCGGCTACGGTTTTCTCTCGGAAAATGCCGAATTCGCCCGTGCCTGCAAACAGGCCGGCCTGACCTTCATCGGCCCCAGCGTCGAAGCCATCGAACTGATGGGCAGCAAACGCCAATCGAAAATCGCCATGCTCGCCGCCGGTGTGCCATGTATCGCCGGCTATCAAGGTGCCGAGCAGGACGACGCAACCCTGACACGCGAAGCTGAACGCATCGGTTATCCATTGATGATCAAGGCCAGCGCCGGCGGTGGCGGGCGCGGCATGCGGCTGGTGCACAGCGCCGAAGAATTGCCGGCGCAATTGCGCACGGCGCGCTCCGAAGCCTTGAACGGTTTCGGCAGCGATGAACTGATCCTCGAACAGGCGCTGATCGAGCCGCGCCATGTCGAAGTGCAGCTGTTCGGCGATCACCACGGCAACCTGATCTACCTCGGTGAGCGCGACTGTTCGATTCAGCGCCGCCATCAGAAAGTCATCGAAGAAGCGCCCTGCCCGGTGATGACCGCAGAATTGCGCCAGGCGATGGGCGAAGCGGCACTCAAGGCCGGGCGTGCGGTGAACTACGTAGGTGCCGGCACCGTGGAGTTTTTGCTTGATACCGATGGCCGGTTCTACTTTCTGGAAATGAACACCCGGTTGCAGGTCGAGCACCCGGTGACTGAACTGATTACCGGGCTGGATCTGGTGGCATGGCAACTGTCGGTCGCCGAAGGTCAGCCGCTGCCGCTGACCCAGGCGCAGGTGAAACTCGATGGCCACGCCATGGAAGTGCGCCTCTACGCCGAAGATCCGGCCCAGGGTTTTCTTCCGCAGACCGGGCGTGTCGAAGCCTGGGCGCCGGCACTGGATCGCGGTTCACGGATTGATCACGGCCTGATCGAAGGGCAGTCGATCTCACCGTTCTACGACCCGATGCTCGGCAAACTGATCGCCCACGGCGCTACCCGTGAAGAGGCTCGGCGCAAACTGCTGTGCGCGGTGCAGGACAGCGTTTTGCTGGGCGTGCAAAGCAATCAGCGGTTGCTCGCCTGCCTGTTGCAGCATCCGCAATTCATCAGCGGCGAGTTCGGTACTGGCTTCATCCCTCAACATTTCGCCGATCACGATTGCCTGCACGCCTATTCGCCCAGTGCCGAAGAACTGGCCATCGCGGCGCTGCTGTTTTACCAGGCCGCCGCCCAGCAACACCGCGCCCCGTTGTCCGGATGGCGCAACAACGCCGGTGCGCCGTTGCTCTATCGCATCGGTCTCGACGCCTGCGACTGGAACGTGCAACTGCGCGCCAGCCCGGACAACACGTTTGAAGTGCAGGTTGCGGAACGCGTTATCGAACTCAAACTGATCGAGCACACCGCCGGGGCCGTGACGCTGGAGGTCGATGGCCTGCGCCAGCGCCACGCTTATCGCCTGTGTGATGAGCAGCTCTGGCTGTTCACCCACCCCGGCAGCCTGCACCTGGTGGATCGAACTCATGCGGTGATCGACAGTCAGACCAGCGTCAGTTCCGGCACGTTGAAAGCCCCGATGGATGGCGCCATCATCGATGTGCTCGTCAGCGAAGGCAGCCCGGTCAGCAAGGGCCAGCTGCTGGTGGTGCTGGAGGCGATGAAAATGGAGCACCCGCTCAAGGCCGGCATCGACGGCGTGCTCAAGCGGGTGCAGGTCAAGGTCGGCGATCAGGTGAAAAATCGTCAGGTTCTGTTGCAGGTCGAGTAGTCGCCGCGCGCATTCGCAAGGTTTGGCTACGCTCTGAATAATCAGGACGCGGAAATCAGGAACCCTGCGATGCCCCATTGGCTGGTCATAGATCTGGAAGCCACCACCGATGAGGGTGGCTGGCCGGTTACGGAGATGGAGATCATCGAGATCGGCGCGACCCTGGTGGATCGCGCGGGTCGCGAGCAGGATCACTTTCAGCGCTTCGTCAAACCGACGCGGCGCCCCTTGTTGACGCCGTTTTGCCGCGAACTCACGCACATCACCCAGGCCAACATCGACGCAGCGCAGCCGTTGAGTGAAGTGTGGCCGGCGTTCGAACGCTGGCTCGGTCAGCACCAGACACGCCTTGAAGGCTGGGCCAGCTGGGGCGATTACGATCGCAAGCAGTTGCTTCAGGAATGGCAGCGACTGCAACTCGACAGCGCCCTGAGCCGGGTGCCGCACATGAATCTGAAACAGCGCTTTGCCAAGGCCCGACGCCTCGAACGGCCGCTGGGCCTCAATGGCGCGTTGCAACTGGCGGGCATGCAGTTCAACGGTCAACAGCACCGGGCGCTGGAAGATGCGCGCAATACCGCCCGATTATTGCCGTTGGTGCTGCCGCTCTAGCGCAGGTGACGGCGCCAGAAGCCTTGTGCATACTGGCCGACCTTTTTAAGCCCTTTTCGAGAGGAATCGCCCATGTTTAAAGTCAACGAGTACTTCGACGGCACCGTCAAGTCGATCGCTTTTGGCACTGCTGAAGGCCCTGCGACCATCGGCGTCATGGCCCCGGGCGAATACGAATTCGGCACCAGCCAGCGTGAAATCATGCACGTGGTTTCGGGCGCACTGACCGTCAAACTGCCGGACAGCAGCGACTGGGAAACTTTCGCTGCCGGTAGCCAGTTCAACGTGCCAGCCAACAGCAAGTTCCAGCTGAAAGTCGCCGTCGACACCGCCTACCTGTGCGAATACCGCGGCTGAAACCACGGTTTCCTGCGGTCATGAAAAATGCCCGTGTCCAAGGACACGGGCATTTTTCGTTTCAGGAGCGGTTATTCGAGGATTTCCACCGGCATGCCGATTTCAAGCCGGCCATTGCTGTCATTGACCAGGTTCTGGCCAAACATCGCGCCGTCGGCCTGGGCGCGGGTCTTCTGTAAGGTTGCCAGCGGCTCGCGGTCAGCGCTGCGCTCACCGGTCTGCGGATCGATCGTGGTGAGAATGCACCGCGAGCAGGACTTGACCACGCGGAACTCGACATCGCCGATCCGAATCCGCTTCCAGCCATCCTCGGCGTAAGCATCACTGCCTTCGATCACCAGATTCGGCCGGAACCGCAGCATTTCCAGAGGGCGCCCGACTTCCTGCGACAGGTGTTGCAGTGATGCCTCACCAATCAGCAACAGTGGAAAGCCGTCGGCGAACGCCACTTGATCGTCGTCGTTGCCGTACCCGGCCTGAGTCGTACGAGCGCGTTCAAGCGGCACTTGCACCAGGCGCGTCGGTTTGCCGATGAAATCGCTGACCCAACGGGCCGCCTCTTCACCGGCATCCGGTACGCGCAAGGTATCGCGCCAGATGGTCACGCCACGCAGGTCGTCGTCGCTGCCAGGCAAGGCGACATCGATTGCCGAGTGCCCCGGCGCGCTGAGCGTCAGGCCACCGCTGGCGTTCCACAGCGCCGAGAGCTGGCTCATTTTCGCTTCGGCACGCTGGGTCAGGAACCGTCCGCTGGCCTCGTCCACCAGCATCCAGCGTCGGTCGCCCTCAAGCCCCAGTTTGTCCAGGCCGATCCCTTGCAGGACCTCGCCCTTGGCGGATTTCAACGGGTAACGATAAAGCGCGCTCAGACGCAGCATGGCCAGCTCCCTGGTGGGTCAAAAACGCCACCCTATACGAGCTTTGTCAGCGAATCAAAGGCTGACGCGAGGTCAGCCTCGACAGGTTGATCAGGCCGGTACTTCGTCGAGCATCAGACGCTGGCGCACCACGTCGACCAATTTGTCCGGCTGGAACTTGGAGAGGAAATTGTCGCACCCGACCTTCTTCACCATCGAATCGTTGAAGCTGCCGGACAGCGAAGTGTGCAGCACCACATACAGGCCACGCAGGCGCGGGTCGTTGCGGATTTCGGTGGTCAGGCGATAGCCGTCCATCTCCGGCATTTCGGCGTCGGTGAACACCATCAGCAGTTTGTCGGTCATGTTCACCCCGGTGTCCGCCCAGGCCTTGAGCATGTTCAGGGCTTTAAGGCCGTCGCTGGCGATGTGCATCTTCACGCCCAACTGGCCGAGGGTGTCGCGCAATTGCGAGAGCGCCACGTTGGAGTCGTCCACCAGCAACACTTCGCGGCCACGGGCGCGTTCCAGCACCGGATCGTCCAGTTTGTCGCGGGAGACCTTGGCGTTGTACGGCACGATTTCGGCGAGGACTTTCTCGACGTCGATGATTTCCACCAGTTGATCGTCGACCTTACTGATGGCTGTCAGGTAATGCTGGCGACCGGCACTGGTCGGTGGCGGCAGAATGGCTTCCCAGTTCATGTTGACGATGCGATCCACGCCACCGACGAGGAACGCCTGCACCGAACGGTTGTACTCGGTAACGATGATCGTGCTGTTCGGGCCCGGCACCAGCGGGCGCATGCCGATCGCCTGGGACAGGTCGATCACTGGCAGCGTCTGGCCACGCAGGTTGACCACACCGCAGACAAACGGGTGACGCTGGGGCATCAGGGTCAGCTTCGGCAGTTGCAGGACTTCCTGAACCTTGAACACGTTGATCGCGAACAATTGGCGTCCGGCCAGTCGAAACATGAGAATTTCCAGGCGATTCTCACCCACCAGTTGCGTGCGTTGGTCTACCGTGTCGAGAATGCCGGCCATCAATGACTCCTGGGCTTGTTCTGATGAATTCACTATTGGGGGTTATCGGCTGAATCTGGCGGATCTTGATCCCGTCACAAATCACCAACAAAATGCCATGCACAAGCATTGATGTCACATTAACATCATGCTTTACTGGCTCGGTGAAATCATCTGCTACATTCTCTTCGGCGCGACCCCGATTTGCGCCACAGGTTCCCGTGCCTAAGGGAATCCCCTAGTGACAATCAGGCCCAACCTGATGTTCGCGATATCCAATAGCCATTAATGTGACGCCATTCTCATTGCATGAACGGAGTCAGGCTATTGTGTGCGATCGCAGTTCAGTGGAAACACATCCTCTTGAAACCCCAGGTCTGTGCCAATGCACACCGGGGCGCGGTCTCGCGACGGTTCACGATCGTCGACACACACGGCATTCCCTCATCAGACATGACGTGGTGGAGATAAGCATGCCGAACGACCGTAGTGACTGGGCGCAGCGGTTCCCCGAATTTCTCGTCGAGGCTGAAACGCTCCTGGCCAAGTCTGAAGAATGCCTCAGTCACTTGCAGCTGATCAGCAATGACAGGGACGCGATTGACTGCATGCTCAGTACTCTCCTCAAATTGGCAAACAAGGCCGATGCCCTGGCACTTGAGGCGATATCCGAATTTTCCCTGCACCTGCATGGCCTGCTCACCCAGGTTCAGGATCATGTGGATCTGCATGCGCAGGCCCTGGAAGCGCTCAAAGACTGCTTCACCCTGATGGCCTGGCAACTGGAACTGGTTGACCCAAGTACCGGCCAATTAGGCTTGGATGAAAGCGAGCAGGCGTCGCTGATCGAAGCCTTTGCCTGCCAGGTCGGCCAGACCCACTTTCAATTGCCGCACACTGGCAAGTCCCTGACCCTCGTAGCCTGGTCGGAACGGCAAGCGTAACCGGGCACGCCTTGGGCCGTTTGAGCCGGTCAGCTTTCGCAGTCGAATGTCGCTAATGAATAGTTCATGCCTGCCTGCGACACCCCCCAATAAATAATTACGCTCACTGAATGCAGACTACCCTCTGCTGATATCAGGGTTTTCCTGTGTAAAAGAAAACTTGCGACCGCATCGATAATTATCGGATCAGGTATTTCAACTTTCCATTATGGAACCTTCGTCCAACATGGCCTGTTTCCTGACTCTTTGGACATATAGGCCAAACGCGACCAACGGTATGTTAAGTGGTATTATGCCGCCCGTTAGTTGTTTCAGTTAATGGCATTGTGGCTTCGATGATCGGTCACCACCGAACTTGGCGCTCAATTATCGATCACTGAACCATTTTGAAATCAACAACCTGAATGACAGTTTTCCAGACAGAGACCGCCAGCCTTTCTGACCGGTCTGCCCGCAGCGAACATCCATTGGCTCCATCCGCTATGTACGCCAGCCTCAAGTCAATCACCACATGGCCTCCCTCCCGAGAAAATGCCCGCAGGTTCACACTTCTGCTGTGTACAGGTTCGGCTCTGGGCAGTCTGTTGACCTATGGATTGTCAGCGCAGCTGCCGCTCGGCCTGCTGCTGATCAATGTGGCGGCTGCGGGCTGCGTCTGGACACAACATCGCCTGTCGCGCAAATCCATCAAGTTCCAGCCTCAGGAACTGGCCGACCGTTTGCTGGAAGTCCAGGAAAACGAGCGCCATCGCCTGAGCCGTGAACTGCATGACGATATCGGCCAGTTGCTGACGGCCGCCAAACTGCAAAGCGAATGGCTCAAGCGTCGCTTGCCCGCGGACATGCAGGAACACTGTTCGGTACTTTGCGAGACGCTGGAAGAAACCCTCAATAAGGTGCGCGACGTTTCGGCCATTCTCAACCCACGGCAATTGACCAGCCTTGGTCTGGAAGCGAGCCTGCGTGCACACCTGCTCAAGGTACTGACCAATACTTCGGTGCACTGGAGTCTGGACTGCCAGCAGCGCCTGAATGGAATCCCCGAAGAAATGGCCGTCGCCGCCTTTCGCATCACTCAGGAAGCGGTGACCAACATCCTTCGCCACGCGCAGGCCAAAAACCTGTTGATCCGCGTGCAACGCCTGCCACAGGGTCTGACCCTGCTGATCAGCGATGATGGTCTGGGATTTTCCCCGGCGGCCAATCCAGGTCGTGAAGGACAACGGGGCATGGCCGGGATGGCCGAACGCATCGAGCAACTGGGCGGCACACTCAGTGTGACCAGCGAGCCCGGCAAAGGTACTCAAATCGAAGCACTATTCCCCTGGGCGCCCCGTGCACTCGAGCGGGCCAGTACGAATAAGGTTATGCGTTGACTTGTAACTTACTTCTGGTGGATGACCACTCGCTGATCAGGGCCGGCGTGCGCGCCCTGGTACTGGATATTCCCGGTTATGCGGTTATCGGCGAGGCCAATGACGGCTCGCAGTTGCTTGAGATGGTCGAGCTGCTGTCTCCCGATATCGTATTGCTGGATATTTCCATGAAAGAAACCGGCGGTCTGGAGGCCCTGCAACGGCTCAGACGCGTACGCCCGCACGCCAAAGTGCTGATTCTGTCGATGCACACCGACCCCGCGCTGATCATGCAGGCGCTGGAGTCCGGTGCTCACGGCTATCTGCTCAAGGACACCACGGCCACCGAGCTCGAACATGCACTGGAAGCGCTGCGCAACAACGAGCGCTATTTGAGTCCTGCCATCGCCCATACCGTGATCAATCAGGCACTGACCCGTAATCTCAAGCAGCAGCCGGAAGTCGCCGAATCACACAACCTGACGGCTCGCCAGCTGGAAATCCTGCGCTTGATCGTGCGTGGCAAATCCACACGGGAAATCGCCAATGGGCTGGGCCTGAGCATCAAGACCGTGGAAACCCACCGTTCGCAGATCATGAAACGCCTGCAGATCTACGATGTGGCGGGCCTGGTGCTGTTTGCCGTGCGTGAACAGATCATCAGTCTGGACGACTGAGTCGAGGCGTTGCGCTCAACAGCGGCGAATCCTTCGGCAGATGCACACGCAACGCCCCGGCGCGCGCCGCAAACCGCAAACTTTCGCCCTCCAGTGGCTCGCCGTCGAGATTGATGTAAAGCCCTTCGGCGACCTTGATTTCAACCCATGGCAAACGGGCGCGCACAAACATGTTGTCGATGCCGAAGCCGTCGCTGAGCAGATTTTTCAGCGTGCCAACCAACTCCTGCGGCGCCGGCAGGATGCTGATATCCAAGAGACCGTCGTCCACCAGCGCTTCGGGGCACAACACGTGTCCGCCGCCGGCCTGACGACCATTTCCGATACCAAGAGCCAGCAACTCGCCCTGCCAATGAAAATCCGGCCCCTGCAATTCACCGTAAGCGGCATGCAGTTCACTGAACCGCGTCAAACCGGTGAACAGATAGGCTGCGCCACCCAACACCTTTTTCAGATCTTCCGACGTATTGGCCGTTACCTGGCTGCCGAATCCCCCAGTCGCCATGTTCAGGAAGATCTGCCCGCCGACTTCACCCAGATCGATATCGTGGGCGGGCGCTTCAAGCAACTCAAGCGCCTCGGCCGGCTCCAGCGGAATACCCGCCGCGTGGGAAAAGTCGTTGGCAGTTCCCAGCGGTAAAAGCACCAGAGCGGCTTTTCCCGGCTGGGCCGCCAGCGCTTCGGCAATGTCACGCAGAGTGCCATCTCCACCACCGGCGATGATCTGGCGATATCCCGCCGCCAGCGCCTCCGTTACCAGTCGCTGGGCATCGCCAGCTTCCCAGGTCAGGCGCACAGCCAGTTCCCAGCCCTGCTTTCGCTTGTTCTCGACAGCGGCACGAACCGCCTCGTTGAGTGCCTGCTTGCCATGCAGGATCAACAATGCCTTGCGTTCACTCATTTCGATTACTCCCGGAATTGAATCAGTACAAGATATCTTGACCCTCAGCGCGGGTAAAAAAGTCGCACGCCTTCTGATTAATTCCTGAAGCCAGTCCTGCCCGTCCTACATAACCGGTAATTTTTCGTACAGAACATAAGGAATCAGCTCAATTGACCAAGCCTGGTCATTGGTAGAACGTGTGGCGGCGTCAGCAATCTTCAATTCAATTACACAAGGATGTGCATGTAATGAGTGCATACAGTTTCAGGACTTTCGACAATTTGCATTCCGGCATTTGCCCACAAAACCCCATCACATCAGGCGGGTGTTTCCATGCAAAGCCATGAAGCAAGAGTATCCGTGAGTCCGGTTGCCTCTCTCTCCGACAGTCGCGCCAGTATTAAAGACGAATTCAAATGCAACGCCAGAAATACTGGAGAAAACGATATGGAAACGCGCGTCATCGAGCTGGAAACCCACCTCAAGTACATTCGACGTGACATGGACGAAGTCAGAGGCGACGTCAAAGCCATCAAACACCGTCTTGCCTACTCGGCAGGTGCGACAGCGATGGTGCTCGGACTGCTGGGCTGGATTGCCAACAGCCGGTTTGATCAGCTCGTCACACTGCTCGGCCGTTGACCCGTTGAAAGGCAGGCATCGTTTAGCGACTGTGCCTGCCTTTCAAATGCCTGCAATCAATCGAGAAGCTCGCTGAGTGGAATGAATGGCACCTGGTCTCCCTTGGCCAAGACTCGCCCTTCCTGCACTTCCACCAACCCCTCGGCCCAGGCAGCGCTGCGCAGAACACCCGAACTCTGGTTACGGTAGATAATCGCCAGTCCCTGCTCCAGGCGACCACGCAGAAATTCACGACGGTTACCGGCCTGAGGCCAGACAAATCCTGCTGGGACTGAAAACTTCAGCGGCTCGACATCCTGCACGCCTTGGCGACGCAACAGGTAAGGTCGGGTCAACAAGGCAAAAGTCACCAGTGTCGAGGCAGGATTTCCCGGCAATCCAATCACCGGAACGCCACGAAAATGTCCGACCGTCAGCGGCTTGCCGGGTTTGATTGCCAGTTTCCAGAGGGTCAGCTCACCCTCTTCCCTCAATGCAATTCCAAGGAAATCCGCTTCTCCGACCGATACGCCACCGGTCGACAGAATAAGGTCTACATTCTGCAGCTCTCCAAGTCGCTCACGGGTGATGTACAGGTCATCAGGCAGAATACCGGCATCCACCACTTCACATCCCAAACGCTGCAACCAGCTGCACAACAACACCCGATTGCTGTTGTAGATCTGTCCCGGCCCCAGTGTTGTGCCCGGTTCGACTAATTCGCTCCCCGTGGACAGCACCGCCACACGAACCCGGCGAACCACTTCGAGCTCTGCACAACCCAGCGATGCGGCCAGCCCCTGTTCGATCGGCCCCAGCCGGGTTCCGGCGGCCAGGACCAATTCCCCGACAGTCGTTTCCTGCCCTTGCGGGCGAATGTTCTGCCCGGCCACCATCGTTTCGATGAACCTCACGCGCTCATCGGCATGAATCTCGACGTTTTCCTGCATCTCGACACAGTCGGCACCCGCAGGCACCGGCGCGCCGGTAAAGATCCGGGCACAGGTACCCGGCTTCAAGGGCTCGGGCGCCTGTCCGGCAAAGATCTTCTGACTGACCGGCATCGGCTCGCCGGTCCAGTCGGCCAGATTCAAGGCATAACCGTCCATGGCGCTGTTCGGCCATGGCGGCAGATCCAGTGTCGAAACCAGATCCTGCGCCAGCACCCGCCCTTGAACCTGCGCCAGTGGCAAAAACTCGCTCTCGACAATCCGCGAGCCCTCGGCCATTTCCAGCAACCGCGCCAATGCCGCTTCGACAGGCATCAGGCTGCCGGTCTTGCCCGGCTTACCCACGGGATTCACAAGGCGCCGCCTGTTTCAGATGAGTGACGAAATTGCACGGGCGGTGACGTGAGTCCAGTTGCTCGGCGAGTATGCCGTCCCAACCGGTACGGACCGCGTTGGTTGAACCTGGCAGGCAGCAGACCAGCGTGCCATTGGCCAGTCCCGCCAAAGCCCGGGATTGCACGGTGGAGGTGCCGATGTCGGCCACCGAGATCTGGCGGAACAGCTCACCAAAACCATCAACCTGCTTGTCCAGCAGGCAAGCGACCGCTTCCGGGGTGCTGTCGCGGCCGGTGAAACCGGTTCCGCCGGTAATCAGCACCACTTGCACGACGTCATCGGCAATCCACTGAGCGACTTGCGCACGGATTTTGTACAGGTCATCTTTGAGCAGCACCCGCTGCGCCAGATGGTGACCTGCGGCCATCAAGCGGTCGACGAAGACCTGACCGGAAGTATCGGTTTCCAGGGTTCGGGTGTCGCTGACCGTCAGCACCGCGATATTGAGTGGTGCGAAAGGCACATCAGCCTTGGCTTTCATAGGCTCGTCCAGTTGTAGGAGAAACAGCCCGGTGTTATATCACAGCGCCCCCTTTTTACGCCGCCCCTGCGGAGAGCTGCCATGACCTCGAACACGCCATTATCACCCTGCTCCGTCCTGCTGCTGGCGGGTGGACGCGGTCAGCGAATGGGCGGACAGGACAAGGGACTTGTGCAATGGCACGGTGAACCGCTGATTGCGCATCTGCAGCGCAAGGTTCGTCCGATGACAGATGATCTGATCATTTCGTGCAACCGCAATCGTGAGCGCTATGCACCCTTTGCCGACCAACTGGTGAGCGATGACGAGGAAGATTTTCCCGGCCCGCTGGCTGGAATACTTGCGGGTCTGAAAGCCGCTCGCCACCCCCATCTGCTGGTGCTGCCCTGCGATGTGCCGCGAATCGATCTTGCGCTGTTGCGAGACATGCGCGAGGCGGCCGGTCTGAATCCTGAAAAACCTTTAATGTTGCGACATGACGAACATTGGGAGCCCCTGCTTTGCGTGATTCCCGCGGCACTCCTGCCCGCATTCGAAAGAGCCTGGAACGCGGGAGAACGCAGCCCCGGCCGGCTGATGCGCGACCTTGATGCCCAGGCCCTGATTTGCCCTGACAACGACCCACGCCTGGCTAACCTCAACACCCCTGAACTGTTGAGTTCACACAACACTGTGTCAGACTGACAGCATTCAAGGAACTTGCACGCCTTGTATACGTCTCAAGCTCAGTAACCAAAAGAATTTCCCTTCGGAGACACACTCATGACTCAACGGACCCTCGCCACTTTCATGCTCGCACTGGGCCTCGCCACCCTCGCCGGTTGCGCTTCGCCAACAGTGATCACCTTGAATGACGGTCGCGAAATCCAGGCTGTCGACGCCCCCAAGTATGATGAAGATTCGGGCTTCTACGAATTCGAACAACTGGACGGCAAGCACACTCGCATCAACAAGGATCAGGTTCGTACTGTCAAAGAGCTCTGATTTTTCAGTTCGACACCCGATACAGAAAAGCCCGCAATATGCGGGCTTTTTCGTATCTGACCGAAAAGGATCGATGTCGGGATCACCAATCCAGCGTTATGCGGCTCTCGAACTCACGGGGCTCTCCCGTAACCGGATCAATGAACCGCAGGCCTTGCGCCAGGAGTTTCAGCGGATTGGCATAATCATCCACCGCGTCTTTGAGCACTTCAGGGTAAAACGGATCATTGCAGATGCTCGCCCCGAGCGCCGTCATGTGTACCCGCAGCTGATGCTTCTTGCCGGTTACCGGATAGAGGCCGTACCGCCATAGGTCACCATTCTTTTCACGCACCTCCACCGCCGTTTCGGTGTTACTCACACCCGGCCCTTCCTGCATGCGGAAAAACGGTTCGCCATCGATCATGCGACTCTTGTGCACCAACGGGAATTCCAGCCCGGGCAGCGCGGCAGCAATGGCCTCATAGCGCTTCTCGATCTGCCGCGTCGGGAACAGCGACTGATACGCCGACCGCGTCTGCGGGTTGGCAGAGAAAATCACCAGCCCAGCCGTGTGCCGGTCAATCCGGTGCAGCGGCACCAGATGAGGATTGTCCAGACGCCGGATCAACCGGCGAAGCAACGTCTGTTCGACGTACTCGCCTGCCGGGGTCACAGGAAGGAAATGCGGCTTGTCCGCCACCACCAGATGATCGTCCGCATACAGGATCGACTCGACTACCGGGATCGGCTTTTCATCCGGCACTTCTCGAAAGTAGTGAATACGCAGCCCTTCTTTGTAAGGCAAATCCAGCGCGATTGGTTGGCCGTGGCCATCAAGCACCCGCCCCCGGGCGATTCGATCCAGCCACTGGTCGCGCCCGATGGCACTGAAATGCTCACACAGACAGTCGAGCACTGTCCGCCAGTTACCGGGGGGCAGATAAAGCGTGCTGGCCTGATTCTGTGCGGCGGAAAACGTGGGCGTACTGGACATATGGAGAACTCGAACCCTCAAAGCAGAACGGCATTATCCAACACCGAACGCAGCAGACCTAGCGCAGAATCAGGCGGGGATCGATTTGAGCGCCGCCGCCTCGGTGAACTCTTTGAGCCAGCGCAACACATCCACGGCCTCCCAGCGGCCCGGATCGTACAAGGCGTACAGAAGTCCCTGATATCCGACCACATCCAGTTGCTTGTGATAGCCAGCACGCTGGAACAAGGCTTCGATCTCGGCAAAACACGTATTGAAATGCAGCTTGTTGAAGGGTGTCTTGCCTTCCGTGACCAGACCGTCCAGGCGCAATTCGCGAACGGCCTCGCTCACCACGTCAATCGACATCCCGTTCACGCTGCTTTTCAACTGTTCGACATTGACCACGGTTGCTCCCTCTGACATCCGGCTTGCCCCGATGAATGCCCGAAAACGGCATGGCAGGCCAATCCAATTACTGTATGCGCATACAGTAACCGAATAACCCGAACAGTGCCAAGCCGTGATTGAGCGAAGGTGACGAGCGCCATCAACGCAGAAAATAAAAAAACCTCAACGCAGGAAGGCCACCACCTGATCGGCACTGAATGGCCATCCCAGTTCCGCGCCGGTATCGACCCTGCGCAAGACCGGGATCCGCAGGCTGTAGGCCTCGAACCACGATTCATCGTCAGCAATATCCACCAGCTCAACCAGCAGACCATGCTCGACAAACGGCATCAGTTCGGCCTCCGCGACTTCACACAAATGGCACCCCAGGGTGCCGAACAACTGGCATTCAGGAAGCATGTGCGCTCAACCCCAAAAATCGAGTGATCATTCTAGGCTTGCCCGCAAAGCCCGTCGACCCACCCTCCGGGTTCGATCCCGCCCCTCGTAAAACCCTGATGTAAATCAGCCCACAAAATCGCCATTTACGCGATGCTCCGGTGTTTTTTACCTCTACGCTTGAAGAGCCTGACCTGTCCCGGAGTGTCTTGTGTTTGCCAATCTGCTGATCATTCTGGCGTCGTCCCTGGTGATGATTGCCCTGTTCCGACGCCTGCGCCTGCCCCCTGTGCTGGGCTACCTGTGTGTGGGGTTGATGGTCGGGCCGAAGGCGTTCGACTGGATCAATGAAAGCGAACACTTGCCGGATCTTGCCGAACTGGGCGTGGTGTTTCTGCTGTTTTCCCTGGGGCTGGAATTCTCTCTGTCGAAAATGATTGCCCTGCGCCAGGTGGTTTTCCGTCTGGGCAGCCAGCAGGTAGTGATCACCACACTTTTGCTGGGAAGCGTGCTGATGCTGCTGGGCATGCCGGCCATACCGGCCTTGCTGCTGGGCGCCGGCCTGTCGCTGTCATCCACGGCGATTGTGACCAAGGAATTGGGCAGTCTCGGCGAAATCTTCAGCAGCCACGGCCAGAACGCCGTCGGCGTTCTGTTGTTTCAGGATGTGGTAGCCGTATTGCTGCTCACGCTGGTACCGGTATTCGCCGGCAGCAGTGATCAGGCCTGGTACTGGGCGCTGCCCCTGACCTTGTTGAAGACCGTATTGCTGTTTTTCGGTTTGTTGCTGGCCAGCCGCTGGCTGCTGCCCCGCCTGTTCCAGGAAGTCGCGGCGTCGCGCTCGCCGGAGCTGTTCGTGCTGCTGGCCCTGGTGATCGTATTGCTGACAGCCTGGCTGACCCACCTGCTGGGCCTGTCTCCGGCCCTCGGCGCCTTCCTCGCGGGCATGCTGCTGGGCGAGAGCCATTACCGGCATCAGATCGAGGCCGATATCCGGCCGTTTCGCGACATTCTGCTGGGACTGTTTTTCGTCAGCATCGGCATGCTGATCGACCTGCAACTGTTTGCCAGCCACAGCCTGCTGATTATCGGCATGACTCTGGGATTACTGGTTATCAAAGGTCTGGTGGTGGCGCTGTTGGTGAAATGGCGCGGCAGCGACAGTGAAACGGCCTGGCGCAGCGGCCTTGCCCTCGCCCAGGGCGGTGAGTTCTGCTTCGCCCTGATGGCGCAGATGCAACAGACACGGCTACTCCCCGCCGAACTCGGTGCCCTGCTGCTCGCCGCCACGTTCTGCTCGATGCTGCTGACACCCCTGCTGTTACGCGCCGCTCCACGCATCGCCGCCGCCCTGCACCGCAAGCCCAATCAGGAAGCACAGATCGAGGAAATCAGTGCCCTCAATGCCGGGTTCGACGGGCATGTGGTGATCTGTGGCTACGGCCGTGTCGGCCAGTCGATCGGACGCTTCATGCGCAATGCCGGGCAAACCTACGTCGCGCTGGACAACGATCCGGTGCGGATCCAGGAAGCCGCCACCGCCGAACGCGACGTCCACTACGGCGATTCAACCCGCGGCGATCTTTTGATCGCCGTCGGCTTATTGCGCGCCAGATTGCTGGTGATTGCCGTGGACCAAGCCGACGTGGCCCTGCGGGTTCTCAAGGAGGCCCGACGCCTCAACCCGACCGTGCCGATCCTGGTGCGAACCCGGGACGACAGCCAGTCGGCCGAGTTGAAAGCAGCCGGCGCCAGCGAAGTGGTGCCGGAACTGCTGGAGTCGAGCCTGATGCTCGGTTCCCATGCCCTGATCCTGCTTGGGTTTCCCGCGCACCGGGTGCAGGAGAAAGTCGATCAGGTGCGCATTGATCGTTATCGCCTGCTTCACGGTTTTTACCCCGGAGCCGACGATGAAGAGACCTAGTCCTGGCTCACCGCGCCGATCTTGTGCAGCGACAGGTCAGCGCCGTAGTACTCCTGTTCCTGGCTCAGGCGCAGACCATGCAGCGCCTTGATCGAGCCGTACACGGCGAAACCGCCGATCAACGCCACCGCCACTCCAAGGGCGGTGCCGATCAACTGGCTGATCAGGCTGACACCACCGAGCCCACCCAGCGCGGTCGAGCCGAAAATTCCGCAGGCAATGCCGCCCCACACGCCACACAGACCGTGCAATGGCCAGACACCCAGCACATCGTCGATCCGCCATTTGACCTGCGCCGCCGTGAAGCACCAGACAAACAGGGCACCGGCAATCGCGCCGGTCATCAGCGCGCCGACCGGGTGCATCAGGTCGGAACCGGCGCACACCGCCACCAACCCGGCCAACGGGCCGTTGTGCAGGAAGCCCGGATCGTTGCGCCCGACGATCAACGCCGCCACCGTGCCGCCGACCATCGCCATCAGCGAGTTGACCGCCACCAGTCCGCTGACCCCTTGCAGAGTCTGCGCGCTCATCACGTTGAAGCCAAACCAGCCGACGATCAGAATCCACGAACCCAAGGCCAGAAACGGAATGCTCGACGGCGCGAACGCGACCAGCTTGCCGTCACGATAGCGTCCGTTGCGCGGCCCGAGCAGCAGCACTGCCGCCAACGCCAGCCAGCCGCCCATGGCATGCACCACCACCGAACCTGCAAAGTCATGGAAAGCGGCGCCAAACTGCGCGGTCAGCCAGGCTTGCAGACCGTAGTTGCCGTTCCAGATCATCCCTTCGAAAAACGGGTAGATGAACGCTACGATCAGCGCCGTGGCGCACAGTTGCGGCACAAACCGCGCCCGCTCGGCGATGCCGCCGGAAATGATCGCCGGGATCGCCGCTGCAAAGGTCAGCAGGAAGAAAAACTTCACCAGTCCATAACCATGATCGGCACTGAGCACCGCCGCCGGTTGCAGGAAGGTCACACCATACGAAAGCCAGTAGCCTATAAAGAAATAGGCCAGGGTCGACACCGCGAAGTCGCTGAGAATCTTCGACAGTGCGTTGACCTGGTTTTTCTGGCGAACCGTTCCGACCTCCAGAAACGCGAAACCGGCGTGCATGGCCAGAACCATGACTGCACCGATCAGAATGAACAACGTATTGGAACTGTGGACCAGCGTGTCCACAGCGCTTTGCAGATTTTCCATGAGGAGGCAGACCCGAGGCTGAAAAAGGCACCAAAGCGGTTCATGCGCACATTTCATGCACCAAGTTGCGACCACGCAGTCACTGATCCGGTAGGTCGGTGAACCGCTTTGGCGCACAAGGTCGATGGGCTGACATGAACCTTCATCATCCGGGCCTTGCTCTGCCCGGCTTCGCGCCCGGCAACAGCGCACTGCCACCGATCGACGCACCACGACACAGCAAAAGTTGTACCAGCCATTTGCACTGAACCTTCACTCTTGGCTCATACTCGAACGCTTCAGAACACCGCTTCAGAACGCCACTTACGGAGATCCCCCATGGCCAGCATCAAGGCAAAGACTGCTCAAGAAATCCTGATGAACGACTTCCAGACCCTGGTCAGCGACACTGAACGCTTGCTGGAGCACACCGCCACGCTGGCCGGTGATCAGGCTGACGAGCTGCGCGAACAGATCCACGAAAGCCTGCTGCGCGCGCGGGAAACCCTGAAGCTGACCGAAGACACCCTGCGCGAGCGCGGTCAGGCGGCGGTCACCGCGACCGAGGAATATGTGTCGACCAACCCTTGGCAATCGGTGGGCATTGCTGCTGGCGTCGGCTTCCTGATTGGCCTGCTGGCCACGCGGCGCTGATCATGTCGATCGGTGAATCCGGCCCGAACTCGGGCACCGCCTCCTCCACGCGTCGTCTGGGTGCTGCCGTTCTCGGTCTGCTGCACAGCCATGTCGAGTTGTTCGGCATCGAACTGCAGGAACAGAAAGCACGCACCGTCAGTCTGTTGCTGTTCGCCGGCCTGGCGCTGGTGTTTGCGCTGCTGTTGCTGGTCGGCCTGTCGACCCTCGTACTGATCGTGTTCTGGGATACGTATCGCCTGGCTGCAATCATTGGTCTGTGCGTGTTCTACACCCTGGCGGCAATCTTTTGCGCGCTGCGTCTGAAGGCCGCAATCTTCGATGAATCCTCGCCCTTCCACGGCACGCTGGAAGAACTGGCCAATGACCGGGAGCGCCTGCTGCCATGAGCCTGCCTGAACTTCCGCACAACAGCTCACGCCGGGAAATGCGCAAGGCACTGATCCGTCTGCGCATGGAAATGCATCGTCAGGAAATCCGCCACGAAACCGGCCAGGTACTGCAACCTCTGCAACGCATGCGTGGCATGACGCAAAACCTGCAGGGCGGTTTCGGCATCAAGCACGCGCCGTTATGGGGCGTGGCGGCCGTGACGCTGCTGGGCTTCATCACCGGTAAAGGGGCCAAAAACGGTGGTGTCGGCGGCTTGACCCGCCTGATCCGCCTCGGCACCAGCCTCGCTCCGCTGATCAAGCTGGTCATGCAGAGTTCGAACAAGCGCTGAAACCCTCGCATCTGGCTGCATTCTTGCAACACCAGCGGGATTGAATCTCTTATCCGGAGGTTCAATCCCGCTTGCCTATCCGGCCGGCAGAATTCGACCAGAACAAGAACGACAAGGAGGCCCCGTGATCGACGGGCAACCGCTCGCCTGCTTTCAACCCTTCATCGATACCGCCACCGGACGCATTGCCGGCGTCGAGGCACTGGGTCGTCTGCGTCAGGCCGATGGCCAACTGGCATCCGTCGGACCGCTGTTCGCCGACCCGCGTACACCGGCCATCGCGCTGCGCCGACTGGATCGGCAGATACGCGACAACGCGCTGAGCCGATTGCACGAAGCACCGCCGGACTGGTTTCTCAGCCTGAACATGTCACCGCGCTGGATCAGTCGCTTGCGGGCCGACCAGGCACTGCCGAGCCTGAAACAGCTCGCCCGGCATGGTATCGACCCGCAACGGATTGTTTTCGAGATCACCGAACTCGGCGGTAACAGTCAGCGCCTGAGCGAAGTCGTGGCACGCTATCGCGATGCCGGCGCCCGGATCGCCATCGACGATTTTGGCGCCGGTTATTCGCAGCTCGATCGAGTGCTGGCGCTGCAACCGGACATTCTCAAACTCGACATGCGCCTGTTTCAGGCGGCCGCACTGGGCGGGCCAAGCAGCGACGTGGTCAAGGCCCTCGCGCAAATGGCCGAAAAAACCGGCTGCTGGATCATTGCCGAAGGCGTGGAAACCGATGCGCAACTGAATTTTGCGCTGGAATGTGGATCGCGCTACGTTCAGGGTTTTCTGTTCGCCCGGGCACAGGAGGCGCTTTTCGGTACCAATGACTTCGTTGAACGCTTCGCCGGCCTGCGCCAGTCGTATGTGCGTCAGAAGCTGGCCGAACGCAGCAAATGGATGTTCATGCGCCAGCAACTCAGTGAACTCATGACCATCCTGCAAACCTGGGCCCAGGCCCGTGCCCCGCTCAGTGCCCTGCCGCAGCTCGATGCCTTCCCGTGGCTGCTGCGTTTTTACCAATGCGACCGTCACGGCACCCAACTGACGCCGAACCTGGAATGGCGCTCCAGCGGCTGGGTCGCCGACAATCGCTACCTGGGTCACAACTGGTCGTGGCGACCGTACTTCTATCATCTGCTGGCTGAGGGCTGGGAAGAACGGCGACTGACCCTTTCCAACACCTATCGCGATGCCACCAGCAATCAATATTGCCTGACCGCCGGACAGTTTTTCGATAACGGCGAGCGCCTGCTGCTGATCGACATCGATGCTGCGGGCTTGTAGTTGCGCTTGCAGATGCCAGCCTGAACCGGGAAGCTAGGGAACCAGTCACCCGACGGAGAGAATCAGCCTTGGATTGGCATACCCTGCTCAACCGCGAACGTCTCGGCAAACCGTTGCACAGCCCGCAGGAACTTGGCCGCAGCCCGTTCCATAAAGACCATGACCGTATCATTTTCTCTGGCGCCTTCCGCCGCCTGGGGCGCAAGACCCAGGTGCATCCGGTGTCGAGCAACGACCACATTCACACGCGCCTGACCCATTCGCTGGAAGTCAGTTGCGTCGGCCGCTCGCTGGGCATGCGCGTCGGCGAAACCCTGCGCCGCGCCCTGCCCGAATGGTGCGAACCTAGCGATCTGGGCATGGTGGTCCAGTCGGCCTGCCTGGCGCACGATATCGGTAATCCACCGTTCGGCCACTCCGGCGAAGACGCGATCCGTCACTGGTTCCAGCAGGCTGCCGGGCGCGGCTGGCTGGACGCGATGAGTGACGCCGAGCGCGGCGACTTCCTGAACTTCGAGGGCAATGCCCAGGGTTTCCGAGTGCTCACGCAGCTGGAATACCACCAGTTCGACGGCGGAACCCGGTTGACCTACGCCACCCTCGGCACCTACCTGAAGTACCCGTGGACCGCCCGTCACGCCGACTCCCTCGGTTACAAGAAGCACAAATTCGGCTGCTATCAGAGCGAGCTGCCGTTGCTTGAGCAGATCGCTCACAAACTCGGTCTGCCGCAACTGGAGGAGCAACGCTGGGCGCGCCATCCGCTGGTGTATCTGATGGAGGCGGCGGACGACATCTGTTACGCCTTGATCGATCTGGAAGATGGCCTGGAAATGGAGCTGCTGGAGTACGCCGAAGTCGAGTCGCTGCTGCTTGGCCTGGTAGGCGATGATCTGCCGGAAACCTATCGTCAGCTCGGCCCGCAGGATTCACGCCGGCGCAAACTGGCGATCCTGCGCGGCAAGGCCATCGAGCACCTGACCAACGCCGCCGCCCGGGCCTTCGTCGAACAGCAGGACGCATTGCTGGCCGGTACGCTGCCGGGGGATCTGGTGGAACATATGCACGGTCCGGCCAAGCGCTGCGTGCTGAACGCCAAGGACATCGCCCGCAAGAAAATCTTCCAGGACAAGCGCAAGACCCTGCATGAGATCGGCGCCTACACGACCCTGGAAATTCTGCTTAACGCGTTCTGTGGTGCAGCCCTGGAACAGCACAACGGCCGCACACCGTCGTTCAAGAGTCGTCGAATTCTCGATTTGCTGGGGAACAATGCGCCGGATCCGCACGGCCCTCTGCACGCGTCATTCCTGCGAATGATCGATTTCATCGCTGGCATGACCGACAGCTACGCCAGTGACATGGCGCTGGAAATGACCGGACGTTCCAGTCATTGACACTTGCCACCCGATCGGTCTGCAATGGATCGGTCGGGCCCGGGGAGGCGGAAGCGAAACGACAAATACTTCCGTCGGGACTTGTTCAGAAAGCTCAAAGATAAAAGCAGAAACAATCAATTGCGCCTCACTCTTTTAAACTTCCCCGGCATCGATGATGCTTGATCATGAACAATCCTTGAACATCTCACGCCTCTACCTACGCCAAACTCAGTTAACACGTAGTCTGATTCCTCTTTGTTTGTAGGATTACTCCTAGATTGCCGCTACCCCCCTGTCAGTTCATGCGAGCGTTCATTCATCTGAGCTAAGGTTCGCCCTTTATTTGCGCTCGTATGGGATTTGATTATGAACTCCGTTTTTATTGTCGACGATCACCCGGTCATCCGCCTTGCCGTTCGAATGTTGCTGGAGCATGAAGGCTATAAAGTCGTTGGAGAAACCGATAACGGTGTCGACGCCATGCAGATGGTTCGCGAATGCATGCCCGACCTGATCATTCTCGACATCAGCATTCCCAAGCTCGATGGCCTGGAGGTCCTGGCCCGCTTCAACGCCATGAGTTCGCCCTTCAAGACGCTGGTATTGACTGCGCAATGTCCGACCCTGTTCGGCATTCGCTGCATGCAGTCAGGTGCATCGGGTTATGTGTGCAAACAGGAAGACCTGAGCGAACTGGTCAGTGCGATCAAGGCAGTTCTTTCCGGCTACAACTATTTCCCCAGTCAGGCGTTGAACCCTGTTCGTCACGATGACGTGCGTTATGCGGAGCTGGAGCTCTTCAAATCCGTCAATGATCGTGAACTTATGGTCTTGCAACTTTTTGCCCAGGGCCGCACCAACAAGGAAATTGCCAAAGGCATGTTCCTCAGCAACAAAACTGTAAGCACTTATAAAAAACGACTGATGCAAAAACTGAAAGCCAAGTCTCTCGTAGAACTTATTGAAATGGCCAAACGTAACGCACTCGTGTGAGAGTCAACATGTCCAGCCGTTTAATGAGTGTTCTGATTGCATGGAGTGCATGTCTGGGGTTTTGCACCTCTCTGACAGCCGCATCACCCTCCTCGCAAGACTTCACCCTGCTGGGTCGCTCGACCGAGCGGACAGTGCAGGCTGTGTTCGACCCATCGCAGGTGGCGTGGCTGCACAGTCGCAGCGAGTTGATTCTGGGGACCTCCGCACCCGACTATCCTCCCTTCGACATGACAGCCAGCGGGCATGACTACGAAGGATTCACGGCGGATTACGCCATGCTCGTTGGTCAGGCAACCGGTCTGCCGATAAGGGTCAAACGGTTCTCCTCGCGGGAAGGGGCCATACGGGCATTGATCGACGGTCACATCGACATGCTTGGCACTTCCAACGGATTTGAAGCAGAGAACACCGATATCGTGCTGTCCAGGCCCTACGCCATTGATCAACCAGTCCTTGTGACGCGCGAAGGCGAAACCCGCACGCTGACCGAAGGTCTGGCAGGCCTGCGGCTGAGCATGCTGTATCACTACTTGCCGCTGGAAGATGTCAAGGCCATCTATCCCAAAGCCCTCATCACCTCCTATCCGTCCTATCAGAACGCAATCAATGCGGTAGCGTTCGATCAGGCGGACGTGTTCCTCGGTGACACCATTTCCACCCATTACATGATCAGCAAGGGATACCTGAACAACATCCGCATGGCCAACTTCGGCAAGCACGAAGCCCATGGTTTCAGCTTCGCCGTGCATCGCAACAATCCGCAGCTGCTTGCCATCATCGATACCGTGCTCAAGGCCGTGCCCGGCAGCGAGCGCGAAAACATCGCCAAGCGCTGGAGCGTCGGCAGCGACACACTTCTGACCGACCAGAAACTGCAACTGACCAAGCGCGAAGAGCAATGGCTGAAAAAGAATTCGGTCGTGAGCGTGGTGGTCAACGAAGCTTTCGCACCTCTGACGTTCTTTGACAGTGACGGCAATTTTCGCGGCATCAGCGCCGACTTGCTCGAACTCATCCGGCTGCGCACCGGACTGCGCTTCGAAATTCGCCGCAGCCGCAGCGACGCCGAAATGATCAAGCAGGTCGAGCACCACCAGGCTGACCTGATTGCGGCCCTGCTGCCTACCGCTCAACGCGAGGAAACCCTGAACTTCAGCCGCCCCTATCTGGAAAATTCATACGTACTGTTGACCCGGAAAGCCGCCGACAGTCCCACGCACCTTGGGCAACTCAAACGCAAGCGTCTGGCGATCGCTCAGGGCAATCCGATGATCGAATACCTGCGCAGGGAGTTTCCACGCATTCAACTGATCGAAACGCCGGATACTTTCAGTGCCGTGGCGCTGCTGGACGAAGGTCAGGTCGAAGGCGCAGTCAACTCCCTGGTCATCGCAAACTACTTCATTGCATCGCGAACCTTCGAGCATCCCTTGCAGATCACCACCACCATCGGCACCCGTCAGGCGGCTTTTTCTCTGGCGACTGCGCGGGACAACACAGAACTGAGCTCGATCATCGATAAATCGCTGATGAGCATCACGCCCGAAGAACTGGGCATCATCAATGGGCGCTGGCGTGGCTACTCAAGCGTTTCGCAAGGCACCTGGCGTCAATATCAACGCTTTTTCTATCAAGTCATCGGCGGCGCCTGCCTGCTGTTGCTGCTGTCACTGCTCTGGAATGCTTACATGCGGCGCCAGATCAAACAGCGCAAGTCGGCGGAACGGGCCTTGAGCGATCAACTGGAATTCATGGGTTCACTGGTCAACGGTACGCCCCATCCAATCTACGTGCGAGATCGTGAGGGTCTGCTGCAAAGCTGCAATGACAGTTATCTTCAGGCGTTCAATGCCCGGCGCGAAGACGTCATCGGCAAAAGCGTGATGCAGGGCGCCTTGAACAACGCTTGCGAGGCCCTGACCTATCAGGCCGACTATCAGCGGGTAGTGGCCGAAGGCCGACCGCTTGTGCTCGACCGGCCGCTCCAGATCGGCAACCGACACCTGACGATCTATCACTGGATCCTGCCGTACCGGGACTCCAGCGGCGAAGTCCAGGGAATCATCGGCGGCTGGATCGACATCAGTGAACGCCGCGAGCTGCTCGATGAGCTGCGTGCAGCAAAGGAGCGGGCGGACGATGCCAGCCGGGCCAAGAGTACGTTTCTGGCGACCATGAGCCACGAGATCCGCACGCCGATGAACGCGGTGATCGGCATGCTCGAATTGACGCTCAAGCGCATGGACAAGGCTCATCCGGATCGCTCCGGAATCGAAACGGCCTACCATTCGGCCAAGGACCTGCTGGGCCTGATCGGCGACATACTGGACATTGCCCGCATTGAGTCCGGGCGACTGAGCTTGAACCCCGAGCGAATCAATCTGGTCGACACCATTGGCTCGGTGGTCAGAATCTTCGAAGGGCTCGCCCGGCAGAAACAGCTGTCACTGACCCTGTCCGTCTCTCCCCCTGAACTGAATGTCGATGTGCACCTCGACCCTCTGCGCTTCAAACAGGTGCTGTCGAACCTGATCAGCAATGCCATCAAGTTCACTGAAGCAGGACAGATCAGGATCACGCTGGATGTACTACCCACCGATGATCCCGAACGCTCGATGATGCAATTGACCGTACAGGACAGTGGCATCGGGATATCGACGCAGGATCAGTTGCGATTGTTCGAACCCTTTGCCCAGGCCGGCAACGGCGGGCCGCGAACGGTAAGCGGCACAGGGCTGGGGCTGGTTATCAGCCGCAACCTCTGCGAAATGATGGGTGGAAAGCTGCGGTTGAGCAGCCTGGCCGGAATCGGCACCCAGGTCACTCTGTCGCTGCCGCTGGCCATTCTGCCTGCAGAAGTGCCAAGCACCGAAGACGAACCGCAGATCCAGGCGTCTCTCACTCCGCTGACCGTTCTGGTGGTTGATGACCATCCGGCGAATCGGCTGCTGATGTGCCAGCAGCTGGAATACCTCGGCCATCGTTTCTGTATCGCCGAAGATGGCCAGCAAGGGCTGGAGCAATGGAAAAACGGCGAATTCGATCTGGTTATCGCCGATTGCAACATGCCCGTCATGAGCGGTTACGAGCTGACCCGGGCCATTCGTCAGCACGAAAAGCTCACCCGCCGACCTGCCTGCACGGTGCTGGGGTTCACCGCCAATGCCCAGCCGGAAGAGATTCTGCGCTGCAAGCAGGCAGGCATGAACGACTGCCTGTTCAAGCCCCTTAGCCTGACCAGCCTGAGTCAATGGGTCGACAGTGTTCAGCCACTGTTCCGCGCACCTGTGTTCAATCTGCAGGGACTGACGCTGCTGACCGGTGGCAATCCTGCCCAGACCCATCGATTGCTGACAGAACTGCTCAGCAGCAGTCGCCTTGACCGACAGGAGTTGCAGGCGCTGTCCCTCACCCGGGATCCCCCCGCACTGGCCGTCATCGCACACAAGATCAAGGGCGCCGCGCGCATTGCCCAGGCGTCGCGCCTGATCGACTGTTGCGATGCGCTTGAACAGGCCTGTCTGCAAGCACTGCCGGAGGATGAGATCGAGCGTCGCTGCCGGGCCAGCCGTCTTGCCATCCTGGAACTGGAGCAGGCACTGGAGCAGCAACTGGTCCGGCTCACCCGAAGCAAAGTGGCCGGAGCTTAACTATGCTTGAACGCTGAGCAGTGTGCTTACCTACACGGAGAGTCCGCAATGCCCAGCCCACTGCGCCCGGAACAACGCCGGTTTCCGCTGCACGTGCATATCAGCGTCATGTTCACCTTTCTGCTGTTGCTCACCGGAGTGGTGCTGGGTCTGTTCAACTATCGGCAGACCACGCAGATCATCCTGTCGAGCAGCGAAAAGCTGTTCAACCGCATCGAGCAGGATGTGCGCCTCGATCTGCAGGCCACTTACGCACCGATCCGACACCTGCTGAGCCTGCTGGCGGAGACCCCCGCCGCCCGCTCTTCCGGCCTCGAAGCGCGCCTGGCGTTGCTCAAGCCGTTCAGCCAGTCCCTGACGGACAATCCGGATCTGGCCTCGCTGTACCTGGGGTATGGCAACGGCGATTTCTTCATGGTCCGTCCGTTGCGCACATCAGCGCTGAAAACCCTGCTCAAGGCGCCGGACTCGGCGGCCTTTCAGGTCTGGAGCATCGAGCACGACGCCAGCGGCCAGACGCATTCACAGTCGTTGTTCTTCGACCAGGCACTGTCCCCGGTCGGCCGGCAGGACAACCCCGACGACCCTTATGATCCCCGCAGCCGGGCGTGGTACATCAACGCGCGGCAACAGACCGAACAGATCACCACCGAACCCTACGTCTTTTTCTCCACCCACAACGTCGGCACGACACTGGCCCGGCGCAGCGGTGAAGACGCCGTGATCGGTGCCGACCTGACCCTCGACGCACTCTCCGCAACCCTGATCAAGCACGTGGTGACACCGGCCACGCAAATCGTCCTGTTCGACGCCGATGGCAACGCCGTGGCCTACCCCGACAGCAGCCGACTGATCGTCGATGACCGAACGGCGCGTCTGGCCAAGGCTGCCGACTTGAGCCCCGCCCTTGACGCCTTGTTGTCCGGCCATCAGGGCAATCGGCTCAAAGCCGACGGCCGGCTATGGATCGTCGCCCGCAGCCAGTTGCAGGAAGGAGGACCGAAAGGTTTGCAGATGGCGTTGCTGGTGCCGGAGGACGAGTTACTGGTCGACGCCTATCGCATGCGCTGGCAAGGCGCACTGATCACATTGGCCACCCTGCTGCTCTGTCTGCCGCTGGGCTGGCTGATCTCGCGAATTCTGGTCAAGCCGCTGCATGCGCTGGTCAAGGAAGCCGATGCGATTCGCAGTTTCGACTTCAACTTTCCCATGACCCGTCGATCGCTGGTGCTGGAGATTGATCAGTTGAGCCTGTCGATGGCGCGCATGAAAGACACCCTGGCCAGTTTCTTTCGGATCACCGACAGCCTGACGGCGGAAACCCGCTTCGAACCGCTGCTGCAGAGGGCGCTGTTCGAAACCGTGCAGATCGCCCAGGCTCAGGCGGGCCTGATCTATCTGCGGGAAAACGACGGCAATCGCATGGAGCCCTACGGGCTGGTGGTCGATGGCGCCTCTCAAGCCCTGACCGCGTTCGACATTCAGGGACGCAACCTTGACGCTACTCAGGGGCCCGAATGGTTTCGGCAATTGGCGAGCGCCGACACAGTCGTGAGCAATCTGGGCTTCGAACAGGCCACCGATCTGCGCAAAGTGCTGCTGGCCATGGCGTCACCGAGGGTTCATCTGATCGGTATCCGTTTGCATAACCGGCACAACGAAACCGTCGGCCTGCTGGTGCTGCTGATCAATGACAGCGGCACGGCGAGTGATCTGGAAAAGCTGCGGCCCGACCGTATCGCCTTCCTGCAAGCGGTGTCCGGGGCGGCGGCGGTGAGTATCGAGAGCCAGCGCCTGCAAGCCCGGCAGAAACAACTGCTGGACGCGTTCATTCAATTGCTGGCCGGCGCCATCGATGCCAAGAGCCCTTATACCGGCGGGCATTGTCAGCGCGTGCCGGAACTGACCCTGATGCTCGCCCAGGCCGCTGCAGCCAGTCAGGCGCCGGCCTTCAGCGCTTACCAGCCGAACGAAGATGAATGGGAGGCCTTGCACATCGCCGCCTGGCTGCACGATTGCGGCAAAGTCACGACCCCGGAATACGTGGTCGACAAAGCCACCAAACTGGAAACCCTGAACGATCGCCTGCACGAAATCCGCACTCGCTTCGAAGTGCTCAAGCGCGACGCCTGGGTCAGCTACTGGCAAGCCTTGGCGATGGGCGGCGAAGCGCAGCAACTGGCCGACCTGCGTGACGCAACCCTGACAGCGCTGGATGATGATTTTGCATTCGTCGCCCACTGCAATCTGGGCAGTGAAGCGATGGCCGAGGCCGACCTGCAACGTCTGCAAGGCATCGCCCGACGTACCTGGACGCGCACGCTGGATGATCGGCTGGGCCTGTCATGGGAGGAGAACCGGCGTCAGGCACGCACCCCGGCACCGCCCTTGCCGGTCACCGAACCATTGCTGGCAGACAAGCCGGAGCATCTGCTGGAGCGCGCCGAAGGTGAGTTGATTCCAGAGGACAATCCGTGGGGCTTCAAGCTCGACGTGCCGCCCTATAAATACAATCGCGGCGAACTGTACAACCTGAGCATCCCCCGGGGCACGCTGACCCGCGAAGAACGCTACATCATCAACCACCACATGGTGCAGACGATCCTGATGCTCAGTCACCTGCCCTTCCCCGGGCATCTGAACAGCGTCGCGGAAATCGCCGGCGGGCATCACGAAAAAATGGACGGCACCGGTTATCCCAAGCGCCTGAAGCGCGAAGACATGAGCCTGCCGGCGCGCATGATGGCGATTGCCGACATCTTCGAAGCCCTGACCGCCGCCGACCGCCCTTACAAAAAGGCCAAGTCCCTCAGTGAAGCGCTGGGGATCATGGCCACCATGTGCCGCGAAGCGCACATCGATGCCGAGCTGTTCGGGCTGTTCATCCGCGATGGCGTGTATCTGCAGTACGCCACGCGGTTTCTCGATCCACGGCAGATCGATGCCGTGGATCCGGCGGCCGTGCTGCTCAAGGCGGGCCTGGCGGCGTGATCAGCAGTCGGTCAGGCGCAGGAAGATCGCCGCCAGTTGCTCGATCCCGGCCTGATCGTCTGCACCGAAACGCGCGAGCTTCGGGCTGTCGAGGTCGAGCACGCCGATCAGGCGACCGTCCTTGACCAACGGGACCACCAGCTCGCTGTTCGACGCGCTGTCGCAGGCGATATGGCCGGGGAACGCGTGAACGTCTTCAACCCGTTGCGTTTGCAAACTGGCAGCTGCCGCGCCGCACACGCCGCGTCCGAACGGAATGCGCACGCAGGCGATCTGGCCCTGGAACGGACCGAGCACCAGCTCCTCGTTGCGATTGAGGTAGAAACCGGCCCAGTTCAGATCATCGAGCTGGTTGAACAGAAACGCCGAAAACTGCGCGGCGTTGGCGATGAAATCGCGCTCGTCCGCCAGCAGCGACTCCAGTTGTGCGGCCAACATGCCATAGCCTTCGAGGCCTTGGCCGCTCTGTTGCAAATCAATCATGCCTTGTGCTCCAACAATTTCAGTCCCACCCAGTAACGGGCGAATTGGTAAGCGCAACGTCCGTTGCGGTTGCCACGGCCGGTTGCCCAGCGCACGGCGAGGATGTCCAGTTGTTCGTCGCGCTGCCAGTCCAGACCGGCCTTGGCGGCCAACTGGCCGATCCAGTGCTCGACGACGTTGAGGAAATGCTCCTGGGTAAACGGATAGAACGACAGCCACAGGCCGAAGCGATCCGACAGCGCGATCTTGTCTTCCACCGCTTCGCTCGGATGCAGCTCACCATCGACGCGCTTCCAGTTTTCGTTGTCGCTTTCCTTTTCCGGCACCAGATGGCGACGGTTGGAGGTGGCGTACAGCAACACGTTGTCCGGCGCCTGTTCGAGCGAGCCGTCCAGCACGCTTTTCAGTACGCGGTAGTCGCCTTCGCCGGACTCGAACGAGAGGTCGTCGCAGAACAGCACAAAGCGCTGCGGCAGCTTGGCGATCTGCTCCACCACCCGTGGCAGGTCCGCCAGATGATCGCGCTCGATTTCGATCAGACGCAAACCGGCCTTGGCGTGTTCAGCCAGCAGCGCGCGCACCAGCGACGATTTACCGGTGCCGCGCGAACCCCAGAGCAGCGCATGGTTGGCCGGCATGCCGTCGAGAAATTGCTGAGTGTTGCGGCCCAGTTGCTCCAGCTGGCGGTCGACGCCTATCAGGTCCGACAGACGCATGTCGAGGCTGACTTCCAGCGGCAGCAGATAACCGCTGCGCCCGTCACGCTGCCAGCGTGCGGCGAGGCAGGTGCCCCAGTCGATGACCGGGCGTGGAGCCGGCAGCAGCGGTTCGATCCGCGCCAGAACCGACTCGGCGCGCTCAAGAAAAGCATTCAATCGGGAATCCACGTCTTCTCCTCGGGCTCGTTCACAGTGATGATGGCGGTGCAGCGACGACAGACAGCGTTCGAAACCTGTCCCGGGCCTTGTTACAAGGCGCTTCGGGAACCCCGGAATCCGTGCATGATCGACTATGCTTGAGCAGCGAAGGGAAACGGAAGTGGTTCAACACCCCATGGATATCAAATTCACCCACCGGCTGTCGTACAAACAGGCGCGGCTTACCGTGCTGGTCGGGTTCATTCTGGGCACGCTGCTCAGCCTGCTGCAAATCGGCATCGATTATGCCAGTGAAGACGCGTCCATCAATCGTGAAATCCTGTCTTTGTTGGAAATCAGCCATAACCCGGCCTCACGCATCGCCTACAACATCGATGCCGAACTGGCGCAGGAACTGACCCTGGGCCTGCTGCGTTCGCCGGCCATCATTTCCGCAAGACTCACCGATAACAACCAGACGGTATTGGCCAGCGTCAAACGCCCGGAGCTGCAAAGCGGCTACCGGATGATCAGCGACTTCCTGTTTGGCGCCAAACGTCAGTTCGAAGACCGTCTTTATCTCGATCACTTGCCCAACGAATCCCTCGGCACCCTGAGCCTGGAAGTCGATACCTTCGCCTTTGGCAGCCGCTTTCTGCGCCGCGCGGAAGTCACGCTGCTCAACGGTTTCGCCCGCAGCCTGATCCTGACCGGGATCCTGCTCGCGCTGTTCTACGTGATGCTCACCAAACCCCTGGTGCGAGTGATCCGTGAACTCAGCGGCCGCGACCCGCGCAGTGCCGAGCCGACCACCCTGGAATGTCCGGGTGGGCACGCCAATGACGAGATCGGCGTGCTGGTCAAAGTTGCCAATCAGCAGTTCGAGAACATCGCCACGGAAATCCAGCAACGGCGCAATGCGGAAAACCGTCTCACCGACTACCTCGCACAACTCGAAGACATCGTCTCGGCGCGTACCGCCGAGCTCAAGGCGATCAACGCGCGACTCAGCCAGTCCAACCAGGAACTGGAAGTGGCCCGCAGCACGGCACTGGACATGGCCGAGGCTCGCTCGGCATTCCTCGCCAACATGAGCCACGAGATCCGTACCCCGCTCAACGGCTTGCTGGGAATGATTGCTCTGTCGCTCGATGGTCCGCTCAACGCCGAACAGCAGCAACAACTGTCCATCGCCCACGACTCCGGCAAGGTATTGGTGGAATTGCTCAACGACATTCTCGACCTGTCCAAATTCGATGCCGGGCAGCTGGAGCTCGAACACATTCCCTTCGATCTCGGCTCACTGATCGAAGACACTGCCAACCTGCTGTCGCAAAACGCGGCGCCGAGTGTCGAGCTGACCTGCCTGATCGATCCGTACTTCCCGGCGCTGGTGCTTGGCGATCCGACCCGGGTCAGGCAGATCGTCAGCAACCTGCTGTCCAATGCCCTGAAATTCACTCGTTTCGGCCGGGTCGATGTGCGTTTGTCCACCTGGAAGGACGGTGTCCGGATCGAGGTCTGCGACACCGGCATCGGCATCGCCCAGGAAGCGCAGGTGAAGATTTTCCAGCCGTTTACCCAGGCGGGTGCCGGGATCACTCGCCAGTACGGCGGCACCGGGCTCGGTCTGGCACTGACCTACAACCTGTGCGAAGCCATGCAGGGGCGTCTGACCATCAGTTCCGAAGTGGGTTTCGGCAGTCAGTTCTGCGCTGAGCTGCCACTGCCCTGCCACACCCGCGCGGTGATTCCACCCCCGTTGCACGGAAAGGTGCTGGCGATCACCAACGCGGTCAGCGGGCTGGCGGAGCTGCTGGAAAGCCTGCTGCCGGTCTGGGGATTGACCTACGAGCAGCGAACCCTGGACGACCCGCTGCTCGGTCTCTCCCCCGACGTCATCATCACCGACTGCCCCGAATGCCTGTTCGGTCTGCGTCCGGCGATGACGGCGCCGATTCTGCTGGTGACGGCTTATGGCAGTTTCATGCCGGGTGAAGAAGCCACTGCCCTTGCCCCATTGCAGCAGCAGGCTAGACCGCTGGCCCGCAACGCGCTGTATCAGAATCTGCGTCGGACACTGCAGCCGGACCTCACCACCATCGACCGCGCACGCCTCGAAAGCGTGCCGTCGCAGCGGCGCGGTCGGGTACTGCTGGTGGAGGACAACCCGGTCAATCAACTGGTGGCCAAGGGCATGCTGGGGAAACTCGGGTGCGATGTCGTGGTTGCTGCCCACGGTGTGGAAGCGCTGGATCAGTTGGAACACGACGAATTCGATCTGGTGCTGATGGACTGCAACATGCCGGTGATGGACGGCTACGAAGCCAGCCGTCAGATTCGCCAGAGCGGACGCTGGCCGCATCTGCCGATTGTCGCCCTGACCGCCAACGCCATGTCCGAGGAACGCGAACGCTGCCGGGCGGCGGGCATGAGCGACTATCTGGCCAAGCCGTTCCGTCGTGAAGAACTGGCGGCGTTGCTGGACCAGTGGATTCCGACTACGACAGTGCTTTGATCTGCCCCAGCAAGTGATCAAGACCGCTACGCAAGTCATTGAGCCGGTCCAGATCAACCCCGCTGTCGCACAACAGCCGCGCCTTCAACGGCCCGACCTGTTCACGCAGCGCCTGCCCTTGCTGCGTAAGGCTCAGATGAACTTCACGCTCGTCCCGGGCCGAGCGCTGACGCTGAACCAGTTGCAGTTGCTCCAATCGCTTGAGCAGCGGCGTCAGCGTGCCGGAGTCCAGTGCCAGACGCTCACCCAGCGCCTTGACTGTCGGTTGCTCCGGCGCAGTTTGCTGCCATTCCCACAACACCAGCATTGCCAGATATTGCGGATAGGTCAGGCCGAGCTGATCGAGCATCGGCTTGTAGGCACGGATCACCGCCCGCGACGCGGCGTACAACTTGAAGCACAGCTGACTGTCGAGCTTCAGCGAATCGGCGGACAGGTTGTTCATTTGAGCAGGGCTTCGATCTCACGGCTCAGATCCTGCGGCTTGGTGGCCGGGGCGAAGCGCTTGACCAGCTGGCCGTCCTTGCCGATCAGGAATTTGGTGAAGTTCCACTTGATGCCCTGGGAGCCCAGCACGCCTGGCGCGCGCTTCTTCAACTGCACGAACAGCGGGTGCGCCCCGGTACCGTTGACTTCGACCTTCTTGAACAGCGGGAAGCTGACACCGTAGTTCAGCTCGCAGAACTCGCTGATGGCGCCTTCGTTCCCCGGCTCCTGCTTGCCGAACTGATTGCAAGGAAAGCCCAACACCACCAGGCCCTGATCCTTGTAGGTCTGCCACAGTTCCTCGAGGCCTTTGTACTGCGGCGTGAAACCGCATTTGCTGGCGGTATTGACCACCAGCACTGCCTTGCCGGCGAAATCGGCAAGGGTCTTTTGCTCGCCTTTGATGGTGGTGCACGGGATATTCAGCAGGTTGTCGCTCATGGTGCGCACTCTTGAAAAAATGGGTAGACGGCAAAAATAGCGAGCAATTGAATTGTGTGCAATTTAATTATCCGAAAGGCGACCCGTGGATCGCCCGTATCGACTACTCGCGCGGCACGAGGTCCAGGCACACCGAGTTGATGCAATAGCGCAGGCCAGTCGGTGGAGGGCCATCAGGGAAGACGTGACCCAGATGCGCATCGCACTTGGCGCACTTCACTTCGGTGCGGATCATGCCGTGGCTGGTGTCACGGATTTCGGTCATGGCGCTCTCGCCGATCGGCGCGTAGAAGCTTGGCCAGCCGCAACCGGAATCGAATTTGGTTTTGGAATCAAACAACGGCTCGTTGCAGCAGACGCAGTGATAGACACCGTCAGTCTTGGTGGCGTTGTATTTACCCGAGAACGGTCGCTCGGTAGCACTGAGACGACACACGTTGTATTGCTCGGGGTCGAGCATCGCCCGCCATTCTTCCAGGGTCTTTTCAATCTTTTCCATCATCACACCTCAGCGGCTGAAAAAGCCCGATCTGTACCTTTTCCACGGATCGGGCGGCACGTATGATTGCGCCTCGTCACACGCCAGTCTGGCAGCGGGTTCCTGCGCATTCAAACGGATTGTT
This sequence comes from Pseudomonas sp. R15(2017), assembly GCF_002112685.1. Lineage (NCBI taxonomy): Bacteria > Pseudomonadati > Pseudomonadota > Gammaproteobacteria > Pseudomonadales > Pseudomonadaceae > Pseudomonas > Pseudomonas sp. R15(2017). The sequence goes on from NZ_NEII01000009.1 coordinate 89,421, forward strand.
GGAAACCGCCGCTCGAGACACTTGCCTGTGTGAAGACGCAGGATTCCCAGCACGGTTGTCCACCCGCCGCCTGGATCGTTCATTTTCGGGATCACATCGCCATGCAGTTCAGCAAATCGAACAAGCTCGCCAACGTCTGCTACGACATTCGCGGCCCGGTGCTCAAGCACGCCAAACGCCTGGAAGAGGAAGGCCATCGCATCCTCAAGCTGAACATCGGCAACCCGGCGCCCTTTGGTTTCGAAGCGCCGGACGAAATTCTCCAGGATGTGATCCGCAACCTGCCGACCGCCCAGGGCTACAGCGATTCCAAAGGCCTGTTCAGCGCGCGCAAGGCGGTGATGCAGTATTACCAGCAGAAGCAGGTCGAAGGTGTCGGCATCGAAGACATCTACCTGGGCAACGGCGTGTCCGAGCTGATCGTGATGTCGCTGCAGGCGCTGCTCAACAACGGCGACGAAGTGCTGGTGCCGGCCCCGGACTACCCGCTGTGGACCGCAGCCGTGAGCCTGGCCGGCGGCAACGCGGTGCATTACCTGTGCGACGAGGGCGCCGACTGGTTCCCTGACCTGGCCGACATCAAGGCCAAGATCACCCCGAACACCAAGGCGATGGTGATCATCAACCCGAACAACCCGACTGGCGCGGTGTATTCGAAGGAAGTGCTGCTGGGCATGCTCGAACTGGCCCGCCAGCACAACCTGGTGGTGTTCTCTGACGAAATCTACGACAAGATCCTCTACGACGACGCCGTGCACATCTGCACCGCTTCGCTGGCCCCGGACCTGCTGTGCCTGACCTTCAACGGCCTGTCCAAGTCGTATCGCGTGGCCGGTTTCCGTTCCGGCTGGATCGCCATTTCCGGGCCGAAACACAACGCCCACAGCTACATTGAAGGCATCGACATGCTGGCCAACATGCGCCTGTGCGCCAACGTGCCGAGCCAGCATGCGATCCAGACCGCCCTGGGTGGCTATCAGAGCATCAACGATCTGGTACTGCCGCAAGGTCGCCTGCTGGAACAGCGCAACCGCACCTGGGAGTTGCTCAACGACATTCCCGGCGTGAGCTGCGTGAAGCCGATGGGCGCACTGTACGCATTCCCGAAGATCGACCCGAAAGTCTGCCCGATCCACAACGACGAGAAATTCGTGCTCGACCTGCTGCTCTCCGAGAAGCTGCTGGTGGTGCAGGGCACGGCGTTCAACTGGCCGTGGCCTGACCACTTCCGCGTGGTCACCCTGCCGCGGGTCGATGACCTGGACATGGCCATCGGTCGCATCGGCAACTTCCTCAAGTCCTACCGCCAGTAACCGGCGCTCAGTGCGCAACGGCCCGAACGTTGCGCACTGTCTGATTCAGCAACACTTCTGCTGCGCCCCTCCTCCAGCACCTTCTACACTTGCGACTCATACGAATCATGCGTGCCTGACGCAATGAGACCGGGTGGCACGTGCCTGTCATCCATACCGGATCAAGAAGTGGGAAATGTCCCATGGCACAGCGAATCCGGTGTAGGACACAGTTTGAAATAGTCACTCGGTTGAATCGCCAGGTGCCGCACCTTATATACCCCGCAGTACGCTACATCTTTAGCTTGAGGAGACTTCTACAACCATGATGCGCATCCTGCTGTTTTTGGCCACTAACCTGGCGGTCGTGCTGATAGCCAGCATCACCCTGAGCCTTTTCGGCTTCAACGGGTTCATGGCGGCCAACGGGGTTGATCTCAACCTCAGTCAGCTGCTGGTTTTCTGTGCAGTCTTTGGTTTTGCCGGTTCCCTGTTCTCGCTGTTCATCTCCAAGTGGATGGCGAAGATGAGCACCGGCACCCAGATCATCACCCAGCCACGCACTCGTCACGAGCAATGGCTTCTGCAAACCGTCGAGCAATTGTCCCGGGAAGCCGGAATCAAGATGCCCGAAGTCGGGATTTTCCCGGCCTACGAAGCGAACGCCTTCGCTACCGGCTGGAACAAGAACGACGCACTGGTCGCGGTCAGCCAGGGCTTGCTCGAGCGCTTCAAGGAAGACGAAGTGCGGGCCGTGCTGGCTCACGAGATCGGTCACGTGGCCAACGGCGACATGGTTACCCTGGCGCTGATCCAGGGTGTGGTGAACACCTTCGTGATGTTCTTCGCGCGGATCATCGGCAACTTCGTCGACAAGGTGATCTTCAAGAACGAAGAAGGCCAGGGCATGGCCTACTACATCGCGACCATCTTCGCCGAACTGGTACTGGGCATTCTGGCCAGTGCGATCGTGATGTGGTTCTCGCGCAAGCGCGAGTTCCGTGCCGACGATGCCGGTGCCCGCCTGGCCGGTACCGGCGCGATGATCAACGCCTTGCAACGCCTGCGCGCCGAACAAGGCCTGCCGGTGCACATGCCGGACACCCTGAACGCCTTCGGCATCAACGGTGGCATCAAACAAGGGTTCGCCCGCATGTTCATGAGCCACCCGCCGCTGGAAGAGCGTATCGACGCCCTGCGTCGTCGCGGTTGATCAAACCGGCGTACCAATGAAAAGGCCCGCAGTGATGCGGGCCTTTTTTTGCCTGTCGTTTACGCCCCGCAAATCCGGTAAACCCGTTCCTCAAGCCGGGTTACGCCGGCCTGCACGAACTTCCAGCTGTCACCGAGTACATCCTGCTGCTCCAGCATTTCGACGCGCCAGACACTGCCCAGCAAACGCTGCACTTCGGCATCATCCACGGAAAATGGCGGCCCTGGCATCTGCGACTGATCGTAATCCAGCGTTACCAACAGTCCTCGACACGTCGGCAGAATGCTCTGCAGGTGCGCCGCGTAGCGCTCGCGCATCATCGGCGGCAAGGCAATCAGCGCCGCCCGGTCGTACAGCGCGGTGCAACCCGCCACGTTAGCCGCCGTCAGCGAAAAGAAATCCCCACACCACAATTCGATCGCGCCAGCGCGATAAACCTTGAAGCCGCCCTCTTCGCTGATCTGCGGCTGCAGTTGCTGCTCACGGAAGAAGTCTTCGACAGCCCTCTGCGACAGCTCGACGCCGAGCACCCGATGCCCACGCCCGGCAAGCCACAGCAGATCCAGACTTTTACCGCACAACGGCACCAGCACACGCGCCGGCGCCGGGATGGCCAGATCGGGCCAGTGCCGCTGCAAATACGGGTTCACCTCCGGCTGGTGAAAGCCGATCTGGTTCGATTCCCACTTCTTGTGCCAAAACTCCGGCTGCATGCATCCTCCCAGGAATTCGATCAAAAGGCGTTAAAACTTATATTGGAATTAGATCAATGAACTGACTGAAGATGAACCATCTTAACGCTCAGGAACCCTTCCATGTTTCCCAGCCTGTTTATCTCTCACGGCTCGCCCATGCTGGCGCTGGAGCCTGGTGCCAGTGGCCCGGCCCTGGCGCGGCTGGCGGCCGAACTGCCACGCCCGGAAGCCATCGTCATCGTTTCCGCTCATTGGGAAAGCCATGAGCTACTGGTCAGCAGCCATCCGCAGCCGGAAACCTGGCACGACTTCGGCGGTTTCCCCCGCGCGTTATTTGAGGTGCAGTATCCGGCCCCGGGCAATCCGCAACTGGCCCGCGAGGTTGCCGACCTGTTGACTTCCAACAACCTGCCGGCGCGCCTCGACCCGCAACGACCGTTCGATCACGGCGTGTGGGTGCCACTGTCGCTGATGTACCCGCAGGCCGATATCCCGGTGGTTCAGGTTTCCCTGCCCAGCCGTGGCGGCCCGGCGTTGCAGAACCGCGTCGGCCAGGCGCTGGCCAGTCTGCGCGATCAGGGCATTCTGTTGATCGGTTCTGGCAGCATCACCCACAACCTGCGAGAACTGGACTGGCACGCCGGCCCGGAAAGCGTCGAGCCGTGGGCCCGGGACTTCCGCAACTGGATTGTCGACAAACTGGCTGCCAACGACGAAGCCGCATTGCACGATTACCGCCAGCAGGCGCCGAACGCAGTACGCAACCATCCAAGTGACGAGCACCTGTTGCCGCTGTACTTCGCCCGAGGTGCCGGCGGCGACTTCAGCATTGCCCATCAAGGCTTCACCATGGGCGCGTTGGGCATGGACATCTACCGCTTCGGCTAATGCCCAAATCGCAGGCAAAAAAATCCCCGAACCAGTCGGGGATTTTTTATGTTCGATCAATCAGCCCAAGGGCGGATCAATCCTCGCGGTAGCGACGCAGTTTCAGCTGCTTACCGGCAACGCGAGTGTCCTTCAGTTTGGTCAGGAGTTTGTCCAGACCATCTTCCGGCAGCTCGACGAGGCTGAAGCTGTCACGCACCTGGATGCGACCGATGGCTTCACGTGCCAGACCACCTTCGTTGAGGATGGCGCCCAGCAGGTTTTTCGCCGCGATACCGTCACGCGCGCCCAGCGCGGTACGGCAACGGGCACGGCCTTCGCCCAATGGCATCGGAGCACGACGCTCGCGATCACCACGGTCCGGACGATCACCGGAGCGCTCAGGACGGTCGCCACGTGGCGCGCTGTTCGGCACCAGTGGACGTTCCTTCTCGATCGCTGCCAGGTTCAGCGCCTGACCATTGGTGGCCTTGCGCAGCAGAGCGGCAGCCAGGGCGCGTGGGGTGCAACCGATGTCGGCAGTCAGGCGATCCAGCAGATCACCGTGAGTCGATTCGGCGTCAGCCACCAGCGGCGACAGGCTGTTGGTCAGTTTCTTGATGCGGGCATCGAGAACGGCCTGGGCGTCCGGCAGACGCACTTCGGCAACTTTCTGACCGGTCACACGCTCGATTACCTGCAGCATGCGGCGCTCACGCGGCGTCACCAGCAGCAGCGCGCGGCCTTCGCGACCGGCACGGCCGGTACGGCCGATACGGTGCACGTAGGATTCCGGATCGTACGGCATGTCCACGTTGAACACGTGGGTGATGCGTGGAACGTCCAGACCACGGGCGGCAACGTCGGTCGCCACAACGATGTCCAGACGGCCATCTTTCAGCGAGTCAATGACGCGCTCACGCTGGTTCTGGGCGATGTCGCCGTTCAACGCGGCGGCTTTGTAGCCTTTGGCGTCGAGGGCGCTGGCCAGATCCAGGGTCGCTTGCTTGGTGCGCACGAACATGATCAGAGCGTCGAAATCTTCCACTTCCAGCAAGCTGAGAACGGCAGAAGTCTTCTGGTCAGCGTGAACCAACAGGTGAGCCTGTTCGATCGCGGTAACGGTCTGGGTCTTGCTCTGGATCTTCACGTGCTTTGGATCGCGCAGGTGACGCTCGGCGATGGCACGGATCGATTGCGGCAGGGTCGCCGAGAACAATACGGTCTGACGGGTTTCCGGCATGGCCTTGAAGATCACTTCGAGGTCGTCCATGAAGCCCAGTTTGAGCATTTCGTCTGCTTCGTCGAGAACCAGGTGGTTCACAGTCTGCAGTACTTTTTCGTCGCGACGCAGGTGGTCGCACAGACGGCCCGGAGTGGCGACAACGATCTGTGCGCCATTACGGATTGCTTTCAATTGTGGGCCCATCGGCGCGCCGCCGTAGACAGCCACAACAGTCACGCCCGGCATTTGCTTGGCGTAGGTTTCGAAAGCGGTTGCAACTTGTAGCGCCAACTCACGAGTTGGGGCCAGGATCAGAGCTTGCGGCTCGCGCTTGGACGGATCAATGCGGTGCAGGATAGGCAGGGCAAAGGCAGCGGTTTTACCGGTACCGGTTTGCGCCTGACCAATCATATCGTGACCGGCGAGGATGATCGGGATCGACTGCTGCTGAATGGCCGAAGGCTCTTCATAGCCGGTAGCGACTACTGCAGCGACAATATTGGGATGAAGTTCAAGAGCGGCGAAGCCGCCGATTTCCTGGGTCATGGGTCTGCCTCTAAGTGCATCCGCAAAGACCCATGCTCCAAAGCTGCACATGCCGTGTTGAGACTCAAGAGTCGCCCTGGCAGCTTTGTCGGCGGGGATTTGCGAAAACGAATGAATGAAAAAGAATCGTCAAGGAAGAGCCCGCAGCGCGGACGTGCAGCCGAAGCTGACTTCGGGGAATTGCGCTACCTAAACGCGGCCCGGTTAAAGGCCGGCGCGCACTATACCGGAATTTGCCCAAAAAGGGAGCATTTTTTTATCGGCAAAATACAGTTGTCACCGCTGTGTAACGGGGTTTTGCGGATAATCGGGCAAAGGTCTACTTTTCAAAGACCCCGGCCCTGCGGGCGATGGCGCTTAAACGATTCACCGATGTGCGGCATCTGGTCGCTGCACCTTTTCTTCCCCTGCGAGGAAACACCCATGAATCAGCCCTGCCCCGGCCGCGTGAGCCGTGCGCGCCACGGTCATGTGCATTTGATCGGTCTGGACCGCGCTGCCAAGCGCAACGCCTTCGACCTCGACCTGCTCAACGACCTGGCCCTGGCCTATGGCGAATTCGAGGCCGACAGTAACGCACGGGTGGCGGTGGTGTTCGGGCATGGCGAGCATTTCACCGCCGGGCTCGATCTGGTCAACGCCAGTTCTGCCCTCGCCCAGGGCTGGCAGGTGCCGCCCGGCGGTTGCGATCCGTGGGGCGTTTTCGTCGGACCACGGGTCAGCAAACCGGTGATCGTCGCTGCGCAGGGTTACTGCCTGACCATCGGCATCGAGCTGATGCTCGCCGCCGACATCAACCTGTGCGCCAGCAATACTCGATTCGCGCAGATGGAAGTGCAGCGTGGGATCTTTCCGTTCGGCGGTGCGACATTGCGCTTTCATCAGATCGCCGGCTGGGGCAATGCCATGCGCTGGCTGCTGACCGGCGATGAGTTTGATGCCCATGACGCCTTGCGCCTAGGGCTGGTGCAGGAAGTCATGGCCAGCGAGGATCTGCTGCCACGCGCCATCGAACTGGCCGAACGGATTGCCCGGCAGGCGCCGCTGGGCGTGCAGGCGACGCTGATGTCGGCGCGTCAGGCGCGCTATGAAGGCGAGACCGCAGCGGCTAAGAGCTTGCCGCCGCTGGTGAAGAAATTGCTGGCCACTGAAGACGCCAAGGAAGGTGTGCGCTCGCTGGTGGAGCGCAGGCCCGGCGTTTTCAAAGGCCTTTGAAGATCAGGTCGCCGGACGGATGCAGTTGATCAACGTCTGCAACGAGTAGCCCAGCTTAGGCGCCAGCACTTCAGCCCGGGCGGTCAGCGCCTGCATGTCCAGCACCTGATCAAGATCCGCCGGCACGATCAGAATCACGTTGCCCTCCTTCACCGGCAGCTCCCAGTAATGCCGGTGATAGAGCCCGCGCAGCAGCGCCGCGCCCAAGGGTTTGCCATCATCGGTGGCCCATTGGTTGATCACCAGCCAGCCACCGGGATTCAGACGTTTCTGACAATCGCCGAGGAAATTCCACGCAAGGTGCCCGGCGCCGGGGCCGACATCGGTATAAAGGTCGACGAAGATCAGATCCGCCGGTTCTGCTGTCGGCAGCAGTTCTAGAGCATCGCCAACGCGGATGTACAGCCGTGGATCGTCATCCAGCCCGAGGTATTCGATGGCCAGACGCGGTACGTCGGGGCGCAGCTCGATGGCTTCGACATCTTCCAGCGGCAGGAACTTGAGGCAGGCCTGGGTCAGCGTTCCTGCGCCCAACCCGAGAAACAACGCGCTCTCCGGTTGCTCATGGCACAGCGCACCAATCAGCATCGCCCGGGTGTAGTCGTACTCCAGCCAGCTCGGGTCGGCGGTAAACACGCAGCTTTGCTCGATCGCATCGCCGAACTCCAGAAAGCGGTAGTCGGCCACTTCCAGCACGCGAATCACGCCGAACTCATCCTGTACCTCGGCGAGCAACAGCTCGACGCGCTCCTCAGTCATTTCGTCTCCTGGTGGTCACCGGGCGCGGTGACGCGATGGCACCGCTGTGGTGCCGTGGCAAAGCGGCGATTGTCGGCGAAGCGGCGGGAGCAGGTCACGCACTAATTGCTGCTAACATGGCCGTCCGTGCGTAGAACCTTAGAGACCGTGATGAGCCAACCCTGGAGCCCTGACAGCTGGCGCGCCCTGCCGATCCAGCAACAACCCCAATACCCCGACGCCGCGCATCTGCGCCAGGTCGAGCAGACGCTGGCCAGCTACCCGCCGCTGGTGTTTGCCGGCGAAGCGCGCGAGCTGCGTCGTCAGTTTGCCGAAGTCACCCAGGGCCGGGCGTTCCTGCTGCAAGGCGGCGACTGCGCCGAAAGCTTTGCCGAGTTCTCCGCCGCGAAGATTCGCGACACCTTTAAAGTGTTGCTGCAAATGGCGATCGTCATGACCTTCGCTGCCGGTTGCCCGGTGGTCAAGGTCGGGCGCATGGCCGGCCAGTTCGCCAAGCCGCGCTCGGCCAACGACGAAACCATCGACGGCGTGACCCTGCCGGCCTACCGGGGCGACATCGTCAACGGCATCGGTTTCGACTCGGCCAGCCGCGTACCGGATCCGGAGCGTCTGCTGCAGTCGTATCACCAGTCCACCGCCACCCTCAACCTGCTGCGCGCTTTCGCGCAAGGCGGTTTTGCCGACCTGCATCAGGTGCACAAGTGGAACCTGGACTTTATCGCCAACTCGGCGCTGGCGGAGAAGTACAGCCACCTCGCCGACCGCATCGATGAAACCCTGGCCTTCATGCGCGCCTGCGGCATGGACAGCTCGCCGCAACTGCGCGAGACCAGTTTCTTCACCGCCCACGAAGCACTGCTGCTGAACTACGAAGAAGCCTTCGTGCGCCGCGACAGCCTGACCAACGATTACTACGATTGCTCGGCGCACATGTTGTGGATCGGCGACCGCACCCGTCAGCTCGACGGCGCCCACGTCGAATTCCTGCGCGGAGTGAACAACCCGATCGGGGTCAAAGTCGGCCCGAGCATGAACCCCGACGACCTGATCCGCCTGATCGACGTGCTCAACCCGGACAACGATCCGGGCCGCCTCAACCTGATCGCGCGGATGGGCGCGAACAAGGTCGGCGATCACCTGCCGGCGCTGATCCGCGCGATACAGCGCGAAGGCAAGCAGGTGCTGTGGAGCTCCGACCCAATGCACGGCAACACCATCAAGGCCAGCAGCGGTTACAAGACCCGCGACTTCGCGCAGATCCTTGGCGAAGTGAAACAGTTCTTCCAGGTACATGAAGCGGAAGGCAGCTACGCGGGCGGCATCCACATCGAGATGACCGGGCAGAACGTCACCGAGTGCATCGGTGGCGCGCGGCCGATCACTGAGGATGGCTTGTCGGATCGCTACCACACCCACTGCGACCCGCGGATGAATGCCGATCAGTCGCTGGAACTGGCGTTCTTGATCGCTGAAACGCTGAAGCAGGTTCGTCGCTAAGGTTTGATATCTTTAGCGTCTGAGCTGGCCTCTTCGCGGGCAAGCCCGCTCCCACAGAGTTTGTGTCGTACGCAATTTATGTATTCGACACACTACTTGTGGGAGCCTGGCTTGCCAGCGATGGCGGCAGTTCAGTCACCACCAAACCGAGCCAGCGCCATCCGGAGCCGACCGGCACTTTCCCGCTGACAATTGAGCTGCACCTGCTCAAGCCCCAACCAGTCCGCCATGCGCCGCAAGTTCAGCGCCAGCGCCAGCATCCCCGCCTCGTCCAGCCCCGTTTCTTCCTCGTGCACCGCATGCACCGCCAACCGCCCAGCCGCCCGTTCGGCGCGCAGATCAACCCGCGCAGCGATCCGTTCGTTGTGCAGAAACGGCAACACGTAATAGCCGTAGACCCGTTTATCCTGCGGCGTGTAGATCTCCAGCCGATAGCGGAAATCGAACAGCCGCTCGGTGCGGCTGCGTTCCCAGATCAGTGAATCGAAGGGTGACAGCAGCGCGCTGGCTTCGACTTTTCGAGGGACTTTCGGCTCGGGCAGGCAATAAGCAATCTGGCGCCATCCGGCGACTTCGCAAGTCAGCAGTTGTCCGTCCTCGACCAGTTCGGCCAGACGCGGGCGGGCATCGGAAGGATTCAGGCGGAAGTAATCACGCAAGTCTTTTTCCGTGCCGACACCGAGCGCCTGCGCTGCATGCAGCAGCAAACCGCGCTGCGACTCAGCCTCATCGGGCAATGGCTGTTGCAGCACTGAAGCCGGAATCACCCGCTCCGGCAAGTCATACAACCGCTCGAAACCACGACGCCCGGCCACAGTGACTTCGCCGGCAGCGAACAACCATTCCAACGCGTGCTTCTCCGCGCTCCAGTCCCACCACGGTCCGGCCTTTTCCTGGCGGGTCGACAGGCTGCCGGCGCCCAATGCACCCTGCTCTTCGACCGACGCCAGCACCCGGCGGATGGTGTCCTGTTGCTCGCGACCGAAACGCGCCAATTGCTGATAGATGTCTTCACCGCGCCTGGCCCGCTGCATGCGCCAGCCCATCATCGGGTACATCGACAACGGCAGCAGCGACGCTTCATGGCCCCAGTATTCGAACAGCGAACGACGTCGCCCCGAACTCCAGGCAGCCTGGTCGAGCAAGTCAGCAGAATAGGAACCGAGACGGGAAAACAGTGGCAGGTAGTGCGAGCGCACTACGGCGTTGACGGAGTCGATCTGCAACAGGCCGAGACGCTCGATCAGCCGGTTGAGGTGCATGGCCTTGACAGCCGGCGGCCGGCGCCCGTGAAACCCTTGGGCAGCCAGTGCCAGACGTCGAGCCTGTTTAAGGGGAAAGGACAGCGTCGCGGGCATGTGTACCTCCATGTCTGCTCGCAACCTACCTCACTTGAAAGTGGTTTGTGTAGCAATGGCCTCATCATTTATGCATCGGATCGTCCCAGAACGGCCGCACCGACTCATGTTCGACATCGGCACGGCTGACCCCGATGTCCTTGAGCGCTTCGTCGCTCAGGCTGGCGAGCAGTTCGCGTTCGCGGTGAAGTTCGTACCAACGGCTAAACTTGTGCAGCAGATCGGAAATCAGATGCATCGGTACAGCTTTTTGATCGCTTACATAGAGTTTTTGACCTTTCATCGTGTTGCCCTCCTTTAGGGATGGCTCAAGTCTCGCGCCAGCGCTACGATCAATCCAACGAATGTTTCTGATGGCATGCATCACGGAGATTCATCAATTGTCGGCGTATCCCAGTATCGATACCGATGTCCTTCGCACCTTTGTCGCAATTGCCGATCAGGGCGGTTTCACCCGTGCCGGCGAGATGGTCAACCGCACCCAATCGGCGGTGAGCATGCAGATGAAGCGTCTGGAAGAGGATGTGTTGCAGCGCCAGCTGTTCGAACGCGACGGGCGTCAGGTGCGCCTGACCGCCGAAGGCCAGGTGTTGCTTGGCTACGCGCGGCGCATCCTGAAATTGCACAGCGAGGTGTTCAACACCCTGCGCGAGCCGCACATGGTCGGCACGGTGCGGATCGGGACGCCGGATGACTACGTGATGCGGTTTCTGCCGGGAATCCTGTCGCGCTTTGCCCAGTTCTATCCGCTGATCCAGATCGAAGTGCATTGCGAGTCGACCAGACAGTTGCTGCAACGCACGGATCTGGATCTGTCGATTGTCACCCGTGAGCCGGGCAACGAAATTGGCCAGTTGTTGCGCAAGGAGCGTTTTGTCTGGGCCGAGGCGCAGAACTTCAGCGCCCACGAACAGACGCCGTTGCCACTGGCAATGTTCAACAGTGATTGCTTCTGCCGCCTGTGGGCCTGCAATGCGCTGGACGCAATGGGCCGCGAGTACCGGATTGCCTACAACAGCACGAGCCTGTCGGCGTTGATGGCAGTGGTGAGCGCCGGCCTGGCGATCACCGCGCAACTGGAAAGCCTGATTACCCCCGACATGCGGATTCTTGGAGATGCCGAAAATCTGCCACTGCTGCCCGAGGCCAGCATCATGCTGATCCGCAACCTCAACAATCCCTCGCCGATCACCGAATGCCTGGCCGAGCACATCGTCGAAGGCTTCAAACTTTAAACGCGAGCATCACCGCGCACAGCACCAGGAACCCGCAGAACAGCCCACGCAGGAGTTTTTCCGGCATCGCGTGGGCCACTTTCACGCCCCAACTGATGCTGGCCAGACCGCCGATGGCCAGCGGCAGGCCGATCATCCAGTCCACTTCGTGGTGCACCGCGTACGTCACCAGCGTGACACCGGTGCTCGGCAACGCCAGCGCCAGAGACAGCCCCTGAGCGACCACCTGAGTGGTGCCGAACAGGCTGGTCAGCACCGGCGTCGCCACCACCGCCCCGCCGACACCGAACAAACCGCCCATCGCGCCCGACGCCGCGCCGAGTACGCCCAGCCATGGCCATGAATAACGCATCTCGGAAGTCGCCGCCGGGCGAGTGCCGAACATGCGCACCAGATTGTAGGCCGACAGCGCCACGAGGAACGCGACAAACCCGATGCGCATGGTTTGCGCGTCGATACCCACGGCCCAGATCGAACCGATCCACGCGAAACAAAATCCCATCACCGCCAGCGGCAACGCATGGCGGAGTTCAATGCGGTTGCGCTGGTGATAACGCCACAGCGCCAGCATCACGTTCGGCACGACCATCACCAGCGCCGTGCCTTGGGCGATTTGCTGATCAAGCCCGAACCACACGCCCAGCAGCGGAATGGCGATCAAGCCACCGCCGATGCCGAATATCCCACCCAGAGTGCCGAGGGCGGCGCCAAACAACAGGTACAGCAAAAACTCGATCACAGCACAATTCCTCATACGTCAGTCAGCTCATCGTACGCAGTCGGCGCTGGCACGGAAACGCACAGCAACGCACAATGGCTGTGCCAACTTCGCATAGGCGCTGAGCTGATCGATGAACCCCAATCAATTGACCGAACAACTCGGGCTGTTTCTCGATGTGCTGGAGAGCGGCAGCTTTTCTGCGGCTTCGCGCCGGCATCCGCTGACGCCATCCGCCGTTGCCCGGCGCATAGACAGTCTGGAAAGCGCTGTCGGCAGTCAGCTGTTCATCCGCAGTACCCATGCGGTGCGGGCCACGCCAGCGGGTCTGGCATTTGCCGAACGGGCGCGGCGGATTGTGGCCGAGTTGCAACTGGCCCGGGCCGAAGCGGTGTCCCTGAGCAGCGCGCCGGAAGGCCTGATTCGGGTGGATGCGCCGGCGGCGTTCGGGCGGCGGCATCTGGCGCCGGTGATTGCCGATTTTCTGGTGCTGTATCCGGGGCTCGACGTGCAACTGCATCTGATCGACAGCTTTGTCGATATGGACGGTTCGAACCTGGGCAAGGTCGATCTGGTGTTGCGCGCCGGGCAGATGGCCGACACCCGGCTGGTGGCCACGCCATTGGCGAGCATCGTGCGCATTGCCTGCGCCAGCCCCGACTATCTGAAGCGTCGGGGCGTGCCGGGCGAGCCCGCGCAATTGAGCGAGCATGACGGCCTCGATTGGGACGGCCTCGCCCCGCCCTTCGCCTGGCGATTCGCGCAGGACGGGCAAATGCAACTGCACCGCCCGGCGCGGGTGCGCATGAGCGCCAACAACGCCGAGGCGCTGGTCTGCGGTGCACTGGCGGGGCTTGGGATTGCGCATCTGCCGACCTGGCTGGCCAGCGAATACCTGTTGCGTGGCGAGTTGCTGCCGCTGTTCTGTGAAAATGGCCTGCCAACGCCGGAAAGCGCCGGCATTTACGCGCTGCGGCTGCAACAGCAGGCCAGCTCCCGCAGCCGCCTGTTGCTGGAGTACCTCAAGACCCGGTTCAGCCCTGTGCCGCCGTGGGATCTGGCCCTGCAACGGGAGCTGGGCCGGCACTGACCGATTCACCACCGGGCACAATTGTCTGGCGCATTAAAGATTCGAGCGCTAGATTCATCTGCATTACCGTTCAAGGCACCGACATGACCACCGACCGCAACACCACCGATCATTGCGAAGACCTGCTGCTCGACAATCAGGCCTGCTTCGCCCTGCATTCCACTTCGCTGATGATGACCAAGGTCTACAAGCCACTGCTGCAAGCGCTTGGTCTGACCTATCCGCAGTACTTGGCGATGATGGTGTTGTGGGAGAAGGATGGTTTGACCGTCGGAGAAATCAGCACGCGCCTGCTGACCGATCCAGGGTCGCTGACCCCGTTGCTCAAGCGTCTGGAAGGTGAAGGATTGCTCAGCCGAACGCGAAGCCGTGAGGATGAGCGAGTGGTGATCGTAGAGCTGACTGCCCAGGGACGCGCCTTGAAAGACAAGGCCCGGACCGTGCCGCAATGCATCCTGGGGGCCAGCGGCTTCACGCTGGAGCGCCTGCAAAACCTGCAAGCCGAGTTGCAGGCCTTGCGGGGTCATTTGCAGGACAGCCTCACTTAAAGATTCCCCTTTCCTGTGGGCGCTGCCTTGCGCCCGCAGGCATATCGCACCTTCCCCCGCTTATCCTCGAAAAAATTTTCCTCTCGTTTCAGATTCAAAAAAACCTTCTATATCAAAAACTTGAGATCACGACCCTGCCCGATTCAAGTGTCAATTCCCGCTCTCTTCAAAAATTTATCTTGCGCGCTAAATATTTGCGCAGTACATTCACTTCGCACCTAGTTAGCGCGCAAATAATTAGCGCAACAAACCACACTTGATGAGGCTCACACCATGCAAACTCTCTACACCGCAATCGCAACTTCCACTGGCGGCCGTGACGGTCGTGCGATTTCCAGCGACAACGTCCTCGACGTCAAACTGGCCACCCCGAAAGAACTCGGCGGTGCTGGTGGCGCGGCTACCAACCCTGAGCAACTGTTCGCCGCCGGCTACTCGGCCTGCTTCATCGGCGCCCTGAAATTCGTCGCCAGCCAGACCAAACGCAAAATCCCGGACGACGCCTCGATCACCGCTCACGTCGGCATCGGCCAGATTCCTGGTGGTTTCGGTCTGGACATCGACTTGCACATCAGCCTGCCGGGTCTGGAACAGGCTGACGCACAAAGCCTGGTCGACGCAGCCCACCAGGTCTGCCCGTACTCCAACGCCACCCGTGGCAACGTCGATGTGCGTCTGCACGTCACCGTGTAATCACTGACACTCAGGCCCGTACAGGAAATGAACATGAACACTTTCAGCAAAGTCTTGACCGGTACCCTTCTCGCCCTGTCCATCCACAGCGCATTTGCCGGGGAGGTTGAGCACAACACCCAGGCGTTTCTCGATGTGCTGAATGCCGGCACCGGCAAACCGATGGAACAGCTGACGCCCAAGGAGGCCCGCGCCGTGCTGACGGGCGCGCAGTCGGGGGTCAAACTGACGCTGCCCAAGGCGGACGTCAGCGAGAAAACCATCCAGGTCGATGGCCAACCGTTGAGCCTGACCATCGTCCGGCCGGCCGGGGTCAAGGGCGAGCTGCCGGTGTTCATGTTCTTCCACGGCGGCGGCTGGGTGCTGGGGGATTTCCCGACCCACGAACGTCTGGTGCGGGATCTGGTGGTCGGCTCGGGGGCGGCGGCGGTGTTCGTCAATTACACCCCCTCGCCGGAAGCGCATTACCCGGTGGCGATCAACCAGGCTTATGCCGCTACAAAATGGGTGGCCGAACACGGCAAAGAAATCAACGTCGACGGCAAGCGTCTGGCAGTGGCGGGTAACAGCGTCGGCGGCAACATGGCGGCAGTCGTCGCCTTGATGGCCAAAGACAAAGGCACCCCGGCGATCAAATTCCAGGTGCTGCTGTGGCCGGTAACCGATGCCAATTTCGACACCGGTTCGTACAACCAGTATGCCGAGGGACACTTCCTCACCCGCAACATGATGAAGTGGTTCTGGGACAACTACACCACCGACGCCAACCAGCGGAACGAGATCTACGCCTCGCCGCTGCGCGCAACCACCGCGCAGTTGAAAGGTCTGCCGCCTGCTCTGGTCCAGACTGCGGGGGCCGACGTGCTGCGTGACGAAGGTGAAGCCTATGCCCGCAAACTCGACGAAGCCGGCGTGCCGGTGACCTCGGTGCGCTACAACGGCATGATCCACGACTACGGTTTGCTCAACGTGGTCAGCCAGGTACCGGCGGTACGTTCGGCGATGCTGCAGGCCTCGGAAGAACTGAAGCAGCACCTGAAAAAGTAATTTTCATCAGGCACAAAAAAGCCCGACTCAATGGTCGGGCTTTTTCTTTCCTCAAAAAGCAGTGCTTATTTGGCACGGCCTTTGTAGGAACCGCCTTCGCGGGTATCGATCTCGATCATGTCGCCGATTTCGATGAAGTCAGCAACCGACAGCTCGGTACCGTTCTTCAGCTTGGCAGGCTTCATCACCTTGCCGGAAGTGTCACCGCGAGCGGAACCTTCGGTGTAGTCGACCTGACGCACGATGGTGGTCGGCAGCTCTACGGAAACCAGACGCTCTTCGAAGAACACGGCTTCACAAACGTCGGTCATGCCTTCTTCAACGAAAGGCAGAACGCTTTCGATGTCTTCGGCGTTCAGCTCGTACATGGTGTAGTCGGTGGTGTCCATGAACGTGTAGGTGTCGCCGCTGATGAAGGACAGGGTCGCTTCTTTGCGGTCCAGGATCACGTCGTCCAGCTTGTCGTCCGCACCGTAGACGGTTTCGGTCTTGTAACCGGTCAGCAGGTTCTTCAGCTTGGTCTTCATGATCGCGCTGTTACGGCCCGATTTGGTGAATTCAGCTTTCTGAACCAACCAAGGATCGTTGTCGATACGGATCACGGTACCGGGTTTGAGTTCTTTACCAGTTTTCATTGCGAATATCCGAATTTGGATGGGATTTACAAAAATCTAGGCCGCGTATCATATCCAATTTCGGTAAAACTGTACCAGCGCCGTCGCAAGATCCGCCTGCAAGGCCTGTTCCAGACACCACGCGCGGGCATTTTCCTGCAGTTCGGGCCAGTGTTTGCGGGCCTCGAGCCAGTGGTCGCCGATAGGCTGCCCGGCACTCCAGGCCCGCCAGAGACCGTTCATCGCCTCGGCGGCGGCAGGCGAAAGGCGGTTTGTGTAGAGCGCAAGAAAGGCGTCGAGCTTGTCCAGATGGATGTCTTCGTCCTGCTGATAGATGTGCCACAACATGGGACGGCCAGCCCACTGGGCCCGGACAAACGAATCCTCGCCGCGTACCGCGTTGAAATCGCAGCACCAGAGCAATTGATCGTATTGATCCTGACGGACGAACGGCAGCACCTGCACGGTCAGCGACTGACGAACGTGCATTGCCCCGACCGCCAGCAACTCGACCCCGAGCCAACGGGCGACATCGCCGAGAATCCGCCCTTCCGGCACCAGCAGATGGGTAGGCTTGGAGTCAGCCGCGAGCACATCCAGCCAACTGGCGAGCCCGGCATTCTCGTAGGCAAACAGCGAGATCAGTTGCGCATCGGGTGCAGGAACGATCCCCAGACCTTGCAGGAATTGTCGCTGCACCTTGGGATCCTGCTGAAACTGCTGACGCCGCTCCAGCAAACCCCTTTCACGCAACAAGCCGCCAGTTCCAGGCTGAAATCCCGGAAAGAAAAAGTACTTCTGCACCGACTTGTACTTCACCGACGGCAGTCCGTGGCACCCGACCACCCAGTCTTCGGCACTGAGGTAGTCGAGGTTCATCCACAACGGCGGTTTTTCCCTTGCGGCCATGGCGTCCATGTAGACGCTTGGCAACTGGCAGGCAAACGCAGCGATCACCACGTCGGCCGCATCGGCCTCCTGCCACTCGGCTGGCCAGTGCCGGACTTCGACGCCCTGCTGCCATTGCTGATCGAGGCCGATGTCGATTTCGGGACAAATGCGTTCGAAAGCGCGCAGATCATCGACCCACAGTCGCACCGCCACTGCGTGCTCGCTGACCAGTTGTCGGGCCAGACGCCAGGTCACGCCGATGTCGCCGTAGTTGTCGACGACCGTACAAAAAATGTCCCAGCGGGTGTTCAGTTGCGGCATTCAAGGCTCCCGTTGGCAAAAGCACCGATTGTCCGCATAAATCCCTCCATGCAGAAGAGCCGACGACAATTAATCTTCGTGCGACAATCGACTCCCGCCCGCACTCATCCGCCAGGAGGCAGTCATGCCCTATCGTCCCAACCCGCGTCGCCCCTTGCCTGTTCAGCTTAGCGCGCTGCAATTGACCGGCAGCATTGCCTTGGGTGTGTGGCTGGGTTTCCTGGCCATCGCGCTGACATGCTGGCTCGCTTCTTTACTCTTCAGCCGTCAGTTGCAACCCGTGGCGGAGGCGGTGCAACAACTGAGCAAGCCTCCGGTGGCCGCCCAGCCACAGCCGGAACCTGAACCACAAAACCGCCTGTTCGAGCAGTACGAAGAAAACCTGCGCAAGAACGAGCAACAGGCACGCCTGGATCAGGCCCGTGGCAGCACACGCAATCTGTCGAACCCCAAATGCCAGTTCTGGCTGCAACAGGATCAGACGGCCCCTAGCGAAAAGAGCCGCGCCAATGTCCTGCAATTCTGCGATTGATCATGAATAAACAGACGGTTCACCAACTGATTCTCGACAAACTGCGCGTTGACCTCGACATCGCCGAACGCGCGGCGCTGACCGCTTACGAAACCGCGACCCACGAAGAGAACATCGCCGAAAACAAGTACGACACCCTGGGACTCGAGGCGTCGTACCTGGCGGCAGGCCAGGCGAAACGGGTCGAGGAGATTCGACAGTCACTGGCGCTGTGCCAGAACCTGACGCTGCGCGCGTATGACGCTCAACGAGGGATTGAAGTCGGCGCCCTGCTCGGTCTGGAGGATGAAAAGGGTCGCGAGCAATGGCTGTTTCTGGCGCCGGATGCGGCGGGCGTGAAAGTCGACGTGGTAGGCCAGCCGATTACCGTCATCACCCCCCGCTCGCCGCTGGGCAAAAGCCTGCTGGGCAAGTTCGAGGGTGACGAGGTGGAGATTCTGGTGGCGGGCACCCGGCAACAGTTTGCTGTCACCGAGGTGCTGTAAACAGGGACTTAATGGACGGGGAGTTCGACACCATCGAACAGCTCTTCCAGTTCCTGCTTGTTGTGGCACTGAATGGCCTTGGCCATGACTTCGCGGGTCAGGTGCGGCGCAAACTTCTCGATGAAGTCGCACATGAAGCCGCGCAGGAAGGTGCCGCGACGGAAACCGATCTTGGTCACGCTGGACTCGAACAGTTCGCTGGCATCGAGCACCACCAGGTCGTTATCCAGTTTGGTGTCGACCGCCATTTTCGCCACGATGCCAACACCCAGGCCCAGGCGCACGTAGGTTTTGATCACGTCGGCATCGGCAGCGGTGAACACCACTTTCGGCGTCAGGCCGCGGTGGCTGAAGGCTTCGTCGAGTTTCGAACGACCGGTGAAACCGAACACGTAAGTCACGATCGGGTATTCGGCCAGTGCTTCGAGAGTCAGCTTCGGCAGCTTGGTCAGCGGGTGGCCCTGAGGCACGACCACGCAGCGGTTCCAGCGGTAGCACGGCATCATCACCAGATCGCCGAACAGCTCCAGCGCTTCGGTGGCGATGGCGAAATCGACGGTGCCGTCAGCGGCCATTTCGGCGATCTGCATCGGCGAGCCCTGGTGCATGTGCAGCGCCACGTCCGGGTATTGCTTGATGAAATTGCTGATCACCGGCGGTAGTGCATAACGTGCCTGGGTGTGGGTGGTGGCGATCGACAGGGTACCTTTCTTCTCATTGGAGAATTCCTGGGCGATCTGCTTGATGCTTTCGACCTTGCGCAGAATCTCACCGGCAGTGGTGATGATGCGCTCGCCGGCTGGAGTGACGCGGGTCAGATGCTTGCCGCTGCGGGCGAACACTTCGACGCCCAGTTCGTCTTCCAGCAGACGGATTTGTTTACTGATGCCCGGTTGCGAGGTGTAGAGGCTTTGGGCTGTAGCGGAAACGTTGAGGTCGTGGTGCGCCACTTCCCAGATGTAGCGCAATTGTTGAAGCTTCATATGAATCCCTCAAAGCAGGTAGACGCCACGGGCATCAGCGACGGTATATAACTATATTAATGGTTTGAAGAATAAATCTAGAACTTTTTTATCAAAGTGCCATTATTCCTGCTTCAGCGATCCTCCCGACGCCGACGCTCCACCAGCGGCACCAGATAAACCGGTACCTTGGACAATTGCAGCAGCCGGGCTGCCGTTCGCCCCAAAGGCGTTTCCGCCCCGACCCCGTGGCTGTGACTTCCTACGATCAGCAAATCGACAGAGAGTTTCTGCACCTGATCGAGAATCACCTGTGACGGATCGCCCTGCAGCACCCGCACCGCGCGTATCCGTTGCAGGTCCTGCTCGCCCTCGTCCCCCAGCTCTTCACGAAAACTGTCGAGCACCCGCTGCTCGATATTGGCGATGACAGTTTTCAGACCCTGACTGTGAAATTCGTTCAACGCCTGTTCGTCGAGATAGCTCTGCAACACCGATTCGGCGAACAGCCCCATGGGTTCCACTGCGTGCACCACGTACAGGTCGGCATTGAACGTTCGCGCCATCGCCAGGGCATGCTGCATCACTAACGGTGCGTACAGACCCAGGTCAGTGGCGTACAGCATCGAACGAATCATATGACCTCCTCGCGTGCCAACATGGCGGAGATTTGATTCAGCTTAGCAGTGCCTTGGCGAGTACGACGTGCGACGCAACGTCTTGAACCACGTGGGCTTTAGACCGCCGGTTCGTTGCTGATGCCGTGGGGCACGTGACCGGTTGCCACAACCTCCCGGGCCAGCTCGCAGTGACCGGCCTGATCATCGAAAAACACATCGGCCGCAAAGGCTTCGAGGAACGCCGACTTGGTCAGGCCACCGAGAAACAGCGACTCGTCCAGACGAATGTCCCATTCGCGCAAGGTGCGGATCACCCGCTCGTGGGCCGGCGCCGAACGCGCGGTGACCAGGGCGGTGCGAATCGGGCACTCCTCATCGGAGAACTCGCGCTGCAACAGGTTGAGCGCCGCAAGAAAGCCCTTGAACGGTCCGCCGCGCAACGGTTCGCGAGCGGATTCACGCTCCTTGGCCTGGAAGGCTTCGAGGCCACCGGATTGATAGACGCGCTCCGACTCATCGGAAAACAGCACTGCGTCACCGTCGAAGGCAATACGCAATTCATCGCTGGCCGCGCGACTGGCGCCGCCGGACAGAATGGTCGCCGCCGCGAAACCGGCATCCAGCGCAGCGCGCACATCTTCGGCATGGGTGGAGAGAAACAGGTCGCAACCAAAAGCCTTCAGGTACGGATAAGGACTGCGCCCGCCGACGAACGCCGCGCGGGAAATCGCCAGGCCGTAATGC
Organism: Pseudomonas sp. R15(2017); assembly: GCF_002112685.1. NCBI lineage: Bacteria > Pseudomonadati > Pseudomonadota > Gammaproteobacteria > Pseudomonadales > Pseudomonadaceae > Pseudomonas > Pseudomonas sp. R15(2017). The sequence goes on from NZ_NEII01000009.1 coordinate 110,588, forward strand.
CCAATGGAATTGAAAACGCGCAGGCCGGTATCAGCACTGTTGCGCGACACCAGAATCACCTCGACCCGGGCGCGGCCGAGGCGACTGTTCAGGTTGAGGAGTTTTTCCACCAGCGGGAAGGCATCACCCGGCGCGAGGATTTCGTCTTCGTGTTCGATCTGATATTGGCGATAGGCTTCCACGCCACTCGACAGGTAGACCTTGTGACTCTCGCTCAGGTCGAACAGGGCACGGGACGAGATCGCCAGCACCAGTTTGTCATCGATGTTCTTGGCCATGCCTTTCCCCGAGTGCGACCGGTTTAAACGTTGCGCCGGTCGATAAAGCTCAATGTGCGATACAACGATTCGATTCGCGGCAACTCGCAGCCTGCCGCTTTCGCCGCCGCCAAAGGACGAGCGTAGATCGCCTCCAGCTCCAGCGGTCGCTTGTGCAGAAAGTCGTGGTACATGCTCGGCCAATAATCGGGCATTTTCTCGGTCATCATGAACAGGTATTCGGCGTAACCGGGTGGCATGTCGTGGCCGCAGGCCTTGGCGCCCTGCACCACTTCAGCCATCAGCGCCTGAATCAATGCGCGGCTGTCCGTGTCGGCCATCAACGGCGTGGTGCCGGCGCCGAGCAACACCGAAAGGCCGTTGTAGGGAATGTTCCACACCAGTTTCTGCCAGCGCGCCTGATGCAGGTTCGGCATCGCCTGGGAATCAAGACCGGCGGCGCGGAACAGGCTGGCGCCCTCTTCGACGATTGCCATGCGCGCCGCGTCATCCGCTGCCGGGCCGCTGTGATAGCCGACGTTCACTGCGCCCAGCGCCTGGTGGGTGATCTGGCCCGGCCGCTCGCGATGAACGCAAATCAGGCACAAGCCGCCCAGCAAATGCAGGGAATCGGGCAGCAACGCACGCAAACTGTCTTCGACGTCGAGGCCGTTTTGCAGCACCAGCACTTTCGCATCGGGCTTCGCCGCCTGAATGATCGACGGCGCCAGCCCGGCATTGCTGGTGGTCTTGGCGCCGACCAGCAGCCAGTCGCATGGCGGCATGTCTTCCGCTGACGAATAGGCCTGCACCGGGTTCAGCGCCAATGCGCCATGCACAGCACTGTCCACTTGCAAGCCGCGCTCGGCGACTGCGGAAAATTCGCTGCGCAACAGAAAATGCACATCGAACCCGGCCCGGGCCAGCATCACCCCGTAGAACCCTCCGATGGCGCCGGTGCCAATGATCCCCACCACCGGTTTTTTCACTGCTCCCATCACGGCAACTCCTCTGCAATTCGACCCAGCGCCTGCGTCACGGCTGCATTCAGCTCATCGACATTCAGGCGCGTGTGCACAGCCCCAAAGAACTCGCCGTCACGCACCACAAACAGCGCCGGCAAATGAAAGATCTGATAACGCTCGACCAGTCCACCGTTGTCACCGGCATCGATCCAGCACACGCGATCGACAGCCAGATCGAAACCCGGCAACACCTCACGGGCATAGCGGCAACTGGCGCAGCCGACGCTGGTAAAAACCACCAGCGAAACACCGCTCATCGCCAGCAGCCGTTGGTCGGCGTCGAAATCGGTCAGCTGCGATTCGACCACTATACTGGGGGAAACAATGTCAAATGGCCGACACAGGGAGTCTGTGCTCATGGGACGGTTTATTCCTCATCCGGATGATGTGCCCGTTGAATTGACCTTGCTCACACCGGAGTGTATTTCGCGTCAACGGCTGCACACTATCAGCCTCGGCGGCATCGCTTGCAATTACCACCGCGCCTGGCGCCATGGAACCGCCTTGCAGGTTCGTATGCCGACCCTCAATGCCGACATCTGTTATCCGGGCTACGTGGCCTGGTGCCTGCGACGTAAAAAAGGTTATCTGGTGGGCATCGCCTTCACCGACGAACAGACGCTGTTCAGCGCGCGAATGGGTGAGCAGGTGTGTCAGATCGAACGCTATTGCCGACTCAACGACGCCCACGATGACCTCCAGGATATTCAGGCCCTGGCCCTGCAATGGGTCGAACAACACGCCGACGAGTTCTCCCACGACACCGTTCGCAAGGCTTTTGCGCAACCTGTGCTGGACTGAACAGCGACTTGCCCATTGTCTAGCAGGCGTCTAACGCGATAAGGTTCGGCTCCCCGACGCGCTTAAATCCGCTGTGCTCCGCCGCGCGGGGATCGCTGGCGGCCGGCACCCGTGACCTGACGAGTAAACGATGGCTGATTTACCGATCAACGACCTGAACGTCGCTTCCAACGAGACCCTGATCACTCCCGATCAGCTCAAGCGTGATATCCCTCTGAGCGACGCGGCCCTGCGCACCGTCACCAAGGGTCGCGAGGTCATCCGCAACATTCTCGATGGCACCGACCATCGTCTGTTCGTGGTGATCGGCCCCTGCTCGATCCACGACATCAAGGCTGCCCATGAATATGCCGATCGCCTGAAGGTGCTGGCGGCAGAAGTCTCGGACACCCTGTATCTGGTCATGCGCGTGTATTTCGAAAAGCCACGGACCACCGTCGGCTGGAAAGGCCTGATCAACGACCCGTACCTGGATGACTCGTTCAAGATCCAGGACGGTCTGCACATCGGTCGCCAGTTGCTGCTGGACCTGGCCGAGAAAGGCTTGCCGACCGCCACCGAAGCCCTCGACCCGATCTCCCCGCAGTATCTGCAGGACCTGATCAGCTGGTCGGCCATCGGCGCACGGACCACCGAATCCCAGACCCACCGCGAGATGGCTTCCGGCCTGTCCTCGGCGGTCGGCTTCAAGAACGGCACCGACGGCGGCCTGACCGTGGCGATCAACGCCTTGCAGTCGGTTTCCAGCCCGCACCGTTTCCTGGGCATCAACCAGGAAGGGGGCGTTTCGATCGTCACCACCAAGGGCAACGCCTACGGCCACGTGGTGCTGCGCGGCGGCAACGGCAAGCCGAACTACGATTCGGTGAGCGTCGCCTTGTGTGAGCAGGCGCTGAACAAGGCGAAGATCAAGCCGAACATCATGGTCGATTGCAGCCACGCCAACTCCAACAAGGATCCGGCCCTGCAACCGCTGGTGATGGAGAACGTTGCCAACCAGATCCTCGAAGGCAACCAGTCGATTATCGGCCTGATGGTCGAAAGTCACCTGAACTGGGGCTGCCAGGCCATCCCGAAAGACCTCGCCGACCTGCAATACGGCGTGTCGATCACCGATGCCTGCATCGACTGGTCCGCTACCGAAAACACCTTGCGCAGCATGCACGCCAAGCTCAAGGATGTTCTGCCGAAACGTCAGCGCAGTTGACAGCCGTTTCGCAGGCACAAAAAAACGCCGGGCATTGCCCGGCGTTTTTGTGTGTGCGGTGAGGTCAGTCAGATCTTGGCGGTGCGCCGCTGATGACGCTCCATGTAGCGCTCCACGTAGGAGCACGATGGAATGACCGTGTAGCCCATTTCGTCAGCGTACTGCAACGCCCGTTCGGTCAGGGCTGCCGCGATGCCTCGGCCACGCAAGGCGTTGGGCACGAAGGTGCGATAGATATCCAGGGTCTGTTTCCCCAGATCCATATAGGTCAGGTAGGCACGATGACCGTCCACATTGGTCTCGAACTGATGACCAGCCTGGTCATGGTGGATGGACAACGCCTCGCTCATCACTACTCCTCGCGGGTCTCGAATTCTGACCCCTACCTTACCGATGTTTTCCCGGCGAAGGAACATCTACGCCACCCCGTGCCTGATGGACACCGAGAAGAACTGCACCGATCTCGCGCAACCCGAGCACGTATCAAATAGTAGGCACCATTGGCGAAAATGCTCAAGGTACGCTCGTCTTCATGCGGATTGAGAGGCAATTCCAGTGGACTCAGGGCCGGTTCGGGAGACGATCTTCCCGAGCCGGAAGGCTGAACATCGCCGGATGTTGAGACTTAAGACGAGCCCCCTGTTTTAAAGTCACCTCAACATGGACAAAGATATGCGAGGCACTGCGCAGATTCGCAACAAAAGTGTGGACGAATCCATATAGACAGACTTCGGCCACTACCTGCGAAACAGCGCACAGCAACGGGAACTTTTTCTCATTAACTCGCTCATCTCGGGGCTTACAGCTGGATATTTTTTATACAGCCCAGTTAAAAGTTGCTCGAAAAAGAATCAACGCCTACAATTTTTTTTGCTTCTTGCCTTACGTCAGTTTACTTACTACAAGTAATGGGTAGTATGTACGCCGGCTATTTCCTCAATCGGAGGAGACAGCCACTTAATTGAAAGTCCTTGAAGGGGAACACGATGAACAACGTTCTGAAATTCTCTGCTCTGGCTCTGGCCGCAGTTCTGGCTACCGGTTGCAGCAGCGCATCGAAAGAAACCGAAGCACGTCTGACCGCTACTGAAGACGCAGCTGCTCGCGCCCAGGCTCGTGCAGACGAAGCTTACCGTAAAGCTGATGAAGCTCTGGCTGCTGCTCAAAAAGCACAACAGACTGCTGACGAAGCTAACGAGCGTGCTCTGCGCATGCTGGAAAAAGCTAGCCGCAAGTAATAGTCCTTCGGGATTGTTATCAAGCCGACCCGTTTTTTCGGGTCGGCTTTTTTGTGCCTGCAGTTTTCTGCGGGCAATAAAAAACCCGCCACGGCGCAAGCCTCGGCGGGTTTTGTCTTTCAGCTTATTGCTGCAGGTCGATCGGTGCGCTGGAGACCATCGGTGCCGAAGTATTCGGCGTGCCGATTTCGGTTGGCAGGCCATCTTCGGCCGCCACCACATCACGCACCACATCCCAGTTCATACGCAGGTTGTTGGTGATGTCTTCACGCTTGAGCATCGCGTTGATCACGGCGGTGTGCTTGTCGACCACCGACGGGTTGCCCTTGTCATCGATCGGCGTGTGCGCCTCCAGGTAGATCTTGCCGCCACTGCGACCGAACTTGTAGGCGTCGTTGAGAATCCGTACCGAAGTCCCCACCGGAACCATGCTGGCCATTTCCAGCACGTTGTTGTTGAACATGCGGAAGCAACCGTGACTGGTGCGCATGCCGATACCGAACTTCTTGTTCGAGCCGTGGATCAGGTAGCCCGGCGTGCCCAGGGTGAACTTGAACGGCCCCAGCGGGTTGTCCGGACCGGCCGGCACCACGTTCGGCAGCGGATCGCCATCGGCAGCGTGTTCAGCCTTGATCGAAGCTGGCGGCGTCCAGGTAGGATTCGGCGTCTTCGCGGTGATCGTGGTGTGGGCGATCGGCGAGCCCCAGCCTTCGCGACCGATACCCAGCGGGAAGGTGTACACCACGTTCCGGCCTTTCGGGTAGTAGTAGAGGCGATATTCAGCCAGGTTGATCACGATGCCTTCACGCGGGCCCGGCGGCAGAATGAAGCGGGTCGGCAGAACGATTTCGGTGCCGGCGCCCGGCAACCAGGCATCGACGCCCGGGTTGGCCGCGACCATTTCCGAATAACCCAGATCGTAGGTGGTGCCCAGATCGGCAAAGGTATCTTCGTACTTGGCCTTGATCACTTGCACCTGGCCGATGATGTCCTCACCCGGCGGAGGCAGGGGAAACTCCAGTGCGGCAACGGGACCGGCCACACAGAGGGCGGCAAGAGACAGGCAGCGGGTGACGGCAGGAAAACGCGGCAACATCCGGAGAATCCTTCGCAAGATCGACAAGGTCATAAGAACGCGATTGTACACCGCGCCCATGGAATTCGGGGAGATGCGCCGATGGGCTGGCAGAACTCTTCATGATTGAAGCGCCGCAGGCTACGACTGCGATCGGAAGATACTGGCGCTCAAAGCTCGAAACGCAACTCGGGCCAGATCGGCGAGGTGCCACGTTTCTGCGATTCGAGGATCGCCCGGCACAGCGAACACAGGCGCTGGTCCTGAAACACCCGGCGATCGACGCTTGACCAGCGCGGTTGCGCCGGCAGCAGACTGCCGCACAAGGTTCGATCCGCCGAACCACCGAGTTCCAGCTGACGGGTCACCAGATGCACCCGCACTTCCTGGCAGGCGAACAGATCCAGCTGTTCGTCAGGCTCGATCAGTTGGTAGGCGAACAAGGACCAGGCAGGACGCGGCATCGGGGGCTCCAAATAAGGGGGCGCCACATTAGCCGAAAGCCTGCCGCTAGAAAAGCCTCATAACAGCGGTTTTAGCGTCGGCCAGACATTTTCCAGCAACTTGCCCTGAGCCCCGGCCGCCGGGTGCAGACCGTCGGCCTGCATCAAGTCCGGATGCCCGCCCACGCCGTCGAGGAAAAACGGCACCAGCGGGATTTTTTTCTCCTCGGCGAGCTTGCCGTAGACCTCGGCGAAGGCATCGGTGTAGCGCTTGCCGTAATTGGGTGGTAACTGCATGCCGAGCAGCAGCACCTTGGCACCGCTTTGACGGGAGCTGTCGATCATCGAAGCAAGATTTTGTTGCAATTGCGTCGGCGGCATTCCGCGCAGGCCATCGTTGCCGCCCAATTCGAGGATCACCAGTTCCGGCTTGTGCTCTGCAAGCAGCGCCGGCAGCCGCGCCTGGCCCCCGGCACTGGTGTCACCGCTGATGGACGCATTGACCACTTTGTCGTCAAAACCTTCGCTCTTGAGCCGCTGTTCGAGCAACGACACCCACCCCAGCCGGGTATCCAGTCCGAAACCGGCGCTGATACTATCGCCAACGATCAGGACTGTACCCGCCGCTGCGTTCTGGGCCATGCACATCAAGGCCAGGCCAGCACTCAAAAACCACACACGCATCGGATTCTCCATGGGCGCAAGCATTCTCACCGCGAAGAACCTTAGCAAAGTGGTTCCCAGCGCGGAAGGTGAACTGACCATCCTGCACGAACTCAGCCTGGAACTGAACAAGGGCGACAGCCTGGCCATCGTCGGCGCGTCCGGTTCCGGCAAATCCACCCTGCTCGGCCTGCTCGCCGGCCTCGATCTGCCAAGCAGCGGCGAAGTGACGCTCGCCGGGCAAGGACTGAGCCATCTCGACGAAGACCAGCGCGCGCGCATTCGCGCCGAACACGTGGGTTTCGTCTTTCAATCTTTCCAGCTGCTCGACAGTCTCAACGCGCTGGAAAACGTCATGCTGCCGCTGGAGCTCGACGGCCGCAAAGACGCCCGAAGCCGCGCCACTGAGTTACTGCAACGGGTCGGCCTCGGCCAGCGCCTGACTCACTCGCCGCGCCAGCTCTCCGGCGGCGAACAACAGCGTGTCGCCATTGCCCGGGCCTTTGCTGCCGAGCCGGACGTGCTGTTCGCCGACGAACCCACCGGCAACCTCGACAGCCACACCGGCGAGCGCATCAGTGACTTGCTGTTCGAATTGAACAAGGAACGCGGCACCACCCTGGTGCTGGTGACCCACGACGAACGCCTGGCCCATCGTTGCCGGCGTCTGATCCGTCTTGAAGCCGGCCTGTTGGTCGCCCCTCTGGAGCCTTGATGGCACGTCTGCCGCTGTTGCGTCTGTTCAGTCTCGCCCTGCGCCAACTGATGCGCGATGCCCGCGCCGGTGAACTGCGGGTGCTGTTTTTCGCCTTGGTCGTGGCGGTCGCGGCGAGTACCGCGATCGGCTATTTCGGTGCCCGCCTCAACGGCGCGATGATGCTGCGTGCCACCGAGTTTTTAGGCGCCGACCTGTCGCTCGAAGGCAGCTCGCCGGCCCGCCCGGAACAGATCCGGAGCGGCACCGAGCTGCGTCTGGATCATGCGCAGGTGGTGGAGTTTTCCAGCGTCATCGCCACGGACAACGGCATTCAGCTCTCCAGCATCAAAGCGGTCGACCGCGCCTACCCGCTGCGCGGCGAACTGAAAAGCGCCCCCGCCCCCTACGCGACAGAGCAAACCGGTGGTGAGCCGCAGCCCGGTGAAGCCTGGGTCGAAGCACGCCTGCTGACGGCGCTGGACCTGAAGATCGGCGACAGCATCGACGTCGGCATGAAGACGTTGAAACTGACGCGAGTACTCACCTACGAGCCCGATCGCGCCGGTAATTTCTACAGCCTGACGCCACGGGTGCTGATCAACCTCGACGACCTCGCCGCCACCGGCGTGGTGCAACCCGGCAGCCGGGTGAGCTACCGCGAACTGTGGCGCGGCGAGCCGCAAGCGCTGGAAACCTATCGCCAACTGATCAAACCGGGCCTTGCCGCCAACCAGCGGATTCAGGATGCCCGCGACGGCAACCGGCAGATCGGCGGTGCACTGGGCAAGGCCGAACGCTATCTGAACATGGCCAGTCTGGTCGCCGTGCTTCTGGCCGGGGTGGCGGTGGCGTTGTCGGCCAACCGCTTCGCCAGCCGGCGTTTCGATGCCAGCGCACTGCTGCGCTGCCTGGGTTTGTCGCGCCGGGAGACCCTGGTGCTGTTCAGTCTGCAACTGACGGTGCTCGGCCTGCTCGCCAGCCTCAGCGGTGCCCTGCTCGGCTGGCTCGCGCAATTGGGATTGTTCGCGCTGCTGCATGATCTGCTGCCGACCGACGTACCGCCGGGTGGCTTGCTGCCGGCGCTGGCCGGAATCGGTACCGGGCTGGTGGCGCTGGCCGGTTTCGCCCTGCCACCGCTCGCCGCACTGGGCCGCGTGCCGCCGTTGCGGGTCTTGCGCCGGGACATGCTGCCGATTCCATCGAGTACCTGGATGGTCTATGGCGCAGCACTCGGTGCGCTTGGGCTGATCATGTGGCGCCTGAGTCTGGACCTGCTGCTGACGTTCGCCCTGCTCGGCGGCGGTGTGGTCGCCGCGCTGGTGCTCGGCGGCTTGCTGCTGTTGCTGCTGCAAAGCCTGCGTCGTCTGCTGGCGCGCGCGTCATTGCCCTGGCGTCTCGGGTTGGGTCAGTTGTTGCGTCATCCTTTGGCGGCCGCCGGCCAGTCATTGGCCTTCGGGCTGATTCTGCTGTCGATGGCGTTGATCGCCTTGCTGCGTGGCGAACTGCTCGACACCTGGCAAAACCAGCTGCCGAAAAACGCGCCGAACTACTTCGCCCTGAACATCCTGCCGGCCGACAAACAGGCCTTCACCGATCACCTGATCAATGTCTCGGCCCAGGCCGCGCCGTTGTATCCGGTGGTGCCGGGACGGCTGATCAGCATCAATGGCGAAGCGGTGCAGCAGATCGTCAGCAAGGACTCGGCCGGCGACCGCGCCATCCAGCGTGACCTGAGCCTGACATGGGCGGCCGACCTGCCGGCGGGCAACAAGATCACTGCCGGTTCGTGGTGGACCGGCCAACCTTCGGATGACATCCCGGGCGTTTCGGTGGAAGGCAAGGTGGCCGAGAGTCTCAAGCTCAAGCTGGGCGATCACATGATATTCAGCGTGGGCGGGGTCAATCGCGAAGCCAAGGTCACCAGCCTGCGGGAGATCAACTGGGACAACTTCCAGCCGAACTTCTTCATGATCTTCCAGCCCGGCACCCTGAAGGATCTGCCAGCCACCTACCTGACCAGTTTCTATCTGGCGCCCGGTCACGATCAGCAGATTGTCGAGCTGTCGCGAGCGTTCCCGGCGGTGACCATCCTGCAGGTCGAAGCCTTGCTCGAACAGCTGCGCAGCATCCTCGCCCAGGTCACCCTGGCGGTGGAGTATGTGTTGTTGTTTGTGTTGGCGGCGGGGATGGCGGTGCTGTTTTCCGGGTTGCAGGCCACGCTGGATGAACGCATTCGCCAGGGCGCGCTGTTGCGTGCGCTGGGGGCCGAGCGGCAGTTGCTGATCAAGGCACGACGGATCGAGTTCGGCTTGCTCGGCGCGGTCAGCGGATTGCTCGCGGCGATCGGTTCGGAAGTGGTGAGTCTGGTGCTGTATCGCTTCGCCTTCGACCTGCCATGGCACCCCCATCCGTGGTTGCTGCTGTTGCCGTTGATCGGCGCGGCGCTGATTGGTGGTGCCGGTGTGTTCGGCACGCGGCGTGCGCTCAACGCCAGCCCGCTGACAGTGTTGCGCGAGGGTTGATAGACTCCAGCCGTCTTGATCAAAAGAAGTTGCCATGAGCCGTTATCGTCCTCCCCGCACCGCCGGTACCGCGCTGATCACCCCCGAAGGTGAAGCGCGGATGCGTGCCGAACTTCATGAACTGTGGCATGTGCGCCGACCGCAGGTGACGCAATCGGTCAGCGAAGCGGCGGCTCAGGGTGATCGTTCGGAAAATGCCGAGTACACCTACGGCAAAAAGATGCTGCGCGAGATCGACAGCCGCGTGCGCTTTCTCACCAAACGCCTTGAGGCGTTGAAAGTGGTCAGCGAAAAACCCAGTGATCCGAACAAGGTCTATTTCGGCGCGTGGGTGACCATCGAAGACGAGGACGGCAAACAGTCGCGCTATCGCATCGTCGGCCCGGACGAACTGGACCTGAAACTCGGTCTGATCAGCATCGACTCGCCACTGGCCCGCGCCCTGATCGGCAAGGCGCTGGATGCTGAAGTGCGGGTACAGACGCCGACCGGCGAACAGTTCGTCTACATCGTGGCGATCGAGTATCCCTGACGCTCAGCGCCGGGTGATCAGGCCCTGACGTGCGACGCGGGTCAGTTGGCGAATCATTTCCGGCGCTTCCTCAGGGCTCGGAGCCTGAATCACCGCCAGATCGAAACTGTCATCGGCAAAACGCGCCAGCGACTCACCGTCTTCAACGAACTGGATCAGGAATGCGGCAGGACCGCCGCTGCGGCGTGGCCAGCCATCGAGATAACGCAACAGCGTCGGCTGATGTTTGCCGCCAAGCAGGATTTTTGGATTGCGCTGGGTGACGTGTGCCGTGATCGGCGCGGGACGTGCTGGAGGGCGTAGTGCATTCATCGTGTCGTGTCTCTGCCTCAAAAGTCTGCATGGCAGGTGAGAGGCAACACCGAACCAGCGCTTTAGCGGTATTTCGAAGCCCTGTTCCGGCTTCTGACGGCAACTGAAGAAGAGTCACCTGGCGCCCCGCAAGTAGCTGTTTAAATCGGCGCATGAGCGGCATCCTAGAGAACGTGACCGGCCAGTGTCAAGAATCGACCGCAACAAAAAAGGCCCGCACAATGCGGGCCTTTTGCTTGAGCCAGAGCCTTCAACCGGCGATGGCGCGATCCACCGAGAGCTTGCCGGCACCTTCGATCAGCACCGCGAGGCTGCCACCGAGCAGGGCCAGGGCGAACTCGTAACCGTTGTTGGCCATGAACAGACCGTTGCTGATGTGTACGGTGAAGATCGCCACCAGCGACAGGAAGGTCAGACCCAGTGCCGCCGGGCGAACCAGCAGGCCGATGATCAGTGCCAGACCGGCGAAGAACTCGGTACCGCCGGCCAGGGTGGCCATCAGGTAACCCGGGGTCAGGCCGATGCTTTCCATGTATTGCGCGGTGCCGGCCAGGCCATAGCCACCGAACAGGCCGAAGAGTTTCTGCGAGCCGTGGGCGGCGAAGATCACGCCGACGGCAATGCGCAGAATGGTCAGACCGTAGCCGGCGCGGGTGAACAGAACCTTGTTGATCAGAGAGCTCATGTTGCGTTTCCTTGTAATCAGAAGTGTTTGTTGGTTGGCCGCTATATTAATCAGTTATTTTCATGTTAAAAGCGCAGAAATTCCGCCATAACAATCAATTTACTTGATCATTTACGTGAGACAACTTTCTGCCCCCCGGGCTCCAACGACTCCCGCTCCCGGTCGAACGCCAAGTAATACTTGTTCACGCTATTAACATAGCTGACGGCGCCCATTCCCACCTGCTCCATGGCGATGCGCTCGACCTGAAAGAACCACTGGTTGGGATTCAGGCCGCGACGCCGCGCCTCGGCACGCATGCCCTGCACCCGCTCCGGGCCGATGTTGTAAGCGGCCAGGGTGAACGCCATGCGTTCACGCTCGTTGAGCTTGGGGCTGTTGAAGAACTTGCGGCGGATCATCGCCAGGTACTTGGCCCCGGCCTGCACATTCGCATCGAGATTCTGGATATTGTTGACGCCGACTCGCTGTGCCGCCGACGGGGTGATCTGCATCAGCCCGGTCGGGCCGCTGCCACTGCGCGCGCCGGGTTGCAGTGCTGACTCCTTGAACGCCAGCGCCGCCAGGTTGAGCCAGTCCATGTTTTGCGCTTCGGCGTGTTTCTGCAGGGTCGGGCGCAGTTTTTCCAGACGCTGACGGTCAGCCTTGGCCAACGGATAGTGCACTTGATAGAGACGGCGGTAGATCCGCAGAAACGCTGCATCTTCGTTCGACGGCTTTTTGTAGCCGATCAGGAAGCGGTCGATGCTGGCCCGCAACATCGACGCATCACGGCGCACGAACCAGTATTCCTCGCCCGGTTCGCTGATCATCACCTGACGGTCGAAACGCAGCTTGGGCAGGATCTTGCCCCACCGCTCGGCAATCGGTTGCTCGACGATGGTCAGGTGGAAGATCCCGCCCTGAACCATTTCCAGCACATCCTCGACCGCCAGCGTCGGATCGACCCATTCGATCTTGATCGGCGCCAGTTTGTGCAGCGCCAGTTTCTGGTTGAGCTGGCTGACCGCCTCCCCCGCCGCACTGCCGGTGGGCAATGCCAGGGTTTTGCCGGCCAGTTGCTCGACCTTGGTGTAGCGCTTTTCACCCTTGATGCCGACCAGCACCAGCGGCACGTTGCTGGCGATCGGCTCGCTGCTGGCAACCGCGTGGCCCGGTTGCAGCTCGAGCAGTTCGCCCGGCGCCACAAGATCGCCTTCGCCACGCTGCAGCGCGCCGAGCAATTGATCCTTGGCTTTGGGGATGATCTTGAGGGTGATTTCCTGGCCGTCGCGGGCGTGGCCATTGAGGTATTGCTCGAAGGCGCGCAGCCGGTGGTATTCGATGCCGATGGCCTGGCCCTGGACTTCGCCGGAGCTGTTGCGGCTCTGGTTGACCAGCACTCGCAGCACGCGGCTGCTGCGGATTTCGGTCAGGTCGCGAACCTTGGCCGCCGGCACGGCTTGCAGCGGTCCGGGCAGCCGCGCGACCGCCGTCATCGGCAGCAGCAGCGAACCACACAGCAGGAGCAAAACCGAGGGACGAACCATCCACTCTCCGGAAAGAATACGGGGCGTTTTCACCGCCGAGCGGTCGTAAAACACCGACAAAAACAGAGCGCCTGGAGCGCTGATAAAGTGCGAGAGACTGGCACAGTGATGGCAATTCTACCAACCCGGCCTGCCACGCGGCCTCAACAGACAGCCATAAGCCGTTGTAGTTCTTGGCTTTTCTTATAAATCTACAGCTCTGATATGCTTTCCGGCCTTCGGCCCGAGGTAGCACCATGCAACTCATCGATATCGGCGTCAACCTGACCAACCCCAGTTTCGCCGACAAACACCAGGCCGTGCTCGATCGCGCCTACGCTGCCGGGGTCTGCCAACTGGTGCTGACCGGCACCAGCGTCGAGGGCAGCGAACAGGCGCTGGAACTGTGCCAGCAACTGGATCCGGACGGCCAGCGACTGTTTGCCACCGCCGGCATTCACCCGCATTCGGCCAGTGACTGGAACGCCGACAGCGCGCGGCGTCTGCGCAGCCTGCTGCAGGAGTCGAACGTGGTGGCGGTGGGTGAATGCGGACTGGATTTCAACCGTGATTTTTCGCCGCGCCCGCAGCAGGAAAAAGTCCTCGAAGAGCATCTGGCGCTGGCTGCCGAACTGCAACTGCCGGTGTTCCTGCATGAACGTGATGCAAGCCAGCGCCTGCTGGAAATCCTCCGTGACTTCCGCGATCAGTTGCCGGCCGCCGTGGTGCATTGCTTTACCGGCGAACAGAAAGCGCTGTTCAGTTACCTCGACCTGGACCTGCACATCGGCATCACCGGCTGGATCTGCGACGAGCGTCGCGGCACCCATTTGCATCCGCTGGTGAAGGAGATCAAGCGCGGTCGCCTGATGCTCGAAAGCGATGCGCCGTATCTGCTGCCGCGCACACTGCGGCCAAAGCCGAAAAACGGGCGCAACGAACCGGCATATCTGACCGAAGTGCTGCGTGAAGTGGCGTTGCATCGAGGCGAGACCGAAGCAGACCTGGCCACCCACACAACCGCGTGCGCACGGGCGTTCTACGGTTTACCTGACCTGCCCTGAAAGAGGCAGATGCATCGGTTGTTGATGCACATCAAGAACCGGGCACCTGGGTAGCGGCACAATAATGGCACCTTGCCAAAACTGTTTCCGCTATCAGAGAAGACCTCCATGGGTGCCTGGCTTAGCAATATCTCGCTGAAATACAAATTCTGGGCGGTCAACGCGGTCGCCTTTGTCACCACCCTGTTGCTGGTGCTGTACGCCGTACAGCTCGAACAACAGGCCCGCAGCCACGCCGCGCAAACCGCGGCCCAGGCCCAGGCGCAATTGCTGAAAGCCTGGCCGGCCGGACAGGCGCTGCCCAAATCCGATCAGGTGCTGACTTTCAAACGCGGGGAAGCGCCGCGCCTCAACGATCAGCCGCTACTGGAGATTACCGACAGCAGCGGCTGGATCGAGATCAGTCACTTGCCGTTGTTCGGCGAAAATCCGCTGCTCGGCGCCGAAGTCTTCAGCCGTGCCGATGGCCAGCAGGTCGCCGTGATCGCCTACGCCCCCAGCCTCAGCCAGGTCTTCAGCGAGCGCTTCGCCAACTACGCGGTGGCGGTGTTCATCCTGATGCTGGCGATGCTTGGCGCTTCACAGTTGTTGATCCGTTTCCTGCTCAGCCAGCTCAACACGCTCAAGGACGTGATGCTGCATGTAGAGAAAACCGGCGACCTCGCCGCCCGGGTGCCGCTGGCCTGCAAGGATGAAGTCGGTCAGATGGCCAACGCGTTCAATGCGATGCAGGCCGGTTATCAGCGAGTGGTGACCACCGTGGCCAACACTGCCCGACAACTGGACGTCGGCGCGGCGCGACTGGCGTCGAGCATGAACGAAGTCCGTCACGGCATGCTCGGCCAGCAAAGTGAAACCGATCAGGCCGCCACGGCGATCAACGAAATGACCGCGACCGTCTACCACATCGCCCAGCACGCCGGCGCCACTCGCGATCTGTCGCAGACCGCCGATGGCCTGGCTGGCAGCGGCCAGCAAGTGGTGACCCGCGTCCAGCATTCGATTGCCGGCCTGTCCAGCGGCGTGCAGCAGACCGCCGAGATGATCCAGCGTCTGGCCGAGGACAGCCAGAAGATCAACGGCGTGGTCAGCGTGATCCACAGCATCGCCGAACAGACCAATTTGCTGGCACTCAATGCCGCGATCGAAGCGGCCCGTGCCGGGGAGATGGGTCGCGGGTTCGCGGTAGTCGCCGACGAGGTACGCAACCTCGCCAAACGTGTGCAGACCTCCACCGATGAAATCACCACCATGGTCTCGGCGTTGCAGGCTGGCACCCGTGATGCGGTGGACTTCATGCAGGAGAGTTCGTACAAGGCCGACGACTGCGTGCAGCAGGCGCAGGAGGCCGGTGAAGCGCTGGCGGAAATCACCGGAGCGGTAGCGCAAATGCGCGAGAGCAACACGCAAATTGCGGTGGCGGCAGAACAGCAAAGTCAGGTGGCCGAGGAGATGAACCGCGCGGTGGTGAGCATTCGCGACGTGACCGAAAACACCGTGCAACAGACCGTGGATTCGGCGACCACCAGTAACGAGTTAGCGACGCTGGCCGGGGAACTCAACAAGGCGATTGGGCAGTTGAAACTTTAAGGGGCCTCATCGCGGGTAAGCCCGCTCCCACAGTAGACTCAGCGGCGTTCACAATCCCGTGTGGGAGCGGGCTTGCCCGCGATGGCGTCAGCAGAAACAGCATCAAATAAGACCATTGTCCCTATCACTTCAATAGCCAACCTTGATTCGCCGCCCTCACGGCCCCGGCCTATTCTTCAACCATGTACCGAACGAACATGGATCGAGGAGCAGCAACATGGGCAAACGTCACCCCAACCTTCCCGCGTGGCAATGGCGCGCGTACCCGAACAACCATCAGCACCCGACCAATCTGGTGCTGCACCTGATTGCCGTGCCGCTGTTCATCGTCGCGTTTCTGTTGATCGTCTCGGGCGTGTTCAGCCTGAGTCTGGCCAGCGTGGCGATCGGCGTGATCGGCATCATCGCGGCGCTGGGTCTGCAGCGTCACGGCCACAGCCTGGAGGCGCAAGCCTCCGAGCCGTTCAGTGATCGCAAGGACGCCGTCTCGCGTCTGCTGGTCGAGCAGTTCCTGACGTTTCCGCGGTTCTTCCTCAGTGGCGGCTGGTTCCGCGCCTGGCGTGAACGCCATCGCCGCCATTGAGTCAGGCGAAGATCGTCACCGTCTGCCGACTCATGGCAATCAGTTCACCCTCGGCGCTCCACAGCTTGGCGGCGACATGGCCGTAACCGTCAGCCGCATACTCGATGTCCGCCAGGTATTGGCAGAAATCCAGCGTGCTCAAATCGCGTAACGGCTGAACGAATTCGATGGTCCAGGTCAGCGTGCTGCCCGGTGCCGGTTTCTTCAGATACGGCAACAGCGCGGGTGGCCAGGCATCGACCAGCGCCAGCAGGTGCGCTTCGTTGACCGGCTCTTCCTTCACATCCCCACGCAGGCGCACCCAGCCGCCCATCAGCCGCGATTGATTGCCGGTGAACGGCATCCCGCCAACGCTCCAGCGCATCGCCAGATGACGCATGAACTCGGGGGTTACGCCTTTGATGTACGGCAGTTCCTGGCAGTCGTCCCAGTGTTTCATCTCCGGCGCCGGATAGGCTTCCACCGCCACTTCCGACGGCCGCGAAGCCCCGAAGCTGCCTTGCACCATCGTCACCACCTGACCGTTCTGCACCGCGCGCCCCAGCACCTGGCTGACCGCTTTGCCTTCGCGCAGCACCTCGACTTGAAAGCTCACCGGCACTTCGGGCTCGACCGGGCCGACAAAGGTGATCGCCAGCGAACGCACCGGCCGGTCGGCCGGCACTTGGGTGCGCATCACTTCAAATTGCAGCGCAGCCACCAATCCGCCAAAACTGGCCCGGCCCTGCCCCCACTCCGCCGGAATCGTGACCTCCGGTTGACGACGGACAGCATCGATCAGATCGCAAAAGCGCATGGAAACCTCGGATACGAAAAAGGGAATGACCGGATCTTAACCAGCGCGGCAGAGCGGCGCAGCGTCCATTCCGGTCAAAGAGACTGACAGATAAGACAGCGCTGCTGCGCGCCAGCGGGTTTCAGGACTTGAAGCAGGCTGCGCTGAGTTTTTCCAGCACCCGGTCCGCCTTGCTTTCGGCCTGGATCATGGTCGCCTGCCAGGTGGCGACGCAGGGTTGCAGATCCGGTTCCTGTTCGGCGCGGGCCAGCCATTGCCAGCAATCGTGCCAGTCACCGAGGGCGCCTTGCGCGGATTTCAAACGGGGCAATGCAGCTTCCGGCAGACGATCGAGTTCTGGGTAGGCCTCGATGCCGTAACGCACGCGCTTGATCAGCAGGCGCAGGCGATGGCGGTCGTGGGCCGGGTCGTGCAGTGCCACGTCGAGGTTCTTCCATTGTTTGCCCAGACGTTTTTCGATGCGCTTGTCCAGGCGCTTGAGCAATCCCTGGCGCTGGGACGCACGCAGAAAACGCGGAAAGGCATCGAGGATCATCAGCAGCGACGCCACTTCGGCACTGGCCGCCAGTGTCGGATAAGCCTCGGCCATCTGCGCCATGCGCCGTTGCGCAGCTTCGGGCTGATCATGCTTGATCAACCACGCCGCCAGCACCTCGCGGTCGCGCCACGGCGTGGTCAGTTGTCCGACGCTGGCCGCCGCGCTTTCCAACTGTTCGACACCGGGCAAGCCGCGCAACGGTCGCAACAGACTGCGCAAGCGCCGCACGGTAGTGCGCAAGTCGTGCAGCGCTTCAGGGTCGGTCCGCGCGGTCAGACGCGCCTGACAGGCCAGCAGCCGCACTTCCAGGCTCAGGACATGGGCCACCAACCGGCCAACCAACGCAGACATCGCTTGCTCCAGAATTCAATGACTTTGCACGAGTGTGCGCCGGCGCAAGCGACCTGCCCTTGCGCCACGTCAGCAGCTTAGCGCCCGGCGCGGGATTCGCGAATGTAGAAACGCGCTTTTTCGGCTTTCCTGGTGCAGCCTTCGAATCCCTCGAATTGCTGCTGGGTCTTGGCGGCTGTCAGCAACGACAACGCCTTGGAGTAACTGACCGTACCGGCGAAACCCTCGGCCTTGGCCAGATCCAGTTCATGCCACGCCGCGTCGAGCTGACTGCCGCAGCTGTCGCGGTAAGCGGTCTTGCCGGCGCAACCGGCCAATGCCAGCGCCATCAACGGCACACAGATCCAGGCTTTCATCACTCACACCTCAAAGATAGGTCAACAGTCGTGCAGGTAAGACGGTGCGCCAGCGAAAAAGTGCCTTGTGCCCCGCCATTGCGCCGCACTGCAAAAGATAACGCCGACGGGTCATGAAGTATCGAAAAAACGACGCCATCGCCGCCTCGAGCGACCCCGCCGATTGAAGCCCGGCCCTCGATGGGTGCATTGTGCAACCTTGTCGGGAGGAAGTTGGATGAAAAAGCGTGTCGCACTGGTGCTGGGCTCCGGTGGCGCCCGGGGCTATGCCCATATCGGAGTCATTGAAGAGATCGAACGACGGGGCTATGACATCAGTTGTATTGCCGGCTGTTCAATGGGGGCCGTGGTCGGCGGAATCTACGCCGCCGGCAAGCTCGACGAGTATCGCAACTGGATCGAAAGCCTGGATTATCTTGACGTGCTGCGCCTGGTGGACGTCAGCTTCCGCCTCGGTGCGATCCGTGGCGAAAAAGTCTTCGGCCAGATCCGCAAGATCGTCGGCGAGATCAACATCGAAGACCTGCGCATTCCCTACACCGCCGTAGCCGCCGACCTCACCAACCAACAGGAAATCTGGTTCCAGGAAGGCTGCCTGCATCAGGCCATGCGAGCTTCGGCGGCGATTCCCAGCCTGTTCACCCCGGTGATGCAGGGCAACCGGATGCTGGTGGACGGCGGCATTCTCAACCCGTTGCCGATCGTGCCGGTGGTGTCGAGCCATTGCGATCTGATCATCGCGGTCAATCTCAACTCGACCAACCAGCGCCATTACAAACTGCCGGTGATCCAGCGCCCTGCCGCGTTCCGTACGCGCTTCGACAGCCTGATCACTTCGCTGGGTTCAAAGATGCCGTTCCGCCGCAAGCAGGCCGAGCAACTGCTGATGCTGGAACAGGAAGCGCTGCGTGCCGAAGCGGCGGAGATCAATCCATGGGTCGAAGGCGCTGAACCGGAAGCCCAGCAACCGGCCGCCGCGCCAGAGCGCGACGGCGCACCGAAATCCGCCACTGGATCATTCATCGTCGATAACGTCGGGCCGGCTTCATTGCTCGATCTGATCAACCAGAGTTTCGAGGTGATGCAGACCTCGCTGGCGCAGTACAAGATCGCCGGGTATCCGCCGGACATCCTGATCAACGTGCCGAAACGAGTGTGCCGGTTCTTCGAGTTCTACAAGGCGCCGGAACTGATCGCGCTGGGTCGCGAGATTGCCCGGGATACCCTCGACCGCTTTGAGAGCGAACAGAACTAAAGGCTGCTCTCGCTCAACAAGCGATAACCGACGCCAGCCTCGGTCACGATAAACCGGGGCCGGGTTGGATCGTCTGCCAGTTTCTGCCGCAGATGCCCGACCACGATCCGCAAGTAGTGGCTGTCCTCGGTGTGGGTCGGGCCCCAGATGTCCTTGAGCAATTGCTGCTGGGTGATCACCCGCCCCGGATGCCGCGCCAGTTGCGCCAGCACTGCGTATTCCTTGCGGGTCAGAGCGACCTCGACGCCGTCGAGCAGTACCCGGCGATACGCCAGGTCCACGGTCAACGGGCCGAAATTCAACGCGGCCTGCTGCGCTTCTCCGGCAGGTGCCTGACGCAACAAGGCGCGTACCCGGGCGAGAAATTCCTGAATGCCGAACGGCTTGGTCACGTAGTCATTGGCGCCGCCATCCAGTGCCTGGACTTTCTGCCCTTCGCTGGCGCGCACCGACAGCACCAGCACCGGCGCCGTGGCCCATTCGCGAAACTCGCGCAGCACTTGCTGGCCGTCCATGTCCGGCAGGCCGAGGTCGAGTACCAGCAGGTCCGGTTTGTTCAGCGCCGCCTGGGCCAGGCCCTCGGCGCCGGTGCCGGCCTCCAGCACTTTGTAGCCCTGGGAAGCGAGGCTGATGCGCAGAAACTTGCGGATCTGCGGTTCGTCATCGATGACCAAAATGGTCGCGGTCTGGCTCATGAGTTCACATCAACACAAAAGAGTGGCAAGAGAGTAGCGCAGCGCGGATCAGGCTTCACCGTCCATCCCCGGTTGCGTCTGCAACGGCAGGTGCAGGGTGATGCAGGTGCCACGCCCGTCGATGCCGTCGCCGACACTGATCCGCCCGCCGTGGGCACCGACCATGCCCTGACAGATCGCCAGCCCCAACCCCGTCCCCTGCCCGCCCCGATCACCTCGGGCAGCGGTGTAGAACATGTCGAAAATCTTCGCCCGCTCATCGACCGGAATCCCCGGCCCTTCATCGCTCACCGAGAAAAACACCTCGCTGTCATCCGCCCCGGCGCGCAGATGCAGACGGCCGTGGGACGGCGAGAATCGTGCGGCGTTTTCCAGCACGTTCACCAGCGCCTGTTCGATCAACGCGGCATGCACGTACAACAGCGGCAACTCGGCCGGTACATCGGTGCTCACTTGCAACGACGACAACACAGCCCGCAGACGATTGAGCGCACTGCCGACGATGTCTGCGGGCGACACCCAGTCCCGCGCCAGCTTCAGGGCGCCGTGGCCGAGACGGGTCATGTCCAGCAGGTTCTGGATGTAGCGATCGAGACGCTCGGCCTCATCGCGAGTGCCTTCGAGCAATTCGCGGCGATCCTCCAGCGGGATCGCTTCGCCGAGGGCCAGCAGGCTGTCGATGCTGCCGCGCATCGAGGTCAGCGGCGTGCGCAGATCGTGGGACACCGAGGCCAGCAAGGCGCTGCGCAGTTGCTCGGTTTCGCCGTGCAGGCGCGCGGCTTCCAGATCATCGGCCAGTTGTGCTCGGGCCAAAGCTTGAGCCAGCGGCTGGCTCAACGCGGTGAGCAAACGACGACGCTGGCCGCTCAAGGTCTGGCCCTCTTTGGCACACACACCGAGCAGCGCCAGCGGTCCGTCTTCCACCGACAGCGGCCACCACCACCAGCGGCCGAACGGCAGCGTGCCGGTGCCCATGCCTGCCGGTTGATCGTGTTGCCAGGCCCAGTCGGCGGCGGCGCGCTCGGATTCAGTGAATTGCAGCGGGCCGCCGGTTTCGACTTTCCAGCCGCCCTGCCCGTCGCGATTGAGCAGACACAGTTGCAGATCGCTCCAGCCATTGAGGTGCTGCGCGGCGGCGCTGACCACGGCCTGACGGTCAGTGGCGGCAGTGAGTTTGCGCGACAGGTCGAGCAGTTCGGTGGTCTCTTCCTGGGTGTCGCGCAACGCCTGTAATTGCCGGCGCTGGCGGGCCGCGAGGTTGCCGGTGAGCGCCGCCATCAGCAGGAAGAACAGCAAGGTCAGCACGTCTTCTTCGCGCTGGATGCTGAAGGAGAAATTCGGCGGGATGAACAGAAAGTCATAGGTCAGAAACGACAGCGCCGCACAGGCCAGCGCCGGGCCGAGACTGCTGCGCACCGCCACCAGCAACACCGCCGCCAGAAACACCAGCGAGATGTTCGGCAACGGCAGCACGCTGGACACCGCCCACGCCAGCGCACTGGCCAATACCGTGGCGACCAGCGCCAGCGCATAGTCGAACCACACCAGCGTCGGTGCTGAACGCGGGCGCGGTTGATGCTGTTGCTGATCGCTGTCCAGCACGTTGATTTCCAGACCGTGGGCCTGACGCAGCAAGCGCGCCGCCAGCCCTCCACCGAACAGACGCCTGCGCAGGCGCGGTCGCGACTGGCCGACCAGCACCAGACTCGCCCGCCGTTCAGCGGCATGCTGGATCAGGGTTTTCGCCACTTCGCCGGCCCGCAGCAACACCACCTCGCCGCCGAGGCGTTCGGCCAGTTGCTGGGCGCTTTGCAGGCGCAGGCGCGATTGCTCGTCGCGCACGCTGCCGTTGTCGACGTGCACCAGACTCCACGGCAAATGCCGACGCTGGGCGACCCGGCTGGCATGGCGCACCAGCCGTTCGGCCTGGGCATCGCCGTCGACCCCGACCAGCAAGCGCCCGCGCACCGCTGGCGCCGCCTGACCGAGCTGGCGATAGCCTTGAGCGAGATCGTTATCGACCTGCGCGGCAGCGGTCTGCATCGCCAGTTCGCGCAGCGCCGTGAGGTTGGTCTGGGTGAAAAATGCATCGATCGCCGCCCGCGCCTGCTCGGGCACGTAGACCTTGCCTTCGCGCAGACGCTCAAGCAGTTCCCGCGGTGGCAGGTCGATCAGCAGCAGTTCGTAGGCTTCCTGCAGTACCCAGTCCGGAAGGGTTTCGCGCACCTGCACGCCGGTGATGCCGCGCACCTGATCGTTGAGGCTTTCCAGGTGCTGGACGTTGACCGTGGTGTAGACGTCGATGCCGGCGGCGAGCAGTTCCTGAATATCCTGCCAGCGTTTGGCGTGACGGCTGCCGGGAGCATTGCTGTGGGCGAGTTCGTCGACCAGCACCAGTTTCGGCCTGGCGGCGAGCAGGCCGTCGAGGTCCATTTCTTCGAGCGTCACGCCGCGATATTCCGAGCGCACCAGCGGCAATTGCGGCAGGCCGCCGAGCAGCGCTTCGGTTTCGGCGCGGCCGTGGGTTTCGACCACCCCGGCGATGACTTTCACGCCTTGGCGCAGCTGGCTGTGGGCGGCCTGCAGCATCGCATAGGTCTTGCCCACGCCTGGCGCTGCGCCGAGAAAAACCTTGAGCCGGCCGCGTCCGTCGCGGGGCAGTTCTGCTAACAGCGCGTCGGCGCGGCCGGAGTCACTCATGCTTGAAGCTCTCTTCCTGATGTTTGTGTATTGCCTGGACTGCCGTCATCGCTGGCAAGCCAGCTCCCACATGGGGAATGCGTGCTCCTGTGGGAGCTGGCTTGCCAGCGATTGGCCGCGCCACCGACTCAGAGCTTTTCCAGCGCCATGTTCAGCGCCAGCACATTCACCACCGGCGGGCCCACCAGCGGCTGTTCGATGTGCGCGTCCAGCAGTTGCTGCAAGGTCGCCACCGGCACATTGCGCGCGGCCGCGACACGCGCCAGTTGATAGGCAATCGCCGCCGGTGGCAAGTGCGGATCGAGACCGCTGCCGGAGGTGGTCAACAGCGCCAGCGGCACCGGGCCCTGGCCGGGCACCTGCAGTTTGTTGGCGTCATCGATCACCCGAGTGGCCAGCGCCGGATTGCTTGGCGACAGGTTGCTCGCACTGCTCGACACGGTGGCAAAAGCACCGGCCGATGGACGCGGATGGAACCAGGCATCGCCGACAAAATCCTGAGCGATCAGCGACGAGCCGCGCACTTTGCCTTCGGCATCGCGCACCAGGCTGCCGTTGGCCTGCTCGGGGAAGGCGACTTGCGCGACGCCCGTGACTACCAGCGGATAGGCAACGCCGGTCACCAGGGTCATCAGCACCAGCAGGCTCAGGGCCGGACGTAACAGTGTGGACATTTCAAAATCCTCGAATTCGTGCTTGAAGCGGTGTGCCCGGCACACCGCTGTTCAGGTTCAAACCAGATGCAACGCCGTCAACAGCATGTCGATCGCCTTGATCCCCACGAACGGCACCAGAATCCCGCCCAGGCCATAGATCAGCAGATTGCGACGCAGCAGCGCCGCCGCGCTCGCTGCCTGCACCCGCACACCACGCAGGGCCAACGGAATCAGCACCACGATGATCAAAGCGTTAAAGACGATGGCCGACAGGATCGCGCTCTGCGGACTGCTTAACTGCATGATGTTCAGCACGCCGAGCTGCGGGTAGATCGCGGCAAACAGGGCCGGCAGGATCGCGAAATACTTGGCCACGTCGTTGGCGATGGAAAAGGTCGTCAGCGCGCCACGGGTCACCAGCAATTCCTTGCCGATCTGCACCACGTCCAGCAGCTTGGTCGGGTCGCTGTCGAGGTCGACCATGTTGGCCGCCTCACGCGCGGCTTGTGTGCCGTCGTTCATCGCCATGCCGACGTCAGCCTGGGCCAGCGCCGGGGCGTCGTTGGCGCCGTCACCACACATCGCGACCAGACGACCGTCGTTCTGCTCGTGACGGATGCGCGCCAGTTTCTTCTCCGGTGTGGCTTCGGCCAGTACGTCGTCGACGCCCGCTTCAGCGGCAATCGCGGCAGCGGTCAGCGGGTTGTCGCCAGTCACCATCACCGTGCGAATCCCCAGTTTGCGCAGCTCGGCGAAACGCTCGCGGATGCCTGGCTTGACCACGTCTTTCAGATGAATCGCACCGAGCAATTTGCCGTCGGCACAAACCAGCAACGGGGTGCCGCCGCTCTGGGCGATCTTGTCGATTTCCCGGGACAGCGCCGGGGCCAGATCCTTGCGTTGCTGACCAAGGAAGGCCAGCAGCGAATCCACCGCGCCCTTGCGGAACACACGGCCCTGGTAGTCGACACCGGACAAGCGGGTTTCCGCGCTGAACGGCACGGCAGTCAGGGTTTCCGGCGAAGGTTCCGGCTGCGGATTGGAGCCGCGCAGGTACTCGACGATGGACTTGCCTTCAGCGGTTTCGTCAGCCAGCGAGGCGAACAGCGCGCCTTCGGCCAGCTCACGGGCGTTCACACCCGGCGCGGCATATACCGCACTGCAACGACGGTTACCGAACGTGATGGTGCCGGTCTTGTCCAGCAGCAACACGTGCACGTCACCCGCCGCTTCCACCGCGCGACCGGACTTGGCGATCACGTTCAGGCGCACCAGCCGATCCATCCCGGCAATCCCGATCGCCGACAGCAGACCACCAATGGTGGTCGGAATCAGCGTGACCAATAACGCCACCAGGAACACCAGCGGCAGGCTGCCGTTGGCGAAGTGGGCGAACGGTTGCAAGGTCACGACCACCAGCAGGAAGATCAGGGTCAGGCCGATCAGCAGGATGTCCAGCGCCACTTCGTTCGGGGTCTTCTGGCGCTTTGCGCCTTCGACCAGCGCAATCATCCGATCCAGTGTCGATTCGCCAGGATTGGCGGTGATCTTCACCAGCAGCCAGTCGGACACCAGCCGGGTGTTGCCGGTGACGGCGGAACGGTCGCCACCGGACTCGCGAATCACTGGCGCCGATTCACCGGTGATCGCCGCTTCGTTGACCGCCGCGATGCCTTCGATGACCTCGCCGTCACCGGGGATCATCTCCCCCGCTTCGACGCGCACCACATCACCCTTGCGCAGGCTGGTGGCTGGCACGACCTGGAAGCTGCCGTTGGCGAGTTTGCGTCGGGCGCTCAGGCCTTCGCTGCCAGCCTTGAGGCTGTCGGCGCGAGCCTTGCCGCGACCTTCGGCCAGCGCTTCGGCGAAGTTGGCGAACAGCACGGTGAACCACAGCCACAGGGCGATTTGCGCCGCAACGAAGGTCGGCACGCTGCTGTCGGGAATGAAGCACAGCACGGTGGTCAGGATCGCTGTCAGTTCGACCACCAGCATCACTGGCGAGCGCTGCAACTGGCGCGGGTCGAGCTTGACGAACGCTTGCACCAGCGCCGGGCGCCACAGGGCGCTGATCGCGGTTTTCGGAGCTTCAGCCGACTTGGCAGCTGCCGCTGGTTTTGAAGCTGGAACATGCATATTCATGATGGATTCCTTAGAAGCCCATGCTCAGGTGTTCGGCAATCGGGCCGAGCGCCAGGGTCGGCAAGAAGGTCAGGCCGCCCACCAGCAAAATGGTCACGGTCAACAGGGTCACGAACAGCGGGCCGTGGGTCGGGAAGCTGTTCTGGCCGATCGGTGCGGTTTTCTTCATCGCCAGGCTGCCGGCCAGGGCCAGTACCGGGAGGATGTAACCGAAGCGACCAATCAACATGCCCAGACCGAGCATCAGGTTGTGGAACGCAGTGTTGGCACCGAAACCGCCGAACGCCGAGCCGTTGTTCGCGCTGGCCGAGGTGTAGGCGTAGAGCAACTGACTGAAACCGTGCGGACCGGGGTTGCTCACCGCCGCCACCGGACCCGGCAGGCTGGCGGCAATCGCGCCGAGCACCAGCACGCCGACCGGCATCACCAGCAGGGTCACCACCAACAGTTGCACTTCGCGGGCCTGGAGTTTCTTGCCGAGGTATTCCGGGGTGCGGCCGATCATCAGACCGGCGAGGAACACCGCGATCAGCACGTTCAGCAACATGCCGTAGAGCCCCGCGCCGACGCCGCCGAAGATCACTTCGCCGACCATCATGTTGACCAGCGCGACCATGCCGCTGAGCGGGTTGAGGCTGTCATGCATGCCGTTGACCGAGCCGTTCGACGCCGCCGTGGTTGTCACCGACCAGAGCACGGTGGCGGTGGTGCCGAAACGCGCTTCCTTGCCTTCCAGCGGCGCAGTCTGTTCAACGGCGACGTTGTTCAAGGCAGGGTTCGGCTGATATTCGGCCCACAGCGAAGTGGCGCCGCCGATGATGAACAGCGCGAGCATGCAACCGATGATGGCGCGGCTCTGACGCAGATCCTTCACGTAGTGGCCGAAGGTGAACACCAGCGCGACCGGGATCAGGATGATCGACGCGACTTCGAACAGGTTGCTCCAGGCGGTCGGGTTCTCGAACGGATGCGCCGAGTTGACGCCGAAGAAGCCACCACCGTTGGTCCCCAGTTGCTTGATCGCAATCTGACTGGCGGCCGGGCCGAGCGGGATGACTTGGTCAACGCCCTGCATCGTCACTGCATTCACATATTGGGCGAAGGTCTGCGGCACGCCCTGCCACACCAGGTACAGCGCCAGCAGCAGGCACAGCGGCAGCAGGCCATAGAGGGTGGCGCGGGTCATGTCGACCCAGAAGTTGCCCAGGGTTTTGGTGGACTTGCGCCCGATGCCACGGCACAGCGCAACCAGTACGGCGAGGCCGGTGGCGGCGCTGACGAAGTTCTGCACGGTGAGGCCGACCATCTGACTCAGGTAGCTGAGCGACGCTTCGCCGCTGTAGGCCTGCCAGTTGGTGTTGGTCATGAAGCTGACGGCGGTGTTGAACGCGAGGGTCCACTCCTGGCCCGGCAGGTTTTGCGGGTTCAGCGGCAGGTGATCCTGGAACAGCAGGATCGCGAACAGCAGCAGAAAACCGGCAAGGTTGAACGCCAGCAACGCCAACGTGTACTTCTGCCAGCTCTGCTCGTCCTGCGGATTGACCCCGGCGATACGGTAACAGCCGCGCTCCACCGGGCCGAGAATCGGCGTCAGCCAGGTGCGCTGGCCCTCCATCACCTTGTAGTAGAAGCGCCCGAGGAACGGCGCCGGCAGCAAGACCACCGCGAAGAATGCGAGGATCAGCCAATAGTCATAACTGTGCATAGCCGCTCCTAAGTCCGATCCGCGCGCAACAGCGCAACCAACAGATAAATGAACAGCCCCACTGCCAGCAGCAGTGACACCCCGTCCAGAACGCTCATGGAAGATCTCCGTGTTACGGCGTATTGCCGCGTGTGGAGGCATTGTCGGAAAGGAGGCTGTAAAGGAACGAGAGCGAGGGTGTGTGCAGGGCATAAAGAAAGCGTAAAGAGTGGGTTTACGCGGGCGTTACAGGTGAGTTTTGCGTCGTGTGGACGGGCCTCTTCGCGAGCAGGCTCGCTCCCACAATTTGAAATGCGCGCGTCCAGGCACCGCTGACACCTGTGGGAGCGGGCTTGCCCGCGAAGACGGCAGCACTGACAACATCGCACCCAACTGGCGCACAACAATGCAGCCATCAAGCCGCGAACATCCCCGATACGACAGCTTTCAGCTCTTTACGACCCGCCAATACAAAATGGCACGCCCACTGCACACGCCCTTCCCGAGCTTTCCAAACCGTTCAGGGAGCAAACACATGAACACACAACTCAAACCCACGCTGGGCACCTTGCACCTGTGGGGAATTGCGGTGGGGCTGGTGATTTCCGGGGAGTACTTCGGCTGGAGTTACGGCTGGGGCGTCGCGGGAACCCTGGGTTTTCTGGTGACCTCGTTCATGGTCGCGACCATGTACACCTGCTTCATCTTCAGCTTTACCGAACTGACCACGGCGATCCCCCACGCGGGCGGGCCGTTCGCCTACAGTCGCCGCGCCTTCGGTGAAAAAGGCGGGCTGATTGCCGGACTGGCGACGCTGATCGAATTCGTCTTCGCCCCGCCGGCGATTGCCTTGGCGATCGGTGCCTACCTGAATGTGCAGTTTCCGGCACTTGATCCGAAACACGCGGCGGTCGGCGCGTACATCGTCTTCATGGGTTTGAACATTCTCGGTGTGAAACTGGCCGCGACCTTCGAGTTGATCGTCTGCGTACTGGCCGTCGCCGAGTTGTTGGTGTTCATGGGCGTAGTCGCGCCAGCCTTCAGCTTTAGCAACTTCGCGCTGAATGGCTGGGCCGGCTCGGACATCTTCGGTGCTCCGGCGATTGCCGGGATGTTCGCGGCGATTCCGTTCGCGATCTGGTTCTTCCTCGCCATCGAAGGCGCCGCCATGGCCGCCGAAGAAGCCAAGGACCCGAAACGCACGATTCCCAAGGCCTACATCAGCGGCATTCTGACCTTGGTGTTGCTGGCCATGGGCGTGATGTTCTTCGCCGGTGGCGTCGGTGACTGGCGCACCCTGTCGAACATCAACGACCCGCTGCCTCAGGCGATGAAAACCGTGGTCGGCGACAACTCCGGCTGGCTGCACATGCTGGTCTGGATCGGCCTGTTCGGGCTGGTGGCGAGTTTCCACGGGATCATTCTTGGCTACTCGCGGCAATTTTTCGCCCTCGCCCGCGCCGGTTATCTGCCCGCCTCGCTGGCGAAGCTGTCGCGCTTCCAGACCCCGCACCGTGCCATCATCGCCGGCGGCGTGATCGGCATCGCAGCGATCTACAGCGACGGCCTGATCAACCTCGGCGGCATGACCCTCACCGCCGCGATGATCACCATGGCGGTGTTCGGCGCGATCGTGATGTACATCATGAGCATGCTCAGCCTGTTCAAACTGCGCAAATCCGAACCGAATCTGGAGCGCACCTTCCGCGCGCCGTGCTATCCGCTGATTCCATTGATTGCACTGGTGCTGGCCGTGGTGTGTCTGGTGGCGATGGCCTGGTTCAATGCGTTGATCGGACTGATCTTCCTCGGTTTCATGGCGGTCGGTTTCGGCTACTTCCTGTTGACCGGCCAGTTGCGCGCCAACGCCCCGGCAGACGCCATGCTCACCGGACTGTAAACCGCGACGGGCATAACCGGCCTAGAATGGAACCACTGCGAATGCACTTCGCTCAAAGTGGTATGCAGCGTTGCACGACGAAACCCTCGCCCGTCGACCTGCCCTTAAGGAGAGCCGTTATGCCCTGGTATGCCTGGTTGATTCTGGTCGTTGCAATCGGCTCGATCGTCGGCGGTCTGATGATGTTGCGTGACACCGCCAACAAGGTCGAACTGACCGATGAACAACGCAAGCGCGTCGCTGAACGCAATGCCGAAGCGGACATCAAGGACGCGCAGGACCGCTGAACGAAAAACCCCGCCTGAATCGGCGGGGTTTGTTTTTTGTCGCGATTATTTTTCCCAGTCGGCCTTGGCGATGTGCAAGCCATGCAGGCCTTTGTACGCCGCGCGTTCCGGCTGGCTCCAGCCTTCGAGCAGCGCGTCGTCCAGACGATAGATTTCCACCCCGAGCGGGCGGCAGACGTTCAGCGGGTCCTGCGCGTCCGGCCCCCACATCGCCAGTGACAGATCACCACCGGGACAGGTCGACAACGCGCACAGCAAGTCGATTTCGGCGAAGAACTCCAGGTAATCGCCCTTCTGCGCCGGGCAGGCCTTCATGAAATACAGGTCATCGTGATTCAGGCCGGTGCACTGGAAGATGTTCAGCACGTCATGCACATCGAACTCGGTCAGGCCATGGGGCAACACGGCGCGGGTCAGGTTGGAATGGCAGTGATGATGGAAATCCTCGCCGGTGAGCATTTTGTTCACATAGGGATCGCAGCGCGTGCCGAGCAAATCGTGCAGGCGCCCGCCGTGCTCATCGATGCCATAGTCCGCCAGGCTGTCATCGGTGATCGTTACCAGAGGTCGCAGGAAAGGCAGGTTCGACCACAACCGGTCGTGGGTGCTGACATGCGCGCCCTGCAGTTGCCGGGTGCGCGCAGCCCACATCCGTTCGCGTGGATCGTGTGCGTTCCACACATTGAAATCGCCCACCTGGGGCCCGACCGGTGTGGTGACTCGAAACACATGCCCCGCCGGCACGTGCCAGGCCCGCCCGGTGCGGATCGGCACTTCGAATTGTTCGATCAGCGTGCGCCCGTCCTTGCGGTCGCGAATCCGTTCGTAGAAAGGTGTATTGACCTGTAACGCCGAGCCTTTGCTGACCTGATAGGCGGCCGGGTAGTCTTTGTACATGATTCTCCTGCTCCTCAAGCGATGGCAACTTTGCAAGCTGCAACCACTATCCGTGCCAACCGCTGATGGCTGTTACGAACATGTCGGAGTCACCGGCCGTTTTTTTAGAAGTAGAAGTACAGTCACCATTCAATTTGCATTGGTTAAGATGGCGATCTTGTTGCGGAGAGTTTAAATGCGTTACTCGCAGGATCATAAAGCCCAGACCCATCAGCGCATTATCAAGGAAGCGGCCGAGCGGTTTCGCAAGGACGGCATTGGTGCGACCGGTCTGCAGCCGTTGATGAAAGCACTGGGCCTGACGCACGGCGGTTTCTACTCGCACTTCAAGTCCAAGGACGAACTCGTTGAAAAAGCCCTGCAAGCGGCCGGCGATCAAGTGGCCGGCTTGTGCGCGGAGATCTTCGCCCAGGAGAATCCGCTGGCGCTGTTCATCGACACCTACCTGTCCGAGTGGCATCAGACCACGCCGCATGAAGGCTGCCCGCTGGTTACCATTTCATCGGAGCTGGGGTTGCGCGGCCAGCCGAGCCCGACCAGCGATGAAGTGCTCAAGGCGCGCCTGGACCAGATCGAAGGCACCCTTGAAGGCGAGAACGCTCCCGAGCGCAGCATCGTTATCATGGCGACGCTGGCCGGAGCGCTGCTGCTGTCGCGCAGTGTCGCGGATGCCGGGTTGGCGCAACGCATCCTCGACGTCACCCGCGAACATCTAAAACGAACGGAAGACTAAGCCTGCCAGCGCTTGAACAGCACGCTGGCATTGACCCCGCCGAAGCCGAACCCGTTGGACAACGCATATTCGATCGGTACTGACCGCGCCTGGCCGTGAACGATGTCTACGCCTTCGCTTGCCGGATCGGGATTTTCCAGGTTGAGGGTCGGCGGAACGATTTGATCGCGGATCGCCAACAGCGTGAATATCGCTTCCAGACCTCCCGCCGCACCCAGCAAATGCCCCGTCGCGGATTTGGTCGAGGTCACGGCGATTGCGTTTTGCGCACCAAACACCGACTTGATTGCGGCCAACTCACCGAGGTCGCCCACCGGCGTCGATGTCGCATGCGCGTTCAGATGCTGCACCTGATCCGGCGCTATACCGGCCTGGGCCAGCGCCAGTGTCATCGCCCGCCGTGCACCGCTGCCGTCTTCCGGCCCGGCGGTCAGGTGATAGGCGTCGGCGCTGGTGCCATAGCCGACCAGTTCGAACAGCGGCTGTGCGCCGCGCGCCAGTGCGTGCTCCAGCGACTCGATCACCAGCAGCCCGGCGCCCTCGCCCATCACGAACCCGTCACGTCCGCTGTCGAACGGGCGCGAGGCGCGTTCGGGCGTGTCGTTGTAGCCACTGGATAAAGCACGCGCTGCCGCAAAACCGGCAAGACTGACGCGATCGATGCAGGCTTCCGCACCGCCGCACACCGCGATGTCGGCCTCACCGGCACGAATCAGCCGGGCCGCATCACCGATCGCCTGCACGCCGGCGGCACACGCGGTGACCGGCGCACCGAGCGGGCCCTTGAGACCGTGCTGGATCGAGACATGCCCCGCGGCGAGATTGACCAGAAACGAGGGAATGGTGAACGGCGACAAGCGTCGCGGGCCACGGCTGTCGGTGGTGCGCACCGCATCGGCGATCGCGCCGAAGCCGCCGACACCGGAGCCTATGATCGTGGCCGTGCGCTCCTGAGCGCGGGGTTCGGTGGGATGCCAGCCGGCCTGTTCAAGCGCCTGACGCGCAGCCTCCATCGCGAACAGAATGAAACGGTCCATTTTCTTCTGCTCTTTGGGCGGCGTCGCACGATCCGGGTCGAAACCCGCTTCGGCGTCTTCCTCCATCGTCGGCACCACGCCGCCGACCCGGGTCGGCAGATCGGCAATGACCGCCTCCGGCAGGTTTCGCAATCCCGAACGCCCCGCCAGCAAGCGCTGCCAGACGACTTCGACACCGCTTCCCAAGGGCGATACCAGGCCCATACCCGTGACAACTACTCGACGCTGATCCATATCGGGTTGACCTCTCGTGACTCAAAAGACTTTTACTTGTAACGGCTGGCTGCCGAGCTGTGGGACAGGTTGGGCGCCATCACATGACGGGCAGCGACGAAGGCTTGCCATTCCCCGGCATCGGGCAGCGAAGGAATCGTGACGAGCTCGCCCTGATCCAGACCGGACAACGCGGCATCGACCATCTCGCCGGCCTCCATGACCATCTCCGCAGGAATACCGCTGGCATCAAAACCGGAGCGCTCCCAGATTTCGGTGCGCGTCACTCCAGGCAGAACCGCTTGCACCTTGACACCTGTGCCTTCGAGTTCCGCATTCAGCGTTTGGGAGAGGCTCAATACATAAGCCTTGCTGGCACTGTAGGTGGCATTGAAACGCTCAGGAAACAGGGCAACCACCGATGCAATGTTGATGATCGTGCCGCGCCCGGCGCTGGTGAAAGCAGCGGCGGCGGCCGAAGCCAGTCGGGTCAGGGTCGTGACATTCAGCTGAATCAGCTTCTCCAGTTCATCGGGATCGGCGTTGGCCAGCAATCCGTTGGATGCTACGCCAGCATTGTTGACCAGTAGCGTGATGCTGGAATCGCTGCGCAGACGCTGCTCAAGCTTGATCACATCATCCTTTTTCGTCAGGTCGGCCTTGAGCACCTCAACCTGAACGCCGTGGGCGTCTCGCAGTTTGCTCTCAGCCGATTCCAGACGCTCCTTGTCACGAGCGACCAGCAGCAGATCGAAACCACGCGCCGCCAACCGCTCGGCATACACCGCACCAATACCGGAAGAAGCGCCCGTGACCAGCGCCGTACCTTGGGATTTCGGTGAATTCATGAAGATACTCCTGGAATGCGTGAGGAATGAGCGACCGCTGAAAAGCAGAGGGCTTCAGTGGCGACTGAAATTATTATAGGCATAATCTGAAACAAATATGATAGCCGTAATTTTCTATTTTCCGACGGAAAGGCTGTAACCCTCTTGCGGTGTACTCAGGAACCGGCAAGCAAAAAGGGCCGGTCAATGACCGGCCCCTTGGCGGTGAACAATCAGCTTAGTTCACTTCCAGCTTGTCGCGATTGCGATCCAGGATCGCCTTGCCGATGCCTTTCACTTCCAGCAGTTCATCCACGGACGCAAATGGCCCATTTGTTTCACGATAAGCAACAATCGCTTTCGCCTTGGCCTCGCCCACGCCTGCCAATTCCTTTTGCAGAGTGGCCGCGTCGGCACCGTTCAGATCGACCTTATGATTTTCAGAAGTGACTGACGCGTCCATCACCACGGGTGCCTTGTTCGCTTCTGAAGAAGCCAGAGGCGCAGCAATGGCAGCAATAGAGGCGCTGGTCAGCAGGGCAAAAATCAGGGAGTAGAAATATCCGGTACGCATAAGTGACGCTCCATCATCAATTGAGAAAGCAGCTTTTCCGAAGCTGCTCTCCAAACTTAGGCGATGATGGGAGCCTGTCAAAAACGTGTCCGTTACAGGATGTGAAGCAATCAGGGCTCCAAGCGCCGCTGCTGGTAAATCCAGTCCACGATCTCACCGTCAGGGGAATACCCGCTGACAGTCTCTCGCAGCAACTGACGGACGCGCGAATAATCATCTTTTTCGACGGCAGTGAGGACCTCGGCCAGCTTGCCTTTCAGCACATCCCAAGGCAAGTGATCTTCATTGGCGGTCATGATCATCGGATGAGGCGTGGCGGCGACATTATCGCCGATCAACAGCTCTTCATAGAGCTTCTCTCCTGGCCGCAGCCCGGTGAATTCGATGGAAATGTCACCTTGCGGATTACGCTCGGAACGAATGCTCAGACCCGAAAGATGAATCATTTTTTCGGCCAGCTCGACGATTCTGACCGGCTCACCCATGTCCAACACGAAGACATCACCCCCCTGCCCCATCGAACCCGCCTGGATGACAAGCTGGGCCGCTTCGGGAATGGTCATGAAGTAACGGGTGATTTTCGGATGGGTGACCGTCAGCGGACCGCCTGACTTGATCTGGCTGTGAAACAGAGGAATAACAGACCCGGACGAACCCAGCACGTTGCCAAAGCGAACCATGGTAAAGCGGGTCTTGTTGACACGAGACACGTTGGCCTTGTCGCCGAACAGCACAGGGGCCACTTCACGGCTCAACGCCTGGAGCGTCATCTCGGCCAGACGCTTGGTGCTGCCCATGACGTTGGTCGGACGCACGGCCTTGTCGGTCGATATGAGAACGAAGTTCGAAACCCCCGACTGCAACGCCGCCTGCGCTGTGTTGAGGGTTCCGATGACGTTATTGAGCACCCCTTCGGCAATATTGTGCTCGACCATCGGCACGTGCTTATAAGCTGCCGCATGGTAGACCGTGTCGACTTTCCAGGTTCGCATGACATCGAGGAGTTTGTCCTGATGGCGGATGGAGCCCAGGATCGGCAAGAGGCGAACCGGCACCGACTCGCGGACACCACGCTGCTCCAGCTCCGAAAGGATGCTGTACAGATTGAACTCACTATGTTCGAACAATAGAAGAGTAGTGGGTGCATGCGCAAAGATCTGCCGGCACAACTCCGACCCGATCGAGCCCCCAGCCCCCGTGACCATCACCGTCTTGCCCTTGATGCAACGTTCGAGCAGATCCGGTTGCGCTGGAACTGCGTCACGCCCGAGCAGGTCTGCGATGTCGACTTCCTGAATGTCTTCGACTTTTACCCGTCCGCTGGCCAAATCGGTAAAGTTCGGAACACTGCGCACATGCAGTGGGAAACCTTCCAGCACATTTAGAATTTCGCGGCGACGCGCGCGAGTCGACGATGGCAGCGCCAGCAGGATTTCCTGAGCCCCCGTCACATCGATCATTTGCTGGATATGCTTGGGCTTGTAGACCTGGAGTCCGGAAATGGAGCGGTCGGCAATGCTGGCGTCATCATCGATGAAAGCAACCGGGCGCATGACCCGGCCCATACGCAGCGCCGCGACCAATTGATTGCCCGCCACACCCGCACCATAGATCGCGACCTTGGTCAGCCCGTCATCCCGGTTGGTAAAGGGTACATGCTGCACCGTATTGAACCAGTCACCCATGAAATATTGACGCATGCACAGACGCAATCCGCCAATGATGACAAGGCTCAGCCACCAGTAATTGAAGATGATCGAGCGGGGTATGACCGCCTCGTGGTTGCTGTACCAGTAAACCACGAGCGCCAGAATCAACGACGAAAGGCTGACAGCCTTGATGATTGCAACCAGGGCATCATTGCCGAAATAACGCATCACGGCACGGTACATGCCGAAACGGACGAACAGCGGGATCGCGATCAGAGGCGCGCAAGTGAACAGCCAGAAATGAACGCGCAAAGGGTTATACATGTCATCAATGCCCAGACGTACGATGAATGCCAACCAGAGCGCCAGCCAGACCAGCATGCAGTCAGTTGCCACTTGCAACAGCCGCTTTTGCCGCCGGGGCAGACTCAGTAAGAAAACCCTAAATTTATCCATAAATATCCAGTCGCTCTCCCGACGATGCCTGCTCACAAAACCTGCGCGCCATTGTACGTAAATGGAAACACAGCGCGTTGTGAAATATTGGCAATATCTCGTTGCAAACCGTTGTCATCCGCAACCGCCTACCCGAGTTTCTTGTAGTGAGACAATTCGAAGCTGTCAATGTTGCCCCGGATCTGGCTCTTTCATGTATAGCCATCCGGGCCGCAAACTTCATGGTCAGCATGACAATCCACGTCGTGAAATTGCGCCTTGCCCCTCGCCTTTGCTGTTTCATCCATGTAACGCCACTAATGGCGTCAGCGTTGAAGTGAAACGTCAGTCCCGACATGCCGTCGTCCTCCCTGCACCCGAATCGATGAATGGAAAGCGTCAGCTCCGTGTCAAGACGGGCACTGGCACGCGTGCAAGCCGGCAAAGACGCGGGAAAACGGAGATTACAGGGTGAAATGGCAGGGCCCAATACGATACCATGCGCGGCGCGGTCGAGACGCTGGGCTGTCAACGCTGGCCAAACCGATCTAGCAGCCTTCCGTTCCCTCTGGTTGAGGCGAAATTCATGGATTCGTACCGGTAAAACCATAAGGCACCGCCCAGGCTTACCGGAAAAATGGACAGTCACTCCTCGCTATAAAAATTGAACGTCAATAGGCCACCTGCACAAGAAGTCGAGTCAAACCCCTGATGCAAAATTATTCAGCAAACCCTGTAGAGATGATTAGCAGTTTCTGGCGTAACAAACGCTTGATAATGCAGTTGAGCAAACGCGAAGTACTGGGACGTTATCGTGGCTCGACATTGGGTTTGTCGTGGTCTTTTTTCAACCCGATCTTGATGCTGGTTATTTACACATTCGTTTTTTCAGTTGTCTTCAAAGCGCGCTGGGGTGTATCGGCCGATGAAAGCAAGACTGACTTTGCGATCATTCTTTTTGTCGGACTTCTGATCCATGGCCTGTTCGCTGAATGCATCAATCGCGCACCGGCCCTGATAACGTCCAATGTCAGCTACGTGAAAAAGGTCGTGTTCCCGCTTGAAGTACTTTCATGGGTCACATTCATGTCGGCACTGTTTCACGCCGCCATCAGCCTGTGTGTATTGTTGCTTGCGCAAATCATCATCAATCACAGCGTTCCATGGACAGCATTGCTGCTTCCATTTGTCATGCTGCCGCTGTTTCTCGGCATCATGGGCATGAGCTGGCTGTTCGCCTCGCTCGGCGTTTATCTGCGCGACATCGGCCAGATCACAGTGATGTTCACTACCGTGATGCTGTTCATGTCTGCCGTGTTTTTTCCGATCACTGCATTGCCGGAAAAATATCAATTCTGGATCCGCATCAATCCACTGGCCTACATCATCGAGCAGAGCCGCAACGTGCTGATATTCGGCCAGGTTCCGGACTTCATGACCTGGGGCATCATGCTGATTTTCGGGGCCATCATGGCCTGGTGTGGCTTTGCCTGGTTCCAAAAGACTCGCAAGGGGTTTGCCGATGTACTCTGAGCCGGCCATCAGCGTCGAAAACCTGAGCAAATGCTACGAAATCTACGACAAGCCGCACAAGCGACTGCTGCAGATGCTGTTTCGCGGCAAGCGCAAATATTTCAACGAGTTCTGGGCACTCAAAAGCGCTTCGTTCGAAGTCAGGACCGGTGAAACCGTCGGTATCATCGGCAGCAACGGGTCGGGCAAGTCAACCCTTCTGCAGATGCTCTGCGGCACCCTGAACCCGAGCTCAGGCGAGATCAATGTACGCGGCCGTATCGCCGCACTGCTGGAGCTTGGAGCCGGTTTCAACCCGGAGTTCACCGGCAAGGAAAACGTCTATCTGAACGCAGCGATTCTCGGTTTGTCGCTCGATGAGATCAACGAAAGATATGCCGATATAGAAGCGTTCGCGGAAATCGGCGACTTCATCAATCAACCGGTCAAGACCTACTCTTCGGGCATGTACGTGCGCCTGGCGTTCTCCGTGGCCGTGCATACCGATCCGAGCATCCTGGTGGTTGACGAAGCACTGTCGGTGGGCGACGCACGCTTCCAGGCCAAGTGCCTGGATCGTATCAAGCAGATGAAGGACTCGGGCGTCAGCATCCTGTTCGTCTCCCATGACGTAGCGGCTGTCCGCACTCTCTGCGACCGCGCATTGTGGCTGGACAAGGGTACCGTTCGCGCGATCGGTGATGTTTTCCCGGTCACAGCCCAGTACACCGAACACCTGTTTGATCGAGCTCCGGAAAAAAGTCCGGACATTTCATCGCCCGAAGCCACAGTACAACCGCGCCACGTGGAGCAGCCCATCAATCACTGGGGATCACACATCGGGGTGATCGAAAGTGCCGGCATCTTCGATGCCCAAGGGGTGCGCAAGAACCTGTACAACGATCACGAAAAAATGATCATCAAGATCAGGTTCAGCACTCGCGCCTTGAAGTCGACTGAAGGATTGTCGGTGTCGTTCTCTTTGAAGAATCTATCGGGCAGTGACCTTATCGTCGGCACGACCTGGAATGAAAAGCTGACTTTCGAACCTGACAATGGTGAAGGCCAGGAAGTGTGCTTCGAAGTGGACAACTTCCTGTGCTCCGGTGACTACCTGTTAGTTGCCGCCATCGAAAACAGAACTTCGGCCGCCATTCATTACTATGAGTATGTGGAAGGCGCGCAGTATTTTTCTTCGTCATTTATCAGCAATGCCTCGGGATTGTTCATGCCGAGAATATCCATCGCTATCGAAAACGATGCAGTGAGTAAAGGAGCACTTACACCATGAAAAAACCTGCCGACGATTCAATTGAGACTGGTGAAGTCAACTCCAAAGCTTACTGGGATCATCGCTTTGCCAACGACTGGGAAGAAAACTTCGGTCGCGAACAAAGTATCTTCTTCAGTGATGTGGCGGCTAAAAACATCCCGAACTGGCTCATCGCACAAATCAAGGATCAAAACCTGACGATGTGCGATTGGGGCTGCGCGCAGGGCGACGGCACGCAGGCTCTGGCCAAGCGCCTGGAACTGCCGGGCCTCGTCGGCGTGGATTTTTCCTCCGAAGCGATCGAGAAAGCTTCCGCAGCCTACCCGGCCTACAAATTTCTTTGCGAGGACTTTCTGGGCGAAAGAACCAGCGAGACTTGGGACGTCGTGTTTTCATCCAACACGCTCGAACACTTCACTGCGCCGTGGAATGTGCTCAAGCAGGTCAGTACCAAGGCCGGAAAATTCA
This sequence comes from Pseudomonas sp. R15(2017), assembly GCF_002112685.1. Lineage (NCBI taxonomy): Bacteria > Pseudomonadati > Pseudomonadota > Gammaproteobacteria > Pseudomonadales > Pseudomonadaceae > Pseudomonas > Pseudomonas sp. R15(2017). Next base: position 149,768 of record NZ_NEII01000009.1, read on the forward strand.
TCGTGCTGCTCCTGCCATTCAGAGAGCAAGAGCTGGAGCAAGAGCTGATCGATGAGCACTTCTACTCCTTCGACTTTAAAAACGTCCCCGCAAGCTTCGGCAAATGGGTATTGACCCACAGCAGCATCATCGACACCTCGCAGGACGAACCCAACTACTGGCGTGGCGAGCAGATCCTGCTGGTGTATTCGAACCTGGACAATGCCCAGAGCACGCAACTGCACTTGCACGATCTCGATATCGAGTCCGACAACTCACGTTGGACCGATCTGAAAGATCGCGTGGCGGCGCAACGTCAACAACTCGAATCCCAACATGGCGAGTTCGAGGAAGCTTTGCGCAATCTGGAAGACCGACAGGCTGAACTGATCGCCACACAGGCCGAAACACTGGCCGCACTGGAGGCCAGCGAAGCGGCGAATCAAGCGACAGTGGAAGCGCACAGAGTCGTTTTCGAACAGCTCAAGCGCGTCGAAGCGCAATACAAACAAGTCATCGACAGTCATTCCTGGAAATTGACCAAACCCTTGCGCCTGGCCCTGCGCATGGCCCGTCACGGCTTTTCGACGGCGGACAAGCGCGCCCTGAAAAACAAGCTCCGCAGCGTCTACCACCGTCTCCCCTTGCCGGCCGCCGTCAGAAAAGCCGTACGACAATCCTATTCGACGGTCGTCGAAACGCCGTTGTCCGCCATGAAGAATCAGGTGTTGAGCGGCAACTCGTTCGATCTGCCGACGCTGCGCCCTGCGCCGCAACAGCAAGGCCTCGCCGACTACATCTTCTGGGGCGTCATCGACTGGCACTTCCGTCACCAGCGCCCGCAACAACTGGCACAAGCGCTGGCCGGTGCGGGTCGGCGGGTGTTCTATGTGTCCGTCAACCTGGTTGACGACCCACGCCCGGGTTTCAAAGTCGAGCAACTGGACGAACATGGCCGGCTGTTCCAGATCAACCTGTACGCCAAAGGCGCCCCGGTGATCTACACCACCGCGCCGGGTGTCGACATCGCCGAGCAGCTCAAAGGTTCGATCGGTCATGTGCTGGACTGGGCGGCAAGCCGTCAGATCGTTTCGATGGTTCAGCATCCGTTCTGGTATGAAACCTGCTCCATGCTGCCGGACAGCGAAGTGGTCTATGACTGCATGGATCACCACGAGGGATTCGGCGACGTTTCCGAAGAAGTGCTGGCGATCGAGCGAGCGCTCATGCGCAACGCCGATATCACGATCACCACCTCCACCTGGCTGGATGAAATCGTATCGCAGCACACGCAAAACCGGATCCTGATTCGCAATGCCGGCGAATTCGAACACTTCGCGGCACGCCCGGCCGACGTATATGTCGACCCTCAGCAACGCAAGATCATTGGCTATTACGGTGCAATCGCCGGTTGGTTCGACCTTGATTTGCTGGAAAGCGTTGCCAAGGCATTCCCTCAGCACTGCATTCTGATGATCGGTGCCGACACCGCAGGCGCCCGGGCCAGACTGGCACATTTGAACAACGTCACGTTCACCGGGGAAATGCCATACAGCGAACTGCCGAAGTACCTGCATGCCTTCGACGTCTGCCTGTTGCCGTTCCAGGTGATTCCGCTGACCCTGGCCACCAACCCGGTCAAGGTCTATGAATACCTCAGTGCCGGCAAACCGGTCGTGTCCGTCGACCTGCCGGAAATCAAGCAATTCGAAAACCTGGTGCATGCCGCGCCGACCACGGAAGAGTTCATCCGTGCGATCAGCGAAGAACTTGATGCACCCGATGCTGCCGCCCGTGTGCCGGCCCGTCAGGCATTCGCCAGAAACCAGACCTGGGGCCACCGCGCCGAACAGATGATCCAACGGATCGAAAACGCGCGAAGCGTGCCCCGAGTCAGTGTGATCGTGGTGACCTACAACAACATCGAACTGACCAAGGCTTGCCTGTCCAGCCTGGATGCGAACACCAACCACGAAAACCTCGAAATCATCGTTGTCGACAACGCGTCGGTGGATGGCACACCGGCACTGCTCAACGATTGGGTCACTCAAGGCGAGAACCGCAGGATCATCCTCAACGAGGATAACCGAGGGTTCGCAGCGGGCAACAACCAGGGCCTGGCCATTGCCGATGGTGAATACCTGGTTCTGCTCAATAACGACACGTTTGTCACACCAGGCTGGATCCGTACGCTGTATCGCCATCTGGAGCGCAACCCTTCGATCGGCATCATCGGCCCGGTGACCAACAACATCGGTAACGAAGCCAAGATCCAGATCAGCTACCAGAACATGGACGAAATGCTGGTTGAAGCAGCGAAGTACACCCACAGCCATATCGGCAAGCTGCAGCACATCCAGACCGCCGCGTTTTTCTGCGTCATGTTTTCCCGCGAAGTCTACGAAGCGGTGGGCCCGCTGGACGAAGCCTTCGGTCGCGGTTTCTTTGAAGATGACGACTACTGCCGTCGCGTCGAGCTATTGGGCAAGACCATTTGCTGCGCTGAGGACGTTTTCATCCACCATCACTTGTCGGCTTCGTTCAATAAGCTTCGAAGCGCCGACCGTCAGGCGCTGTTCGAGCAAAACAAAGCGACCTACGAGGCCAAATGGGGCAAATGGACTCCACACACTTATAAAGACGCAGAAAAGAAATGAGCGGATCCATGAACTCGATGCCACCACCGTTTTTATCAAAGCATTTGAATATTCTTTCGTTTGCGTTGATTTCGGCTGTCTTTTATTTGATGGCGTACTACTCCGTCTCAGGCTTTTTGCCGACGTCCATCCCCGTTCACCATGACGACTACACCAACTATTCGTCTGCCGCCGGCGGCCTGGCCCTGTCCTGGATTCGCCCCCTGTCGACCTGGCTGATCTTCGTGTTCTCCTCGCTGGGGCCGGATTATCTGATCTGGGCGGTACGGATATTCACCGCGACCTATGTCTTCCTTTGCTGGAAAATCCTGATCGAAGTCGTACAACCGCGTCAGTACTGGATCACGCTGGTGTTGTTCGCCGCAGCGTCCCTCTCCACGCCGATCGTTGCCGAATATGCCCGCTACACTGGCATGGTGACGCACATGATGTCCGGATGCCTGGGGCTCGCGGCCGTTTACTTCCTGTTCAAGGATGATCGAGAAACCGGTGATACCTGGCTGTATGTGTCCGTGACCCTGCTGCTGCTGTCCACGCTGGCCAAGGAAGACTTCATCCTCTTCTACGTGTTTTCTTTTACCTATGTCCTGGTCAAATCGGACAAACCGCTCAAGAAACGGATTGTGACCGGGCTGATCGGTCTGGGAGCGTCACTGCTGATGGTTGCCGGGGCGAAGTTTCTCGCTGCGTCCAGCTTCCTCGGTGCCAGCGATGCACAGTCTTCGTACTTCATCGACACCTCCGTGACCGGCGTCGCGAATACCGTGTGGCGCTACCTGACCGGTGCTGGCCATCCGGCAATGCTCGTACACGGCAACATCATCGCGGCCGCGATGGTCTTTTCTGCGGTTGTGGCGCTGATTGTGCTGCTACGGGACAGGAAAATCCCCAAGACGCTTTACGTCGTCGGTGCCGTTCTGACCCTGATCGCGCCGTATTCGGTGTTGCCGAACCACGTCAACGCCTATTACGAACTGATCTGGCTGCCTTTCATCGTCGGTTCCGTCTACGTCGCGCTGGCCGAACTGCTGAAAACTGCGATGCCGGCACCGCTGCGTGCCTGTTTGGCCAGTGTTTTGCTGGCCGCACTTGCCGTGCCCCTGTATATCAACGACACACCGGGACGCACCAGCGTCGCCCATTGGTACGATGCCGTCGGTTCCGACAATGCCAAGGTGCTCAAGCAACTGGAAGACAACAAGGTGGCCATCAATGCCGCTCCTTCGGTTTGCATTTATGGCGCCAACGCGTTTTCTCCGTGGTACATGCACAGCGGTCAGTATCTGGAAACCGTGATGGACCTGCACACCGTCTGGAACATCGTCATGGACAAGACCGATCCGCTCTTTGCGGGCATCCAGCAGGGCGCTGCCTCTTCCAAGGGTCGAGTGGTCGTGACCGACGCCCCCGCCGCTGAAGCGAGCTGCCTGAAACTGACCATTGCAGGAGCTCAATGATGCGTACGCTTGCAGATCTGTTCGTTGGCAAGAACAACAACCTGACGTTTATCCGCCTGGTTGCTGCACTTTCGGTCATTTACGGCCATACGTCGGCGATTGTCGCCGGAGCACCGGCAGACTGGGTCGCCGTGACCACCGGCTATGCATTCCTGGGCGGCGTAGCGGTCGATCTGTTTTTCCTGATCAGCGGTTTTCTGGTCACCGCCAGCATTCTGAACAGCGGCGTGAAGAACTATGTGATTTCCCGCGTCCTGAGAATCTATCCGGCACTGTGGGTCAACCTGATACTGGTGACCTTCGTGCTGGGCGGGATTGTGACCACCCTGTCATTGTCCGACTACCTCACGAGCCGGGAAGTCTGGACCTACTTCAAGGGCCTCGCTTTCACCTATCAGGGTGGTTTCTTCCTGCCCGGCGTGTTCACCCAGAACCACGACCAGGCAGTGAACGGCTCGATTTGGTCGGTGCTGATTGAAGTCTGGCTGTACATCGTGGTGCTGTTCTTCTACGTCTTCGGCGTGATGCGCAGCCGTGCAGTGTTCAACACGGTGTTTTTTGTCCTGATCGTCGTGATCTGGAACGACAAGACCTTCCTGCCCGCATCGATCAGCGGCGCGACCATGTTGCACGTCTGCCTGCTGTTCTATATTGGCTCCTTCCTTTACATCAACCGCGACAGCATTCCCGTCAGCCCGTATTTCCTGCTGATCGCCTTGTTCCTGGCCGGTATCACACTGGGCACTGACAAATTCGTCTTCGGCTACATTCTGTTGTTGGTGACCTTCTTCTGCACTGTCAGCTTCCTGAAACAATTTGCCTGGATGGACAAATGGGGGGATTACTCCTACGGCGTCTATCTCTATGGCTGGCCCGCACAGCAGTTCGTCGCCTGGGCCTTCCCTGACTTCACCGGGAACCAGAACTGCCTGGCCGCGAGCATCATCGCACTGGCATGCGGGATCGCATCCTGGCATCTGATCGAAAAACGGGCCTTGCGGCTCAAAAAGCATTTTTTTAAAAAAACCAAGTCTTCTGCAATCAATTCCGGCTTGAACACCCAAGGAGCATCGATATGATCCCTCTCTATTCCGACAAGGCAATGAACCAGAACCTCGACTTCCTTGGCGCGGTCAAGAAAGTTCTCGACCGGAACTGGTATGTCCTGGGCGAAGAGGTCACCGGATTCGAGAAGGAATTCGCTGAGTACGTAGGTGTCAGCCACTGCGTCTCCATGGCCAACGGTACCGACGCCATTGAAATTGCGCTGCGCAGTGTCGGTGTAGAGCGCGGCGATCTGGTTGTGACTGTTGCCAACGCAGGCTTTTACAGCAGCACCGCGATTCACAGCATTGGTGCAACGCCGCTGTATGTCGACATCGACGAAGCCACCATGACCATGTCGCCAGCAGCCTTGGCCAAGGCCCTGGAGGAGAAGCCCAAGTGCGTGATCGTCACTCACCTCTACGGGCAACTGGCAAATGTCAAAGAATTGCTGGCCCTGACCCACGCCGCCGGCATCAAGCTGATCGAGGACTGCGCTCAGTCCCACGGTGCCAAGCGTGACGGTCGTCAGGCGGGCAGCTTCGGCGATGCGGCCTGCTTCAGCTTCTATCCGACCAAGAACCTCGGCGCCATGGGTGATGGCGGTGCGGTCGTGACCAGCGACGAGAAGATCGCTGCACAGCTCAAGACCTTGCGCCAGTATGGCTGGTCGTCCAAGTATCACGTCGGTCATGCGGGCGGTAAAAACAGCCGTCTGGATGAAATGCAGGCAGCGATCCTGCGCGTCAAGCTGCCGCAGCTTGAAGGCTGGAACGAGTCTCGACGCAGCATCGCGGCTCGCTACAACGCAGCTTTTTCCGGCCTGGGTTTCAAGGCCCTGCCGTCGGTCAATGACTCCTACGCCGCGCACTTGTACGTGGCACGCATCGAGAACCGTGATGCCTTGCGTGACTTCCTCAAGGCTCAGGGAGTGACCACGGACGTTCACTATCCGGTTCCGGATCACCAGCAAGCCGCCTATACCGAACCTCGCATCGCCGGCTCCCTGGAAGTGACCGAGCGCACCTGCAAGGATCTGGTGACCTTGCCTTGCTTCCCGGGCATGACCGATGAACAGGTGGCAACCGTGATTGCAGCCGTTCAGAAATACTTCGGATAAGGAGCGCCATCGCTTGCTAACGTTAGTCATCCCTGTCTACAAAAACGAAGGCTCCTTGCCAGACTTGTTGGTCGCCATCGATGGACTGAACAGCAAGCTGGCAGGCGATTTCGAAGCCGTCTTTGTGATCGATGGCAGCCCTGATCGCTGCTACGAGATCTTGCGCAATGAACTGCCCAAACAGCGCTTCGAATCGCGCCTGGTGCTGCTGTCGCGTAACTTCGGCTCGTTCCCGGCCATTCGGGTAGGTCTTGAAGCCGGTCGGGGCGATCGCTTCGCGGTCATGGCCGCCGACCTGCAAGAGCCACCGGAACTGGTGCTCGAGATGAACACGCAATTGCTGACAGGCGAGTACGACGTGGTACTGGGTGTGCGCGAGGGCCGCGACGATCCATTGCTGTCGCGCATCGCCTCCAAGACGTTCTGGAATCTCTACCGCCGCTATGTGGTATCGGAAATTCCGGAAGGCGGTGTAGATGTGTTCGGCTGCAACAAGGCCTTTCGCGATACGCTGCTGACCCTCGATGAACGGCACAGCTCGCTGATCGCGCAGATTTTCTGGCTGGGATATCGCCGCAAGACTATTTCCTACAGCCGCCTGAAACGCGAGCACGGCAAGTCGGCATGGACATTCTCCAAGAAGGTGAATTACATGATGGACAGCATTTTCGCCTTCACGGACCTGCCCATCCGCCTGCTGACCCGGCTGGGGGGCGTGACCACCCTGCTCGCGGCCGGTTTCGGTATCGTCGTCACCATTGCACGCTTGCTTGGGCTGATCACGGTTTCGGGCTATGCAATGACCATCAACGCCATCGTCTTCCTCGGGGCTGCCAATCTGCTGGGCCTGGGCATCGTGGGTTCGTACGCATGGCGAACCTACGAAAACACCAAGGCACGGCCGTTGGCCATCCCGATGAGGACCGAGAGTTTCAATCATGACAAATGAAAACACTGAATACTTCGTCCACCCGAACGGGTTGTGCGAATCGCCTCATATCGGCAAAGACACCAAGATCTGGGCCTTTGCACATGTGCTGCCGCAAGCGCGCCTGGGCGCCGAATGCAATATCTGCGACAACGTCTTCATCGAGAACGATGTGGTCATCGGTGACCGCGTCACGATCAAGTGCGGAGTCCAGGTATGGGACGGCATCAATATCGAGAATGACGTGTTCATCGGCCCCAATGCCACCTTCACCAACGATCGGATGCCACGCAGCAAGCAGTACCCGGACGAGTTCTTGCGCACCGTGGTGAAAACCCGGGCGAGCATCGGTGCCAACGCAACCATTCTTCCAGGACTGACCATCGGCGAAAACGCCATGGTCGGGGCCGGCGCAGTCGTGACCCGCTCGGTACCGCCGTTTGCCATCGTGGTCGGTAACCCCGCCAAAATCATTGGCTATGCGGACGCTGTCGACAACACCAGCGAAAGCATGAAAGTCAGTGCTTCGTCGAAACCGGCGGTCACCGGCACCAACGTCGCCGGAGTGACTCTGCATACGTTCAAGGCCGTTCCCGACTTGCGGGGCAGCCTGTCGGTGGGTGAGTTCGAGCGAGAAATCCCGTTCACGCCCAAACGCTATTTCCTGGTTTATGACGTACCGACCGCCGACACCCGCGGCGAGCACGCACACCATCAATGCCACCAGTTCCTGATTGCAGTCCGGGGCAGCATCCGCGTGGTTGTGGACGATGGCAGGACCCGCGAAGAAATCACCCTGGACAAACCCAACATGGGCCTGTATCTGCCACCCATGACCTGGGGCATCCAGTACAAGTACTCCCAGGACGCCATGCTGCTGGTCTTCGCATCCGACTATTACGACTCTGCCGACTACATCCGCGACTACGGCGAATTCGTCAGCCTGATCAAGTCGCAGCAGGCCTGACCGGATGTCGAAACAGAAGACATTGACCGACCTGATCAAGTTTGTAATCGGCGGCGGCATCAACACGGCCTTTACCTTCGCCTTGTATTACGGCTTGCAGATCGTGCTGCCCTACCAGGTGGCGTATGCCCTCGCATTTGCCACCGGTATCGTTTTTTCGTACTGGTTCAACGCAACGATCGTGTTCAGGACACCCGTCAGCTGGAAAGGCTTTTTTGCCTTTCCGCTGGTGTACCTGGCCCAATATCTGTTGTCGGCAGTGCTGCTGAGTGTCTTCGTCGAACGCCTTGAGATCCCCCAGGGCGTTGCACCACTGGTCGTCATTGTCGTGACCATCCCTGTTACTTTCGTTTTGACCCGCTGGTTTTTGCGTCGCACCTGAGCCGCTTGTCAATTCGCCCCAATTCGCAAAGGAAAGACCCCGATGAAAATCATTTGCACGGTCGGCACCCGCCCAGAAGCCATCAAGATGGCCCCCGTCATTCTGGCACTCCAGCAAGAGCCGTGGGCTGACGTCCGCGTTCTGGCAACGGCCCAGCATCGACAAATGCTTGATCAGGTCATGGACTTCTTCGGTATCAAGCCGGATATCGATCTGAACATCATGAAGCCCAACCAGAACCTGACAGAGCTGACCGCACGCTTGTTGCTGGAACTGGACAAGGTGCTGCTGGAAGAAAAACCCGACGTCGTGCTCGCTCAAGGTGACACCACCACGGTGTTCGCGATGGCCCTGGCATGCTTCTATCACAAGATTCCGTTTGGCCACGTTGAAGCCGGCCTGCGTACCTGGGACATGCAGAACCCGTTCCCGGAAGAAGCCAACCGCGTACTGGCTGGCAGCCTGACCCGTTGGCACTTTGCTCCGACCGAAAGCTCGAAGGCGAACCTGCTGAAGGAAGGGTTTGCGGAAAAAGACATCACGGTCACCGGCAACACCGTCATCGACGCTTTGCTGATGACAGCCGCCAAGGATCTGAACCTGGGCATCGAGCTTGATGACAGCAAACGCCTGATCCTGGTGACGTCGCATCGCCGCGAGAACTTCGGCAAGCCTTTCGAAGAGATTTGCGAGGCCCTCAAGACCCTGGCCAAGCGCAATTCGGACGTACAGATTCTCTACCCGGTGCACCCGAATCCGAACGTCAAGGACACGGCCTACAAAGTGCTGGGTGACGTTCCCAACATCATTCTGTGCGAGCCGCTCGATTACGCGCCGTTCATCGCCGCAATGAAAAAGGCTTACCTGATCATCAGTGACTCCGGTGGCGTACAGGAAGAAGCGCCGGCGCTGGCCATTCCGGTACTGGTTCTGCGCGACGAAACCGAACGTCCGGAAGCCGTGGAAATGGGCGTCGTCAAATTGGTCGGTCCGAACCGCGAGCGCATTCTCCAGGAAGCACAGACGCTGCTGGACAGCGAAGAGGCCTACAAAGCCATGGCCCGCGGCGTTTCCCCTTACGGTGACGGCAAAGGTGCCGAGCGCATTGTGGCGGTGCTCAAAGAGTTCTGTGCTTGATGCGTCTGATTTACCTGTCTCCGGTGCCCTGGGCAAGCTTTGCCCAGCGGCCCCAGAAGTTCGCCCGCTGGTTCCATGAAAAGACCGGCGGCGAAGTATTGTGGCTGGAACCATATCCTGGTCGCTTTCCGTGCCTGGCCGACTTCAAGAAAATCGGTGTCAGCGACAAAACCGAAAGCGACAACCAGGAACCCTGGCTGACCGTGGTCAAGCCCCGGGCCTTGCCAATCGAACCGCTGCCAGGCTCCGGCCTGATCAACGAGACGCTTTACTGGTCCGGCATCCTCAAGACCGTGGAGGAGTTCGGCCAGTCTCCTGACGTGCTGGTGGTTTTCGGCAAACCGACGACACTCGCCTTGCGAGTGCTGAAACGACTGAAGAATCACCCGTGCATTTACGATGCGATGGATGACTTTCCAACGTTCTTTTCCGGGATCTCCAGAGCGGCGATGGCACGCCGTGAACGCCAGATCGGCAGCGCCGCCGATATCGTACTGGCGTCCTCCACAAAACTTCGCAAAAAGTGGCAACACATCAACCCGAATGTCAGGTTTGTGCCAAACGGGCTCGATGTCGCTCTGTTGCCTACCGCGAAAAGCCAGTATTCGGAAGTATCGCCAGCAACCTTTGGTTACCTGGGTACGGTCGGCGCCTGGTTTGACTGGAACTGGATCATTCAACTGGCGCAATCCCGGCCTCACGACGATGTTCATATCGTCGGCCCGGTCTTCAATCCCTGCAGTACAAAACTTCCATCCAATCTGAAACTGTTTCCTCCGTGCAGTCACCAGGATGCGCTGAAGACCATGCTGTCTTTCGATGTCGCGGTCATTCCGTTTCTCAGGAATGAACTGACCTCATCCGTGGATCCGATCAAATACTACGAGTATCGCGCACTGGGCTTACCGATCATCTCGACAGGTTTTGGCGAAATGGCATTTCGGGGCGGGCAGGACGGTGTCTATCTGTGCGATAACGCGGAAGAACTTGCGCCGATGATCGACAAGGCTCTGGCGTACAGGACTTCCAGTGACTTCACGGATCGCTTCAGAGACGAAAACAGCTGGGAAGCTCGATTTGATTCAGCGGACCTGATCAATAGCCAGCCTCGTTGATACCGGATCTGCAAAACGAAATCCTGATTGTTTCGACCTCTGACAAGAGAACAAAAAAGCCCAGTCAGTGACTGGGCTTTTTCTATTCCGCTAAATCAAGCTGACTGCGACACCACGAGAACGTTATCGGGTGTCTTCAACTGCGCGCGGCGCTTGTAGACACCCAGCACTTTTCGACCAATCTTTATAGCTTGCAGCTCAACGAGCTTATGCATCATAAAACAGAAAACAATAAGAAGTATAAATACCTGCAAATTGACGGAGATGGACTTCAATCCGTGACTTTCCACAAGGATCGCCAGATAGGTCCAAAGCCAGTTATGGAAAAGATAAACGGAGTACGTCAGATCCGACGTCGTGCGCAAAACTTTCCCATCCGGCAACTTTGCCCCAAACGCCCATCCTGCCAGAAATATAATCAGCGCCAACAATGCATAGTGATTCTGACTCCAGGCAGGGTGAAAGCGGGAAATAAGAACCAGGAAGACCACAAACATAAAACCAATCGACATGACACAGGCATATTTATTGGCACTGCCTGTCTGAATCAGGTAAACCAAGCCCCCCATGAAGAGGAACGGTGCGTAGAGAGTGAAGTAACCGTGCACCCATACCTCTTTAGCCGGTATTTGAGGCAGCAGATACAGCACGCATGCACTTCCCGTGAGCACCCAGGGCATCCATTTCTGGTTTTTGAAAAGACCCAAAGCCTTCAGTATCGCCATGAACACATAGAACATCACCTCAATGCGCAATGTCCACTCAACGCCAGAGAGTGTATGTGGCGTCTGAAAGAAATCTCCGATCAACAGTAATTGAGGAACCAGTACCGACAAGGAAGGGAACGGAGCCCCGTTCAAGTGGTGCCACATGCACCACTCCAGAATGACGGCAACCATATAAAGCGGATAAATACGAAAGAAGCGCTTGATCATGAATTCCAGTGGCGCTTCCATCTGCAGTACATGCGTAATGATGTAACCGGATGTCAGAAAGAATACAACCACCCCCGCTGCGCCTCCCACACACAGCGGATAGAGCATTTCTGCAAAAAACCTGAGCGTTACATGTCGTGTTCCGTCAGCAATAAATGCTTGCAACGGCGCTTCCAACTTGTGGCCGATCAATACGCTCATGAACGCAAAAACGCGCATATAGTCGAGAAAAACTATTCGCCCCGATAATTTTGGAGACATTCCTTCACCTGATGCTGAATTTTTATTTGGCAGATTTTTCGCGCAGTTTACATGCTTTGCATGTCACTTCGTGGGATCCAAAGGGGCCCTGGCCACAATCTTTTCAGCCTTTCTCCTGAGCCTGCTCTCGCCTCCCTGCTTTAAAGCGCATGGCCAGGACAACCAGAGGAATGTAGGCGATGATCAGGCCGCTCAAGCCATCAAGCAAGCCTCCAGCCACCAGCACCGCCATAGGCAGCAACCACGCCAGATTGATCCCCAGCACACCCAGCGTCACTGTTTTATGGCTTGCGTAATGTCGGGAAGCATACTGATAGGCGTGACTGCGGTGCGCCTGGTAGATCTTTTCTCGACGAGACAATCGCGTGAACAGCGTCACCGTAGCGTCAACGACAAAAACGCCAAGCAGGATCAGCCAGCTCCACAAGAGATCCGGGGCCTGTCGACCTGCTTCAAGCGATAGAACACCGAGGATGAGCCCGAGGAATCCACTGCCGGCGTCGCCCATGAAAATACGCGCAGGTGGAAAATTCCAGACCAGAAATCCGGCCACCGCCGCCGCCAGCAGCAAGGGTGCGCCGATCAACGAAACATTCCCGCTCATCCACCCGACAAGACTGCCTGCAAGGCAGACGAAGATCGCCTGCACACTGGCCAGACCATCAATACCGTCCATGAAGTTGTACAGATTGAGCATCCACACAAGGTAAAACGCCGCGAGTATATTGCCGACCCAGCCCAGATCGATCGTGTTCCCGAACACATCTACCGGCCCCAGGCCATGCAGCCCGAACAAGGCACATGCTGCTGAAATGAAATGCCCGAGCAGACGCCAGCGAGCCGCAATATGCCCATGGTCATCGGCAAAACCGATGAGCGCGACCAGCAGCCCGGCCCCCAGCAATCCAAACAGTGCCTGCGTAGCAATGAGACCGATGCTCGACAGAACCGGCAAGGTCAACGCAAACGTCAGCACGATCGCCACTCCGCCGCCACGGGGAGTGGGGATCGAATGCGAACTGCGCTCATTGGGAATATCGATCAGGCTCTTTGCCAACGCATATCGCCGCAAAATCAGCGTCATCGTCCACGAGACGAGAAATGCTGCCAGTAGCAGCCCGGAAAGCATCATTTCTTCAGATTATCCAGAAAGTGGTCAGCGGTCTGACGCATTGCCTTGTGCAAACTGACTGGAGGGGTCCAGCCCAGCAGTTCACGGTTTTTGCTTATATCCACCTGCAGTGAGCCGAGGACTCTTTTTGCGACAGCCTGCTTGCCCAGGAGTGATGCACCGGCAATCAGCAACCATTGGGGGACGGGCAACAAGCGGGGCTGCCTTCCCAGGGCCTGTCCCAGACACTCGAGCAGGCGAGTTGTCGAAACGTCGTCGGCATCGCTGGCCAGAAACACCTGACCGGCAGCCGCAGGGTGGTCGATGCACGTAACCAGCAGATCCACCAGGTTGCCGATGGCAACCAGGCTGCGCTGATTCCTGATCGCCCCCAGCGGCAGGGGAACGCCCTTGTCGAGCCAGTTCATCATGCTCAGAAAGTTGGCCTTGACACCCGGCCCGTAGACCAGCGGCGGACGGATGATGACCACTTCCATGCCCGTCTCGCGACTCAGTTGCCTAAGCGCCTCTTCAGCCTCATGCTTCGAAACGCCGTAAGGATCCTGAGGATCAGGGACATCATCAGCCTTGAAGGGCTTACCCGCAGGCGTGCTCTCGCCGTTAACTTTGATCGAGCTGATAAAGACAAAGCGCTTGACCCCCGCCTCTGCCGCGCCACGAGCGAGACGCAAGGTGCCCTGTACGTTGGCCTTGCGAAACTCCAGCAGCGCATCGTCAGCCATCTCGTGCATGACATGCACACGGGCTGCGGCATGCACTAGAACCTGGATCTGATCAAGCACTGGCAATGCCTGTTCAGCTGTCAGATCAAAAGGAACGACCGAACACAAGCCATGCAAACGGGTAGCTGCCCTGGCTGTTGCAACAGGTTCGAACCGCTTGTCCAGGAGCAGCCTGAAAACCAGCGCCTCGCCGACCAGACCATTTGCCCCGGTTATCATCACCTTGGGGACTTTCATTTCACATGGTTTCCTATCAGCGCCGTAGCCCAGCAAATACAAAAGAAAAAGACCTTGTCTCGCAAGCGCCGACGGCATCGCCAGGCGCTGAACGACAACCCGATCAACTGCAGACGTCGCAACGGCAGCCAGCTTTGGACAAACGTTGTCTGATCCTGGCCAACCAGGGTTGCAATCATCCGCACCTGACTGAACCACCATCCATCATGAATGGTTTTATAGCGCGCAATCAGCGGACTCAAACCTTTGTTGGCACCTACCTGGTTACGCTCATGCTGGCGATAGTCCATTGAAGGCAGCGGGTCGATGTACCAGCGAAAACCATGACTGCGAGCGAAGGCATAGCAGTACCAGTCATGGAGGCTGACATGCTGCAATGCATCCCATTGCGCGAGCATGGAAGCTTTCAGGGAGCGGACAAGAGGCTTGCTCATCACATAGGTACAGCCGGGACCTGCGGCTTCGAACAGGAAATCCCATTGAACCTGAGGTTGGGCCTTGTTCAGTACATGAGTCTTGCCGTCCGGCCAGAAGGCCAGCACATTGCTGGAGTAGGCGTCGCACCCTTCACGCAACAACGTGCTCGTTGCGCGCTGCAATTTGTCTGCATGCCAGCGATCGTCCTGATCGGCGAATGCCACGAAGTCGTAAGCGTCAATATCGACGTCACGAATCAGGCGGAAGAAATTGCGGGATGCACCGCCGAACCTGCCGGCATCGGGGAGCAAAACGATATTGGGGTGCACAGCAGCATAAGCCGCGCACCAGGCTTTGGTGCCATCGTCGGATGGATCAATGCTGATATAAATGGTGACGTCGACGGCTAACTGCGCAAGGATCGAAGCCAACTGCTCTTCGATCCACTGCATGCCATTGTAGGCAGCCAGCAAAACCGCGACCTTCGGATGTTTTACTGGCATGCCGTTCCCGCTTGCACTGTTAAACGCGACTGTTCGAGCGAATGACGCTCAGCTCAGCGGGACGGCGAATCCAGCAACTTCTGTAGGTACTGACCGTAACCGGTCTTTTTCAGGGCATTCGCTTGGGCCGCCAATTGCTGAGAGGTAATCCAGCCATTGTTGTAGGCAATCTCTTCCAGGCAAGCGACTTTCAAGCCCTGACGGTGCTCGATGGTGTGAACGAAGTGACTGGCTTCCAGCAGCGATTCGTGAGTCCCCGTATCCAGCCAAGCGAAACCACGACCCAGCATTTCGACTTTCAGCGTCTTCTTGTCGAGATAAGCACGGTTGACGTCGGTAATTTCCAGCTCACCACGTACGGAAGGCTTGATGCCCTTGGCAATTTCCACGACATCGTTGTCGTAGAAGTACAGGCCGGTGACGGCATAGTTGGATTTCGGTTTCAGCGGCTTTTCTTCGATGCTCAGCGCACGGCCGCTTTCGTCGAACTCGACGACACCGAAACGCTCCGGATCGGAAACGTGATAACCGAATACGGTAGCGCCCTGCTGCCGTGAGCTGGCCGAACGCAGATTGTCCGAGAAGTGCTGACCGTAAAAGATGTTGTCGCCCAGAATCAGACAGCATGGATCCTTGCCGATGAACTCTTCACCGATGATGAAGGCCTGCGCCAGACCATCCGGGCTTGGTTGCTCTGCGTACGTCAGCTGAATGCCATAAAGGCTGCCATCACCGAGCAGCTTCTGGAAGCATGGCAGGTCCTGTGGCGTGGAGATGATCAGGATCTCACGCATCCCTGCAAGCATCAGCACCGACAACGGATAAAAGATCATCGGTTTATCGTAGATCGGCAGCATCTGCTTGGACACACCGAGGGTCAACGGGTGCAGACGCGTGCCCGAACCACCGGCGAGAATGATCCCTTTGCGATTAATCGTGGTCATTTGTTCAGAACTTCCCTAAGCATTCGGGTTACACCACTTTGCCAATCCGGCAAGTGTAGAGAAAAATTGTCGCGTAGCTTCTGAGTATTCAAACGTGAATTCAGCGGCCGGCGCGCGGGGGTCGGATAAGCAGTGGTATCGATCGGGTTCACGGCCTGTACGGCAAGCTGTTCGCCATTGGCCTTGGCAAATGCGATCACGTGGCTGGCATAGCCATGCCAGGACACTTCACCGCTGGCTGCCAGGTGATACAACCCCGACAGTTCAGGGCGCTGAAAGGCCTGGCGAATGGCCAACGCGGTGACGTCCGCAATCAGGTCCGCACCGGTTGGCGCACCGATCTGATCGGCGATCACGTTCAAGCTTTCGCGATCAGCGGCAAGACGCAACATGGTCTTGGCAAAATTGCTGCCGCGCGCACCATATACCCAGCTCGTGCGGAAAATCAGATGCTTGCAACCCGACGCGGTGATGAGCTGTTCGCCGGCCAGCTTGCTCGCACCGTATGCGTTGACCGGCGCTACGCTATCCGTTTCCTGCCAAGGCGTGACACCTTGCCCACTGAAGACATAGTCGGTCGAGTAGTGAACCAGCCAGGCGCCAAGGACCGCAGCCTCTTCAGCCAGGACACCGCTCGCCTGAGCATTGACGCGCGCTGCCAGCTCGACTTCAGTCTCGGCCTTGTCAACGGCGGTGTAAGCCGCTGCGTTGACAATGACATCAGGCTTTATCTGGCGGATCGTCGAACGCAAACCCTCAAGATTCGATAAATCACCACTCAATCCATCGACTGAATGACGATCCAGTGCAATCAGCTCGCCCAGTGGTGCCAGAGAGCGTTGCAACTCCCAGCCGACCTGGCCGTTCTTACCCAGCAGGAGGATTTTCATGCCTTGTTTGAGCGATCCGCATAATTTTGATCAATCCACTGCTGGTAACTGCCGCTCTTCACGTGAGCGACCCAGTCAGTATTGTTCAAGTACCATTCAACAGTCTTGCGAATGCCGGTTTCGAATGTTTCTTCCGGAGTCCAGCCCAGCTCGCGCTGAATCTTGCTTGCATCGATCGCATAGCGCTGGTCGTGACCAGGGCGGTCCTGCACGTAAGTGATCAGGCTTGCATGAGGACGATGCGCCGAGTCTGGACGCAGCTCATCGAGCAGTGCGCACAGCGTGTTCACTACTTCAATGTTCTGTTTTTCGTTATGGCCGCCAATGTTGTATGTCTCGCCGACGACGCCTTCGGTCACGACTTTGTACAACGCACGGGCGTGGTCTTCGACATACAGCCAGTCGCGAACCTGATTGCCTTTTCCGTAAACCGGCAGAGGTTTGCCTTCCAGTGCATTGAGAATGATCAGCGGAATCAATTTCTCCGGGAAGTGGCAAGGGCCGTAGTTGTTCGAGCAGTTGGTCACCAATGTCGGCAGACCATAAGTGCGAGCCCAGGCGCGAACGAGGTGATCGGAGCTGGCCTTGCTGGCCGAATAAGGCGAGCTTGGCTGATAAGACGTCGTTTCGGTGAAAAGGTCTTCCGGGCCTTCAAGATCACCGTAAACTTCGTCGGTCGAAATATGATGGAAACGGAAGTTGGCTTTACGCACATCATCCAGTGCCGCCCAATAGTGGCGAGCAGCTTCCAGCAGAGTGTAAGTACCGATGATGTTGGTCTGAATGAACTCGGACGGACCACTGATCGAGCGATCGACATGAGATTCCGCAGCCAGGTGCATGATGGCATCTGGTTGATGCTCACGCAAAACACGGTCGATCTGCTCACGATCGCAGATATCGACGCGTTCGAATGCATAGCGCGAATTACCGCTGACTTCAGCCAGCGACTCAAGGTTACCCGCATACGTCAGCTTATCGACGTTGATCACTGCGTCGGTAGTATTGGAAATGATATGACGGATGACTGCCGAGCCGATAAACCCGGCGCCGCCGGTTACTAGAATTTTCACGCGAAACCATACCCTTGAGTTGCTGACAGGGCTGCCAACCGAGCACTGTCTAATCCATGAACGCAAAAGCCATCAATCCAGCCGGGGCTTCTGACCAGAGTCAGTTTGTACCGACGTGGGAATATGCCACTATCGAACAAGCGCAGCATTTTACAGCTTAATGAACGTTTTACTAATGGATATAGACAAGCTGTGGCTAAAGTTTAGTTCGCCTTTCCTTCAATGTCGCAATCAGACCAGACGCTTGGGTGAAGCTCTGGACGAACGTCTCAGAAACCAGCCAAAAAACGGCCCGATCAGCATACCCACCAGCAATGCACCAACCGTAATCACTGATACCGGAAGTTGCGGCCCTGCCCAACCAAGAAACAACAGGGAGACCGATTGCTGATTTTCGAGAACGAACGCAAGGATCGCCAATACAAGCAATAAAATTAATACGGAAAGCAAAATGCGCTTGAGATTACTCATGAGCGGCTCCTCGCGTAACGGTGACCGTCAAACCCCCTCCTCCTCTTCTTCATTCACGCGATCACGCAACTCTTTGCCTGGCTTGAAATGCGGAACAAACTTGCCGTCAAGACTGACAGACTGGCCGGTCTTTGGGTTACGACCGACTCGCGGCGCGCGATAATGCAAGGAAAAGCTGCCAAAACCACGGATCTCGATACGATCCCCCGTGGCCAGACACTGGGACATTTGCTCAAGCATAGTCTTGATGGCCAACTCCACATCTTTGGATGAGAGCAGCCCTTGATGGGTGACAATTCGTTCGATCAACTCCGACTTCGTCATATTTTTCCCTTCTTTTTCAAGCAGCTAGGTCAGCGCTTGAAAGGTTTTAGCACGCCCGGAAGATTTTGAACAGCCCAGGGCTTGACATATCTTCCAACTCGCCACAACGCCCGTTTTCAGGGCATCGAATTACAGCCTGGCCAGCGCTCACCGACAGATCACCAACATGGTGCGAGTCACGTAGCCGGCAGGATTGAAGCCGAAGGGAAACTCATCGTCATCCCGAGCATCATCAGAACGCGTGATCACCTTGTAACCTGCCCCCTTGCATTCCTTGGCGGCGCGCTTCTGACACCGCTCCCAACCGGAACCCAAGCCGGAGCAGTCAACCTCAATGCCACTCACTCCGCGCACCGCATGGGTCTTGGCGCTGGTAGTACATCCCGCCAAGACCAACATACCCACCAGAACTATAAACTTGTTCATTCACATCCTTATGCCAGGCGCCTGCCCGACTACTGCGATCTTCAGCCTAAGCCTAGACGCGAATAGACGATTGATCCGATTAAAGAAACAGACCTCCCGGCCAAGGAAATGGTTTCACCGATTGACCAGAAAGCAGCCCCCACCAAATCGCAGGCACAAAAAAGGGCGACCGAAGTCGCCCTTTTTCATGATCAGACAGAACTCAGTTCTGTTTGGCCATTGCTTGACGCAGCAGTGCCGCCATAGTGGTGTCAGCTGCTTCGCCTTCCGGAGCTGCTTTCAGGCTCTGGATGGCTTCTTTCTCTTCAGCATCGTCTTTCGATTTGATCGACAGCTGAATTACGCGGCTCTTACGATCAACGCTGATGATCTTGGCTTCTACTTGCTGGCCTTCTTTCAGAACGTTGCGCGCGTCTTCAACGCGGTCACGGCTGATTTCGGAGGCTTTCAGAGTCGCTTCGATGTCGTCGGCCAGAACGATGATGGCGCCTTTGGCGTCAACTTCTTTCACGGTGCCAGTAACGATTGCGCCTTTGTCGTTAACCGAGACGTACTCGGAGAACGGATCGCTTTCCAGTTGCTTGATACCCAGGGAGATACGCTCACGCTCCGGGTCAACCGACAGGATAACGGTGTCCAGCTCGTCGCCCTTCTTGAAACGACGTACGGCTTCTTCGCCCACTTCGTTCCAGGAGATGTCGGACAGGTGAACCAGACCGTCGATGCCGCCGTCCAGACCAATGAAGATACCGAAATCGGTGATCGACTTGATGGTGCCGGAGATCTTGTCGCCCTTGTTGAACTGGCCAGAGAAGTCTTCCCATGGGTTCGACTTGCACTGCTTGATGCCCAGGGAGATACGACGACGCTCTTCGTCGATGTCCAGAACCATGACTTCCACTTCGTCGCCGACTTGTACGACTTTCGAAGGGTGGATGTTCTTGTTGGTCCAGTCCATTTCCGAAACGTGTACCAGACCTTCAACGCCTTCTTCCAGCTCAGCGAAGCAGCCGTAGTCGGTCAGGTTGGTTACACGAGCGGTAACACGAGTGCCTTCTGGGTAACGGGCTTTGATAGCAACCCATGGATCTTCGCCCAGCTGTTTCAGGCCCAGGGAAACACGGTTGCGTTCGCGATCGTATTTCAGAACCTTGACATCGATTTCGTCACCAACGTTGACGATCTCGGAAGGATGCTTGATGCGCTTCCAGGCCATGTCGGTGATGTGCAGCAGGCCGTCCACGCCACCCAGATCGACGAATGCGCCGTAATCGGTGAGGTTTTTGACGATACCTTTGACTTGCTGGCCTTCCTGCAGGGATTCCAGCAGAGCTTCACGCTCGGCGGAGTTCTCGGCTTCCAGGACGCTGCGACGGGAAACGACAACGTTGTTGCGCTTCTGGTCCAGCTTGATGACCTTGAATTCCAGCTCTTTGCCTTCCAGGTGCGTGGTGTCGCGCACTGGACGGACGTCAACCAGGGAACCTGGCAGGAACGCACGGATGCCGTTAACGTCGACAGTGAAGCCGCCTTTAACCTTACCGTTGATAACGCCCTTGACCACTTCCTCGGCTGCGAAGGCTGCTTCCAGAACGATCCAGCATTCAGCGCGCTTGGCTTTTTCACGGGACAGCTTGGTTTCACCGAAACCGTCTTCAACCGAGTCCAGCGCAACGTGAACTTCGTCACCGACGTTGATGTTCAGTTCGCCAGCGTCGTTGTAGAACTGCTCCAGCGGGATCAGTGCTTCGGACTTCAGGCCAGCGTGAACGGTTACCCAGCGAGCCTGGTAATCGATATCAACGATAACACCGGTGATGATGGAGCCTGCCTGAAGGTTCAGGGTCTTTAGGCTTTCTTCAAAGAGTTCCGCAAAGCTTTCGCTCATTTTAATTCCTGTTGATTAGGGCGAAAAATACGCCCATCTCCACATCCCAGACAATGTGGGTTAGTTTCATTTAAAAGAAGCGTCACAGGACTATGACTGGTCCCCTGCGGCCTTCTTGGTCACCCGGCGATATCGCGAATGGCGATCTCACTCATGATGCGTTCAAGCACCTGATCGATGGACAACTCCGTGGAATCCAGCTGTATCGCGTCGGCCGCCGGCTTGAGCGGGGCCACCGCTCGCTGGGTGTCACGCTCGTCGCGCGCACGGATCTCATCTAGCAGACTCGACAGACTAACACCCTCGACTTTGCCCTTCAACTGCAAATATCGGCGGCGTGCCCGCTCCTCGGCACTGGCGGTCAGGAAAATCTTCAGTGGCGCATCGGGAAACACCACCGTGCCCATGTCGCGACCATCGGCCACCAGACCCGGCGCTTCCTGAAATGCACGCTGACGCTGCAGCAGCGCCTCGCGCACGGCGGGCAATGCAGCCACCTGCGAAGCGCCGGAACCGACGCTTTCAGTGCGGATGACATCGCTGACTTCGTCACCTTCCAGAATGATGCGTTGCAACTGACCGTCGGTCGCCGCGATGAACTGCACATCCAGATGAGCGGCCAGTTTCTTCAGTAACTCTTCATTGGTCAGGTCCACACCATGGTTGTGCGCCGCGAACGCCAGCAGGCGATACAACGCACCGGAGTCCAGCAGGTTCCAGCCAAGACGCTTGGCCAGAATCCCGGCTACGGTGCCTTTGCCCGAGCCGCTTGGCCCGTCGATGGTGATGACCGGTGCAATGTTGTTCACGACTGAGCCTCTTGCGCCACACGAATACCGACCTGCGCGCACAGCGCCAGGAAGTTCGGGAACGATGTCGCGACGTTGGCGCAGTCATGGATGCGGATCGGTGCCGTGGCGCGCAGCGAGGCCACGCTGAAAGCCATCGCGATACGGTGATCGCCATGACCATGCACTTCGCCGCCGCCGATCTGGCCGCCGTCGATGATGATGCCGTCCGGGGTCGGTTCACACTTGACGCCCAGCGCCAGCAAACCGTCCGCCATGACCTGGATACGGTCAGACTCCTTGACCCGCAGCTCTTCGGCGCCGGTCAGCACGGTGCGCCCTTCAGCACAGGCCGCGGCCACGAACAGCACCGGGAATTCGTCGATGGCCAGTGGCACCAGCGCTTCCGGAATCTCGATACCTTTGAGTTTAGCTGCCCGTACACGAAGATCCGCTACCGGCTCGCCACCCACTTCACGCTGGTTTTCCAGAGTGATGTCGGCGCCCATCAGACGCAGGATGTCGATCACGCCGGTACGGGTCGGGTTGATGCCGACGTGTTCGAGCACCAGCTCCGAACCTTCGGCGATCGACGCAGCCACCAGGAAAAACGCCGACGACGAGATGTCGCCCGGCACTTCGATGTGGGTCGCGGTCAGCTTGCCACCGGACTCAACCGATGCCGTGGCACCGTCAACGCTCACCGGATAGCCGAAGCCGCGCAGCATGCGCTCGGTGTGGTCACGGGTCGGTGCCGGCTCGGTGACGGTGGTCCTGCCTTCGGCGTACAGGCCCGCCAGCAGCAGGCAGGATTTAACCTGGGCGCTGGCCATCGGCATGGTGTAGGTCAGGCCTTTGAGCTTGTGACCGCCACGAATGGTCATCGGTGGACGACCGTCGGCAGCGGTTTCGATCACGGCGCCCATTTCCCGCAGCGGGTTGGCGACGCGATTCATCGGACGCTTGGACAGCGACGCATCACCGGTCAGGGTGCTGTCGAAGTCCTGCGCGGCCAGCAGGCCGGACAGCAGGCGCATCGAAGTACCGGAGTTGCCCAGATAGATCGGGCCCGGCGCAGGCTTCAGGCCGTGCAGGCCGACACCATGGATGGTCACGCGGCCGTGATGCGGGCCTTCGATGACCACGCCCATATCACGGAACGCCTGCAAGGTCGCCAGGGCGTCTTCGCCCTCGAGGAAGCCTTCGACTTCGGTGACGCCTTCAGCCAGAGAACCGAGCATGATCGAACGGTGGGAAATCGATTTGTCACCCGGTACGCGAATCCGACCGGACAGGCGGCCACCAGGTTGAGCCAGGAAAATCAGATCGTTGGAATTCATAGCGTCCACATAGGCCCTGCGGGCCAGGATTTTACTGAAATGCTCGCGGGCAACCCGGGCGCGCGTGAAGACGCCCAACAATTGGTGCCCATCCCCTGCATCGACCGCGTCGCGCAAAGCGTCGAGGTCGCTGCGAAATGTATCGAGTGTGCGCAGGACAGCCTCGCGGTTGGCGAGAAAGATGTCATGCCACATGACCGGGTCGCTTCCGGCGATTCTTGTGAAATCACGGAAACCGCCCGCAGCGTAACGGAAGATCTCAAGGTTTTCATTGCGCTTGGCCAGCGAATCGACCAGACCGAAGGCCAGCAGGTGCGGCAGATGACTGGTCGCGGCCAGCACTTCATCGTGACGCTCGACCTGCATGTGCTCGACGTCGGCGCCCAGCTCGCGCCACAAGCGATCAACCACGGCCAGGGCGGCCGGATCGGTCTGCTCCAGCGGGGTCAGAATCACTTTATGACGACGGAACAGCTCCGAATTGGAGGCTTCCACCCCGCTCTGCTCGGAGCCGGCAATCGGATGCCCAGGCACGAAACGCGCCGGCATGCCGCCGAACGCTTCGGTCGCCGCACGCACCACATTACCCTTGGCACTGCCGACATCCGTCAGGATCGCCTGCCCCAGGTCCATGCCGGCCAGACGGGCCAGGACTTTTTCCATGGCCAGGATCGGCACCGCCAACTGGATCACGTCCGCGCCCTGGCAAGCCGCCACCAGGTCGTCTTCGCAACGATCCACCACGCCCAACTCGACCGCCAGCTTGCGCGATTGCGGATCGAGATCAACCCCGACCACCTCGCGGCACACACCGCTTTCACGCAAGCCTTTGGCAAACGAACCACCGATCAACCCCAGACCGACCACCACCAGGCGCCCGATCATAGGTGCAGCAGATTGCAGCGCAGTGACATCACCCACGAGCCAGAACCTTGCGCAGCGCTTCGAGGAAGCGGCTGTTTTCCGCCGGCAGACCGATGGTCACCCGCAGATGGTTCGGCATGCCGTAGTTGGCCACCGGACGCACGATCACGCCTTCGCGCAGCAGGCCCTGGAACACCGGAGCCGCCACCTGACCAAGGTCGACGCAGATAAAGTTGCCCTTGGACGGAATCCAGCTCAGACCCAACTCGCGAAAACCCGCTTCCAGCTGTTGCATGCCGGACTCGTTGAGCTGACGGCTCTGCGCCAGATATTCCTCGTCCTTCAGCGCCGCACACGCCGCGGCCAAGGCCAGGCTGTTGACGTTGAACGGCTGGCGTACGCGGTTCAGCACGTCCGCCACCACTGGCGTGGACAAGCCGTAGCCAACACGCAGCGACGCCAGACCATAAGCCTTGGAGAAGGTGCGCGAAACCAGCAGGTTCGGATAAGCCGCGAGGAAATCCAGGCCATCCGGTAGATCGCTGCCTTCGGCGTATTCGATGTAGGCCTCGTCCAGCACCACCAGCACGTGCTCCGGCACATCCTGAAGGAACTCGTCCAGCGCTTCGGCGCCGAACCAGGTGCCGGTCGGGTTGTTCGGGTTGGCGATGAACACGACACGAGTGTTGGCGTCGATGGCGGCCAGCATCGCCGGCAGGTCATGCCCCCAATCCTTGGCCGGAACGACTTTGGCCTGCGCACCGACCGCCTGGGTCGCGATCGGGTAAACCGCGAACGCGTGCTCGCTGAACACCGCATTCAGGCCCGGCGCCAGATAGGCGCGCGCCACCAGCTCAAGAATGTCGTTGGAACCGTTGCCCAAAGTCACTTGGTTCAGCTCGACACGGCACTGCTCGGCCAGCAGGGATTTCAGGGCAAAGCCATTGCCGTCCGGATAACGGGTCAACTCATCCAGCGCTTCGCGGATTGCGACCAGCGCTTTCGGGCTGGCGCCCAGCGGGTTTTCGTTGCTCGCCAGTTTGACGATACTTGCCGGATCCAGGTCCAGCTCGCGGGCCAGTTCGTCCACGGGCTTGCCCGGCACGTATGGCGAAAGTTGCTGCACGCCCGGCTGTGCCAGAGCGAGGAAGTTGCCACTCATTGCTACCACCCCTTAAAGAACTGCTTTCGGGTAGGAACCCAGCACCTTGAGTGCTACTGCTTCCTGACTGATCTTTTCCAGTACACCTTTGATCAGCGGATCACGGTGATGACCGACGAAGTCGATGAAGAACACGTAGGTCCATTTGCCGCTGCGCGACGGACGGGTTTCGATCCGGGTCAGGTCGATCCCGTTGTCATGGAACGGTACCAGCAGCTCGTGGAGCGCGCCGGGCTTGTTGCTCATGGACACGATGATCGAAGTCTTGTCGTCGCCGGTCGGCGGCACTTCCTGGTTACCGATCATCAGGAAGCGCGTGGAGTTGTCCGGGCGATCCTCGATCTTCTCGGCCAGACGGGTCAGGCCATAGAGCCCGGCCGCCATGTCACCGGCGATCGCCGCCGAGTTCCATTCGCCCTTGACCCGCTTGGCCGCCTCGGCGTTGCTGGAAACCGCCACGCGCTCGACATTCGGATAATGGGCGTCCAGCCATTTGCGGCACTGGGCCAGCGACTGGGCGTGGGAATAGATACGGCTGATGCTGTCGGTCTTGGTGTTTTCACCGACCAGCAGGTGGTGGTGAATGCGCAGCTCGACTTCGCCGCAGATCACCATGTCGTGCTCGAGGAAGCTGTCGAGGGTGTGGTTGACCGCGCCTTCAGTGGAGTTTTCCACCGGCACCACGCCAAAATTCACCGCACCGGCTGCCACTTCACGGAACACTTCGTCGATCGCCGCCATCGGCTTGCTGATCACCGCGTGACCGAAGTGCTTCATGGCCGCCGCCTGGGTGAAGGTGCCTTCCGGACCGAGATAAGCCACTTTCAGCGGGTTCTCGAGGGCCAGACACGAAGACATGATTTCGCGGAACAAGCGCGCCATCTCTTCGTTGCCCAGCGGCCCCTTGTTGCGCTCCATCACGCGCTTGAGGACCTGCGCCTCACGCTCGGGACGGTAGAACACCGGCTGCTCGCCTTCGGCCAGACTGGCCATCTTGACCCGGGCAACTTCTTCGGCGCAGCGCGCGCGATCGCTGATCAGCTGGAGAATCTTCTCATCCAGGTTATCAATGCGAACGCGCAGCGCCTTGAGCTCCTGCTCGGACATCAGGAATGCTCCTTCTCGAATTCAGCCATGTAGCCGACCAGCGCTTCGACGGCGTCCAGACCCAGGGCGTTGTAGATCGATGCACGCATGCCGCCGACCGAACGATGACCCTTGAGGTTGAGCAGGCCACGGGCGTCGGCGCCGGCCAGGAACGCCTTGTCCAGACGCTCGTCAGCCAGACGGAACGGCACGTTCATCCACGAGCGGGCGTTGGTGCTGATCGGATTGGTATAGAAGTCGCTGTTGTCGATGAAGCCGTACAGGCGATCTTTCTTCGCCTTGTTGCGCTGCTCCATCGCGGCAACGCCGCCCTGCTCCTTCAGCCACTCGAAGACGAGACCCGAGAGGTACCAGGAATAGGTGGCCGGGGTGTTGTACATCGAACCGTTATCGGCCGAAATCTTGTAGTCAAGCATGGTCGGGCACGAACTGCGAGCACGACCGAGCAGGTCTTCACGGACGATCACCACCACCAGACCGCTCGGGCCGATGTTCTTCTGCGCGCCGGCGTAGATCAGGCCGTACTGCGACACATCGATCGGGCGCGAGAGGATATCGGAGGACATGTCGACCACCAGCGGAACGTCACCGGCCTCGGGAACCCAGTCAAACTGCAGGCCGCCGATGGTTTCGTTGGACGCATAGTGCAGATAGGCCGCACCCGGGGTCAAATTCCACTCATTCTGGCCAGGGATGGCCAGGTAGTCATAAGGCTTGGCGCTGGCAGCAACGTTGATGTTGCCGAAGCGACGCGCTTCCTCGATGGCTTTCTTCGACCAGATGCCGGTTTCGACATAGTCGGCAGTGCCGTTCTCGGGCAGCAGGTTCAGCGGAATCTCGGCGAACTGTTGGCTCGCACCGCCCTGCAGGAACAGCACTTTGTAATTGGAGGGGATGGACAGCAGGTCGCGCAGGTCTTGTTCGGCCTTCTCGGCGATGGCCACGTAGTCATCACTGCGATGGCTCATTTCCATGACCGACAGACCCTTGCCGTGCCAGTCGAGCATCTCGGACTGGGCACGCAACAGGACAGCTTCAGGCAGCGCAGCGGGACCTGCGCAGAAGTTAAAGGCTCGTTTGCTCACATCCACTCTCGCTTTGCAATCACGGTAGCGGACAGAGCAAACACTCTGCCCTGCTACGATTTGGTTAGTCTTGCGACTCTTCTTCGCCTGCGGCGTCCGCCTGCAGGTTGTCGACCGCATCGTCCGGTTCGGCGCCGATCACGCCATCTTCCAGTTCGACACCTTCTTCACCTTCAAGCGCTTCACCCTCGACTTCCGACGGCTCCTGAACCCGCTCCAGACCGACCAGGGTTTCATCCTTGGCCAGTTTGATCAGGGTCACGCCCTGGGTGTTACGACCCAGGCTGGAGACTTCGTCGACACGGGTACGCACCAGCGTGCCCTGGTCGGAAATCAGCATGATCTCCTCGCCGTCGAGCACCTGAACCGCACCGACCAGACGGCCGTTACGCTCGTTGCTGACCATGGCGATCACGCCCTGGCCGCCACGCTTGTACTCAGGGAACTCGGTGATCGCGGTGCGCTTGCCATAACCACGCTCGGAAGCGGTGAGGATCTGGCTGCCTTCTTCCGGGATCAGCATCGAAATCAGCTTCTGCCCTTCCGGCAGACGCATGCCGCGCACACCACGGGCGGTACGGCCCATGGCACGAACGTCGGATTCCTTGAAGCGGGTCACCTTGCCGCCGTCGGAGAACAGCATCACTTCACGCTCGCCATCGGTAATCGCTGCGGAGATCAACACGTCGCCTTCGTCCAGCTCCAGCGCGATCAGACCGACGCTGCGCTGACGACTGAAGGATTCCAGCGGAGTCTTCTTCACGGTGCCGTTGGCGGTGGCCATGAAGATGTAGTGACCTTCGGTGTATTCCTCGACCGGCAGCATGGTGGTGATGTATTCACCGTCATCCAGCGGCAGCAGGTTGACCAGCGGACGACCACGGGCGGCGCGGGACGCTTCCGGAATTTCGTAGGTTTTCAGCCAGTACACCTTGCCCTTGCTGGAGAACAGCAGCAGCGTAGTGTGGCTGTTGGCGACCAGCAGGTGAGCGATGTAGTCCTCATCCTTCACGCCGGTAGCCGATTTGCCTTTACCGCCACGACGCTGGGCCTGGTACGCAGCCAGCGGCTGGGTCTTGGCATAGCCACCGTGGGAGATGGTCACAACGCGCTCTTCTTCCGGGATCATGTCGCCCAGGGTCAGGTCGAGACGGGCATCGAGGATTTCGGTGCGGCGCACGTCGCCGTATTCGGCGCGGATCACTTCCAGCTCTTCGCGGATCACTTCCATCAGGCGCACGGCGCTGTTGAGGATGCGGATCAGCTCGCCGATCTGGTTGAGGATCTCTTGATACTCGGCCAGCAGCTTTTCGTGTTCCAGACCGGTCAGGCGGTGCAGACGCAGCTCCAGAATGGCTTGCGCCTGCTCTGGCGACAGGAAGTACTTGCCGTCGCGCAGACCGTATTGCGGATCGAGGTTTTCCGGACGGCACGAATCGGCACCGGCACGCTCCACCATCGCCACCACGGCAGTGGATTCCCACGGCGTGCTGACCAGCGCTTCCTTGGCTTCCGACGGGGTCGGCGAAGCCTTGATCAGGGCGATCACCGGGTCGATGTTCGACAGGGCAACGGCCTGACCTTCGAGGATGTGACCACGCTCGCGCGCCTTGCGCAGTTCGAACACGGTACGGCGGGTCACCACTTCGCGACGGTGACGGACGAAGGCTTCCAGCAGGTCCTTGAGGTTCAGGATCCGCGGACGGCCGTCGATCAGCGCAACGATGTTGATGCCGAATACCGATTGCAGCTGGGTCTGGGCATAGAGGTTGTTGAGGATCACCTCAGGCACTTCGCCGCGACGCAGTTCGATCACCACGCGCATACCGTCCTTGTCGGACTCGTCGCGCAGCTCGGTGATGCCTTCGAGTTTCTTCTCTTTTACCAGCTCGGCGATCTTCTCGATCAGACGCGCCTTGTTCAGCTGGTAAGGGAGTTCGGTGATAACGATCTGCTGACGGCCACCGACCTTGTCGATGTCTTCGATGATCGAGCGGGCGCGCATGTAAATGCGGCCACGGCCGGTGCGGTAGGCTTCGATGATGCCGGCGCGACCGTTGATGATCGCGGCAGTCGGGAAGTCCGGACCGGGAATGTATTGCATCAGCTCATCGACGGTCAGCTCGGGATTGTCGATGAGGGCCAGGCAACCGTCGATGACTTCACCGAGGTTGTGCGGCGGAATGTTGGTCGCCATGCCCACGGCGATACCGCTGGAACCGTTGACCAGCAGGTTCGGTACGCGGGTCGGCATGACCGCCGGGATCAGTTCGGTGCCGTCGTAGTTCGGCACCCAGTCCACGGTTTCCTTGTGCAGGTCCGCCAGCAGCTCGTGCGCCAGCTTGGTCATGCGCACTTCGGTGTATCGCATGGCCGCGGCGTTGTCGCCGTCCACCGAACCGAAGTTGCCCTGGCCGTCGACCAGCAGGTAACGCAGGGAGAAAGGCTGCGCCATGCGGACGATGGTGTCGTACACCGCGGTATCACCGTGCGGGTGATACTTACCGATCACGTCACCGACGACACGGGCAGATTTCTTGTACGGCTTGTTGAAGTCGTTGCCCAGCTCGCTCATCGCGAACAGCACGCGACGGTGCACGGGCTTCAAGCCATCGCGCGCATCCGGCAGTGCACGGCCGACGATCACGCTCATCGCGTAGTCGAGGTAGGACTGTTTCAGCTCGTCTTCGATATTGACCGGGAGGATTTCTTTGGCCAGTTCGCCCATGAGAAGCCTGATTCCTTTTTCTGGTGAAACTTCGCCATATCCATAGGGGACGCACGAAGCTCGTCGATGCAGGCCGAGTGCCATGCGCCGACTTACGACAAATCGACAAGTTGACCCTGGATTTGCGCAGTGAAGACAACCCCGTGGGACTGCCTCGGAAAACGCCGGATGTTATCACAAGAGCCGCCACGCACCTATCCCCCAGATGCGCATGGAGCATAGTTAGTTGACCGATGACAGGCTTAACGGGGACGAGAGAGGCTCAGAGCTTCCCTGAATGCGAATTTGAGGTCAGGTTTGGGGATGTTTATTGACAATAATGGCCTCATCGCTGGCAAGTCGAGTCGTCGCACCGCAGCTCCCACAAGATCGGCGGCGTGCACAAAACCTGTGGGAGCTGGCTTGCCAGCGATAGCGTCCGAACAGACGCCAGCGTCAATCAATGCAGGCGCTTGCGGCACATCAACTGGGCCATTTTCGCGGTGTCCGGGCGCTCGACGATGCCTTTCTCGGTGACGATTGCATCGATCAGGTCCGCCGGCGTTACGTCAAATACCGGATTGAACGCCTCGACATCCGCCCCGACACGCTTGCCGCCAACCTCCAGCAACTCGGCGCCGTCGCGCTCTTCGATAGGGATGTCATCCCCGCTGGCCAGATTCATGTCGATGGTCGAACTCGGCGCTACCACCATGAAGCGCACGCCGTGGTGCATGGCGTTGACCGCCAGTTGATAGGTGCCGATCTTGTTCGCCACGTCGCCGTTGGCGGTGATCCGGTCGGCGCCGACGATCACCCAGGTCACGCCTTTGGTCTTCATGATGTGCGCAGCGGCGGAGTCGGCGTTCAGGGTCACCGGAATGCCTTCGTTGGCCAGCTCCCACGCGGTCAGCCGCGAGCCTTGCAGCCACGGCCGGGTTTCGTCGGCGTAGACACGCTCGACCATGCCCTCGATGAACGCTGCGCGAATCACTCCGAGCGCCGTGCCAAAACCGCCAGTGGCCAGGGCGCCGGTGTTGCAGTGCGTCAGAATCGCCTGGGCATTGCCCTGATGCTTGCGGATCAGGTCGACGCCAAGTTGAGCCATGGTCAGGTTGGCTTCGCGATCACTTTCATGAATGGCGATGGCTTCGGCTTCCAGCGCCGCCAACGGATCGGCGTTTTCCTTCAAGCGATCCAGGCGGTCGTGCATGCGGTTCAACGCCCAGAACAGGTTGACCGCTGTCGGACGAGAGTCGGCCAGCAGCATGAAATCCTCTTCCAGCGCCGCGTACCAGTCGCCACCTTCGGCAATCCGGGCACGGGCCGCCAGCACGATGCCGTATGCGGCACTGATACCGATGGCTGGCGCACCGCGCACCACCATCGAGCGGATTGCCTCGGCCACGCCGGCGGCGCTGGTGTAGGCGATCCAGTTTTCCTCGAACGGCAAAACGCGCTGATCCAGCAGGTGGAGCGCGCCATCACGCCAATCGATGGCCTTTACTTTCTCCGCAGCCAACAGTCGATCGCGCATCCCTCACCCCGCACTCATGAACAAAAGCCGGCGATTATAGCGATCCCCCCGCGAAGACGCTCGGGTATACTTCGCCATCCTTTACAAAAGCACTGGAACCGACCCTCGATGCCGAAACCTGCCATTGTGCTCGACTTATTATTGCTGCCAACCTGGCTGGTACCCGTCGAACCTGCAGGCGTTGTGCTCAAGGAGCATGGCCTGGGCATCCGCGACGGGCGCATCGTGTTTATCGGCCCGCGTGCCGAAGCGCTGAAGTGTAACGCTGCCGAAGTCCGCGAACTGCCGGACGTTCTGCTCAGCCCCGGCCTGATCAACGCCCACGGCCATGCTGCCATGACCCTGTTCCGTGGCCTGGCCGACGATCTGCCGCTGATGACATGGCTGGAAAACCACATCTGGCCGGCCGAGGGCAAATGGGTCGATGAAGATTTTGTGCGTGACGGCACCGACCTGGCCATCGCCGAGCAGATAAAAGGTGGCATCACCTGTTTCTCGGACATGTACTTCTTCCCGAAGGTTGCGAGCGAGCGCGTGCACAACAGTGGAATCCGTGCGCAGATCGCGATTCCGATCCTCGATTTCCCGATTCCGGGTGCCGCCAGCGCCGATGAAGCCATTCGTCAGGGCGTCGAACTGTTCGGCGACCTGAAGCATCACGAACGCATCAAGATCACCTTCGGCCCTCATGCACCCTACACCGTGGGCGACGAGAACCTGGAAAAAATCCGCGTGATCGCCGAAGAACTTGACGCCTCGATCCACATGCACGTTCACGAAACCGCTTTCGAAGTACAGCAAGCGGTCGAACAGCGCGGCGAACGCCCGCTGGCACGTCTCGGTCGCCTCGGCCTGCTCGGCCCGCGTTTCCAGGCGGTGCACATGACCCAGATCAGCGATGACGACCTGGCGTTGCTGGTAGAAAGCAACACCAGCGTGATCCACTGCCCGGAGTCGAACCTGAAACTGGCCAGCGGCTTCTGCCCGGTGGAGCGCCTGTGGCAGGCCGGGGTCAACGTCGCGGTCGGCACCGATGGCGCCGCGAGCAACAATGACCTGGATCTGCTGGGCGAAACCCGCACCGCCGCCCTGCTGGCCAAAGCCGTCGCCGGCTCGGCCACCGCGCTGGACGCCCATCGGGCCTTGCGCATGGCCACGCTGAACGGCGCGCGTGCCTTGGGAATCGAAGCCGAGACCGGCTCGCTGGAGCTCGGCAAGGCCGCAGACATCGTCGCCTTCGACCTGTCCGGCCTGGCGCAACAACCAGTCTATGACCCGGTCTCGCAGCTTATATACGCCACCGGTCGCGACTGCGTGAAACACCTGTGGGTTGCCGGCAAGCAGTTGCTTGACGACCGGCGTCTGACCCGACTTGACGAACAACTGCTCGGCGAAACCGCCCGGGCCTGGGGCCGACGCATCAGCGGCCACACCGAATCGTAAACACCCTGGGTCAAACTCCAGGGCTACAGCCTTTTTCAAGTTTTAGAGGATTGAATCATGAGCAACGTCGACCACGCCGAAATCGCCAAATTCGAAGCCCTGGCCCATCGTTGGTGGGATCGCGAAAGCGAGTTCAAACCGCTGCACGACATCAACCCGCTGCGGGTCAACTGGATTGACGAGCGCGTCAACCTGGCCGGCAAAAAGGTCCTCGACGTCGGTTGCGGCGGCGGCATTCTCAGCGAAGCCATGGCCCAGCGCGGCGCGACCGTGACCGGCATCGACATGGGCGAAGCACCGTTGGCGGTCGCGCAACTGCATCAGCTGGAATCCGGGGTGAATGTCGAGTACCGCCAGATCACCGCCGAAGCCCTGGCTGAAGAAATGCCCGAGCAGTTCGACGTTGTCACCTGCCTGGAAATGCTCGAGCACGTGCCGGATCCGTCCTCGGTGATCCGCGCCTGTTTCCGCATGGTCAAGCCCGGCGGCCAGGTGTTCTTCTCCACCATCAACCGCAACCCGAAAGCGTACCTGTTCGCCATCGTCGGCGCCGAATACATCATGAAGCTGCTGCCGCGCGGCACCCACGACTTCAAGAAATTCATCCGTCCGTCCGAGCTGGGTGCCTGGAGCCGCATGGCCGGCCTGACCGTCAAGGACATCATCGGTCTGACCTACAACCCGCTGACCAAGCACTACAAGCTGGCAGCGGACGTTGACGTCAACTACATGATCCAGACCCTGCGCGAGGAG
Organism: Pseudomonas sp. R15(2017); assembly: GCF_002112685.1. Lineage (NCBI taxonomy): Bacteria > Pseudomonadati > Pseudomonadota > Gammaproteobacteria > Pseudomonadales > Pseudomonadaceae > Pseudomonas > Pseudomonas sp. R15(2017). The sequence continues at coordinate 183,563 of NZ_NEII01000009.1, forward strand.
TAAGCCGATGGCCATCAGAGCAGTCCTTTTCGACATGGACGGCACTCTGCTCGACACCGCGCCGGACTTTATCGCCATCTGCCAGGCGATGCGCGCGGATCGTGGCTTGCCGCCGATGAACGAAAAACACATCCGCGATGAAATCTCCGGCGGCGCCAAGGCCATGGTCGCGGTGACGTTCTCGATGGATCCGGAGTCGCCGGGCTTCGAGGAGTTGCGTCTGGAGTTCCTCGAGCGCTATCTGGTGGGTTGCGCCGTGCACAGCAAGCTGTTCGACGGCATGGGCGAATTACTGGCCGACATCGAGAAAGCCAATCTGGTCTGGGGTGTAGTCACCAACAAGCCGCTGCGTTTCGCCGAGCCGATCATGCAGCAACTGGGACTGGCCGAGCGCTCTGCGCTGCTGATCTGCCCGGATCACGTGAAGAACAGCAAGCCGGATCCCGAGATGCTGATCCTTGCCTGCAAGATACTTGATCTGGATCCGTCGAGTGTTCTGTTTATCGGCGATGATCTGCGCGATATCGAATCCGGCCGTGACGCCGGCACCAGGACCGCTGCCGTGACCTATGGCTACATTCACCCCGACGACAACCCTCGTCATTGGGGCGCGGACGTGGTGGTGGATCATCCGCTGGAGTTGCGCAAGGTGCTGGATAACGCTCTGTGCAGTTGCTGAGTGGTGCTGCAAAGCGACCATCGCTGCATTCCCGCGCAAGACGCGGGAACGATCAGAAGTTAATGGATTAGAGGTTTCTTATGTTTGATTATTCCGCTCGCCCCGAATTGCTCAAGGATCGGGTCATTCTGGTCACCGGTGCCGGTCGCGGCATCGGCGCGGCTGCCGCCAAGACCTACGCCGCCCACGGTGCGACCGTGCTGCTGCTGGGCAAGACCGAAGCCAACCTGACCCAGGTCTACGACGAAATCGAAGCCGCCGGGCATCCGCAGCCGGCAGTGATCCCGTTCAACCTCGAAACCGCCCTGCCCCATCAATACGATGAGCTGGCGGCAATGATCGAGACCGAGTTCGGCCATCTTGACGGCCTGCTGCACAACGCCTCGATCATTGGCCCGCGTACGCCGATCGAGCAGTTGTCCGGTGAAAACTTCATGCGTGTCATGCAGGTCAACGTCAACGCGATGTTCATGCTCACCAGCACCCTGCTGCCGCTGCTGAAACTGTCGCAGGATGCCTCGGTGGTCTTCACCTCCAGCAGTGTCGGCCGCAAGGGCCGTGCTTACTGGGGCGCCTATGGCGTATCGAAGTTCGCTACCGAAGGTCTGATGCAAACCCTGGCCGACGAAGTCGACGGCGTGGCGCCGGTGCGCTCCAACAGCATCAACCCCGGGGGAACCCGCACCAGCATGCGTGCCCAGGCGTATCCGGGTGAAAACCCGCTGAACAATCCGACGCCGGAAGAGATCATGCCGGTCTACCTCTACCTGATGGGCCCGGACAGCACCGGTATCAATGGTCAGGCCTTCAACGCCCAGTAATGCCATACGTCGCATTTGTTGCCGTGGCGGAATACCGTCGCGGCATGCAATTGCCGCTTTGAGCGCAGCAAATTCAGTCAAATAACCACCGCCCCTTCTCCCGCTAAAATCCCAAGCCATTGATTAAGAACGGTTTTAATAAAATATGAACCGTATGGCATGACTTTCGCTCTACATTTCCTCAAAGCACGCCGAGTGAAGGCAGTCGGGCAAGGCCTGATTCGATAGCTGACTAATCGTCATCGGGCAGACTAAACTTACGCCAAATGTCCTACGGGACTGATGGATCAGTATGACGCGCAGCCCATAGCCGCTCTCACCCAGCCTGTAAGACAGACTTACTGCTTAGGGGCTCACGCCATATGAAATCACCCTCCCAGACCACTGCAATTGACTTCGACAGTGCCAAATTGCAACGCCTGGGCTTTGGTCAGCAGCCGCCTCTCCTGGCGCGACCTGTCAGCCTGGCGCAACTGCGCCAGCAAATGAGCCTGCAACTGCAAACCAGCCTTGAACCTCAACGCATCCTCGGTCTGTTTTTCCGCGAAGTTCAGCGTCTGGTGCCGCTGGACGCCTTGACCTACGTGCACAACGGCAGCGACCTGCGCCTGGAGTTCGGTGCCCGCGGCCACCACTCGGCCAGCTACCGCCTCAGCCACGAAGGCGAGCACATGGGTGAGCTGGTGTTCCGCCGCAACCAGCGCTTCAGCGAACAGGAACTGGGCAATCTCGAATCGCTGCTGTCCGCCCTGCTGTACCCGATGCGCAATGCCCTGCTCTACCGCGCCGCCACGCAAAGCGCCCTGCGTGATCCATTGACCGGTGCCGGCAACCGTATTGCCATGGAGCAGACACTGCAACGTGAAATCGAGATGTCCCGCCGGCACCTGCAACCGTTGTCGTTGCTGATGCTGGACATCGACCATTTCAAACAGGTCAACGACCTCCATGGTCACAGCGCCGGCGACGACGTGCTCAAAGCCGTGGCGGCATCGATCAAGGGCCAGTTGCGCAATGTCGATATGGTGTTCCGTTATGGCGGGGAAGAGTTTCTGATTCTGCTGTCCAACACCGGGCGTGATGCGGCCGCCATGGTCGGTGAGCGCCTGCGTCAGGCAGCCCAGGCCCAGGATTACTATGCCAATAATCGATTGATCGAACTGACCGTGAGTCTCGGCTGCTCGACCCTGTTGCCGGGCGAATCCGCCGAAAGCCTGCTGCGCCGTGCCGACAGCGCGCTGTATGTGGCCAAGCGCGAGGGTCGCAATCGCCTGACCATGGCGGGCTAGATATTCGCTGCCAACAAAAAACGGGAGCCAGGGCTCCCGTTTTTTATTGATGTCGCCGAAACTAGCTCTCGACCAGTGCCCGACGCTCACGCCCGACCATCACCCGCTCCGACAGTTCGAGCTGCATGCAGCGCTCGAGGAACAGGTACATGTAGTCATAACTCTTGCAGATCGCCTGTCGCAGCTCCGCCTGCAGGGCTTTGCTCGGGTTCATCCCGGCGAGGGTGCAGATGATCTCCAGCGCTTCCCACGGATGGGCATCGTCGTACTGGGCGTGCATCTTCAGCCACTTCATGGCCCGCTTGCGATCCTCTTCAGGAAAAGCGGCGGCATAGACACCCGTCGAACACACCAGCGCCGACCACTCCCCGGTCGCGCCTTCGATGGCGTAGTTGGTGGCCGCGATGGCCACAATCAGTGAATCCGCCGAACTGGTGTGCCAGCACCAGTGGCTCAGGGCGTGCAATTCCGGCGGCACTTGCTGCGCCTGCAGATCTTCCAGGCTCACCCCATGGGCCCGGCTCCAATGCAGCCAATAATCGGCGTGGTTGAGTTCGACGCGAATATTGCGCATCAACCAGCGCCGCGCCATGTCTTCACCCGGATGACGGGCGAATTTGGTCTTGGTGAGATTCTGCGCCATGTACAACGCGAATTGCTCAACGACGGGCCAGCCCCCGATCAGGTACTGGCGCATGGTTCTGGCGCTGAGCTTGTTATCACGCATACGCAGATAAAGTTCATGTTCGACAACCCGGCGTTTGCTCTCGCTGCAATCCTGGATCAGTTGTTGCGCCCAGGCGGGATAACTTGCAGCTTCCATGAGTGGTCCGGTTCGGTTGAATGTGTCGATCACTGTTCGGCTCCTTTTGATTTGTGATTGTAAGGATCGGCAAGAGATTTCAACGGAACGTGCCAGGCGCCTTGAATAACAACGGCTGCGGTCTGGCGGGCCGACTTTGCAAACTGTCACAGGTAAACAACTGCGGACGCTCCACTACATAACCCTGAGCGTAATCCACGCCGATTTCAAGCAATGCCTGCTCGATCTGCGCTGTTTCGACAAACTCGGCAATTGTCTGCTTACCCATGACATGCCCGATGTGATTGATCACTTCGACCATTGCACGGTTAATCGGGTCGTCCAGCATATCCTTTACGAAACTCCCGTCGATCTTCAGGAAGTCTACAGGCAAATGTTTCAGATAAGCGAATGAAGACATTCCGGCGCAAAAGTCATCCAGCGAAAAATAACATCCCAAGCCTTTGAGTTCATTAATAAATCTGATTGCGCTCCCGAGATTTGCAATGGCACTGGTTTCTGTAATTTCAAAACAAATCATTTCAGGCGGTATGCCGTAGTTATCAAACTGTTCCCGCAGAAAGTGCAAGAACGCGTCATCTCCGATAGTAATGCCTGAAAGATTAATCGCACACATTGCCAGAGGGCCTTCGCACTTATCGTTAATACATTGAGCAATAACCTTAAATACATTCTGAACAACCCATCGATCCAGCGAGGTCATCAAACCGTAACGTTCCGCCGCCGGTATGAAACTGTCCGGCAGAATCATCCGGCCCGCTTCGTCATGCAGACGCAGCAGAATTTCGATATGTCCGCGAGTGCCACCGGCAACCGAACCCAGCGGGGCGATTTCCTGGGCGTAGAGGCAGAAGCGGTTTTCTTCCAGGGCCATGTGCAGGCGTTGCACCCAGGCCATCTCGCCAAAGCGCAGGGACAATTCCGAGTCGTCGGCATGGTAGACCTGCACCCGGTTGCGACCCTTTTCCTTGGCCATGTAGCAAGCCATATCGGCGGCCCGCAACGAGGCCTCGAGAGTGGTCGGGTTCTGTGCGACGTGCACCAGACCAATGCTGACGGTGGTCAGGAATGGCCGCCCCTTCCAGACAAAATGCAGATTTTGCACGGTCTGACGCAGCCCCTCGGCGATCTTCTCCGCCGCCTCCGGTGCGCAGTTCTCCAGCAGGATGCCGAACTCGTCGCCGCCCAGCCGCGCCAGGGTGTCGCCTTCGCGCAGACCCGATTGCAGCAACGCGCAGATATGCCGCAGCAACTCATCGCCGGCCGCATGCCCGCAGGTGTCATTGACCAGTTTGAATTGATCCAGATCGAGGAACATCAGCGCATGCCGCCCGGCCTGGCGCGTCAGGTTGTGCAGCGCCTGTTCGAGCCGGTATTCGAACTCGCGACGGTTGGCCAGCCCGGTCAGTGCATCGTGGGTGGCCTGCCATGACAGATTGGCGATGTATTGCCGCTCCTGGGTCATGTCATGCAGCACCAGCACCGCCCCACTGACCTTGCCGGCATTGCGGATCGGCGCACCGACCAAGGTCACCGACACCGTGCTGCCGTCCAGTCGCTGGATCAGCTTCGAGTGTTCGCTGCCGCCGGTCAGCTGGCCACTGAGAATGTGCTCGATCAGGGTCAGCCCTTCCGTCTGGGCGTTGTCATCCAGCAAATTGAACAACGCCGCCAGCGGCAGACCGGACGCCTGCTCGGCCTTCCAGTGGGTCAACGCTTCGGCGGCCGGATTCATGTAGTCGATCGCCCCGCTCACGTCGGTGGTGATCACACCGTCGCCAATCGAATGCAGGGTGACATGCGCGCGATCTTTTTCCAGTTGCAACGCTTCGGCGAAAGCATGACGCTGCTTGAGCAGTTTGCGGGTGCGCAGCAGCGCCAGCACGATCAGGCCCAGTGCGGTGGCCAGGTTGGTAAACAGCAGCAGGCGCAGAATCATCCGCGAGCCTTCACCCAGGGCATCGCTGAACGCCTTGGCGGCCGGGGTCACGCCGTCGTTGATCGCAAAGATCCGGTCCTTCCAGCGGCGGATATCGGCCTCGGTGGCGGCATTGGCGGTGATGCGCTGATGCATCTCCTGCGCCACGCCGTCGAGCTCTACCAGATAGGCATCGCCCAGGGTCCAGCGGTCGATGGCAATTTCCAGATAACTGAAGTGACGGAAATTCAGGTACAGCCAGATCAGGCTGGAGACATCGTCCGGGTGGTTGCCGCCCTTGAGAATGCCCTCGCGTGCCGCCTGCAGGTCGGGCGGTTGCTTGTCCAGTGCCAGACGCAATTGATGACCGCCCTGAGGCACGGCAATGGCGTTCTGGTACTTGAGGTAGATCGCATCATCACGGCTGTCGGCGTACAGGTTGAGGTAATAGATGGCGTCTTTCTGGCCCTTGGACCACAGGCTCTCGCCCGCCACATAACCGCGAACGGCCGACAGGACATAAAGACTCACGCCCCCCAGCAACGCCTGAAACAACACGACGGCGATGAATGGCCAGACGATGCCCAACAACCGAGGCGTTCCGAGAGTCCGCTTTTGCTTCATGGTATTCCTTGCATGAGCACTGCCTGATCGTCCTGCGAACATCCCCCCAAGACTAGGAGGCCTTCCCGGTTCCGGCAAGCGACGGATCCGCCTCAGTTCAGGACAGAAGCCGGATAGACATATATACGGCCACACTCGCAGGCGGGACCGATTAACTGGGCACTCCAGGCATTCTCCCTTTTTGGCGGGAATGCTTTCACAAGGAGTGTGACATGACCTCGACGTCTCCAGCTTCAATCGATCCATCGGCAATTGCAGAATCGAGCGCTCGCAAGACGCTGGGTCTGGATGCCGGCCCGGATATCGAATCCCTGGTTCCCCGACCGACCGCCCGGGACCGGAAAAGGTTCAAGGCCGCGCAGCTTGCGACACCAGCCCCTGCGCCCTCCATGACCCTTGAACAGTACACGGCGAAACGCATCAATGAACGAATGATCGAAACGGTCAAATCCTTTCTGATCGGCAAGCCCTCGCTGATTCGTCATTTGAGTGGCGATATCCTGCGCCTCGCGGCCCCGGAAGCGCTGCGCGCAACACCTTCGGTTTTCCTCCAGCGAATACTCAATACCCCGGAATCACTGGATCTGACAGAACGGCTACTGAAAAAGCTCAAATGGTACGGCGCTTCCCCAGGCGAACAGACGCCGGCGTCGGTGCGTTATCAATTGATCTGCAAAGCCATCTGCCTCTATCTGCACACCCCCTCAGCTGACGAGCCGCAAGCGCTCGCCGGTTTTCACTGGCAAGACCCGGCCCACTGGGGCAAGAGCTACCAGACCTTGCGCCACGAATTCGAACAGCATTTGCTGCGCAGCGGCCGGGTTGCCAACACCAAAGAGGCGATCCTTCTGGCTCGGGTATTCCAGACCCGCCTTTCGAAAGACTTCAGCGTGCACGATGTACCACCGGAGCTTCGTTACAAGACCTCCGTGGTCTGGGTGAACTTCATGCACGGCGTACTGCTGGCCGAGGAAACCGGTCTGGATCAATCAGCGCCCTTGTCCTTCCAGCAACTGGTTGATCTGCCGCTGCAACGCAGCGCCGGCGCATCGGCCGAACAACTCGAGGCGATTGCACGACTGCGTATGGCTCCTGCCCTGGAATGGGCCGTCTGCACGGGCGCCATTGCGCAGCGAACGACAACCGCTTACGACCAGGAAGATATCAACCGCGCACTGTCGACTCTGGAAGAACACACCGAGCGCCTGAACAACGCCGTGAAGACACTGGACTTGCGTCCACCTGAGCGACTGCAGATGGCCAGGCAGGTCATGACGAACGTTTTCAGAGGCGTCACGTTCGCACGGGACGGGCGCAAATTGTTGTCGGCGGATCCGAGTCACAGCCATTCCAGGGCACCACTGGATCTGAACAAGCAGCAGGGCCAGGACTTTCTCGACGTCTATGCAGACGGTCAGCTTGATGGCAGCAAGCGATGGATCGTCTCCATGCCCGATGGTACAACGCGTTCGACCACCGCACTGAGGCTCGATGGACAGCGAGTGCTCCATGCCGAGCGGGAAAACTGGCGCGGCGGTTATGACCGGGTCGAAGACGGCGTCTACAGTTGGGCCGGCAATTTCTTGCCTGACATCAACGCCCGGTTCGAAACTGCGTTCAACGACTACCTGACAACCATCAGACAGGCTTATCAATCGCTGATTGCCAGCTTGCTGAGATCACTGCCAGCGGCAGATCGCCGGGCGCTGGCTCAAGGTGAAGTCCAGGTGCTGAGCCTGCGGCAGAAAACCGCGCCGAACGAGAAGTCGGAGCAGATCCGGGCAAGGAAGGGATTCGTTCTGAAAGTGATTTACAACACAGACATCACTTACTACGAGCTCATCCCGAGCGCGGGCGTCGTTCGTCAGCGAACCGGTTTGAGGTTTTCCACAATCGATGGCGTTCGAACAGAGTTTCCACTGCACGCCTCGATCCCGGGACAAAGCTATTCGCCCGAGCGCAATTTGAGCACTTCCCTCCTGCTCGACTGGTCCGCCCACTTCCACGGCAGAGTGCCGGCAGAGCGGGCATCGTGTCCGGGATACCTCGATATCATGGGGTTCATGCCGGCAGCGGTATCATCCGGCCCGACGGATGCCGAGGGTGAAGCCCTCCTGACGACATCCCGACTGAATGAACTGGCGGGTTATATCGCAACGAACTTTCTCTATGTAGATGAACAGCAACTGCACATACAGGCCCGCGGCATGACGTCCTTCGACGCCGCTCGGGCGAAAACCGAGAAGCGCCTGGAAACGTTCGTGTCCATCGTCAAGGGATTCGTGCCTTTCTGGGGCAGCATCGATGATCTTCTGTCGGACAGCACCTCAGGCAAAATCATGGGCGGGGTCGGACTCCTGTTTGATCTCGCATCGTTCCTTTGCCCTATCGGCAAATTCATCTCGGGCTCGGTGCGCCTGCTTCGTGCCACTGTCGGCAGCAGTCGCATGGCTATCAAAGCGAGCCTGCCGTCCTTCTCGACGCTGACTCGCAAGCTTCTGACCCATTCACTGGCAAATCTCAACCCGCTCGATGGCATTCCCACACTGCTTAAAAGTCTGGGAAGCGGTGCCGGCAGAGGACTGCTGTTCATCGGTCGGGCGAGTATCGGCGGGATCAGAAAACTCACGGGACATGCTGACCGCTACCGACTGGTTCATAACCTGCCCCAGGCCATCGATCCGGGGAACTGGAAGCCGCTGGCCAATACTGACGAGCTGGCAACGGTCAACGGCATCGATGACGTCATTGTGCGTCACACAAATGCGTTGGATCTGGAACAACTGCATCTGGTCGACCCGTTGACATCCCTGCCCTATGGCCCGCGCCTGCGCAACAACAGCCGGGATCTCATCCAGGGCAGATCCACTTTCAGGAAGCTGCCGCCCACCGAATCCCACGCTCTGGCCGAAGTCCCGGAACACGCCCACGTTCGTGAAATGCTGGAGGTCGATGGCCGAACCACACTGTTGATTGATGACATCCCCTATCGTCTGGATGGCGATCAATTGCGTCGGGCCGATCTGATTGATGATCTGTCGATGTTCAAAGCGATGCCCTGTCGGGTACGGCGCGCTGGTAACAATGTCTGCAAAACACGCTTTGTCACCGGTGATCCCGCGCCGACCCCGGGTACCGGCAGTTTCGACGAAAGCAAAGGCTGGGCCCCCTGGTTCGGAGACAGCATCTACACGCCCGCTGTTGATGGGCGAGCGAAGCTTCTCAAACACCTGAAAAGAAGAAACCAGCTCGACGCAACGATGGAGTTTCAGAAAGGGATATACGGCAGAATCAACGTAAAAACGCCCTACGGAACCCGAGGTGAATTCGACACCTTCCAGGCCGGCGCCACCATTGTTCCGGCTCTGGACGGATCGAAGCACTATATATTTACCCGGCTGGATGCCGGTGCCTTCTACGTCGCCGAACTTTCCAAGGGGCAAAACATTTCCGGCCCCCTGAAACTGCGCCAGGCCAAAACTCTGCCCGCCGATTTGCGAAAAGAACTGATGACCGTCTATACCGGCTCACTCAATGCCAACAACATGGCGAGAATCCACGGTGTGCCGGCAGTAGAGCGCGCACTGAAAACTATGGACCAGATTGCCATTCCGATTGGTGGCCACCGGTATCCACCCAATACGCTCAAGCTGCTCAAGGTCGACACCAGTCCCGGTGAGGCGGTGCTGTTCGACCACTCCACGCGGATGATTGTCAGCCAACGCCCGACCGGAACAGCGTCCTGGTCTCGCAGCAGCACCGCACCAGAGCCCCTACGCCAAAGGGCTGCGAACATATTCGACACACTGTTTGTTGAGAAAACCATCAAGGTCGAGTCAGGCGCCGACTTGCGGATCAATCAAACGATGGAAAAACTCCAGAATCTGCTCCCGCGTCGCCTGCAAACCGAGAACGCGAGAAACATCGCTTACGCCGACATCGTAACCTCGACCGGCAAGCGTGAGGTTTACGTCAGTGTCTCCGGCGCAAAGGGACACACAGGGGAACTGCCACTGTTCAAACCTCCATTCGCCCCGGACAAGGTCATCGTCGGCGATACGACTTACTTCAACATCGACTTCGGCCAGACATTTGCCAGAACTTCTTTGAACGTCTCCCCACGGGGAAAAATATTGGCTATTCCCCATTCGATCAAGGATGTACACAACTACAAACCGGAGATGACCAGTCGACCGACCTCGCTGGACAGTGAATCCAAACTGATCAGTGTGCTTCGGCAAAAGTACCCGGACAACAAAATGATCACATCGGTGGATGTGGCGACCACCATGCCACCATGCACCAGCTGTTCAGTGGTCATGAAGGAGTTCGGCCACAACGGTGGTGCGGATGCACTGAAGGTCTTGTGGAGCTGACCTACAACCGCTGCAAATGCCCATAAAGCTTGGCGTACAAACCACCATCGGCAATCAGTTGCTGATGGTCGCCATCTTCGGCCACTTGCCCGCCGTCGAACACCAGCACCCGGTCTGCCTGTTTCACCGCCGACAAGCGGTGGGCGATGATCAGCGTTGTGCGGCCATGGAGGAAGCGCGCCATGGCCTGGTGCAGGTTGTATTCGGTCGCGGCATCGAGGGCTGACGTCGCTTCGTCGAGGATCACCACTTTGGGTTCGGCGAGGATCATCCGGGCGATAGCCAGCCGTTGCCGCTGCCCCCCGGACAGACGCACGCCGGAGCGGCCGACGATGCTGTCGAGGCCGTCCGGCAAGGCGCGGATGGTGGGTTCGAGCTGGGCGATTTCCAGTGCCTGCCAGCAGGCTTCATCGCTGCGGGTACGGCCCATGGTCAGGTTGGCGCGCACGGTGTCGTTGAACAGCGCCGGATGTTGCAACACCACAGCGACGTTTTCCCGAACCGTTTCCAGGCCGATTTCCTGCTGGCTCGAGCCGCCGAAACGGATCGTCCCCGCCAGTGGCGTGTACAGGCCCAGCAGCAATTGCACGAGGGTACTTTTGCCGCCACCGCTGGCGCCGACAATCGCCACTTTTTCACCGGGGGCGATGGACAGGTTCAACTGATCCAGCACCAGTTCGTCGCCGTAACCGAAGCTCAGACCCTGCACTTGAATCCCGACCGTATCGCGGCCCTTGAACGGGTCGACGCCGCCGGGGTATTGCGGCTCGTCGGCGCGGGCCAGCAGTTCATTGATCCGCGACAGCGCACCGCCCGCCGCGTAATAGGCATATTGCAGGTTCAGCAGTTGTTCGACCGGACCGATCATGAACCACAGGTAGCTGAACACCGCGAGCATCTGGCCAATCGACAGGTCAGAGAACAACACCGTCAACATGGCCGCCGCGCGAAAGATATCGATGCCGAACTGAAACAACAGGCCGCTGGCGCGGTTCGAAGCGTCGGTCTTCCACTGCGAGTTGACCGCGTAGTTGCGCACTTCCTGAGCCCGCAGGCCAAGGCGCCCCAGGAAGAAGCCCTGACGGTTGCCGGCACGCACTTCCTGGATCGCATCGAGGGTTTCGCTCAGCGCCTGGGTGAAACGCGAGGTGCTGTCGTTCTCCAGTTTCTTCAGGTGTTTGACCCGTTTGCCCAACTGCACCGTGGCGTAAATCACCAAGGGGTTGAACAGCAGGATCAGCAGCGCCAGTTTCCAGTGCATCCACATCAGGATGCTGGCAGTGCCGACCAGCGTCAGCATCGCCACCAGAAAACGACTGAGGGTTTCTCCGACAAACTTGTCGAGGGTGTCGAGGTCGGTGACCAGGTGCGTGGTGACTGTGCCACTGCCCAGGCTTTCGTATTCGCCGAGGGAGATCCGTTTCAGACGCTCGATCAGCCGCACGCGGATGCGGTACACGATGTCCTTGGCCAGTCGCGCAAACAATCGCGCCTGCAACACGCCAAAACACAGGGCGCTGCAACGCAGGGTCAGCGTCACCACCAGCATCAGGCCGATGTAGCCCGCCGCCTGCTGCCACATCGAGGGCAGCAGGTGGTTCATGACTTTCAGCGCGGCATCGCCATGGCCGAGCAGGACTTCGTCCACCAGCAACGGCAACAGCAACGGAATCGGAACGCTGCACAGCGTCGCCAGTACGGCCACGCCGTTGGCGATCCACAGGGATTTTTTGTGATGAAGTGCCAGTCGCCGGACTTCAGCCCAGCTCAGCCGGTCGACACGCTTGACGGCTGGCGTGTCATCGGCCGGGTCAGACACAGGCCGCGCGCTCCAGCCATCGACCGAGCAGCGGTGACAGTTCACTGAGCGGCTGGTAGCCGTTGGTCAGCAACGCCAGTTGGCCGTTGCGTTCGGCGAGCAGGGTCGGGAATCCGGCGATGCCCAGATCCTGGACCCAAGTAAAATCGGCCTGGGTCGCCTTGTGTTGATCGGCATGATCGAACAGGGCAGCAAATTCGATGCGCGGGACGCCGGCCTTCTCTGCCAGCTCCACCAGAACGCTGGCCTGGGTGACATCGCGACCTTCAGCGTAAAACGCGTGCTGGATCAACCCGACCAGTTTCCACGCGCAATCCGGCGCCAGGCTGCGCGCCGTAACGATGGCCCGGCAGGCCGGCTCGGTATCGTAGACAAAACCGTCGGGCAACGCGCCTTCGAACTTGAACGGCTGGCCGGTGGCCTCGGTGACCGCCTGCCAGTGTTCGAGAATGTAGCGCCGGGTGGTTGGCTCCAGCGCCGAACCGCTGCCGGTGCGCAACCCGCCGACCACCAGGTGCAATTCCACCCCGGCGGCCTGCGCCTGCTCCACCAATGCCTTGGCCACCGGGGCAAATCCCCAGCACCACGAACACATCGGATCCATCACATAGAGCAGGCGTGCAGACATGATTAAGCCTCGGTGGATGCTTGCTTATAGTTGTAGCCGATCGGGTGCGGCATGTTGCGCGCTTTTGCCAGTTCGATCTGCTTCTGGCGGTCGATGGCGCTGCGGCGGGTCTTCTCGCTCAGGGAGTTCCAGCAGTGCGGGCAGCTGATGCCGGCCACGTAATGCTCGGAGGCGCGATCTTCAACGCTGACCGGGGTACGGCAGGCATGGCATTGATCGTAGTCGCCTTCGCTCAGGTCATGGCGCACGGTCACGCGGTTGTCGAACACAAAGCAGTCGCCCTGCCATTTGGTTTCCTCCTGCGGTACTTCTTCGAGGTACTTCAGGATGCCGCCCTTGAGGTGATAAACCTCTTCGAAGCCTTCGCCGAGCATGTAGCTCGAGGCTTTTTCGCAGCGAATGCCGCCGGTGCAGAACATCGCGACCTTCTTGTGCACGGCCGGATCGAAGTGTTCTTTGATGTAGTCGGGGAATTCGCGAAAACTGGTGGTTTTCGGATCAATGGCGCCTTCGAAGGTGCCGATCGAGACTTCGTAATCGTTGCGGGTGTCGATCAGCAGCACTTCCGGATCGCTGATCAGTGCGTTCCAGTCCTTCGGCTCGACGTAGGTGCCGACCTTCTTGTTCGGGTCGACGCCTTCGACGCCCAGAGTCACGATCTCTTTCTTGAGCTTGACCTTGGTGCGATAGAACGGCTGCTCGTCGCAGTACGATTCCTTGTGATCGATATCGACCATGCGCGGATCATTACGCAGCCAGGCCAGCAGGCCGTCGATGCCTTCACGGCTGCCGGACACCGTGCCGTTGATGCCTTCTTCGGCGATCAACAAGGTGCCTTTGATGCCGTTATCGACCATTGCTTGCAGCAGGGGCTCGCGCAGGTTGACGTAATCTTCGAGGGTGACGAACTTGTACAGTGCCGCCACGACAATCGGTTGTGTCATGGGTATTTCTCCAGGTGGCTACCCTCGTAAAGGGTGAACCGGATGCGAAAAAAACGCGCCGGGTGAGCGGCGCGTTGCGGATTCTAGCAAAAAACCTCAGTTCATTGCTGCAAGGCTCAATGCTTGCTGCCGCCGGCACAGGTCGGCGACGCCGGAGCGACGCCTGTCTCTGCCCATTCCTGCGGGGTGTAGGTGTGCAGTGCCAACGCATGGAACTCGCCCATCAGCTCGCCGAGCGTGCCGTAGACTTTCTGGTGGCGCTTGACCCGGTTCAGGCCTTCGAACTGCGCACTGACCACCACTGCCTTGAAGTGGGTCTGCAACCCGCGACTGTGCATGTGGCTTTCGTCCAGCACTTGCAGATGCTCAGGCTGAAGCAGCGCCAGCGTCGATTCGATGCGTTGTTGCATGGTCATCACGAACTCCGCTTACTTCTTCTTGGCCGGAGCTGCGCCTTTCGGTGCCAGCTCGTTGGTCATGTCGTCCAGCAACTTGTTGACCACCGGTACGGCGCTTTCCAGTTTGGCCTGGGTCATCTGGGCCGACTGCTGGGTCAGTTGCGGCATTTTTTCCAGGACTTTCTTGCCCAGTGGCGACTGGTAGAACGCGACCAGATCTTTCAGTTCCTGTTCGCTGAAGTTGCTGGTGTAGAGCTTGACCATGTCCGGTTTGAGCTTGTTCCAGCCGATGGCCTGGTCCAGAGCGGCGTTGGCCTTGGCCTGGTAGGTATCCAGCACGGCTTTCTTGGATTCCGGCGCCTTGGTCTGTTCAAAACGCTGGGCGAACATCTGCTGCACCTGCATGTACACCGGAGTGCCCAGCTTGTCAGCGTGCGCCAGGGTCAGGAAAGTTTCGGCACTGGCGTTGTGGCTGGCGGTATCGGCAAGCACCTGGCCGCTGGCGCAGACCAGGGCAACCGCGGTGCAGATGGCACGAAGACGAGTCATCGAGTTTCCTTTTCAGCTAGGCGAGGTAAAACCCCAAGGGCGACCATTCTGCGCCTGAATAACGCTGCGGCTCAACCCCCGGCCCTTGCCGCGCTTGATTGGCGGGGATTTGCCGGTCAACAATCGACCGGATGGAACCACCCGGGCCGACACCGGCCTAAACTGCGCAAACAGACCAACAGGAGTGTGCACGATGAGCCGTATCGAAACCGACAGCCTGGGCCAGATCGAGGTCCCGGACGACGCTTACTGGGGCGCTCAGACGCAACGCTCGCTGATCAACTTCGCCATCGGTCAGGAACGCATGCCATTGCCGGTACTGCACGCGCTGGCCCTGATCAAGAAAGCCGCGGCCCGGGTCAACGACCGCAACGGCGACCTGCCCGCCGACATTGCCCGCCTGATCGAACAGGCCGCCGACGAAGTGCTCGACGGCCAGCATGACGACCAGTTCCCTCTGGTGGTCTGGCAGACCGGCAGCGGCACCCAAAGCAACATGAACGTCAACGAAGTGATTGCCGGGCGCGCCAACGAACTGGCCGGCAACCCGCGCGGTGGCAAGACGCCGGTGCACCCCAACGATCACGTCAACCGCTCGCAGAGCTCCAACGACTGCTTCCCCACCGCCATGAGCATCGCCACCGCGCAAGCGGTGCAGACCCAACTGCTGCCAGCCATCGCCGAGCTGTCGGGCGGACTGGCCGAACTTTCGGCGCGGCACATGAAGCTGGTGAAGACCGGCCGCACCCACATGATGGACGCCACGCCGATCACCTTTGGTCAGGAGCTCTCCGGATTCATAGCGCAGCTGGATTACGCCGAACGGGCGATTCGCGCGGCGTTGCCGGCGGTCTGCGAACTGGCGCAGGGCGGCACCGCCGTCGGCACCGGGCTCAACTCGCCCCACGGTTTCGGCGAAGCGATTGCCGCCGAGCTGGCGGCGTTGTCCGGCCTGCCGTTCGTCACCGCGCCGAACAAGTTTGCCGCCCTTGCCGGTCATGAACCATTGACCACCCTTTCCGGCGCCCTGAAAACCCTCGCCGTGGCGCTGATGAAAATTGCAAACGATCTGCGCCTGCTGGGCTCCGGCCCACGAGCCGGGTTCGCCGAAGTGCGCCTGCCGGCCAACGAACCGGGCAGCTCGATCATGCCCGGCAAGGTCAACCCGACCCAGTGCGAGGCGTTGTCGATGCTGGCCTGTCAGGTGCTGGGCAACGATGTGGCGATCGGTTTCGCCGCCAGCCAGGGTCACCTGCAACTGAACGTGTTCAAACCGGTGATCATCCACAACCTGCTGCAATCGATCCGCCTGCTGGCTGATGGCTGCAGCAACTTCCAGCAGCATTGCATCGCTGGTCTTGAGCCGGATGCCGAGGTCATGGCGAAACACCTGGAACGCGGCCTGATGCTGGTGACGGCGCTCAACCCGCACATAGGCTATGACAAGTCGGCGGAAATCGCTAAGAAAGCCTACAGCGAAGGCAAGACCCTGCGCGAAGCGGCGCTGGAGCTGGGTTATCTGACCGATGAGGAGTTCGATGCCTGGGTGCGGCCGGAGAACATGATCGAGGCCGGCGCCAAGGGCTGAGATTTTCAGCGTCTGTAAGTCAGTCTTCGCGAGCAAGCCCGCTCCCACTTTTAACCGCATTCCTCACATGGGATTGCGGTCAAGTGTGGGAGCGGGCTTGCTCGCGAAGAACGATGACTCGGTTAACCTGCTGCCATGCGCATCCGCCGGGCCTTGAGCCCGGCAATCAACGAAGGCCCGAGCGCCACCAGCGCCGAACCCAGCACCACCAGCACCGCCCCGCCATACCCCAGCAGATTGATTTGCTCGGCATGCACATATTCAGGCCACACTCTGGCCGCCACGGCCACCGCACCGAACGTCACCAACGGCGTGATCGCCAGCGTCGCACTGACCCGCGAAGCCTCCCAGTGCGCCAGCGCTTCGGCAAACGCGCCGTAGGCGATCAGGGTGTTCATGCAGCACGCCAGCAGCAGCCAGCCCTGCAACGGGCTCAGCGACAGCGCTTCGAGCGGACGCACCCAAGGCGTCAGCAACAGGGCGCAGAACAGGTAGATCACCATCATCACCTGCAGCGAATTCCACACCGTCAGCAATTGCTTCTGGCCCAGTGCGTAAAAGGTCCAGACGGTCGACGCCAGCAGCACCAGCAATACGCCAGCGGTGTAGTCAGACAACGACGTGAGCAATTCCGCCAGACGCTGATTGAAGAACAACGCAAAACCGATCAGCAGCACTGCCAGGCCAATGCCCTGACCAATACTGAAGCGTTCCTTGAACACGAACAGGCTGGCGATCAGCAGCATGATCGGCCCCATCTGCACCACCAGTTGCGCGGTGCCGGGGCTGAGCCGGTTCAGGCCCATCAGGTAAAGCACGTAGTTGCCCACCAGCCCGAGCACCGCCATCAGCACCAGCCAGCCGCCCTTCGGCCCGAGCACCTTGCGACTCGGCAAGCGTTTGGTCGCCGCCAGATAAACGAACAGACAGCCGCCGGACACCAGCAAACGAAACCAGGTCACCGTGACCGGATCCATCACCACCAGCACCTGTTTGAGCTTGATCGGCAGGATTCCCCACAGAAACGCCGTCAATAACGCCAGGAACATGCCGTACACCCAACGACCCGATGAAACGTGCATGAGAACCCCAAGCGCCAGAGACAGGAGCGCTCATTCTAGGCGCACAGACCCTGCGCGACACAGGGACAGTTGCGCTCCGGCCGCAAATGAAACTGTGCAGGTCGCAGCAGAAAATTGACGATGGGCCGTTGATCGGCCGGCCGGGCAAGGTAAGTGGTTCAGGCATAAGCTCATTGGATCCAGCCCGGGACAACACTCATCAAGGAGACCCCGACATGTTAGGCATGCGCGCCCAGGACACCGCCCCAGCCACGCACTTTCGCAGCGACCGCGTGTGCCGGGTCAACGGCGAACTGTATTTCAGCACCCGGGAAAACACCCTCGAAGGGCCGTTCGACAGCCACGAGAAAGCCGAGCAGGAGATCCGCGCGTACATCGCGCGGATGCAATTGATGGATGCCAGCAGGTAAGCCGCGCTGAATCCCATCGCGGGCAAGCCCGCTCCCACAGGCTCGGGGTTGGTCACTGAATTGTGAGCACACTCAAACACTGTGGGAGCGGGCTTGCCCGCGATTACGATTTGCCGGTCAACGTATCATTCAAGGCCTAGCGTACGGCCTCAAACAACCCGGTCGCGCCCATCCCCCCGCCCACACACATGGTCACGATTCCGTAGCGCAGATTGCGCCGCTGCAACTCGCGCACCAGATGCCCGACCTGCCGTGACCCGGTCATGCCGAACGGGTGACCGATGGAAATCGAGCCGCCGTTGACGTTGTACTTCTCGTTGTCGATTTCCAGCCGGTCACGGGCGTACAGGCACTGCGAGGCGAACGCTTCGTTCAATTCCCACAGATCGATGTCTGCTACCTGCAAGCCCTTGGCCTTGAGCAGCTTCGGCACCGAGAACACCGGGCCGATGCCCATTTCGTCCGGCTCGCACCCGGCCACGGTAAACCCACGGAAAAATGCTTTCGGCTTGAGCCCCAGTTGCAGGGCTTTTTCCAGGCTCATCACCAGCGTCATCGAGGCGCCGTCGGACAACTGGGACGAGTTGCCGGCGGTCACCGACCCGTCCTCGGCGAACACCGGTTTCAACCCGGCGAGACTTTCATAGGTGGTGTCCGGGCGATTGCAGTCGTCGCGATCGACGATGCCGTCGAGGATCTGCACCTCACCGCTGTTCTTGTCTTCAACGCGGTACTTCACCGCCATCGGCACGATTTCATCGTTGAACAGACCGGCTGCCTGCGCCTGGGCGGTGCGGATCTGACTTTGCAGCGAGTAACGATCCTGCGCCTCGCGGCTGACGCCATAACGGCGCGCCACCACTTCGGCAGTCTGGCCCATGGTGTAGTAGATGCCCGGCGTCTGCTGCTTGAGCAACGGGTTGATCAGGTGATCGGTGTTGACGCTTTTCAGGGTCAGGCTGATCGACTCGACGCCGCCGGCGACGATGATGTCGCTGCAACCCGACGCGATCTGGTTGGCGGCAATCGCAATTGCCTGCAAACCCGACGAACAGAAACGATTGAGAGTCATGCCGGCGGTGCCGGTGCCCAGTTGCGAGAGCACCGCCACGTTGCGGCCGATGTTGTAGCCCTGAGCGCCTTCGTTAGAGCCGGCGCCGACGATGCAATCCTCGACGCTGGCCGGGTCGATGTCGTTGCGCGAGAGCAACGCATTGACGCAATGGGCCGCCATGTCATCGGGACGGGTCTGGTTGAACTTGCCGCGAAAGGACTTGGCCAGGCCGGTCCGTACGCTGTCGACGATCACCACTTCACGCATGGCATACCTCATTGTTGCAGTCGGTTGAGAGTGGACCGAGCATAAGTCCACCCAATCGCCGACCGCGACAATCATTCACCTCGCGTATGCGGGCCCATCGGTTCAGTCCTTGTGCTTCTTGGCTCGCTTGTCGGATTTTTCGAAAGCCTCTTCCAGGGCACGATTGATCGTGCGCAACACCTTGACCCGGGCCCAGCGCTTGTCATTGGCCTCGACCAGCGTCCACGGGGCAATTTCGGTGCTGGTGCGATCGACCATGTCGCCCACGGCGGCGCGATAAGCGTCCCACTTGTCACGGTTGCGCCAGTCGTCTTCAGTGATCTTGAAGCGCTTGAACGGGATTTCTTCACGCTCCTGAAAACGCTCCATCTGCGTGTCCTTGTCGATCGCCAGCCAGAACTTGACCACGATCACTCCGGCGTCAGCCAGTTGCTCTTCGAAATCGTTGATTTCGCCGTAGGCGCGCATCCAGTCCGCCGTGCTGCAAAAGCCCTCGACCCGCTCCACCAGCACCCGTCCGTACCAGGAACGATCAAACACGGTGAACTTGCCCCGCGCCGGAATGTGCCGCCAGAACCGCCACAGATAAGGCTGCGCCCGCTCTTCTTCGGTCGGCGCGGCAATCGGCACGATGTTGTACTGACGCGGATCGAGTGCCGCCGCCACCCGACGAATCGAACCGCCCTTGCCCGCCGCATCGTTACCTTCGAACACCGCCACCAGTGCATGCCGACGCATGCGTTTGTCACGCATCAAACCCGACAGCCGCGCCTGTTCGGTGATCAGTTGTTCTTCGTAGTCTTTCTTCTCAAGACGCTGGGTCAGGTCGAGGCTGTCGAGCAGGTTCAACTGGTCGACGGAAGTCCCCAGCGGTGCAGCGTTGACCTCATGGGGATGCACATCGGGACGCTTCAGCGCATTTTGCAGACCTTCGAGCAGGATCTTGCCGACTGTCAGGCTGCGGTAATACGGGTCGACACCCTCGATGACATGCCACGGCGCGTAATCGCGACTGGTGCGGCGCAACACGCGCTCGCCGTATTTGACGAACTTGTCGTAGGTCTGCGATTGCTGCCAGTCCAGTGGACTGATGCGCCAGCTGTGCAGCGGATCGTCGGCCAGCGCCTTGAGCCGCGCCTTCATCTGCTTCTTGGACAGGTGGAACCAGAACTTGAAGATCAGCGCACCTTCATCACAGAACATCTTTTCCATGCGCTCGGCGCCGGCAATCGCCTGATCCAGACGCGGGTCCTTGAACAAGCCGTGCACCCGGCCCTGCAGCATCTGGCTGTACCAGTTGCCGAAGAAAATCCCCATCCGCCCCTTGGCCGGCAGCATCCGCCAGTAACGCCAGGCCGGTGGTCGCGCCAGCTCTTCATCGGTCTGCTGGTCGAAGGTGCGTACTTCGATCAGGCGCGGGTCCATCCACTCGTTGAGCAACTTCACCGTCTCGCCCTTGCCGGCGCCTTCGATGCCGTTGATCAAAATGATCACCGGGAAACGCTTTTGCTGCTGCAACTCGAACTGGGCTTCAAGCAAGGCTTCACGCAGGGCGGGCACGGCGGCTTCGTAGGTGTCTTTGTCGATGGCGTGACCGATTTCAGCGGATTCGAACATGGGACGGCTCCTTCCAGGATTCAGCAAGACTAGCGGATTGGGCTCTGACGCGGCACAGAAATTCCCGCCGGCGGCGGATTGTCCTTGAGTCATCTGCGGCAAGGTTTGCCATGGATCAAGCGCCGCCCGCGTGTTCGGATAGAATGGCCGCCTTGCCGTTGCCGAGCCTGCCATGAAACCTGTAATGCCCCACGCCCAACTCGACTGGGATGACCAGGGACGCCCGCGTTCGCGAGTGTTCGACGATGTGTATTTTTCCGACCAGTCGGGGCTGGATGAAACCCGCTACGTGTTCCTTGAACAGAACCGTCTGGCCGAGCGTTTTGCCGCGTTGTCGGCGGGTGGGCGACTGGTGATCGGTGAAACCGGCTTCGGCACCGGGCTGAATTTTCTCTGCGCCTGGCAGTTGTTCGAACAGCACGCGGTGGCCGGTGCGCGACTGCATTTTGTCAGCGTCGAAAAATTTCCGTTGAGCCCTGCCGACCTGCAACGGGCGCTGGCGTTGTGGCCCGACCTGAAGCGATTCTCCGATCAGTTGCTCAAGCATTACGTGGCAATCCATCATGGCTTTCAGCGCATTGTTCTGGATAACGGTCGCGTAACCCTGACCCTGTTGATCGGTGACGCGCTGGAGCAGTTGCCACAACTGGACGGCCAGATCGACGCCTGGTTTCTCGACGGTTTCGCGCCAGCGAAAAACCCCGAGATGTGGACCGCCGAACTGTTCGCCGAACTGGCCCGGCTGGCGGCACCCGGCTCGACCATCAGCACGTTTACCAGCACCGGTTGGGTGCGACGCCT
Source organism: Pseudomonas sp. R15(2017) (assembly GCF_002112685.1). Lineage (NCBI taxonomy): Bacteria > Pseudomonadati > Pseudomonadota > Gammaproteobacteria > Pseudomonadales > Pseudomonadaceae > Pseudomonas > Pseudomonas sp. R15(2017). The sequence goes on from NZ_NEII01000009.1 coordinate 205,250, forward strand.
GCTCAACGCCGCCGGCTTCAAGATGAAACGCACGCCGGGCATCGGCCACAAATGGGAAATCCTGCGCGGCGAATTTCTCGGCTGGCCCGAGGGTGTTGCGCCACCTGCGGCGGCAAAACCGTGGTTCGCCCGCCCGACACCGTTGACAGGTGACCGTCGAGCCCTGGTGATCGGCGCCGGTCTGGCCGGTTGCGCCACGGCGGCCAGCCTCGCGGCGCGGGGCTGGCAGGTCAGTCTGCTGGAACGGCATGACGCGGTTGCACAGGAAGCGTCGGGCAATCCGCAGGGCGTGCTGTATCTGAAACTGTCCGCCCATGGCACGGCACTTTCGCAGTTGATCGTCAGCGGTTTCGGCTACACAAGGCGCGTGCTGGAAACCTTGCAGCGTGGCACCGACTGGGATGATTGCGGGGTGCTGCAACTGGCGTTCAATGAGAAGGAGCGCGAGCGTCAGGCACAACTGGCAGCCGCGTTTCCCGAAGACCTGCTGCAATGGCTCGATCAACCCGAGGCACAGGCCCGCGCCGGAATCGGTCTGGCCCATGGCGGCTTGTATTACCCCGAGGGTGGCTGGGTACATCCGCCGGCGTTGTGTCAGGCGCAATCGGCACAGCCGGGCGTCACACTGCTCCCCCATCAGGAAGCCGTCGAGCTGCGCAAAGTGGGCGATCAATGGCAAGCCTTCGACGGTAAACGATTGATTGCAACAGCGCCCGTCGTGGTGCTGGCCGGTGCCGCCGAAATCAAGCGTTTTGCCCAGAGCGGCGAGCTGCCCCTCAAGCGCATTCGCGGGCAGATCACCCGCCTGGCGCAGACTGCGCAAAGCCAGGCGCTGGCCACTGTCGTGTGTGCCGAAGGTTATGTCGCACCGGCACGGTGGGGCGAGCACACCCTCGGCGCCAGTTTCGACTTCAACAGCGACGACCTGACCCCGACCACCGCCGAACACCTGGGCAATCTGGCGATGCTCGAAGAGATCTCCACCGATCTGGTCGCGCGCCTGCACGTCAGCGAGCTCGACGCCGAAAGTCTTCAGGGCCGGGCAGCCTTCCGTTGCACCAGCCCCGATTACCTGCCGATGGTCGGCCCGCTCGCCGACCGCGAAGCGTTTACCCGGATCTACGCCGCATTGAGCAAGGATGCACGGCAGGTGCCGGGCATGCCTTGTCCCTGGCTCGACGGACTGTACGTCAACAGCGGTCATGGCTCCCGAGGTCTGATCACCGCACCATTGTCCGGTGAACTGCTTGCGGCCTGGCTGGACAACGAACCGCTGCCCCTGCCCAGAAGTGTCGCAGAGGCGTGTCATCCGAACCGGTTTGCCTTGCGGCGACTGATCCGGGGCAAATGAGCGGATCATCGGGAGAATGATCAACCAGCGGGCAACACGCAGAGGTTGCCCTCCAGCAGCCGCAACACCTGGTCGGTCAGTTGCTCGAGCAAGGCGCTTTCCGTTCGCTCCTGTCGGGCGGCACACAGGTGCATCTCACTCAGGTAGTCGGCCGAGCTGAGTGTTTCAGCCTTCTCGAATAACGCCAGTGCTTCCTGTTGGTGAGGTGCGCGCGCATCGTCGAACTGCCGGGTAAAACTGCTTTTCACGTATTCACTCCAGAAGTGCTGGCGAACCAGAAACGCCAACCACTCGGAAGACAGCTCCGCGGTCTGGATTCGATTGATCGCCGCCACCAGATCCGCTCCTGTCACCTGCGCAAGCGAGGCATAACGCATGTGCGAAGGTTGCCCGGGCAGTTCAAGTGCCTGCGCCAGACCGGAGCGGTAAGCCAGCGTCACTTCCAGAGGATCAGCGGCCCCATGTGCCTGCGTATGTTCGGCTGCGATCCGGTCAATCTGCTCAAGCCGGAACAACCCTCGCGCCAGCTTCACGAGCGCCGCCGCAGAAGACCGTTGCCCCCTTGAGGCACGGGTCACATGGTGCACTTGCACCGCCACTTCCAGGTGGCTGAAGTTCAACGCCGCATTGTCCGTGCAATTGATCGGATTGGCCGCCAGATCGAAAATCTGCTCCCTCAGTTCGGTATCGGCCTGTGTCGCATCCAGCACCGTCCAGACCCGCCGGGTCATATCCTCGCGTACGCTGGCGGATTCGGCGGAATTGCCCAGTTCCGCCAGCAGACTGAACAGTCCTTCGGCCCTCGTATCATCCTTGATCGCGTTCCACGTTTGCAGATGCCGGGAGCCCTCCTCCCCTCCCGTTTCAGTCAGCCAGATCGAGCGGGCCTGGTTTTCGTCCAGGCGCGCGAGATCGTTATCCAGGTAGCCCATGCCGACTCCGAAGGTCCTCCGGTAGTCATCGAGGTGAATTCTGCTGGCAGCGGAAATCGGGTTGTGACGCAGATTGATGGTTTCACTGAAACGGCGGGGCGTTTCAAAAAGCCAGGCAGGCAGATCGCGTATTTCATTGTCACGCAGGTCCACCCAATCCAGGTTGGGTAGAAACTGCAGGCCTTCGGGCAGTTCTGTGGTGCGGGTATTGCGCAAGGAGAGGTGAGTCAACTCGAACAGACGACTGACATCCACTGTCGCCCCCAGGGGGTTGCCACTCAGATTCAGGCTTTGCAGGGAGTACAACTTCGCCAGTTTCACCAGCGAATGCTCGGTCAATTGAATCCTGTTGTTGGCCAGGCTCAGTCGTTTGAGGTTGGGCATATGCGAAATGACCTCGGGCAACAAGGTCAGTTGATTACGGTCCAGTTCCAGCGATTCGACTTGCCTGAAGGCCTTGAGAAAGTAAGCGGCGTCGTTGTCCAGCTGCATGTCCCGCAGCGACAATTGCCTGACATGATCGAAATTCAGGCCGGTCGGCAAGGTCGGAAACTTGCCGAATTGCATGCCGTCGAGTTTCAGACCGTAGACGGGACGCTGAAAGTCATCGGGCAGGAAAACCAGACGTCGAAAACAGTCTTCGATTTCGAACGCCACGACCTGTCGACACTCGTGTACCTCATTCAGATCGCCGCCCAAGGCCTTCATGGCCGTTTCATCCTCGCTCCAGATGTCCAGAACTTCCTGCAGCCGGCGCAGATCCTCCTGCAACTGCCGAACCCGGATCGCCCTGGTCATTGGGTCGCTGCCCGCCTGGTCAAGAAACTCATCGGCTTGTACGTCAGTCATCAAGGGATAGAGCTTCTTCACTTTGCGCAGCAAACGTTGCGAATGCCTTGCCGGCCCGACGGGCGAATTGGCGAGCGTACACGCAGGCTCGGAAATGGCCGGTGGCATCCGACCGCCTGCCAACACCCGGGCACAGCCTTCACGCTCATCCAGAGCGCTTGCCAACAGTTTATGGCGCAGGCGCCAGCCATCTTCCGGCTTCGGCTGCGCAAATCCGATGGCCTTGCGCTGCCGCATTGGAAGGCCTTTGAGGATCGCGTGATAGACGTCCTCCGGTCCGGGCACCACTTTGCCGAGCGACTTCCTGTCGCTGCCGAACACTTCGTAACCATTGTCGAGTCGGACCAGCGTGCATGAATTCGAAGTCAAAAGCGGTTTCTCGCCTGACGTCTCCAGTACCTCACCGTTGAGTGTGTTGGCCCGCAGTTCAAGGTAGAACTCGGTATTCCAGCCAGCGAGCCGGGGTAACAGGCGCAGCGCCAGTTTCCTGGTATCGGCACTGGCGATGTCAGCCAGGTAAAAGCCGGCCAGCGCCCGATCCACACGGACATCGCTCAAGGCCTGACGGGCCCTCTGTGCCAGGCCCATGGGCACTCGCCCGGTGCTGCGCAGGTGCATCCGCTCGACAGTCGGCGTGCGCCTGAGCAATTCTCGCGCATACCGTACCGGCAGCCCGGGAAAAGCGCTGTGCAGCTTGACCGACTCACCGGCGAGACCACGATCGAACTGCCGGTACAGGTGGTCGAAAACCGAGCGACGATCAGCCTTGACCGCCGCCCCGATCACTTGCGCCAGCTTGACGCTTGCATCAGCCGGGGCAATGTTCGCACCCACCAATGCTTCGGCTTCCCTGGGGTAGATGCCGTCCAGAACGGTTTGCAGCAACTCGCCTTTTTCCAGTTGCTCATGGCTCACGACAATGCTCAGAGTGTCATCGTCAATTGACACAGGAGGATAGGTCGCGGTGAGACGGCCTTTTTCGTCCACGACCTTGATGTAGCGATCGGTCGGCCAGTTGGCGAGTTCGGGCAACGCGTGCAATTGCTCCTGAACATGACGGGCATCGGTTGCCTCGCCCCGTTCCATGGCGGAAACGAAATCACGCAATCTGCGTTCGATGCCAAAGCGCTCGATCATGTCGCGCAAACGCGGGGGCCAAGACAGATTGTCGTCACTCAGACGATGCAACTCATCGAATCGAGTGTCGGTCAACCGCCGGATCATCTCCAGGCGACTGTCCTCGAACCTGCCCAGGCTCGGGTCGATGCGCCTGAGGGTGTAGGCACCGCTCCACTGCTCGCTTTCCTCCCAGGCATGGCGCCAGCCTCCATGTCGATGGGGCTTGAGTGGCGGAGCGTAAGCATCGGGACGGACAGGATGCCGGATACTCCAGGTATCGGAAGCCGGATCATGCACCACCTCATAGAAGCGTTGGTCGACACGGGCAAAAAACCTGTCGTCGCCCCGGTACAAGTCCATGACTTCAGAATCGGGGGCAGCCCCCACCGGTAAGGATTGTTCATATGCTTGCAGGTCCGGCTTCCACAACCGTGACTGCCCCTTCCCATCGAGAATTGCAGTGAATGGCTGGAAGAAATCAGGATGTTTTCGAATTGTTCTGATCGCCAGGGATTTCAAGCCTTTGATGCCGGCCCCCACGACGGCCATCAGGACAAGGTTCTCGGCGACGCTCAGCAGGTGTGAAAACGCTTCCTGACGATCTCCCCGGCTCCAGTCATCGACGCCTTCATATACCTGCGCGAGCATCTGTCCGATGGCAACGCCCATCATCAACTCTCCCAGCACCGGTACGACAAAACCCGCTACGTTAGCCACCGTCATGCCGGCGTCCAGGTAATGCAGCAGGCGTGTCCTGCGCGCCTCCTCGTCGACATCTTCAGTCGGTACAGCGAGCACACGGGCATCGAGTTGCAGCTTGCCGACATGACTCTTGAGCATGAACTCGAACAGCGGACCAGGCATCTCCAATTGCCTGACGTGCCCCAGGCTGCCGGTATCCGCGAAAGTCTTGAAAAAGTCGAGCCTGTCGCCTTCGCCGATGCAATGCGTGAAATAGCTTCTGTAGCTGCCCACCCTCAGCCTGAACTCAAGATACGCCATGAACGCCGTGAAACGGGCGTACTCGTAAAGGGGTTGATCCGGCTCTCCCGGCATGTACACCAGGCACCATTGATCCGGGTTCAGCTCGACCGAAGACTCAGAGAACACCACCACACCCCAGATACAACTGCCGAGCAATTCGATCCCTTGCATGATCAGCGCACGCCCCTTGAACTGAAGGCTTCTGGCAGTGGCGACGCCACCGGCATCAATCAAGCGCTGTATCGTCTGCACCCCCTCCCGAGAGACGTGTTCCCTCAACATCGCCAGATGCAGGTCCAGTTGCAGCAGTTGTTTTTTCATTGCGGTGATGTCGAGAACCACGGGACCGGTGGCCGCCAGGTTTCCATCCACTTCCTTGACACCGAACACCTGCAGGAAGTGTTGTTGATACCGCTGTCCCAGGTTCAGCTCTCGACAAAAGGCGGCGAACGATGTGGGCGTCAGGCCCGGAACCCCGGCAGGCGCGCTGGAGATCCGTATCACACTGCCCTCGGGGAAATAATCGGGTTGCGCCTCGTCCTCCGTGAAGTTCTGCATCGCGGCCTCGAGCAGCGTGGGCGTGGCGAACGGAATGATCGCCGGACCGCCCCCCGGCGGGACCACGGGCTCGCATCCACAGTAATTGCCGGGCAATTGCAGATGATCTTTCTCGACATTGAACACTGCGTGCCATCGGGCGCTCAGCGCGCGGTTCAACACATCAATGCAAAAACTGTTCAGCGGTTGCAGCCGGTCAAGATGCGTCTCGACTTTCCACTGAATGGCCTGCAGATCACGCGCAGCCTTATCCAGCGCGGCCAGTGTGTCGGCACCGGTTTTGAGCAGCGCGGAAGGCAGGTTTTTCTGCAAGGCCTGGGCCGTGTCCAGATCGCCGGTGGCCTCCAGCAAAATGCTCAGTGTCTGTTCTTCCGTGAGGGTGGCCGGTGTCCCCGATAGCGGTGGAGTGGTCATGGGCAATATTCCTTTATTGCTATTGAGTACCCCCACCCTAGCGATCCCGAGGGCGAATAAAAAACACGAAAACCTGCATGTTCGAGGCGGAAAACCAGCAGCAATCCGTATGTTTTGAATACATATCTACCACCCGCAACCTCAACCCAGATGTTAACGGCCCACCGGTCAGATCGATGTACTTATAACTGATCGTTCTAAAACTCCCACATCCGAGCCGGGTCAGTTTCTGGGTACCGGCCATTTCGGCGCGGTACAGCGACACCTTCCCCAACGGAAAAACCGGTAAGGACTTTATGTGCGGATTAGCTGGCGAGTTACGTTTTGATCAACAACCTGCAGACCTTGCAGCCATTGAGCGAATCACCCATCACCTGGCCCCTCGCGGCCCTGATGCGTGGGGCTTCCATGCCCAAGGGCCGATTGCCCTGGGCCATCGACGCCTGAAAATCATGGACCTGTCGGACGGTTCGGCGCAGCCGATGATCGACAGCCAACTGGGGCTGTCCCTGGCCTTCAATGGCGCGATCTACAACTTCCCGGAACTGCGCGCCGAACTCGAAGCGCTCGGTTATGCGTTTTACTCCGGCGGCGACACCGAAGTGCTGCTCAAGGGTTATCACGCCTGGGGCGAAGCGCTGCTGCCGAAACTCAACGGCATGTTTGCCTTCGCCATCTGGGAGCGTGATGCCCAGCGTCTGTTCATTGCCCGCGACCGTCTCGGCGTGAAGCCGCTGTACCTGTCGCGCACCGGCCAGCGCCTGCGTTTTGCCTCGGCCCTGCCGGCACTGCTCAAGGGCGGTGACATCAACCCGATCCTCGATCCGGTGGCGCTCAACCATTACCTGAATTTCCACGCCGTGGTACCTGCGCCGCGCACCTTGCTGGCGGGCATCGAAAAGCTGCCACCCGCGAGCTGGATGCGCATTGAAGCGGACGGCACCACCGAGCAGAAAACCTGGTGGACCCTGCCCTACGGCCCACACGCCGACGAGAAAAACCTGACCCTGGAAGACTGGCGTGACCGCGTACTCGACAGCACCCGCGAAGCCGTAGCCATCCGCCAACGGGCGGCGGTGGATGTTGGTGTGCTGCTTTCCGGCGGTGTCGATTCGAGCATGCTCGTCGGCCTGCTGCGCGAAGTCGGCGTGGAGAATCTGTCGACCTTCTCCATCGGTTTCCAGGATGCCGGGGGCGAGCGCGGCGACGAATTCCAGTACTCCGATCTGATCGCCAAGCACTACGGCACCCAGCACCATCAACTGCGCATCGACGAAAAAGAGATCATCGAACAACTGCCCGCCGCTTTCCGCGCCATGAGCGAGCCGATGGTCAGCCACGACTGCATCGCCTTCTATCTGCTGTCCCGAGAAGTGGCCAAGCACTGCAAGGTTGTGCAGAGCGGTCAGGGTGCCGACGAGTTGTTCGCCGGTTATCACTGGTATCCGCAAGTCGACGGCGCGGCCGATCCGTACGCAGCTTATCGCGAGGCGTTTTTCGACCGCAGCTACGACGATTACGCCGCGACGGTGCAGCCGAAATGGCTGACCGCCAATGACGCCGCCGGTGACTTCGTGAAGGAACATTTCGCACAGCCCGGCGCCGATGCGGCAGTCGACAAGGCCCTGCGTCTGGACAGCACGGTGATGCTGGTGGATGACCCGGTCAAACGTGTCGACAACATGACCATGGCCTGGGGACTGGAGGCGCGCACGCCGTTTCTCGACTATCGGTTGGTGGAGTTGTCGGCGCGCATTCCGGGCCAGTTCAAACTGCCGGACGGCGGCAAGCAGGTGTTGAAAGAAGCTGCGCGACTGGTCATCCCGAGCGAAGTGATCGACCGCAAAAAAGGTTACTTCCCGGTGCCGGGCCTCAAGCATTTACAGGGCGAGACCCTGAGCTGGGTCCGCGAACTGCTGCTGGATCCGAGTCAGGATCGCGGCCTGTTCAACCCGGCCATGCTCGACCAATTGCTGACCGATCCACAAGGCCAGTTGACCCCGCTGCGCGGCTCCAAGCTGTGGCAACTGGCGGCCCTGAACCTGTGGCTCAGCGAACAAGGAATCTGATTGATGAAACCTCACGCCACGGCTTACAGCCAGCGACTGCTGCGCGGCCAGACGCCGTCCTACGAACGCTTGCAGGCGCGTCTGGCCGAAGATGGCAGCGAGCCGGCTGCCGAGCCGATTGCAGTGCACTGCGGCTGGGGCCGGCTGCTGATCGGCCATACCTTCCCCGATCCGGCCAGCCTTGCCCGGGAACTGCTTAACGAGCAGCCGGGCGAGCGCGATATAGCCTTGTACGTCGCCGCGCCGCAGCAGATTCTCGGGCTGGAACCGACCCAACTGTTTCTCGACCCGTCCGACACCCTGCGTTTGTGGTTCAGCGATTATCGCCAGGCCACCCGCGTGTTTCGTGGCTTTCGCATTCGCCGCGCACAAAGTGACGCGGACTGGCAGGGGATCAATCAGCTGTATCAGGCGCGCGGCATGTTGCCGATCGACGCCACCCTGCTCACCCCGCACCATCAGGGCGGCCCGGTGTACTGGCTGGCGGAAGACGATGACAGCGGCGCGGTGATCGGCAGCGTCATGGGGCTCAATCACCAGAAAGCCTACAACGACCCGGAAAACGGCAGCAGCCTGTGGTGCCTGGCGGTCGATCCGCAGTGTTCACGTCCCGGCGTCGGCGAAGTGTTGGTACGGCATCTGATCGAGCACTTTATGAGCCGGGGTCTGAGCTATCTCGATCTGTCGGTACTGCACGATAACCGCCAGGCGAAAAACCTCTACGCCAAACTCGGCTTTCGCAACCTGCCGACGTTCGCCATCAAGCGTAAGAACGGCATCAATCAGCCGCTGTTTCTCGGCCCTGGCCCGGAGGCGCAGTTCAACCCTTACGCGCGAATCATCGTCGAGGAAGCGCATCGGCGCGGCATCGACGTGCAAGTGGATGACGCCGACGCCGGTCTGTTCACGCTCAGTCATGGCGGGCGACGGGTGCGTTGCCGCGAATCCCTGAGCGACCTGACCAGCGCTATCAGCATGAACCTGTGCCAGGACAAGAGCCTGACTCATAAGGTTTTGAAAGCCGCCGGGTTGAAGGTGCCGTCGCAGCAATTGGCAGGTAATGCGGACGACAATCTGGCGTTCCTTGATGAACACCAGCGTGTGGTGGTCAAACCGCTGGACGGCGAACAGGGTCAAGGCGTGGCGGTGGATCTGCAGACCATTGAGGACGTGCAGCAGGCCATCGAAGCGGCCAGGCAGTTCGACACTCGCGTGTTGCTGGAAAGCTTTCACGAAGGCTTCGACCTGCGGATTCTGGTGATCGGTTTCGAGGTGGTTGCAGCGGCGATCCGCCGCCCCGCGGAAGTGGTCGGCGACGGCCATCATTCCATCGGCGCACTGATTGAAGCACAGAGCCGGCGACGGCAAGCGGCTACCAGCGGCGAGAGCAAAATCCCGCTGGACCACGAAACCCAACGCACCTTGCACGCCGCCGGTTACGACTACAGCAGCATCCTGCCGGCGGGTGAGCATCTGTTCGTGCGGCGCACGGCGAACCTGCACACCGGCGGCACGCTGGAAGACGTCACGGCGATCCTGCACCCGACTCTGGCCGAGGCTGCCGTGCGTGCGGCCCGGGCGCTGGAAATCCCGATGGTCGGCCTCGACCTGATGGTGCCGGCGGCGGATCAACCGGCGTACGTGTTCATCGAAGCCAACGAGCGAGCGGGTCTCGCCAACCATGAGCCGCAACCGACGGCGGAACGGTTTGTCGATCTGTTGTTTCCGCACAGTCAGCCGGCCGTTTGATCTCTCTTCAGCGTCATTCCCGCGTTCAACGCGCGAATGACGCCCCGCAACAGGAGTTTCCATGACCACCCAAATTCCCGAACCGGATCTGAACTACCTGCAGAAAGTCCTGCTGGAAATGCTCGCCATTCCCAGCCCGACCGGGTTCACCGACACCATCGTGCGTTACGTCGCCGAGCGTCTGGAAGAACTCGGCATTCCCTTCGAGATGACCCGTCGCGGCACAATCCGCGCCACCCTTAAAGGCAAGAAAAACAGCCCCGACCGTGCGGTCTCGGCGCACCTGGACACCATCGGTGCTGCCGTGCGCGCGGTGAAAGACAACGGGCGCCTGACCCTCGCACCGGTCGGCTGCTGGTCGAGCCGGTTCGCCGAGGGCAGCCGCGTCAGCCTGTTCACCGACAACGGCGTGATTCGCGGCAGTGTGTTGCCGTTGATGGCGTCCGGGCATGCCTTCAATACCGCTGTGGATGAGATGCCGATCAGCTGGGATCACGTCGAGCTGCGACTGGACGCCTACTGCGCGACCCGCGCCGATTGTGATTCGCTGGGCATCAGCGTCGGCGATGTCGTGGCTTTCGACCCCCTGCCGGAGTTCACCGAAAGCGGCCACATCAGCGCCCGCCATCTGGACGACAAGGCCGGTGTCGCGGCACTGCTGGCAGCGTTGAAAGCCATCGTCGACAGTGGTCAGGAGCTGATGATCGACTGCCATCCGCTGTTCACCATCACCGAGGAAACGGGCAGCGGCGCGGCGGCGGCCCTCCCGTGGGACGTCAGCGAATTCGTCGGCATCGACATTGCTCCGGTCGCGCCGGGCCAGCATTCCAGCGAACATGCGGTGAGCGTGGCGATGCAGGATTCCGGCGGGCCTTACGACTATCATCTGTCGCGACACCTGTTGCGCCTGGCCGGTGAGCACGAACTGCCGGTGCGCCGAGATCTGTTCCGCTATTACTTCAGCGATGCCCATTCGGCGGTCACCGCCGGTCACGACATCCGCACCGCCCTGCTCGCCTTCGGCTGCGACGCGACTCACGGCTACGAGCGCACGCACATCGACAGCCTCGCGGCGCTCAGTCGCTTGCTGGGGGCGTACATTCTGAGTCCGCCGGTGTTCGCCAGCGACGCACAACCGGCCACCGGGTCACTGGATCGCTTCAGTCATCAGATCGAACACGAAACGCAGATGGAGAGCGACACCCGCGTGCCATCGGTGGACAGCTTGGTGGGGCAACGCGCGGACAGTTGAGTCTGGCCCTCGGCGATCATTCGCCGTAGCATCCCGACATTGATTTAGCCGAGGTGCCCATGCTGATTCCCCACGACGCGCTCGAAGTCGACACCCTCACCCGCCTGATCGAGGATTTCGTCACCCGCGACGGTACCGATAACGGTGACGATACGCCGCTGGAAACTCGCGTACTGCGGGTTCGCCAGGCATTGACCAAAGGTCAGGCGCTGATTGTCTTCGATCCCGAAAGCGAGCAATGCCAGTTGATGCTCAAGCACGACGTGCCCAAGCACCTGTTCGACTGAAAACGGTCAGCGGCCCTTGCCGCTGGCCTGTTTGCGCTGGATCCGTTCGTAGACCTCGGCGCGGTGCACGCCGACCTGCTCCGGCGCTTCGACGCCGAACCGCACGCTGGAGCCGTTGACCGCCAGAACGCGCAGAGTGATGTTGTCGCCGATGGAAATCAGTTCACCGACAACACGGCTGAGTACAAGCATGGGGGTTGTCCTTCAAGGTTTGCGAGCCTTGAAGATGCGCGGGTTTCGACCGCCCTACAATGCGCTGTGGGCAATTCAGTCATTCCCTACACAGCAAGGCGCGCAAGCCTTCAGACATTTCCTTCAAGCCAGCCATTCAAGTCGCGGTGAATCGTGGACCGAACAGGATCACACTCGCCCCGATCACACACAGCGCCACACCGATCCAGTCCGAACCCAACGGGCGGATGCGTTCGACCACCGCCAGCCAGCCAATCGAAGCAATGATGTAGATGCCGCCGTAAGCGGCGTAGGCGCGACCGGCGTAGGTCGCTTCGACACGTGTCAACAGCAGCGCGAACAGGGTCAGGCTGAGCAGTGCCGGAATCACCCACAAGGCGCTCTTGCCCTGGCGCAACCACATCCAGAACGCGAAACAGCCAGCGATTTCGAACAGCGCGGCGAGGAAAAACCACAGGTAATTGAGCATGCAAGACATCTCGTCAGGGTGACTGTTGCGGCCACCCTAACGATGCGGCGAACCCCGGGCAAGTTCAGCCATTGTTCTGTTTGGCCTTGGCGCGCATCTTTTCGGCCATTGCGGTCATTTCGTTGTACAGCAGCTGCGGATTCTTCTGTTTGAGCGCCCAGGCCATGCGCCCTTGTTCGTGGGGCAGGATCATGAACTCGCCGGCCGCGACCTGCTTGTAGATGTAGTCGGCAATATCGCTGGCGGTGATCGGCGAACTTTCCAGCAACTTGCCGACCTGGGTTTTCATCGCCGGCGTCGGGCCCCGGAAAGAATCCAGCAGGTTGGTCTGGAAGAACGACGGGCAAACCACATGAACCCCGACTTCCTGCTGGGCCAGTTCGATCAACAGGCTTTCCGACAGCGCCACCACTCCGGCCTTGGCCACGTTGTAGTTGCTCATCGCCGGGCCCTGCATCAGCGCAGCCATCGAGGCGATGTTGATGATCTTGCCCTTGCTCTGCTCCAGCAACGGCAAGAACGCCTTGCAGCCCTTGACCACGCCCATCAGATTGATCGCGATCTGCCAGTCCCAGTCTTCCAGCGACAACTCGCTGAAGAAACCGCCCGAGGCCACACCGGCGTTGTTAACGATGATGTCGATGCCGCCAAGTTTCTCTTCGCAGGCCTGGGCAAACGCGGTGAGCTGGCTGTAATCGCGCACGTCACAGCGCTGGATGAAGCCATCGCCACCGGCTTCGCGAACGAGTTTGAGGGTCTCTTGCAAACCGGGCTCGCTGACATCAGACAAGGCCAGTTGCCAGCCTTCACGCGCCCAGCGCAGCGCGATTTCGCGACCCAGGCCTGAGCCCGCGCCAGTGATCATCATGCGATTTTGCATAGCAGACAGCCTTGTTGTTCCGGGGAAGATGCGCGGAGTGTAGCGAAGGATACCGGGCGACCCACGCTCCATCAGATTGCTGAATGGCGAGAGCAAACCGCAGCAACAAACGAAATAAGTGCGCGAGCCAAATAACTTAAAAAAACATTGAATTTTCTTTTACGCGCACCGGTCGGAATTTGTAAGCCGGCTGGATTTAGTTCAACTTTCAGCTGCCCTTGAACATCAAGACTTCTCAGACACTATCAACAAGGAATTCGACATGGGCACAATTCTTATCATTATCCTGATCCTGTTGCTGATCGGTGGTCTGCCGGTCTTTCCGCACTCCAGAAGTTGGGGTTACGGCCCTTCGGGCATTATCGGTGTAGTGCTGGTAGTCCTGTTGGTGCTGCTGTTACTCGGTCGGATATGACTGTTTGACCGACAAAAAAAAGAGGCCCTTGCAAGGGCCTCTTTTTTATTGTGCCGACTGATCAGTCCGGCTTGCCGTTAACCACACCGGCGGTGTTGTCGATCAGGCTCTTGGTCGCTGTTTGCAGGAACGCTTCAAGCTTGAGTTTCAGCTCGGCAGTGCGCGGTGCATCCGGCACCACTTCGGCGTGCGGGTTCGCGCCCAGCTCGTATTGATAGATCTTCGGCGCCATTTCCTTGTCTTTCGGCAGTACCAGGATCTGGTCGGCAGTGACGATGGCGGTGGTCTGCTCGCTGCCCGACGGCTTGATCACACCGAAACCAGTGTCACCCTGCGGCAGATTCAGCAGATCGCGGCCCCAGCACTGATGGCGCACTTCGCCACCGAGGCGACCCATGATGGTCGGCACGATGTCGACCTGAGTGCCGACGGTGTGGTCACGGGTACCGAATTTTTCCTGGATGCCCGGTGCGATCATCAGCATCGGTACGTTGAAGCGGCCCAGATCCATTTCGGTGATCTGACGCTCGTTGCCGAAACCGTGGTCGCCGACGATGACGAACAGGGTTTCCTTGAAGTACGGCTCTTTACGGGCCTTCTCGAAGAACTGACCCAGCGCCCAGTCCGCATAACGCATGGCGGTCAGGTGCTCGTTGAGCGGGCCACGGTCGGTGACACGCTCGACCGGCAACGGCGTCGGCAAGGCGTACGGCGTGTGGTTGGACAAGGTCTGCAGCAGCGCATAAAACGGCTTGCCGTTTTCCCGCGCCTTGAGCTCCACCAGACCACGGTCGAACATGTCCTGGTCGGACACGCCCCAGGTCGGATCAGAGAACACCGGGTTGACGAAATCGTTGCGGCCAACGAAGTTGGTCATGCCCTGGTTGCTGAAGAAACCGGACTGGTTGTCCCAGGCAAAGTCACCGTTGTAGACGTACACGTCGTCATAGTCACGCGCACTGAGCAACTGCGGCAGGCCGGACAGTTTGTGGCTGCCTTCCGGGGTCTGCATCAGGTATTCGAAACCCGGCAGGTTCGGGAAGCACGCCATGGTGGCAAACATCCCCTGGTGGGTGTGGGTGCCGTTGGAGAAGAAACGGTCGAACAGCAGGCCTTCTTTCGACAGCTTGTCGAGGTACGGCGTGATGTTGCCCGGCGCGCCCAGTGCGCCCACCGAGTGACCGGCCATGCTTTCCATCAGGATCACGACGACGTTCTTGATCGGCAGGGTCTTGTCGGCAGGCGGTGTGTATTCGCGACGCACGGCGGCGATATCGGTATCCACCAGTTTGTCGTCCGGCATCACCAGCATGTCGCGGACCACTTTCTGTGCCTGATCCTGCGGCAGCGTGGCTTTCCAGATGTTGTCGCGATCCTCGCCCATGCGGTCCTTGGCCGCCGCGATCAGCGACAGCGTGCCGTTGAGGCCGAGCTGGTTGGCGAAGTTCGATTCAGTGGTGTACACGTCACCCCAACGCAGCGGCGGGCCTTGGCGCAGAGTGCCGCGAGCGGCCACCACGCAGATCAGCAGGCACACCACGAATACCGCCAGACGCGCATACCACGGTGCCACCTGACGGGTGCCGACATTGCCACCGCTGAACGGGCCACGCGGCCGAGTCAGACGGTCGGCGCCCTTGAACGCCAGGGTCAGGATCAGCGTGCCCACGGCCCACGCCAGCAGGTAACGCACCACCGGGAAACCGTACCAGAGCATGCTCATCACGGTTTTCGGGTCTTCCTTCACGTACTGGAACACCAGACCGTTGAGGCGCTGGTGGAATTCGCGGTAGAAGTCCATCTCCATCAGGCCGAGGAACAGCGCGATGCTCGAAGCGATGGTCAGCCACAGACGGAAGAACCCGCGCGCCGCCATGGCCCGGGCACTGAACAGCGCCAGCACCAGCGGAATGCAGACATACACCACCAGACGCACATCGAAACGCAGGCCGTTGGCGAAGGCTTCGAGGAAAGTCGAGGCCGGGGTGTCGAGGATCATCTCGCGGTTGTAGACCAGCAGCGCGAGGCGCAGCACGGAAAACATCACCATCATGACCAGCGCGCACAGAAGCGTGTAGGCCAGATGCGATTTGACGGTCGGTTGCAGCAGGCGACTGGAAGATCGCTGCTGACTCAGGGCGTCCGGGTTTGCCATGTCGTTTTAGGACCCATTGGAAGTTGAAGTTGCAAAAAATACGGCTGCGCCCTGCCCTCTGTTGGCCATTCCAGGCCCCGGGGCTTGCGCGGAGCGCAAATGTTGCACGATCACCGACGGCATTGCCATTGATTAGTGCCCGCCGCCGGACGCTTTCATTCAAGGCATGGCGCATCGATACAGGTGCGAACAGTGCGGGCGAATTGTCTTGAAGCGTTTGTGAAAATTTCGTTCAACGCATATCCGGAAACACAATAAACCTGGAAAACAAAACGCCCCGAGTTCTTCGGGGCGTTTACAGATGAACGCGACAGTTACTTCTCGGCGCGTTCTCTCAAGGCTTTCAGGGTATTGAACGGTGCGTCGACCACAAACTTGTTGGCGATCATCGACGGCACGCTGCCACCTGGCTCGGTGTGTACCTGATAGGTCACTTCAACCTGATCGCCTTTTGGCACGAACTTCCAGAAGCCTTTGACCTGCGCAACCCGCACAAAGCCTTTTTCTTCAGGAAGGTACTTCGGCACACCTTCGAGATTACGGGTCAGGCTGCCATCGGCGCCTTCAACGGTGGTGACATGCAGGATGGAATCGCGCGGGGTCACTGGCCATGGGGTGTTGAACTGAGTGTACGTCCAGCTCTGGTCACCTTCGTGCTTGAGCAGTTTCTGGGTCTTGCACTCGTGAATCCAGGCGCAGGCACCGGAGACGTCTTCCTGCAGGGCGCGCAGTTTGGCGATGGTGGTCTTCATCACGGTCACGCCCTGATAAGACTTGTAGTCCGAACCCGGCACTTCGCTCAGGGAGACTTTGATGCCGTCTTCGTTCTTGGCGACTTTCCAGTCTTCAGCCTGGGCGGCCGAGGTGGCCAGCACGGCAGTCAAACCACACAACACAGCGATACGATGCAGCGAACCCATAGTCTTATTCCTTATTGTTGAAGTTCCGTTCGTTTGACACATCACGCCGCCGTCATCTGCTCCCACCAGCCGAGCAGTCTGATCGCATCTTCCTGGCTGCTGCCGCAGACTTCCGGATCGGCCTTGAATCCTGAACAGACCGCCGGACGCTCCGGTCGGCCGAAAATGTTGCACAGGTTATCGACCGACAACTGAACGCAGCGTTCACCGGCAGGTTTGCCATCGGGCATGCCTGGAATCGGCGAACTGATGGAAGGGGCAATACAGCAGGCGCCACAGCCTTCACGGCATTTCATGACGACGCGTTCCTCGCAGCGGGCAATGTGTTAAAGGGACGCGGGACAGGGTAACCGCTTAAACGGCTGTTTTAAATTCCCTGAGCCGGGGTTTTTACGCAGAAACGAAAATGACTGACCAGTCTCCGACAAAGCGTCTGGTCTGCGGGTCACCGACGGGGACGATTTATTGCTTGAACTCGAAATCCAGCGCCGCGCCTTCGACTTCCCGGCGCTCTTCATTGCGCAGTTGCAGCTGCATTTCGTTGCTGAGCAAGCGTCCATTGAGCTGGAACCCGCTGTTCTTGTCACCGAACATCTGCGGCAGGATCGCTTCGCGCTTGGGCAGCGTCACGGAGCCGGGGGGTTTCAATTCCTGAACCATGTCTTTGGGCAGACTCAAGTCGAGCTTCGCAGACGGCAATGGCGTCTTGGCCACTTCTTTCGCCGACTTTGACTTGGTAGCGACCGGTGCGCGCTTCTTGACCGGAGCAGCCTTTTTCTGCTGTGTGGTTTTCGCTGGAGCGATTTTTTTGGTCGTCGCCGGTTTTTTCGCGTTGGCAGTGGCCGGCGCCTTTTCCTGCGCTGCAGCCGCCAAAACACCGGGTACATGACCCATCAACAGCAGGCATAGCACAACCCAGGCGGCAGAAAATTTCGCTTTCATGAACCCAACGAAGCTGACGGCAGAGGGCCATATGCTCGCCTGTTGGACGCCACATGACAAGCTCCGCCATTGTTTCAGAATCCGCCGACCATCTCCTGGCAGAGCTGTGTCGCCAATATGCCGAGGGTCATCAGCGCCCGTTCCGCCTCGCGATTCCACGGGATGCCGCAGTTCAACCGGATGCAGTGGTTGAACTGCTCGGTGTTGCTGAAGATCAGACCCGGCGCAATGCTGATGCCCTGTTGCAGCGCCCGCACGTGCAATTCCTGGGTGTTGACCCGCCCCGGCAGGCTGACCCACAGAATGAATCCGCCGGTGGGCCGGGTCATCTGCGTGCCTTCGGGAAAATACTGCTGAACCGCCAGCTGGAATGCGCTGAGATTTTTTCGGTATTCCTGGCGGATGTACCTTAAATGCCGGTCATAGCCGCCGTTTTCCAGGTACGCCGCGATGGCCATTTGGGTGACGCTGCACGCCGAATGAGTGCTGAAGGTCTGCAAGCGCTGGATTTCCTGCTGGTACTTGCCGGCGATCATCCAGCCGATGCGCACACCGGGCGATAAGGTCTTGGAAAAGCTCGAGCAATAAATCACCCGGTCTAGCCGGTCGTAAGCCTTGAGCGACTTGGTGCGCCCCTGCTCGAACATCAACTCGCCGTAGATGTCGTCTTCGACGATCTGGATATCGAAATCCGAGGCCAGTCGCAGCAGCTGTTTCTGCCGCTCTTCGGGCATGGTGCCGCCGAGTGGATTGCTCAGGCGGGTGGTCAGTACCAGCGCCTTGATCGACCATTGATTGGCCGCCAGTTGCAGGGCTTCGAGGCTCATGCCGGTGGCGGGGTCGCTGGGAATCTCGATGACCTTCAGGCCCAGCAGGTCGGCCAGTTGCAACAGGCCGTAATAGGTCGGTGATTCGGCGGCGATCAGGTCGCCGGGGCGGGTCAGCACTCGCAATGACATCTGCAATGCGTCGACGCAGCCGTGGGTGATCACCACTTCCGAAGGGTCAACGACCACGCCTGCATCGCGCATGCGGATCGCCACCTGCCGGCGCAGCGGCTCGAAACCGGGGCTGAACATGTAGCTGAACGCCCGAGGGCTGTGAAACCGGGTGACCTTGGCCAACTGCTGATGCAGGGCGCGCACCGGCAAGTAATCGACACTCGGCACCGCCGCCCCCAGCGGGAACACGCCTTCACGACGGGATTCGACCAGCACTTGCTGAATGATGCTGCTGCGGGTGACCAGGCCTGGCCGTTCGACCCGGGCGATGTCCGGCGTGGGCGCCGTCAGTGCGGGAGTCTGGTGGACATAGTAACCGGACTGCGGCCGCGCACGGATCAGGCCCTGATCCTCGAGATTGGCGTAAGCCTGCAACACCGTGGCATGGCTGACGTTGAGCTGCGAACTCATCTTGCGCACCGAAGGTACGCGCTCGCCCGGTTGATAGACGCCACGGCGGATATCTTCGGCCAGCTGTTGAGCAATACGTTGGTAGAGCAAGAGATTGGTCATGACGCAGCACTCGATTTCACGGGCGTTTTATTCTTGTGTGAAACAATACCGGAACAGTTTGGAAGTGTACTGGGACAGTTGCCATATTAGTCAACCATACAGTGCTGTGTCGGTTAAATCTGTACTGCTTTGTGAGGTAATCGACAGACGTAAAAAAGCCCGGCGCTGCCTGACAGCCCGGGCTTTCCAGTAACGCCCCCCTCAGCGGGCGGCGCCGAGCTGGCCTTTTTCGTCGGAGAACACGATTTCCACCCGACGGTTCTGCGCACGTCCACGCTCGGAAGCGTTCGCGTCCACCGGGTATTCATCGCCGTAGCCTTCGACCTGAATGCGTTTTTCGTCGATGCCCAGGTCCGTCAACACGTCGGCCACCGACTGTGCGCGGTCGCGGGAAAGCTTGAGGTTTTCCTGCTTGCCGCCGGTGCTGTCGGTGTAGCCCTCGATGCGCACGATGCGTTTCGGGTTCAGTTGCAGAAACTGCACGATCTTCAGCACCACGCGGTTGGCCGAGTTTTTCAGTTCAGCTTCGCCGGTATCGAACAGCACGTCACCGAGGGTCATCACCAGACCACGATCGGTCTGGGTGGTGGCCAGCGCAACGATCTGCTCTTCCAGCCATTTGCCCTGCTGTTGCACGCTCAACAGTTTGGACTCGCGCAGGGCCAGTTGCAGGCGCTGGCGTTCAAGTTCCAGCTTCGCCACACGTTCTTCGTTGAGCACCTGATTGGTGTGCTCACGGGCGATTTCGCTGTAGCGCTGACTCAGGTAGGCGTAATGCACCACGTCCGAGCCGCTGCCCCAGTACGTCGACAGACGATCGGCGCGGGCCAGGGACTCACCGGCGCGGATCACATCTTTCGGCGCGATACGCAGCACGTTGGAATCTTCCTTGACCTTCTGGAAGTCGCTGCTGGCCTGCTGCAATGCGGTTTCGCTGTGCTGACCGGCGCAGCCGTACAGGCTGGCGCAACCGGCGAGGATCAGAGCGCCGAGAGTTTTGGACTTCAGGCTCATTGGGCATTCCCCAGTTGCTTGCGCAGTCGGACGATGCGGGTGTTGAGCACGTTCACTTGCTCCTCGCTCTTCTGGGTCAGGACTTTGGCCTCCGCCAGGCGTGCGTCGAGTTCGGCCTGTTCGAAGCGCATCCGCGCATTCTTGTAAGACTCACCCGCCATGCTGCCTTTGGCCCGGTTGAACTTGTCCTCGGCCAGTTTCATTTCCGGCACGTCTTCGGCGGTGGCGCCGACGGCCTTGGCTTGCTCAAGGGCCTGCTCGGTCAGACGCATTTGTTCGTTGGGTGCCGGATCGCTGGCGCAACCGGCCAGGGCCAAGACGGCCATAGCCGCGAAAAGAAGTCGATTACTCACTAAGAATCCCTACTGTTTTGGGGCGCTGACAGGTGGTTGCGGCGGCTGTTGCTGCTGCGCCTTCCAGCGCTCGATGTTGCGTTGCAGCGCGGCTTCCGTCAGGCCGGACGCGGGCAATTCTGTCATCTTTTTGGCCAGCTGTCCGCGCAACCACGGATCGTTGCAGGCCGAGTTGTGCGAAACCGCGAGGAACAGACCGGGGCGGTCGATGGGTTGTTCAAAGGCCAGCAGATCATTGGCCATGCCCAATGCCTGCGCGGCCGCCATGCCCGAGTAGCGACCGGCGAGTACATATTCCACCTCGCCCAGCAGAAGTTTCTGAAACGCCTGGGTCAGGTTTGCCGTACGGGTCAGGGTCAATTGCTGCTCGGCAAAAGTGCCAAATGCCGGGGTCATTCGAGACTTTTCCGACAAACCGCCGGTATGCCCGTGCAGGTCCCTGGCTTCGCTATAAACGAGGGTCGAGCCCTTGCGCGTCCACACCAGATAATCGTTTTCCAGCAACGGCGGGTGAATGTAGTCAAGGTTTTCCAGCTCATTGAGGTTCATTGGCGCGTCGGCCAGCATGTCCATGCGCCCGCTGCGCACTTCGTCGAGGGCCTGGGAACGCTTGCCGGCATATAACAGATCGACTTTGAGCCCCAGCTCCTTGGCCACCTGTCGCAACAGGTCGGCACTGGCACCGATCAGTTGCTTGGGGTTCTGCGGATCCTGCCAAAGGTACGGCGGCGCATCCGGGCTGCCGGTGACGACCAGCCGCTCGCATTTGCCCGACGCCACCGACAGGCCCGGCAACAATGCCAGCCCCAGCAACCACGAGCAGCCCAACCGACGATGCAGATCCATGGCGAAACGCTCCCACTCAAATCCGAGACAAAAAAAAGCCCGACCAAAAGGTCGGGCTCTTTATAAGTGAAGCAGCCGGATTAGACCAGCTTCTCCAGCTCAGGTACGGCTTCGAACAAGTCCGCCACCAGGCCGTAATCGGCCACCTGGAAGATCGGTGCTTCTTCGTCCTTGTTGATCGCAACGATCACTTTGGAGTCTTTCATACCGGCCAGATGCTGGATTGCGCCGGAGATACCAACGGCGATGTACAGCTGTGGCGCAACGATCTTGCCGGTCTGACCGACCTGCATGTCGTTCGGTACGAAACCTGCGTCGACCGCGGCGCGGGATGCACCAACAGCCGCGCCCAGCTTGTCGGCCAGCGCGTAGAGGTGTTTGAAGTTGTCGCCGTTCTGCATGCCGCGGCCGCCGGAAACGACGATCTTGGCAGCGGTCAGCTCAGGACGATCGGACTTGGCCAGCTCTTCGCTGACGAAGCTGGAAGTGCCTGCGTTGTGAGCAGCGGCAACCGCTTCAACAGCAGCCGAACCGCCTTCAGCGGCAACCGGGTCGAAACCGGTGGCACGCACGGTGATCACTTTGATCGCTGCGGTCGATTGCACGGTAGCGATGGCGTTACCGGCGTAGATCGGACGCTTGAAGGTGTCAGCGCTTTCTACCGAGATGATTTCGGAGATCTGGTCAACGTCCAGCTGAGCGGCAACGCGCGGCAGGATGTTTTTGCCATTGGAAGTGGCGGCAGCCAGGATGTGGCTGTAGCCAGCGCCCAGCTCTGCAACCAGAGGAGCAACGTTTTCCGGCAGCTGATGCGCGTAGGCAGCATTGTCAGCGTTCAGGACTTTGCTCACGCCAGCGATTTTCGCAGCGGCTTCAGCCACGGCGCCAGCGCCCTGGCCGGCAACCAGAACGTGGATGTCGCCGCCGATTTTGGCAGCGGCAGCCACGGTGTTCAGGGTGGCCGGAGCCAGCACCTTGTTGTCGTGTTCGGCGATTACCAAGATAGTCATGATCAGATTACCTTCGCTTCGTTTTTCAGTTTCTCGACCAGTTCAGCCACCGACTTGACCTTGATGCCCGCGCTGCGTGCAGCCGGCGCTTCGACTTTCAGGGTCTTGTTGGTGGAGGCGGTGGAAACGCCCAAAGCGTCCGGAGTCAGCGTCTCGAGAGGCTTCTTCTTGGCTTTCATGATGTTTGGCAGGGACGCGTAGCGCGGCTCGTTCAAACGCAGGTCGGTGGTGACGATCGCTGGCAGTTTCAGGGAAACGGTCTGCGCGCCGCCGTCGATTTCGCGGGTCACGGCAACGCTGTCGCCGGAGACTTCGACTTTCGACGCGAAAGTGCCCTGACCGTAGCCGCTCAGTGCAGCGAGCATCTGGCCGGTCTGGTTGTTGTCGCTGTCGATGGCCTGTTTGCCCAGGATCACCAGCTGAGGCTGTTCCTTGTCGACGACGGCCTTGAGCAGCTTGGCCACGGCCAGGGAAGTCAGGTCTTCAGCGGATTCGACGAGGATGGCGCGATCGGCACCCAGAGCCAGTGCGGTACGCAGCTGTTCCTGAGCGGTGGACGGGCCGATGGAGACGACGACGATTTCAGTCGCAACGCCTTTTTCTTTCAGGCGTACGGCTTCTTCCACTGCGATTTCGCAGAACGGGTTCATCGACATCTTGACGTTGGCGAGGTCTACGCCGGAATTGTCCGCCTTGACGCGAACCTTGACGTTGTAATCCACAACGCGTTTGACAGCTACAAGAACCTTCATGGATTCCTCGTTACTCTCCGGTGAAAAGAAAGTCGCCTAGGCGAACCTGGCGGTTGATGCTCATCGGGCACAAGGGCACCTCTAAAAACGCCGGCTGAACGGGATGACCGTTCGTCAGTCGTGACCGACGAGTCATGCCGCTTCGCGGTGTGTAAACTGCGCGCCGAACCTGCGCTGCGCATCACCGGTTACCGCCTACGCCCTGTCTTTAGAGGTGCTCTTGAAACCACCATTCAGCCTACGGCGAGCGCAAAACCGCCCGTATCTTGACCGGAACGCCCATTCTGGTCAATACGCCAAAATGCCCTGTCATAAGCCGCGCTTCTTTGATTTCTCTGGGCTGGAGCCGATTCAAACAAACGTTTGTATTGGACGCTAGGAGTGGTGTAGATATAATGCGCCGCCTAGAGAGAAAGGTGGTTTGCCCATTATTACCCTTGACGTTAACGTAAAGGCAATAACGGATACGACACCGAACCTCCAAATTAGAAAAAAAACTGTTGAGCCTTGAGTAGGAGATAGCCTGTGGAACGCGAATACATGGAATTCGACGTGGTCATCGTCGGTGCCGGCCCCGCTGGCCTGTCCGCCGCCTGCCGTCTGAAGCAGAAGGCCGCCGAAGCCGGTAAGGAAATCAGCGTCTGCGTGGTCGAAAAAGGCTCCGAAGTCGGCGCACACATCCTGTCCGGTGCCGTATTCGAACCACGGGCCCTGAACGAACTGTTCCCGGACTGGAAAGAACTCGGCGCCCCGCTGAACACGCCAGTCACCCGCGATGACATCTTCGTGCTGAAAAACGCCGAAAGCGCGCAGAAAATTCCTGACTTCTTTGTGCCCAAGACCATGCACAACGAAGGCAACTACATTATCTCCCTCGGCAACCTGTGCCGCTGGCTCGCTCAGCAGGCCGAAAACCTGGGCGTGGAAATCTACCCGGGCTTCGCCGCTCAGGAAGCGCTGATCGATGAAAACGGCGTGGTGCGCGGGATCATCACCGGCGACCTCGGCGTCGACCGCGAAGGTCATCCGAAAGAAGGCCTGTACACCCCGGGCATGGAACTGCGTGGCAAGTACACGCTGTTCGCCGAAGGCTGCCGTGGCCACATCGGCAAGCAACTGATCAAGCGCTATAACCTGGACAGCGATGCCGACGCCCAGCACTACGGCATCGGGCTGAAGGAAATCTGGGAAATCGACCCGGCCAAACACCAGCCAGGCCTGGTGGTCCACACCGCCGGTTGGCCGATGGACATCATGGGCACCGAGAACACCGGCGGCTCCTTCCTCTATCACCTGGAAAACAACCAGGTGGTAGTCGGTCTGATCGTCGATCTGTCCTACAGCAACACCTACCTGTCGCCGTTCGACGAATTCCAGCGCCTCAAGCATCACCCGGTGCTCAAGCAGTACCTGGAAGGCGGCAAGCGCATCAGCTACGGCGCACGTGCGATCTGCAAAGGTGGCCTGAACTCGCTGCCGAAAATGGTGTTCAAGGGCGGCGCGCTGATCGGTTGCGACCTCGGCACCCTGAACTTCGCCAAGATCAAGGGCAGCCACACTGCGATGAAGTCCGGCATGCTCGCCGCTGAATCCGTGGCCGACGCGCTGTTCGCTGAAAAGGACGGCACGGAAGAGCTGACCACCTACATCGACGCCTTCAAGAAGAGCTGGCTCTACGAAGAACTGTTCGCCAGCCGCAACTTCGGCCCGGCGATCCACAAGTTCGGCGCCATCGTCGGCGGCGGTTTCAACTGGCTGGACCAGAACATCTTCGGCGGCAAACTGCCGTTCACCCTGCACGACACCAAGCCGGACTACGCCTGCCTCAAGCTCGCGGCCGACTGCAAGAAGATCGACTACCCGAAACCCGACGGCAAGATCAGCTTCGACAAGCTGAGCTCGGTGTTCATCTCTGGTACCAACCATGAAGAAGAACAGCCGTGCCACCTGAAACTGACCGATCCGACCATCCCGCTGAGCAAGAACCTGCCGCTGTACGACGAGCCGGCACAGCGCTACTGCCCGGCCGGCGTGTATGAAGTGATCACCAAGGAAGACGGCGAGAAGCGCTTCCAGATCAACGCCCAGAACTGCGTGCACTGCAAGACCTGTGACATCAAGGACCCTTCGCAGAACATCACCTGGGTGACGCCGGAAGGCGCCGGCGGCCCGACCTATCCAAATATGTAAACGGAACATATAAGTCGAACCGCTGAACATCAAGGCTCCCTGTATGGGGGCCTTTTTGTTGCCCGCGATTCAGTGCATCACATCAATACCGGTGGGAGCTGGCTTGCCAGCGATGGGGCCGTGTCAGACAACATTGCTGCAGGCTGAAGCACCGCGATCGCTGGCAAGCCAGCTCCCACAGGATTGAGGCAGATCAGGCAGCGCGCTCCTCCCCGGGGCTACGCTCGAAATAGCGTTTGTATTCGCGACTGAACTGCGACGTGCTCTGATACCCCACCCGATGCGCCACCTGCGCCACGCCTAACCCCTCGGCGATCAACAACGTCTGCGCCTTCAACAAACGTAAACGCTTCAGATACTGCACCGGCGACAGCAACGTGCTGCGTTTGAAATGCTCATGAAAGGTCGAAACACTCATGTTCGCGCAACTGGCCAACGTCTCGACGTTCAACGGTTCGGTGTAATGCGCATGCAGATGACTGATCGAAGCCGCCACCCGGGCGAACTGCCCCTGCTGCTCGACCAGCGCCCGCAGCACATCGGCCTGGGGACCGCGCAACGCGACGAACAACAATTCACGCACCCGCGCTGGCCCGAGAATCTGGCATTCCAGCGGATCGTGCAGACAACGCAGCAAGCGTTCGACACAACCACGCATGTCATCGTCGAGCACCACCGACGTCATCGACTCCGGTGTCTGCGCCGGAATATGCCGCCCCGGCGCCAGCCCCATGGCCAGCACCAGTTCACCGAGCAGCACCCGGTCGATCGCCACCGATACGCCGAGCAGCGGTGCGTCCGGCAACGCGTAGGTCTCGCACTCAAAGGGCACCGGCAAGGCCTGAATCAGGTAATGCCCGGCGCCGTATTCCATGGTGCGCGGCCCCAGATACGCCAGTTTGCTGCCCTGGGCGATGATCATCAGGCTCGGCTCATAAATGTGCGGGCCACGGGCGACGTCGCAACTGGCGCGCAACACTTGCACGCCCGGCAGCCCGGTCTGGCTGTAACCATCGCGCAGCGCCAGCGGTTCGATCAGCGAAACCAGGGTGGCGTTGGCATCAAGGTGACGGGTCAATTGCATCGGGTGGCTCTTCAGAAAAAATCACGGAAAAAGGGATAAAAGCATCATCGCAGATCCTTTTGCCAATGCGGCCGTTCAACCCCGCATGCCGGAGGATTAGGCATGACACCCGGAGGAATCGCCATGGCCGGACGACCGGACGGCGCCCAGAATGCGCCGCCTCACCTGTCACTGCTTTTGCGAGGTTTCACATGTACACCGCCATCGGCTACGCCGCTCAAACGGCCACCACTCCCCTCGCCCCGATGAAGTTCGAACGCCGCAGCCCACGGGCCGACGACGTCGCCATCGAAATCCTGTACTGCGGCGTCTGCCACTCCGACATCCACCAGGCGCGCAACGAATGGGGCATCGCCGTTTACCCGTTGATGCCCGGCCACGAGATCGTCGGAAAAGTCACCGCCGTCGGTGCGAATGTCACTAAACACAAGGTCGGCGACCTGGTCGGCGTCGGTTGCATGGTCGACTCCTGCCGCACCTGCGAAGCCTGCCAGTCGAACCTCGAGCAATACTGCCTCGAAGGCCCGACCATGACCTATGCCACACCCGACCGGGTCGATGGCAGCAACACCATGGGCGGTTATTCGGACAGCATTGTGGTCAGCGAACACTTCGTGGTGCGCATTCCCGAGAAGCTGGATCTGGCAGCCGCCGCGCCGATTCTCTGCGCCGGCATCACCACCTACTCGCCGCTCAAGCATTACGGCGTTAAGGCCGGCGACAAGGTCGGGATTCTCGGCATGGGCGGCCTCGGCCACATGGGCATCAAGTTCGCCAAGGCCATGGGCGCCGAAGTGACGCTGTTCACCCGTTCGGCAAGCAAAGCCGAGGAAGGTCGTCGTCAGGGCGCCGATCACGTCATCGTCTCCACCGACGAAGAGCAGATGAAAGCCGCTGCCGGCCGTTTCGACTTCCTGCTGGACACCATTCCGGTGCAGCACGATCTGAACCCGTACCTCGACACCCTGCGCTTCGATGGCGTGCACATTCTGGTGGGCCTGATCGAACCGATCGATCCGCCGGTCCACGCCGCGAAACTGGTGCTGGGTCGTCGCGTATTGGCCGGTTCATTGATCGGTGGCGTTGCCGAAACCCAGGAAGTGCTGGATTTCTGCGCCGAACACAACATCAGCTGCGACATCGAAATGCTCGACATCCGCCAGATCAACGAAGCCTACGCCCGCATGATCGCCGGCGATGTGAAGTACCGCTTCGTGATCGATATGGCGACTCTGAAGCTCTGATTCCTCAGACCTTCAAGCCAAGCTCCGCCGAGAGCCGGGCCGTGACCCCTTTGATCAGGGGAATCAGCTCGGCCATTTTTTCCAGCGGCATGTACGGCACGGTGCTGGCGATGCTGATGGCCGCGACGATGCGCTTGCTCGCGTCGCGGATCGGCGCCGCCACGCAGCGGATCGACGGCTCGTTGTCTTCCAGATCGAACGCATAGCCACCGGCCACGTACTCGGTCATCCGCTGCTCCAGCTGCTCCCACGACTGCTGGGGATGCTGCGGCCAGAACTGACTTTTCCCACCCGCCGGCAGGCTGATGTCGTACAGGCGCTGCCAGTCCTGCGGCGCGTCATCCAGCATCAGCGCCTTGCCGATCCCGGTCCGCGCCAGCGGCATGCGATGGCCGACCCGCGAGCGCATTTCCGGGCCGTTGCGCCCCGGATTCTTCAGCAAATAAAGCACCTCGTCGCCTTCACGAATGCCCAGGTGAACGGTGTCGCCGGTCAGCGCCGACAACTCGTCCAGATACGGCCCGGCCAGGGTCACCAGCGGCAATTCTTCGCGCGCCTGGAAACCGAGTTCGATCAGCTTCGGCCCCAGCAGATAACCGACTTGCGGCACGACGCGCAGGTAGCGCTCGTCCACCAGACAACTGGCCAGACGATGAGTGGTGCTGCGCGTGGTGCCGATCAGGCGGGCAATCTCTTTGAGATCGCGGGCGCCACTGGCGACGGCGTGCACCACACCCAACCCGCGAAGCAGGGTCTGGGTGCCGGTCGGCGCGGCGTCCTTGGCGGTTTTCGGGGCGTCTTCCTGCATATCCAGCCTTTAGCGTTGAGCGAGGGAACGGGCGGCATTATGGTCGCCCGACATAGCCGACTACAACTCGATGCGCTCGACCTTGCCCACCAACAGCACGTAGGACAAAGCACCGATCAATGCCAGAACCGCGATGTAGGTGATCGCCGGGGCGAACGAATCGCCGCTAGCCAGGAAGCCGATGACAATCGGCGTGGCAATCGCCGACAGGTTGCCGATGAAGTTGAATACCCCACCGGTCAAGCCCAGCAACCGCGCCGGCGCCAGTGTCGAGACCAGCGACCAGGTGATCGACGCCAGCCCGTTGCCGAAAAATGCCAGCGCCAGGAAGGCAATCACCAACGGCGTCGATTCGACGAAGTTGGCGCCGATGATCGAGGTGGAAATCAGCAGCCCGCCAATGATCGGCAGCTTGCGCGCAAACCCGACGGTGCAGCCACGGCGAATCAGGAAGTCGGAAAAGAACCCGGAGCACAGCACGCCGATGAACGCGGCGAGAAACGGCAGCGACGCCAGCAGACCGGACTTGATGAAGTCCATGCCGCGATATTTCACCAGGTAGGTCGGAAACCAGGTCAGGAAAAACCACAACGTCGAGTTCAGGCAGAACTGGCCGAGGTAGATCCCCCACAACTTGCGTTTGCTCAGGACAATGCCGAGATCGGTCCAGCTGAATTTCGCCTTCACCTTGGCGGTTTCGGCGGCGATGTCCACCAACCCGCCGCCCTCCCGGATCAGGTCGATTTCGCCTTGGTTGGCGCCTTTGAAATCACGCGGTTCGCGATACACCGCGTACCAGATCGCCGCCCAGACAATGCCCACCGCGCCGGTCACGACAAACACCATGTGCCAGCCAAACTCATGTTGCAGCCACGCCAGCACCGGGGTCAGAAACGCCAGCCCGACAAACTGCCCGGAGGTATAGAAGCCGATGGCCGTGGCCCGCTCACGCTCGGGGAACCAGGTCGTCACCACGCGGCTGTTGATCGGATACGCCGGCGCTTCCAGCGCACCGACCGCCATGCGCAGCACGAACAGCGCGATGAAACTGGCAGCGAACCCGAGCATCACCGTGGCCAGCGACCACAACAGCAGCGCGACGCTGTAAAGGATGCGCGGTGGCACCCGATCCACCAGCCAGCCGCCGGGGATCTGCATGGCGGCGTAGGTCCAGCCGAACGCCGAGAAGATCAGCCCGACGTGCACCGGGTCGATGCCCAGATCCGTCGTCAGTGCCGGGGCGGCAATCGACAGGTTGCTGCGGTCGAGGTAGTTGATGACCACGGTGATGAACAGCAACACCATGATGAAAAATCGCTTGCGGCTGGGCGCGACTAACGTCGCTTGCCCGATAAGGGTTTGCGGTTGCATGGGGAGCGCCTCTTCTTATGTTTATTGAGGTCGGATTTAGCAGGCGAGATCGTTCCCACGCTCCGCGTGGGAATGCAGCCCGGGACGCTCTGCGTCCCAAGAGCGGACGCAGAGCGTCCATTGAGGCATTCCCACGCGGAGCGTGGGAACGATCGCTTAGAAGGGAATCAGCGACTCACCACTCGGCAAAACTGCCATCGGCATGCCGCCAGATCGGGTTGCGCCAGCGGTGGCCGACCGCCGCGCGTTCGATCACGTATTCCTCGTTGATCTCGATTCCCAGGCCCGGGCCGTTGGGGATTTTCACGAAGCCCTTGTCGTAGTCGAACACCCGTGGATCCTTCACATAATCGAGCAGGTCATTGCTCTCGTTGTAATGGATGCCCAGGCTCTGCTCCTGGATAAACGCGTTGTAACAAGCGGCGTCCAGTTGCAGACACGCCGCCAGTGCAATCGGCCCCAGCGGGCAATGCAGTGCCAGCGCCACGTCGTAGGCTTCGGCCATGTTGGCGATCTTGCGGGTCTCGGTGATGCCGCCGGCGTGGGAGGCATCCGGCTGGATGATGTCGACGTAGCCTTCGCTCAACACCCGTTTAAAGTCCCAGCGCGAAAACAGCCGCTCGCCGAGGGCAATCGGCGTGCTGGTCAGCGGTGCCAGTTCTTTCAGCGCTTCGTAGTTTTCGCTGAGCACCGGCTCTTCGATGAACATCAATTTGTAAGGATCGAGCTCCTTCATCAGCACCTTGGCCATCGGCTTGTGCACCCGGCCATGGAAGTCGACGCCGATGCCGACGTTCGGCCCCACCGCATCGCGCACGGCGGCAACGTTGGCCAGTGCCAGATCGACTTTTTCGAAGGTGTCGAGAAATTGCAGCTCCTCGGTGCCGTTCATTTTCACCGCCGTAAAACCCCGGCCCACCGCCTCTTTAGCGGCTCGCGCGGTGTCCGCCGGACGGTCACCGCCGATCCACGAATACACGCGGATCTTGTCCCGCACCTGACCGCCGAGCAGATCGCTGACCGACACACCGAGGGCCTTGCCCTTGATGTCCCACAGCGCCTGATCGATACCGGCCAGTGCGCTCATGTGGATCGCGCCGCCTCGATAGAAGCCACCGCGATACAGCACGGTCCAGATGTCTTCGATATTGCGTGGGTCTTTGCCGATCAGGTAATCGGACAATTCCTCGACCGCTGCAGCAACCGTGTGGGCGCGACCCTCGACCACGGGCTCGCCCCAACCGGTCACGCCCTCGTCGGTTTCGACCTTGAGGAAGCACCAGCGCGGCGGGACGATGAAGGTGGTGAGTTTGGTGATTTTCATCTGCTTGTCTCTCTTGTTAGATGCAGCGCACGCAGCGCTGAAAAGTCTTAGCGAAGGGCTTTCCAGGCCGCCACGTAGGCCTTGGCATTGGCCGCCACTTGCTCAGTCGTCATGCCCGGTTTGAACAGCCCGGAACCGAGGCCGAAACCTTTGACGCCAGCGTCGATGAACGCCTGCATGTTGTCCGGCGTGATGCCACCGACCGGCGCCAGAACCGTCCCGGCCGGCAACACCGCCAGCCAGGCTTTCACCACCGCAGGGCCCATCTGTTCGGCCGGGAACAGCTTGAGAATGTCCGCGCCCTCCTCAAGCGCCGCGAAGGCTTCGGTCGGCGTCGCCACACCCGGCGACAGGTACAGCCCCGCCGCTTTCGCCGCCCGCAGCACCTTGGCATCGCTGTGGGGCATGACGATGACCTGGCCGCCGGCCTCCTTCACCAATTCCACTTGTTCCGGGGTCAGCACCGTGCCGGCACCGATCAGGCAATCGGCGGGCAGGGTCTTACGCAGGATGCGAATGCTTTCGTACGGCGAGGGGGAATTGAGCGGTACTTCGATGACGCGAAATCCGGCCGCATACAGGACTTCTCCGACAGCGGCGGCTTCCTGCGGATGCAGGCCGCGCAGGATCGCGATCAGTCCGTTTTGCGCCAGTGCTTGCTTGAGCATGTCAGGCCTCCAGTCAGGGTTAACGGGATGAGGAATCAATCAGTCCGGCGGCGAGCGCCAATTGCCACAGTCCTCGCTCGGTGGCTTGCTCGGCCAGCGTCACCCGGGCGAAACCGCAGGCATCGAGAGCACGGCTGTAGCGGGCGCACAACTGCGCATTGCCGATGAGGATGATCGAAGGAAGTTCTGCGCTATTGCGCCGACGCCGTTGCACGTTGGCCAGCGCCGTCAGCTCGTGGCCGATCAGCAGGCCGGACAGATAGTCAGGCTGTGCGGTGGCGCTGAGTTCGCCGGTCAGGCCCAGGCTGCGGGCGCTGAACAGGGTCGACAGCACGCCGATTTCGCCTTCTGCCGACAACGCCACCTGCACGCCGCGATCAAATGCCTCGGCGTCGAACGTCGCGCTGTGCTGTTGGGTACGGCCGAGAATGCTGTGTTCGCTGAGCACGGCGAACACTTCGCCGGTCATGAAGGTGTCGAAGCGGGTGATGCAGCCGTCGGCCACTTCCACCCATTTCGAATGACTGCCGGGCAGGCCGATCAGCAGATCATTGCCCGCCTCGACCGGCAGATTCTGCAGGACGCCGAGGACTTGGGTTTCTTCGCCGCGCATCACGTTCGGCAGCGTTGAACGCTGAATCACACCCGGCACGATGTGCACATCGACACCGCGAAGGCTGCGAACGGTTTGCAGGGATTTTCCGAGATCGGCGACGTTAGCCGGCGTATCGCGGTAAGACGCCTCGCGCCAGCCCTGGGCGCTGCCGACCATGCCACAGGCAATCACCCGCAATTCGGGTTGTGCGTCGAGCCAGTCGCCGCACGCCTCGTCGAACGCCAGTTCAAAACCGTCGGCGCATTCACGACCGTTGATGACCCGCGGCGTCTTCGGCAACTGCATGATCCCGAACGACAGCGACCGCTGCGCCAGCACCTGCCCGCCCGCCGCGATTTTGTAAGCACGTAGTGAGGTCGTCCCCCAATCGAGCGCGATCAATTGCGCCAGCATCGCTTCACCTGTTTTGTTATTGGCAGTGAGTGAGCTGGACTATAGACCTCTCAGGCGAGAAATCTCAATATGTAATTTTGCATCCCATATTTTGGGATTTGCCTTTCTTAAAAGCCCGGACAGCGAATTGAGCAACGAGCACCGCCTGTCCGGACGGATCGCATCCCGTTTAAAACTTATCGATCTCTCTTAACAGATCTGCCGTTGGAACTTTCATGTCCTCCGACAAATATATTTTATAGGAGTAGGAATTAATTCTGACCTTACAGACAATAGACTCTCGGCCCACTAATAAAGACCTCAATGCCTCACCTTCAATGATTTTTTCACTGGTATCGTTTTTTCTTTTGAAAAATAAAACATCCGCCCTGAAAACCGGCCCGGCACTTGAAATTTCAGGCTCGACAAAACCCTCTCCATATCTACCCGCAGAGTGAGGTGCCGAAAAATCAAAATCGTCCTCAAAAGAACACAGCAGCGTCTGGCTTATTTTTGATTTGAAAAGATTGACAACATCAACATCAGACGAAAAACGCACCTGATAAATATTCCTATCCAAATAACGTTCAACACCAACGTATTGTAAATGAGCAGTGGGCTTACCATGATTCATCGCACAGGAAGTGCAAAGCAAGAAAGCCATACATAAAATTATATTACGCACATTTCCGTCCTTTGAAATGAGTAACAACAACCTGCATCAAAGCGTCTCTGGCCGAGATGCCACTTTGCAGGACTGATGTGTAGATAACCCAGGCATCGGCGTGATTCACATTCACTCGCCCGTTCATATTGGGCCCACTTTTCATATCCCATTGCTCTCCAAAATCGGCTACGAGATCGGAAAAATTCCAGTCTTTGGCATCGGCTCTGACGTTAACCCAATATTCCGCCTTCGGCTTCGGCTCCTGACGGTAGATGTTAGAAACCCCCCACACGATTTTTCCTTCGCCAACCGGATCGAGTGTAACCAGACACGGAATTCGATACCCCTTATCAGTCAATACAGCTGACAGGTGCGCACCATTCCATCCGCCCAAGCTATGCCCAATGACATATACAGGCGTGGTCACATCAGCAATCTTCTTCAGCACATTCTTTTTCAGATCATCTTCACTAATAAAATAGTT
The DNA here is from genome assembly GCF_002112685.1 of Pseudomonas sp. R15(2017). Taxonomy (NCBI): domain Bacteria; kingdom Pseudomonadati; phylum Pseudomonadota; class Gammaproteobacteria; order Pseudomonadales; family Pseudomonadaceae; genus Pseudomonas; species Pseudomonas sp. R15(2017). The sequence continues at coordinate 239,104 of NZ_NEII01000009.1, forward strand.
ATAACCAATATGGTGGATATCATAATTATCAGAACAAATACCCTCAGCCTCCATATCCCTGACGAACACCTTCATGACGTCAGCAACGTTATTATTGGGGCCTGTGCTGTAATAACTTTCTTTATCACCCGCACCACCCACAAAAAACAGAACAATCTTTTTGGGAGTGATCGTGGCCTGCTTGACTGTTCCGTCCGTTTTGCAGGTCAGGTCGTGGGTCACGACCAGTCTTTTACAGCCTTTCAGAGCAGGATTTTCAGTAGTCATATCTGCCTACTCCACGAACAGCTTGATCGACTCAGGCAAATGCGAACTCACGGTATGGGTAAACCCCGCGTCATTGGTTACGCCGTGCTCCACGCTCCCATCAGCGCGTTGAATCGCGTAAGGGTGATTTGGCATGGGGTTGGTGACGCGTAGCGCTCGGCCGTCCAGCGGCCAGTTTCCGAGTAGACGTACCAGCCCATCGGCGACAGCACGCCTTGGTGGAACATCGATTGCCCGGCCGGCGCGACAAATCCGCAGCACACGTGCAGGCTCAGCCAGCCTTGATGAACATCGATGAATCCGTTCGGATCAAACGTTCGCAGCGGTATCACCCGGTAGTCATCGTAGCCCGCGCTACGCGCCATCAGCTCGGCATCGAGCCGCGAGACAAACGCACGGATAGCTTTGCAGCCCATGCGGTTGACGGTGCAGAGGATGTCTACCGGTTGGTGGTTCGGGTTGTCGCTGGAGCCGAGGGTTTTGACCAGACCGTAGAGGCGGATCGACGCCCGAAGTCCGCTCATCGCCGGTCACTCGTTGACGCAGCGAAGGCTCCACGGGCATGGAGAAAGAGTGCCAGAGGCATTGCAGGTGTCGTCCGTGAGCGCGCAAAAATGGCGCACAGGATGCCGGACTAGAGCGGTTTGGACAATCGAATCAACAGTCAGATTGCCACTATTTGTTCAGCCCTCGGCAAACTCGCGCAACACCTTGCCATCCATGCGATACCTCACCCACTCTTCCTGCGGCTGGGCGCCGAGGGATTTATAGAATTCGATGGCCGGGGTGTTCCAGTCCAGCACGCTCCATTCGAAGCGGCCGCAGTCGTTGGCGCAGGCGATTTTTGCGAGGTGGCGCAGCAGGGTTTTTCCGGCGCCGCCGCCCCGTTGTTCCGGGGTGATGTAGAGGTCTTCGAGGTACAGGCAGTTGCTGCCCAGCCAGGTTGAATAGCTGAAGAAGAACACCGCAAAACCGATCGGCAAGCCGTCGCGCAGGCAAATCAGGCCATGTGCCGTGGCGCCTTCGCTGAACAGGCTGCGTTCAATGTCCGCGACGCTGGCGATGACTTCGTGACGGGCCTTTTCGAAGTCTGCAAGTTCAGTGATGAACGCGAGGATTTGCGGTGCATCGCTGGGGGTCGCCGGGCGGATTTCGATCGTCATGGACGGGCCTTGTCGGAAAAAGGAAAACGCCATACTAAGGCGCCGCGCGGCGCTCGTCACATGGCAATCCACGGATTAGGCTAGCGCGGCCGACGATCACAAGGACTCCCATGAACAATCTCGCTTTCTCGCCTCTCACGGAACTCGCCGCCCAACTGCTGCCCCACGCGCTGGAACCGTCGGAGGACGGCGCCCACGATCTGTCGCACCTGCAACGGGTCTGGCACAACGCGCGCACCTTGCAGATCGAAGAAGGTGGCGACCTTGAAGTACTGCTCGCGGCCGTGCTGCTGCACGATTGCGTGGCGGTGGAAAAGAACTCGCCACTGCGCTCACAGGCATCGCGTCTGGCAGCGGAAAAAGCTTCAAAGGTGCTGACAAAACTGAACTGGCCCGAGGCCAAAATAGACGCCGTCACCCACGCCATCGAAGCCCACAGCTTTTCCGCCAACATCACCCCGCTAACCCTCGAAGCGCGGCTGATGCAGGACGCCGACCGTCTCGATTCCCTGGGCATGCTCGGCGTCGCCCGCACCTTCTACACCGCCGGACGGATGGGCAGCGCGCTGTATGACCCGCACGATCCCGAAGCCCGGGACAGGGACTACGACGACAAGCGATTCTGCCTCGATCATTTCCAGACCAAACTGCTGCACCTCGCCGACGGGTTCCAGACCACTGCAGGCCAACGTCTGGCACAGCTCCGCCATCAACGCCTGAAAGGCTTCATGGAGCAGTTCAAGGACGAGATCGGCCTCGAAAGCGCTCAGCCCGTCTGAACCGTTCGTCGCTCATCAGGCACCAATCTTTCACGAGGGCAGACCAACGTGAGGTAAGGATTTCAATCACTGGAGACCCCCTATGATCCCGTCAAGGTTGACTGCGCTCGTATTCGCAACCCTCCTCAGTCCTGCGGTATTCGCCGCCTCGACCACCGCCGCCGGCACCGGGCCGACCGATCCGGTCACCCAGCCCAGAGCACCCGCCATCAACAGTGCCCCCGGTATGAATACCGACGGTTCGGGTGTACCGCTGATCAATCAGCCGCCCGCCACAGGAACCGATCCTCGTACCCAGGGCAGCGATCCTGGTCGTCAGGGCGGCATGAACACCCCCGACGCTCCGGCCGCCCCCGACAACGCCGGTCCCGGCGTCGGCTCGAAAACCACCACGGGTGGTTCGGGCTCTGAAGGCGCAGGACAGTGATCCATGCTTCATCCACGCAACGTGTCTTATCCACTTCCCTGAAGAGGTAACCATGAACGTCGATAAAAACCTGGAAAAAGAAGTCCTCACCCGCCTGCTGCATGCCCACCCAAGCGGCCTCGGTAAAGAGGTGCTGGACAATTATCGCGGCGAGAAAGTCGTGGCCAGTGCCCTCGCCGCCCTGCAGGAGCGTGGACTGATTCACCACGGACACATCACTTGCAATGAAGCGGGAGAGCATTCGCTGAATCTGCCGATCAAGCTCAGCGCTGCGGGTGTGGAAGCGGCGCGTAAGCTCGATACCTGACGCTTCCGGTCACTGGCGCAAGCAGTGTTCGAATGCATTGCCTGCGCCGGTTCATACCGAGATTCATCCAACCACCAGGAGACTCGCCATGCCTCGTGGAAGCAAAGCCAAATACACTGAAGAACAGAAGCGCAAAGCCGAACACATCGAAGACAGCTATCAGAACAAAGGGATGTCCAAGGACGAAGCTGAAGCCCGCGCCTGGGCGACAGTGAACAAACAGTCCGGCGGCGGCGAGAAGGCCGGAGGTTCCGGGCGCCGGAAACCGGCCAGCGCCAAAGCTTCAGATCGCAAGGAGTCGGCGCGGCGCGCGACAGTAAGCCGTGAGGGACATTCGCGCGATAGCAAGGCTTCACGCGAAGTGCAGACGGTCGATAGCCTGCGCAAGGAGGCCCGGGAGCGGAAAATCCCCGGGCGTTCGTCGATGCGAAAAGATGAGTTGATTGCGGCGTTGCGCAGAGCCGGCTAGGTCCAGACTGGATGTAACGGCTGAAGGCCTTATCGCTGGCAAGCCAGCTCCCACGGAAATCAAAGGGCTGGCAAAAACTGCGCCCCTACTGAAACCTGTGGGAGCTGGCTTGCCAGCGATTGCGATCATTCAGTCAGTGCATTTTTTGCTGATCAGCACATCAACCTCGGCAGTGCCAGGAGCGGTCGCCGGGCCCCAGCGGGTGACCGCCAACGCAGCCGCAGCGTTGGCGCGCCTTGCGGCTTCGTGAGCGGCCAGTCCTTGTGCCAGCCCGGCGACGAATACGCCGGCATGCGCATCGCCCGCGCCGTTGCTGTCCACTGCCTGCACCTTGAAACCCGGCACATGCTGACGCTCGCCGCACTGATGAATCCAGCAACCCTGCGGACCGTCACGCACGACCATCAGCACCTCCTGTGGCAGGTGCACGGCCAGGCGGTCCAGCGCGGTTTCGATATCCGCCGTGCCAGTGAAACGCAGCGCCTCGACGCTGTTGCTGGTCCACACATCGATGCGTGGCAGCAATGCCTGCATCATCGGTGAGTCCGGCGATTCCACCAGCGGGCCCGGATCGAACACCACGTTGATCGTTTTCGGCAGCGCCAGCGTCCAGTCCAGCAATGCCTGGGCCTTGCCGCTGTGCAGCAGGCTGTAGCCGCTGACGTAGACGTAGTCCCCCGCCTCGGCGGTGACGCTGTTCAGCTCCGCCTCCGTCACTTCACCTTCAGCGCCGATGTAGGAAATGAAACTGCGCTCGGCGGACGCATCGGTCAGCGCCACGCAGATGCCGGTGTCACGCTCTGCAGGCTGGTCGATGCCGATGCGGATGCCTTCGGCGTTCATCGCCTGCCGCGCCAGATCGCCGAACCGACCGTTGCCGTGGCGGCCGAGATAGACCACCGGCAAGCCATTGCGCGCGGCGGCAGCCATCACATTGAAGCCGCCGCCGGCTTCGAAACTGGCGGACTGCGCCAGCACGTCACCGCCAATTTGCGGCAGCGCATCCACGGCCATGACCAGGTCAATGATGACCTGGCCGGTGTGCAACATCTTAGGCATGAGCATTCTCGGATTGCGCAGCGCGGCGATCTCTCGCCCCGCCGAGTACGAAGTAAATGCCGCCGGCGACCACGAACGTCACGATCCAGCCGAGGCCGTTGTGGCCCAGCCAGGAGTCGGACAGGAAGCCCTTGAACCAGACATTTTCAGCCGTGGTGCCGATGGTGGTGAAACTGAAGCCCAGCACGATCGCAATCGCCCACGCGCCGAACGCGCGCCACTCGATGCCGCCGCTGTACCAGTAGGCGCTGCTCGGGCTGACGTCGAGCAGATCTTTGGGGCTGTAGTAGTGACGGTGAATCAGGTCGATCACAAAGATCCCGACCCACGCCGTGATCGGCACCGCCAGCAGGGAAATGAAGGTAATGAACGGGCCGTAAAAACTGTCGGCGATCAGCATGAAGTAGATCGAACCGGCGAAGATCGCCACGATGTCGACCACCACCGCGTACACGCGCTTGACCCTCAAGCCGAGGGTCAGCGTGGTCAAACCGGCGGAGTACACCGACAGGTTGTTCGACAGCAGCAGGCCACCGAATGCGGTGATCAAGTACGGCACGGCCATCCAGGTCGGCAGCATGTCGCGGATCGCCACGATCGGATCAGTCGCCGACGCCAGGTCATTGTTGCCCACCGACAGCAAGCCGCCGAGGGTGATCAGCAGCACCAGCGGAATCCCCGCGCCGAACGCCGCCGAGGCGACCAGGCGCACGGCTTTGACGCTGCGATGCTGATAGCGCGACATGTCGGCGCCGGCGTTGGCCCAGCCGATCCCGGTGCCGGCCGCCATGGTGCCGATACCGATGATCATCGCGCTCATCGGCGCCGGCGTGGCGTTGAACACCGCGCTCCAGTCGATGGTCGCGCAGAGGAAGCCGCCGACCAGAATGTTCAGTGCGCCGAACACATAGGTCGCCCACTTCTGGATCACCAGCAAGGTGGCGTGGCCGAGGCCGGACACCGACAGGGTCAGCAGCACGAAAATCGCGATGAAAATCAGGGTCAGCACTGGCGCGCTTTTGGCTTCCACCGGCGAACCGAACAGAATCGAACACAACGACAGCAGCACGAACGCGGCGGTGGTGGTGTTGACGGTTTCCCAGCCCAGGCGCGACATCAGCGACACCAGCGTCGGGCCGATATTGCCGCGTACACCGAAGATTGCCCGCGACAAAGTCAGGCTTGGCGCACGACCGCGACGGCCGGCAATCGAGATGATCCCCACCACCGCGAACGAACCAGCAGCGCCGAGGATCGCGACGATGATCGCCTGCCAGATCGCCAGGCCGCGAAACGCAACCAGCGTGGCGCCCAGCGGCAGGCCGAGGATGGAAATGTTGGCCGCGAACCAGACCCAGAACAGTTGCAGCGGATGACCGTTGCACTCACCTTCCGGCACCGGTTCGATGCCCCGGGTTTCCAGTTGCCCGGCGCTTTGCCCGGCGGTCGATGAACTCATGAAAAATGCTCCTGTTTGCCTTTATTGTGGTTGTGGCAATGACGCAGAACGACAAGACATCCCGCCCCTTCCTGGGCCTGTCTGCGCGATCCATTGCGGGTGAATATTCCGGATTTGTGGTGCGCCCATCGCTGGCAAGCCAGCTCCCACAGGTTGGAAGTGAACCTTGAGGTTTGCACCGTCCCTGTGGAAGCTCCCTCAGGTTCAAAGCGAACCTTGAGGTTTGCACGGTCCCTGTGGAAGCTCCCTCAGGTTCAAAGCGAACCTTGAGGTTTGCACGGTCCCTGTGGAAGCTCCCTCAGGTTTAAAGCGAACCTTGAGGTTTGCACGGTCCCTGTGGAAGCTCCCTCAGGTTTAAAGCGAACCTTGAGGTTTGCACGGTCCCTGTGGGAGCTGGCTTGCCAGCGATGGCGTCAGTTCAATCAGCGCAAGGCCAAAAGCCCTGTCACCAACGGTTCCAGCTCCAGACCATTGACGGCCTTCACCGTCTCGATCATCGGCGCCGGCCAGCTCTGCAGGCCCAGGCAGGCCCCGAGCATGGCGCCGAGAATCGCGGCGATGGTGTCGGTGTCGCCACCCAGGCTCGCGGCCATACACAGCGCATCGAACGGCGTCATTTCACCGACCGCGACCTGCTGCGCGAGGGCGAACGACACTACGACCGATTCCTGCGACGCCACCGAGGTGCCGATCACGTCGTAAAGCAGATCCGCGAGCAACACCGGGTCGCTTTCGACACTGATGCTGCGCGCCCAACTGATCCGTGAAGCGATGCGCCCACCGGCCACCCAGTGCCCGTGTGTTTCCGCTTGCTGGGCGATCTGCTGGCCGAGGTTCAGCGCCTCGCCCAGATCCAGACCATTGATCCCGGCCGAGACCACCGCCGCCACCGCCGCCGCGCTGGAAATCCCCAGCGTGGTGTTGTGAGTGACCTGACACGCCTGCACCACCGCCGCGATAAAGCGCTCGGGGTCGGCGACATCCGCCGCGATGCCCACCGGGGTGATGCGCATCGCAGCGCCGTTGGTGGTGCCGTAGCGCCCGGCCTCCTCCGGCGAATGGCCGGCGAGGATCATTTCAATCGCACGCTTGGTCGACGGGCCGAGCAAGTCCTGCGAGCCCTTGGCCTGCATCTCGGCTTCCCATTCGATCAGCCGTTGCGCGAGCACCGCCGGTTCGATCCAACCCTTGCCTTCAACCAGCAACTCGCCGACCAGAATCGCCTGTTCGGTGTCATCGGTGATCGAGCCCTTGGGCATGTTCGCGGCAATCGGCTGCAAGGGGCCGGCGTCTTGCAGATCGGTGATCTGGCCGAAGCGCTGCTTGATGGTTTCGCGGTTCAGGGATTGGGTCGGCATGCCCAGCGCGTCGCCCAGGGCCAGGCCGTAAAACGCGCCCAAGGCACGGTCGAGGGCGGTCATTTCGATTCTCCAAATTGCAGGTGCAGACGAAAATGCACCGGGTCGAGCAGGCTTTCGACCTGCTCCATAAAGCGGTTTTGCCGGTCGTAGGTGGTGCGCAATGCCTTGAGGAACACCGTGCCCTCCGGACGGCCGAGCAGTTCGGCATCCACGGCGTTGAGCGGTTCGGCACCGATCCACTGATCGCCGCGCTCGCCGATGTAGCCGTAAGCGGCCAGGGTGATGGTCAGGGAGTTATCGATCAAGCCCACTCGCGGCAGGCTTTCCAGGCCTCCGCTGGCGGGCATCAGAGAGCGTTCAAGGGACACCGCCGTGCCATCGTTGGAACGGCGGCGACGTTCGAGAAGAATGAATTGATCGGAGCCGAAACGCGGCAATAGATCCTCGCGGGTCACGGCTTCCAGGCGCAGCACATCGGTATTGATCAGCGCCCCGCTGTCGGCCAGGGCCTGGGCCCAGCCGCTGCGCTGGTCGAGCGCCACGCCGTCAAACGTGACGATGGAACCGACCCCGCTTTGCGTAGCGATGTAATTGCGCCGCTTCAGTTCAGCCAGGGCTTCGCGCAACGTGCCTCGGCTGACGTTGAATTCCTGAGCCAACTGATGCTCGCCGGGCAACAGAAAGCCGTCCTCCATGAGGCCGCTTTCGATGCGTCGGACGAGCTCGTCGACCACCCGTTGTTTCTTGTCAAATCGTACCTGTCTAATCATGTACAAAGTGATAACCGAAACGGGTTGAGACGGGCAAGGGAAATTTTGGGTTGGTGACAGAAGGCGAGGAAAATCAAAAGCACCCTCACCCTAACCCTCTCCCGGAGGGAGAGGGGACTGACCGAGCTGTATTACGCTCTACATCAACCTGAAAAACCCAGTCGATTATGGATTCAGCAAAACACTTTCAGGTCGATGTATCTCTGAAGCATCCCCCAATTAGTCCCCTCTCCCTCCGGGAGGGTTAGGATGAGGGAGCTCTTGATCTTAGCGTTGCTTGAGACGGTCGATAACCACAGCCAACAGCAGAATCGACCCACGAATCACATACTGATAAAACGTGTCGATATTCTTCAGGTTCATCGCATTCTCGATAATCGCCAGAATCAAGACCCCGGCAATCACATGCCGGATCATCCCGATCCCGCCACTCAGCGACACCCCGCCCAGCACGCAGGCCGAAATCACCGTCAGCTCAAAACCCTGGCCAATCATCGGCTGACCCGAAGTCATCCGCGACGCCAGAATCACCCCCGCCAGTGCCCCAATCACCCCATGCACCGCGAAGATGATGATCTTCGTGCGATCGACATTCACCCCCGCCAGCAACGCCGCCTCCTGGTTTCCGCCGATGGCCATGGTGTTGCGCCCGTAGGTCGTGTAGTTCAGCAGCCAACCGAAAAACAGGAAGCAGACGATAGTGATCAGGATCGGCACCGGCACACCGAACAACTGACCGTTGCCGAACACGAAGAACGATTCCTGCGATACGCCCACCGCTTTGCCGTTGGCAAAGATGTAAGCCAGGCCACGGACGATCTGCATGGTCGCCAGCGTCGTGATCAACGCGTTGACCCGCAACTTGGCGATCACGATGCCGTTGATCAAACCGACGATCAGGCCCATCACCAGCGCAGCGCTGACACCAAGAAACACGCTGTTGGTGTCGCGCATCACCACCGCCGCCACCACCCCGGCGCAGGCGATTACCGAGCCTACCGACAAGTCGAAATGCCCCGACGCCAGGCAATACAACATGGTGCACGCGGCGATCCCGGTAGTGGAGATCGCCAGACCCAGGCCACGCATGTTCAGCGGCGAAAGGAAGTTGTCGATCAGCAGGGTGCAGGCGACAAAAATGCCCACCGCCGCCAGCAGCATCACCCAGTCGTCGAGGAAGCGCCGCATATCCAGAGGTTTGCGCTCGGTCGGCAGGGTTTCGTTTTGGGTTGTCATCATAGTCACCTCTCAGTTCGCCACGCCGTCAGCGCGGTGGCGCGGCAAAGCCAGTTGCAGCAGGTTGGATTCGTTAGCCTGGTCGCGGCTGACTTCGCCACGCAAGGCGCCCTCGCACAGCACCAGAATGCGGTCGGAAATGCCCATCACTTCCATCAGATCGCTGGACACCACGATCACCGAAATACCGTCGGCCGCCAGGTTATGGATGATCTGGTAGATCTCGGCCTTGGCGCCGATGTCGATGCCCCGGGTCGGTTCGTCGAGCAGCAGGACTTTCATCGGCATCGACAGCCAGCGGCCGAGAATGGCTTTCTGCTGATTGCCGCCGGACAGGAACTTGATCTGTTGCCCGGCGTGGGGCGTTTTCACTTTCAGGGCCTTGATCTGTTTCTCGGCGTTGCCCTTTTCCCAGATCCCGCGCAGCAGGCAACCGAGCCCGGAATGCGCACCGCGCGCACTGATGTTGATGTTCTCGGCGACACTGGCAAGCGGAATGATGCCTTCCTTCTTGCGATCCTCCGGGCACAGCAGAATCCCGGCGGCAATCGCATCGCGGGGCGAACGCAGCTTCAGTTCATGGCCGCGCAATTCCAGGCGTCCGGCGGTGTTGCGCTCCAGACCGCTGAGCAGCCGGAACAGCTCCGTGCGCCCTGCCCCGACCAGCCCGAACAGGCCCAGAATTTCGCCCTTGTGCGCATCGAAACTGATCGGCTCGCGCAGGCCCGGGCCGAGCAAGCCATCGACTCTCAGCGCCACGGCACCGCGCGGGCGACCGCGATAATCGTAAATGTCCTGAATGTCGCGCCCGACCATGCAGGTCACCAGTTGATCGTGGGTCAACTGGCTCATGTCGTCGAAGGTGCGCACGTAGCGACCGTCCTTGAACACCGTCACCGCGTCGCAGATGCGGAACACTTCTTCCATGCGATGGGAGACGTAGAGCACGACTTTGCCCTCGTCGCGCAGTCGGCCGATGATCGCCATCAAGCGGTCGATTTCCCGCGCCGAGAGGCTGCTGGTCGGTTCGTCAAAGGCAATCACATGCGCGCCACGGGACAACGCCTTGGCGATTTCCACCAGTTGCCGCTGGCCGAGGGACAAGCGTCCGACCTTGGTCTGCGGGTCGATTTCATCGGCCAGGCCTTTAAGGCAAGCCAAGGCTTGCTGGCGCAGCGCACCACGATTGATCAAGCCGAAACTGGCCGGCAGATGACCGAGAAACAGGTTCTCGGCCACAGTCATTTCCGGCACCAGATGCAGCTCCTGGTGAATCACCGCCACGCCGCTGCCGATGCTGTCGGCAGTGGACTTGAACGCCATCATCCGCTCGCCGATCTGCAGCTCGCCGCTGCTCGGGATGTAGGCACCGCCGAGGATCTTCAGCAGGGTCGATTTGCCGGCGCCGTTCTCGCCCATCAAGGCGTGAACCTGTCCGGGGTGAGCGACGAAACTGATGCCGTCCAGCGCCTTCACGCCCGGGAAGGTCTTGCCGATCCCGTTGAAACGCAGGCTGCCGCTGGCGCTGTGTTCTTGTGTCTGTACTTGCGCGTGCATTTAAGCCACCTCATCACACCGTTCAAGCGGCCCGGCTGGCCGGGCCGCCGCTGCCGTCAGTTCCACAGGCCGATCTTCTCCAGCTCCTGCTTGAAGTTGTCGCGGGTGATCAGGGTGACGTCGTCCATTGCGGTGTACTTCGGCGGTTCCTTGCCGGTGGTGACCCACTCGTACATCATCTCGGCGGTCTTGTAGCCTTCAATGTGCGGGCTCGGCAGCATCGAACCGTAGAAGCCGCTGTTGGGCTTTTTCAGCTCGCCGATGGCGTCGGTGCCGTTGATGCCGATGCCGATCACGTTGGCCGCGGCAAAACCGGCGGCTTCAGTGGCGCGCACGCCGCCCAGCACAGTGTTGTCGTTCATGCCGCCGATGATCAGGTTCTTCGCCGCACTCGGCAGCTTGACCAGCGCCGAGTTGGTGGCGTCCATGCTGCCCGGTACGTCGAGGGTTTTCAGAGCGGCGGTCAGAATGTGCTCTTTCGGCATGCCGGCATCTTCGAGGGCCTTCATCGAGCCGTCGGTGCGCTTCTTGCCGGTGTCGAGTTCGTTGTAGGTGTTGACCACCGCGTAGGTGTCTTTCCAGTCCCAGTTACGCTTTTTCGCCTCGGCGGCCATAGCGGCGCCCTGCTTCTGGCCGACTTCGAACGCGGCCATGCCGAGGTACGGCACGTCTTCCATGAACTTGCCATTGGCGTCGACGAAGCGGTCGTCGACGGCAATCACTTTCAGGTCATTGAGTTTGGCCTTGGCCATGATCGCCGGGCCGAGCGACACGTCCGGCGGGCAGATGACGAAGCCCTTGGCGCCGTTGGCCGCAAGGCTGTCGATAGCGGATAGGGTTTTCTCGCCGTCCGGCACGGCGATCTTGATCAGCTCGAAGCCTTTGTCCTTGGCAGCTTTCTCGGCGAAGGCCCATTCAGTCTGGAACCACGGCTCTTCGGCCTGCTTGACCAGAAACCCGATCTTCACCGGATCGGCGGCCAGCAGGGCACTGCTCAGGCTGAACGCAGTGACCGCCAGCGCGGTACTGCACAGGGTACGAATCCCGAAACGACGTTTCATAAGCAGACTCCTTGTTATTTTTCTTGAGCGTTATTTGAAAAACGTTAAAGCGGTCGAAGCGTTTCCTGCTAATCATGACGACAATAGTCATATCGTATGATGATTGGATTTCAGGCGTACCTTTCCACCTGAAACCCGCTTTTGTCAGTCGTGGTACATGACCGAGCGACCACCATCGATAGTGATGCACGAGGCGTTGATGAACGGCGCTTCATCACTGGCCAGGAATACAGCAGTCATTGCCACTTCGATCGGTTGGCCGATGCGTTTCGGTGGGTGCAGATCGAAGGCGCGCTGACGTTCGGCGTGCGGGTCGGCGAAGCCGTTCCAGTAATCGACGTTGAGCTGAGTTTCGATGTAGCCCGGGGCGATGGCGTTGACGCGAATGCCTTTCGGCGCGTACTCGATGCCCAGCGCGCGGGTCAGCCCGAGCAGGCCATGCTTGGCCACCGGGTACGGGAAGCAGCCGGGAATGATGTTCGTCGAATGGGTCGAGGCGATGTTGATGATGCTGCCGATACCCTGTTCGATCATCTGCGGCAGCACGGCCTTGCAGCCATACCAGGCGCCGTCGAGGTCGATGGCGAAGCAGCGTTTCCAGTCTTCTTCGGTCATTTCCAGCGGATCGCGGAACACGTTGACACCGGCGCAGTTGACCAGCACATCGATGCGACCGTGCAGCTCGATGGCCAGTTTGGCCATGGCGTGCAGATCCTGCTGACGCGAGACGTCGGCCTTGATCGCCTGCACATCGGCGCCCTGCTCGCGCCAGTGGGCGGCGACTTTCTCGACCTTTTCGGCCTGGATATCGCTGATCACCAGTTTGGCCTGTTGCGAGGCGAAGGTCGCGACGATTGCTTCGCCGATGCCTTGGGCAGCGCCGGTCAGCAGCACGACCTTGTTTTTCAGGCGCTCGCCTTTCGGTGGCTCGGGCACCGGTGGCAGGGACAGAGGTTCAGCCATGAATCAGGACTCCTGTTCGAAAGCATAAAAAAACCGGGCATCTGACGATGTCCGGTCTGGAAGGCTTGTGGAACAAAACAGGCGCGCGCACGCCGCAGTACCGAAACGGCCCGAAGCGCTGACTCCGCTGTGGAGTGCGATGAAAATTCGCTGCATCACTTCACCTGTTTTGTTCTTTTTAAGTGTGAGTGCGTGTTACTGCTGGAGCCGACTATAAACCCGACCGCCAAATAATCTCAATATATAATTTTGCATCCCATATTTTGGGATTTAACCAGCGAATCGCGTACAGAGCTTTCCGGCGACGTCCACTCGCAAAGACAGAAGGGCGCCGTCCAGCGGGTGATTCAGCGGACTTTTAGCGCTGGTGATGTACAGGGTTTTCAGGTCGGCACCGCCGAACACGCAACTGGTCGGGCGGCTGATCGGCAGCTCGATCCTGCGGTCGATCTGGCCATCCGGTGTAAGGCGCAGCAGGCAGCTGCCGTCCCAGCGGGCGTTCCACACGTAGCCTTCGGCGTCCATCGCCGAACCGTCCGGGCCACCGTGCTGATCGGCGCTGTACCAAGGCTGGGCAGTGTCGAGGTTGCCGTCGGTGTGAATGAAATAGCGGTACAAGGTGCTGTCGAGGCTGTCGCCGAACAGCAGCGTGGTGCCGTCGTCGCTCCAGAGCAGCGTGTTGGGAATGCCCAGCCCCCGTAACAAGGGTGTGACCCTTTTATCCGGATCAATCCGGAACAGCCCGCCGGAACGACGGATAATCGGCAGATCCTCGCCCCGCTCGCCAATGTTGTTTTGCATGGTGCCGAGCCACAAACGGCCTTGGCCATCACAACGTGCTTCGTTGGCGCGATTGCCCGGTTGCGGATCGGCGACGCAGAACAGCGTCAGTCGCGGCTCGAGTCCGGGGGAATCGAGATCGAGCCGGTAGACGCCGCTGCTCAGGGTCACAAGTGCGTCGCCGCTGGCGCAGGGAATGAACGCCGAGACGTGCTCCGGCATCTGCCAGATCTGCACGTTCTGCCCGATCAGCCGCAGCGCCTGCCTGCCGGCAATGTCGACCCAGTACAGTGCCTGGGTCGGTGCGTCCCAGAACGGGCTCTCGCCCAGTTGCGCCCGATGCTCTGTCACCGCAGTCCACGTCATGCAACCTCCTGTCTTGTTGTTTTTGTCAGCTGGCTTTCTTGTCGGCCATCACCTGCGGGTAGAACCGCTTGATGGCCAGGTCGGCATTGTCGATCAGGGTCATGCAGGCCCACACCCCGCGCGCGGCATCCCGTGCGGCGATGGCGTCGGCCATGTCTTTGTGAATAGGCAAGGTGCGGCGCAATTCGTCGGGGTCGGCTGCGGACACTTCGAAGGACACGGCAAGCAGCGCGCCGAGGGCCGGCACCATTTGCTCGATGAATTGATTGTGGCTGGCGGCGAGAATGCATTCGTGGAAGAACTGGTCGGCGCGGTTGTAATCGATGCCGCTGTCGACCGCCCGTTCCAGCGCGTTGTAGGCCTGCCGCACGGCTTGCACCTGTTCGACGGTCGCCCGCTCGCAGGCCCAGCGCACCGCCATCGGTTCGATGGTGCGGCGCAGGTCGAGCAGGTCATCGACGAAGTTTTCCGGCAGGCCGCTGCGCGACAGCCAGCCCACGACTTGCGGATCGAACAGGTTCCAGCGCTTGATCGGCAGCACTCGCGTACCGACTTTCGGCCCGACTTCGAGCATGCCTTTGGCGACCAGAGTCTTGATGGCTTCGCGGATCACGGTGCGACTGACCCCGAGCTGCTCGCCCAGATCGGCCTCGACCTTGATTGCCTGCCCCGGTTTCACCTGGCCGGCAGCAATCCAGGCGCCCAGCCAGTCAACCGTTGATGCGTGAAAACTGCTCGACATGGACACCCCGAAGCCGTTCGCTGTGGGTGCCTACGCTAATCATCATACGATTGAGAGTCAACGACAAAAAACCGCAGCCTGCTTTCACAGACTGCGGTTTGTCTTAAGGTTCGAGGCCGATGCGGAAGAACTCGCCGCCACTCCAGACGCCCAGCCAACGCTGCCCATCGATTTCATGGCTGACTGCCAGCTCCACCAATTGGTAGAACACGTTGCGGTGGATCAGCGCTTCGAGGTTGGTGCGCACATGCACGTAAGGGGCAGGTTCTTGCGTTGTCGGATCGATCTCGACGCGGATCGGATGTTCCGCGCCGGCCTCGGTGATTTCATCGACATTGGTGGTAAAGCGCAGCACTTGCGCCTCACCCTCGCCTTCCACCTCGACGGCAATCGCCACAAATGGCGCGTCATCGACCTTGATTCCGACTTTCTCCACTGGAGTAATCAGAAAGTAATCATCGCCGTCGCGGCGGATGATGGTGGAGAACAGCTTGACCATCGGCTTGCGCCCGATCGGCGTGCCCAGGTAGTACCAGGTGCCGTCGCGGGCGATGCGCATGTCGATATCGCCGCAGAAATCCGGGTTCCACAAGTGCACCGGCGGCAAGCCTTTGGTTTTGGGGATTTGCCCCAGCAGGTCATTGGCTTTTTGCGGGCCACTCATGGCGTACTCCTTGAATTACTGGTCCCCGACGCCCAGCAGGCTGCGCGCGTACTGCGCAAGCGGTGGGCCGATCAGGTCTTCGGGCTTGTTGTCGTGGAACGTCAGTAAACCGCCACGACTCTTGATCCGTGCAGTATCAATCAAATACTGGGTGCTGGTCTCGATCAACATGATCTGAATCACGCCGCCGTCGATACCGAGGCGATCCACGGCTTC
This sequence comes from Pseudomonas sp. R15(2017), assembly GCF_002112685.1. Taxonomy (NCBI): domain Bacteria; kingdom Pseudomonadati; phylum Pseudomonadota; class Gammaproteobacteria; order Pseudomonadales; family Pseudomonadaceae; genus Pseudomonas; species Pseudomonas sp. R15(2017). The sequence continues at coordinate 254,750 of NZ_NEII01000009.1, forward strand.
CTGATCCAGCCACTCATCGGAGTTGCCGATGCGGTCGTCAGCCTTGGCGAAACGGGTGTACAGCAGGTAGTGGGCGCCGGCGTCGCGGGCTTCGCCCATTGCCTGGTCGAGGCCTTCCGGCGCGCGGGCGCGGCGGACCATCGGGAAGTATTCGACGAAGCCTTTGAAGGCCTCTTCGGCGACGACGTTGGGACGCGGGTAAGAACCACCCGGCGGCGCGAACGAGCCTTGTGCGATGTAGATAAACGAATCCGGCTGAATGCGGAAATTGTTTACGCGACGGCTGTCGCTGTGATCCAGCAGCCCAGCGTCGCTCATCTGGTAGCGAGTCCCTTCGGCCATGTCACTGACAGTCATACAGCCGCCCAGCGCCAAAACGGCCAGCAGCAAAACCAGGCTACGCATCCTAATCCTCCAGAAGCCGGTGACGGAAAACCGGCGAATGGCCGTAGGATGCAGCTTTTGCGCCAGTCCTTGGAAATGTGCAGGTATCCGCTTTGAAATAAGACTTTGTGGCTAAACCGGGCTCAGCCGCCGATGATCTTCATGACGGTCGCGCCGCCGGAGAACGCGACTTCCTGCTTGTCGCCCAGCGCCTTGACCAGCAGCCGTTGCAACGCCGGCAGCGCCTCGTGACGTGGTTTGTCGAGCAGGTCACCGACGTAGTGGCGGTTGCTCGACGACAGGCAGCCATGCAGCCATCCGGTGGACGACAGGCGCAGGCGCGAGCAGGTTCGGCAGAACGGCACACTTTCGTTGGCGATCACGCCGAAGTTGCCCAGACCGGGAATCGCATAGCGAACCGCCGTGGCGTCCACTGGCGCGTCGGTTTGCGCGTACTCGTAATGTTCACCGATCAGGCTCAGCAGCTGTTGCAGGCTGACGAACTGTTGCAGGAAGGCGTTGGAATCGGTGGCCAGGTGGCCCATGCGCATCAGCTCGATGAAGCGCAGCTCAAAGCCGCGCTCGAGGCAGTAATCGAGCAGCGGCATCACTTGGTCGAGGTTTTGCCCGCGCAACGGCACCATGTTGACCTTGATCTTCATCCCCGCCGCTGCCGCCTGATCCATGCCATCCAGCACGGTGGCCAGATCGCCGCCACGGGCAATGCTGCGGAACGCGCCGGCGTCCAGGGTATCGAGGGAAACGTTGAGGCGTCGCAGGCCGGCATCGACCAGCAGCGGAAGTTTTTTCGCCAGAAGTTGACCGTTGGTGGTCAGGCTGATGTCTTCCAGGCCCATCCTGCCGACGGCGCTCATGAACGATTCGAGTTTGGGGCTGACCAGCGGCTCGCCACCAGTGATGCGCAGGCGCTCGATGCCGGCGGCTTCGATCAGATAAGCCACGCCACGTGCCATGGCCTCGGCCGACAGTTCATCCTGCGCAGCCACCAACCGCTTGCCGTTGGGCACGCAGTAGGTACAGGCGTAATTGCAGGCTGAAGTCAGACTGATCCGCAAATTGCGAAAACGCCTGCCTTGACGGTCAACGATCATGAAGCACTCCGGCGATGGAAAATCGAGCGGCTAAAACTTGACTCACAATTCAAGTTTTAGCAAGCCCTATGCCTGAGTATATTCCTGCGGTACTGCGCCATGTAGCGAAAAACACGGCGCATAAGGCAACTGAATGATTCAGCTGCTTGGCGTTTCAGGATCGCGCTTGCGCTTGTTGCCCATGCGCACGCCGATGTCCATCAGGAACTGGAAGAAACCTTCCTGATCCTCCAGCACGTTGCTCCAGAACGGCGAGTGATACAGCGCCACCGCGCCATGCACCAGCGCCCAGGATGCGCAGTAGTGGAAGTATGGCGGCACGTCTTCGAGCTTGCCTTCGCTGATGCGGCCCTTGATGAGCAGCGTCAGGCGTTCGAAGTTCGAGGCACGGATCTTGTGCAGCTCCTCGACCATCTCAGGCACCTGATTACCCTTGACCACCTTCTCTTCCAGGCGATCGAACAGGCGATAGCGCTGCGGGTCGCGCATGCGGAATTCAAAGTAGGCACGGGACAGCGCTTCCTTGTCCTTGTCGACATCGGCCGAATGCAACAGCTCGTTCAAGTCGCGCTCGTAATCGAGCATCAGGCGCAGATAGATTTCGGCCTTGGACTTGAAGTGCTTGTAGATCGTGCCTTTGCCGATACCCACGGCATCAGCAATCATCTCGACGGTGACACTGTCTTCACCTTGTTCGAGGAACAGCTTGAGCGCGGTATCGAGAATTTCTTGCTCGCGGCGACGAAACTCACGGACCTTACGAGGTTCTTTGTGCATAAGAAAAGGTCTGTAGGGGTCAAAATTCGAAGCCGCGTATTATGCCTAACTTGCGCAAAAATGCACGGATCATCCGACCATATCTGTGTTTCTTGTTCATTTCACGAACGTTTCGGGGGGAATGAGAACATAACCGAAGCGAACGTATTCCAAATTTGTTTAAAAACCCCGGCCGGCCAACTGGACTCGGCGCCAGACTGATCAATACTTGAACTGTCGGGCGACATCTCCCCCAAGTGTCGCGCCGGTAAAGGTACCAAGGGACCGCGTGCCTTTGTTTTACTCCTAATGGTCTTAACCCGGATTCACCCCCCAGAACCCGGGTTTTTTTTGCCTGCGATTCAGGCTTTTACATTCGCCAGCGGGAACAGTCGCTTGAAGTTCTCGGTGGTCTGCTCGGCAAAGCGCTCGTAGTTCTCGCCGCGCAGCATCGCCAGAAACTCTGCCACTTCCCGCACGTATTGCGGCAGGTTCGGTTTGCCGCGATACGGGATCGGCGCCAGGTAAGGCGAATCGGTTTCCACCAGCAGGCGATCGGCCGGAACCTTGCTCGCCACATCGCGCAGCGCATCGGCATTGCGGAAGGTGACAATGCCCGACAGGGAAATGTAATAACCCATGTCCAGCGCTGCCTTGGCCATGTCCCAGTCTTCGGTGAAGCAATGCAGCACGCCGGCCTGGGGCAACGCGGCTTCGCGCAACAGCTCGAGCGTGTCGGCACGGGCGCCACGGGTGTGGATGATCACCGGTTTGCCGGTCTGCTGCGCGGCTTGCAGGTGCAGACGGAACGATTCCTGCTGCAGCTCTGCCGCTTCCGGCTCGTAGTGGTAGTCCAGACCGGTTTCGCCGATCGCCACCACTTTCGGGTGATTGAGCTCGTGCAGCAGCCAGTCCAGCGCCGGCGCCGCGCCCGGCTGCACATCCAGCGGATGCACGCCGACCGAACAATCGACGTCGTCGTAACGCTCGGCCAGGGCTTTGACATCGGCCGCGTTGTCGGCGCTGACGCCGATGCACAGGAAGTGCCCGACTCCGCGCTGACGGGCCGCATCCAGCGCGGCATCCAGGGAACCGTCGTGAACGGCGAGGTCGAGGCGATCAAGGTGACAATGGGAATCTACGAGCATAAAAAGGACTGCAACTTACATCGTATGAGTGGGACGGTCGGATTTCAGCGCTCCGGCCAGATGAGTTTCGATGCGACTGCGCGCGGTGTTGTCGCCATCATTGAATTGCACGCCGACTCCGGCTGCGCGATTGCCCTGGGCGCCTTTGGGGGTGATCCAGGCCACTTTGCCGGCCACCGGAATCTTCTCTGCCTCGTCCATCAGATTCAGCAGCATGAACACCTCGTCGCCCAACCTGTAGCTCTTGTTGGTCGGGATGAACAGGCCGCCGTTCTTGATGAACGGCATGTAGGCGGCGTAAAGGACCGACTTGTCCTTGATGGTCAGGGACAAAATGCCGTTGCGCGGCCCCGGACTGACAGGTTCATTCATGTTGACCTCCACTGCTGATCTTCAGAGTCTAGGTACACATTCTTATCTTTGACCAGGCAAGCTCGCCCATTGCACCAGCAATGCTTCCAGCAGTAACGCCGGATTGAGGTTGGCCTTGCTCAGGACTTTCTGGCGCTGGGCGAGAATCCAGTCCTGAATATCGAGCACTTTAGCCTGGGCACTTTTCTGCGCCAGATACTGCACGACCTTGCGCATGTCGGTCAGGCCGAGGCCTGCTTCATCCTGAGTCAATTGGTAGCGCAGGATCAGGCTCGACCAGTCGCAGAACCAGTCGAACAGACGCAGCATCGGAATGCTTTTCCACTCCTCGGCCAGTTGCGTCGGCGATTGCTGCTGCTTGAGCAGCTTCTTCACGCCTTCCACCACCTGCGCGCGCTGCTCGCGCACGCCCTGCCCCTGCAACGTGACAGCGGCCAACGGCGAGCCGGCGGCCAGGGTCAACAGTTCGACACGTTCGTCTTCGGAACATTCCGGCAGTGCCTGAGCCAGCCATTGCAGGCTCATGGATTCGCTAGGCAGCGGACAGGCCTGCTGCACGCAGCGGCTCTTGATGGTCGGCAACAACCGGCTCGGCTGGTGGCTGACCAGCAACAGCACGGTATCGCCGGACGGCTCTTCCAGGCTCTTGAGCAAAGCGTTGGCGGCGTTGATGTTCATCGACTCCACCGGCTCGATCAGCACCACCTTGCGACCGCCCAGTTGCGCGGTCTGCACCACGAAACTGACCAGATCGCGCACCTGGTCGACCTTGATCGCCTTGTCCGCTTCTTCGGGCTCGAGGATGTAATTGTCCGGGTGGCTGCCGGCCTTGAGCAGCAAGCAGGATTTGCACTCGCCGCAGGCTTCAGGCGTTGGACGCTGGCACAGCAGGCTGGCCATCAGCCGCTCGGCCAGCGCGCGCTTGCCGATCCCGGCCGGCCCGTGCAGCAGATACGCGTGAGCGTGCTGAGCGCGACCGGCCAGTTGCTGCCAGAGGCTGTCCTGCCACGGATAGGCCTCAGCCACGGCTCAGCTCCAGCAAGTTCGGAATCAGGGTATCCAGCGATTGTTGAACCTTGGCCAACGGCTGACCGGCGTCGATCCGCACGTAACGCGCCGGATCAGCTTCGGCTCGCTTGAGGAATGCACTGCGCACGGCCTCGAAAAACGCCCGCCCTTCCAGCTCGAAACGATCCAGACGACCCCGAGCGCTGGCGCGAGCCAGGCCGATTTCCACCGGCAGATCGAAAATCAGCGTCAGGTCGGGACGCAGGTCGCCCTGCACGAAAGTCTCCAGCGCCGCGATGCGCTCCAGCGACAAGCCGCGACCACCGCCCTGATAGGCATAAGTCGAATCGGTGAAACGGTCACACAGCACCACCGCACCACGGGCCAGCGCCGGGCGAATGACTTCAGCCAGATGCTGGGCACGGGCGGCGAACACCAGCAGCAGCTCGGTGTCCGGGTTCATCACTTCGTCGACCGGGGCCAGCAACACCTCACGAATGCGCTCGGCCAGCGGCGTACCGCCGGGCTCGCGGGTCAGCACCACTTCGATACCGGCGGCGCGCAGGCGCTCGGCGAGGTATTCGCGGTTGGTGCTTTTGCCGGCGCCTTCCGGGCCTTCCAGGGTAATAAACAAGCCAGTCACAGGCAGTCCTTAATCAAAGTCATTGCGTGTTTTGGGGACCGGAGGCTTCCGGTTCCTGCGTCGGCGCAGGCGCTTGAGCAGGCGGCTGCGGCGACGATTCCGGTGCGGTATCGGGTGAGGCGGCAGGAATCGCCTCCCCGGCTGCCGGAGCGGCCTCGGGCGCGTTCGTCGGCGCCGGGCTCGAGCGATAATCCGCGCGGCGCTTGAGCTGGTACTCGCGCACCGCGTTGTTGTGCGCGTCCAGATCATCGGAGAACACGTGGCTGCCATCGCCCCGGGCAACGAAGTAGAGGCTGGTGCCATCCACCGGATTGAGTGCGGCGTGAATGGCTTCACGTCCGACCATGGCGATCGGCGTCGGCGGCAGCCCCGGAATCATGTACGTGTTGTAAGGCGTGGCTTCCTTGAGATGGGCGCGGGTCAGTTTGCCGGTGTAGCGGTCGCCCAGGCCGTAGATCACCGTCGGATCGGTCTGCAACTGCATGCCCAGCGCCATACGCCGCACGAAGACGCCGGCAATCTGCCCACGCTCCTGAGGCACGCCGGTTTCCTTTTCTACCAACGACGCCATGATCAGGGCCTGATAGGGCTCGGTGTAAGGCACGTCGGCGGAGCGTTTTTCCCACTCCTTGGCCAGCACTTCGTCGAGGCGGTCGAAGGCCTTTTTCAGCAGTTCGGTATCGGTCACACCGCGCACGAAGCGGTAGGTGTCAGGGAAGAAGCGGCCTTCAGGGAACAGGCCCTTGTGACCGATTCTGGCCATGACCTCGCTGTCACTCAGACCATTGAGGGTCTGCTCGATCTTTTCATCCTTGGCCAGCGCTGCGCGCACTTGATGGAAATTCCAGCCCTCGACCAGGGTCAGGCTGTACTGAACCACATCGCCGCGCTTCCAGAGGTCAATCAGGCCGTTGACGGTCATGCCCGGCTGCATGCGGTATTCACCACTGTGAATCGGCGTACCGGCCAGATTGAAACGCCAATAGACCCGCAGCCAGAACGCGTCCTTGATGACGCCATCGGCTTCAAGTCCAAGAAAAGTACGGGTCGGGGTGGATCCCTTGGGCACATCCAGCAGTTCTTCCTGCGTGATGTTCAGGGGCTGCTCCAGTGCCGAATGAATCTTCCAGGCGCTGGCGCCCAACAGCAGCCCTGCCAGAACCAGTCCGGTTTCCAGCAGCAGCAAAAGTTTACGTCTCACGAATCAGGCATCCAGTAGCGCGCGGGCAATGGTTTGCAGTTTACGGGTGAGCGGGCCAACCGGCCAGCTCAGAGCAGCACAGGCGCGTACCGGCCAGACGCCATACACGCTGTTGCAGACAAAGACTTCATCAGCCCATTGCAGCTGTTCGAGGGGGATGTCGGTGATTTGCACGGGGATGCCCAGGGACTCGGCCTGAAACAATATTTCTGCGCGCATCACGCCGGCCACGCCGCAGCGTTTCAGGTCCGCCGTGATCAGCGCACCGTCACGCACCAGGAACAGATTGCTGAACACACCTTCGATTACCCGACCGGCCCGGTCGAGCATCAATCCTTCGGCATGCTCACTGTCCTGCCATTCGGCGCGGGCAATGACCTGCTCCAGTCGATTGAGGTGTTTGAGCCCGGCAAGCAACGGCTGAATCGACAAACGCGTGCTGCACGGGAAAAGGCGAATGCCCTGCTCGGCGTGGGCAGCCGGGTAAGCGGCGGGAGGATTGCCTTGCAGAATGCGCCGACCCTGCGCCGAAGGATCCGGCGCATAACCGCGCAATCCGTCGCCACGGGTGAGGATGAGTTTGAGCACGCCCTCGCCCATCGCGGCAGCATAGGATTGCAGCTCATGGCGAATCAGCTCGACGTCCGTCGCAATGGCCAGACGCATACAGCCGTCGGCCAGACGCGTCAGATGCCGATCCAGCAGCAACGGCTGGCCACCTCGCACGGCGATGGTTTCGAACAGACCGTCGCCGTAAGCCAGGCCGCGATCTTTCAGCGACAGAGCGTCAGCCGGCAGACCGTCGACCCAGCAGTCCATCAGCCGGCGAACCGACGGAACGCCAACGTACCGTTGGTGCCGCCAAATCCGAACGAGTTGGACAGCACGACATCGATGTCCATGTTGCGCGCGGTATGCGGCACGAAATCGAGGTCGCAGCCTTCGTCCGGCTCATCAAGGTTGATGGTCGGCGGCGCCACCTGGCTGTTGATCGCCAGCACGCTGAAGATCGCCTCGACCGCGCCTGCGGCACCGAGCAGGTGACCGGTCATGGACTTGGTGGAGCTGACTGCCAGCTTGTAAGCGTGATTACCGAACACCGACTTGATCGCGTTGGCTTCGGCGAGGTCGCCGGCCGGGGTCGACGTGCCGTGGGCGTTGATGTATTGCACTTGATCGACGTTGATCTTCGCATCGCGCAGCGCGTTGGTGATGCAGCGTGCAGCACCGGCGCCGTCAGCGGGTGGCGAAGTCATGTGGAAGGCGTCGCCACTGGTGCCGAAGCCGATCAGCTCGGCGTAGATGGTCGCGCCACGGGCCTTGGCGTGCTCGAGCTCTTCAAGCACCAGGGCGCCGGCGCCGTCGGACAGCACGAAGCCGTCACGGCCCTTGTCCCAAGGGCGGCTGGCGCGAGTCGGCTCGTCGTTGCGGGTCGACAGCGCACGGGAAGCGCCGAAGCCGCCCATGCCCAGACCGCACGCGGCCATCTCGGCACCGCCGGCAATCATCACGTCGGCTTCGTCGTACATGATGTTGCGCGCCGCCATGCCGATGCAGTGCGTACCGGTGGTACACGCTGTGGCGATGGCGTAGTTAGGACCCTGTGCACCCAGATGGATGGACAGGAAACCGGAAATCATATTGATGATCGAGCCAGGCACAAAGAACGGAGAAATCCGGCGCGGGCCGGTCTCGTGCAGGGTGCGGCTGGTTTCTTCGATGTTGGTCAGACCGCCGATACCCGAACCCATGGCTACGCCGATGCGTTCACGGTTGGCATCGGTGACTTCCAGACCGGCATTGCGTACGGCTTGAAAGCCGGCCGCCAGACCATACTGAATGAACAGGTCGAGCTTGCGCGCTTCCTTGACCGACAGGTATTCCTCGACATTGAAGCCCTTTACCGAGCCGCCAAAGCGGGTGGAATAGGCAGAAAGGTCGGTGTGTTCGATCAGACCAATGCCACTGCGGCCAGCCAGAATGCCCTGCCAACTGCTCGGCACATCCGTGCCCAGTGGCGACAACATACCCATACCGGTGACTACGACGCGTCTACGCGACACAGCACTCTCCTTTTTCATATGACGACTTTGCATCAGGCCTAAAGAAAAAACCGCACGCCATGATGGCAGTGCGGTTTTTCCATGACAGCAAGCAACGATTACAAACTATTACGCCTGGTGGCTAGTAACGTATTTGATTGCAGCTTCTACAGTAGTGATCTTCTCAGCTTCTTCGTCAGGGATTTCGGTCTCGAATTCCTCTTCCAGAGCCATCACCAGCTCAACGGTGTCAAGGGAGTCGGCACCCAGGTCTTCTACGAAGGAAGCAGTGTTTACCACTTCTTCTTCTTTAACACCCAGTTGCTCGGCAACGATTTTCTTGACGCGCTCTTCGATGGTGCTCATACCTTGTTTTCACTCCTAATGGACAAATTCAGGCAGCTGGCCGGTGGGTAAGTGTATAGAAAGACTTTTCAGCTTTTCAACTGAAAGCTTCACTCCTCAAACCCTGCGGCCCTCTGCCTATAAATAGATTGCAGCTTTATAACGGATTTTAGACAGCTCGTATGACATTTTTTTGAAGCAATCCGTCACATTTGAATTACATGTACATCCCGCCGTTAACCGGGATTGTAGCCCCGGTCACGTATGCCGCACCGTCGGACGCAAGAAAAGCGACCACAGACGCGATCTCTTGAGCTTGTCCCAGACGGCCCAGCGGAATCTGCGTCTGCAAGGCTTCACGCTGTGCTTCAGGCAGCTCGCGAGTCATATCGGTGTCGATGAACCCTGGGGTTACCGAGTTGACCGTAATCGAACGCGAACCGACTTCACGCGCCATGGCACGGCTGAAACCTTCCAGACCGGCCTTGGCGGCTGCATAGTTTACTTGGCCAGCGTTGCCCATGGCACCCACCACCGAGCCAATACTGATAATTCGGCCCCAACGCGCCTTGGTCATGCCGCGCAGAACGCCCTTGGACAGGCGATACAGACTGTTCAGGTTGGTATCGATCACGTCGTACCACTCGTCGTCTTTCATGCGCATCATCAGATTATCGCGGGTGATGCCGGCATTGTTGACCAGAATCGCTACCGGAGCACCGAATTGCTCCTGAATGCTTGCCAGCACCTTCGTAACCGATTCGTCGCTGGTGACGTTCAATTCGAAACCTGCGCCCTGAATGCCGTTTTCCTTCAGGGTCGCAGCAATGCGCTCGGCGCCCGAAGCGGAAGTCGCGGTGCCAACAACGATGGCGCCCTGACGACCCAGTTCCAGTGCGATAGCCTGGCCGATGCCACGGCTCGCGCCGGTGACCAGTGCAACTTTACCTTGCAGACTCATGCAAGCTTCTCCTGATTCAGACAGCCGCTGCACGGGCAGCAGCGAAAGCGTCTGGGGTATTGAGGTTGGAAGTCGAAACGCCTTCGGCGCAACGTTTGTTCAGACCAGCCAGCACTTTGCCAGGACCGCACTCGACCAGGTTGGTCGCGCCTTTGGCGGCCAGGGTCTGTACGGACTCTACCCAGCGAACCGGCTTGTAGAGTTGCTCCAGCAGATCACGCTTGAGGGTTTCCAGATCCGCCGGCACCTGGGCGCTGACGTTCTGTACCACAGGGATCTGCGGCGCCTGCCAGTCGATGGCAGCAATGGACTCGGCGAAGCGCTCGGCGGCCGGACGCATCAGCTCGCAGTGCGACGGCACGCTGACCGGCAGCGGCATGGCACGCTTGGCGCCACGAGCCTTGCAGCCTTCAATGGCGCGCTCAACGGCCGCCTTGGCACCGGCGATCACCACTTGGCCCGGGGAGTTGAAGTTCACCGCACTGACCACTTCACCCTGCGCGGCTTCAGCACAAGCTGCCAGCACGTCAGCATCTTCCAGACCGAGGATGGCAGCCATGCCGCCCTGCCCGGCCGGAACGGCTTCCTGCATCAACTGGCCACGGCGCTCGACGAGTTTTACCGCGTCAGCCAGGCTCAGGCTGCCCGCAGCGACCAGCGCGCTGTATTCACCCAGGCTGTGGCCGGCAACAAAGGCCGGACGCGCGCCGCCTTCCGCCAGCCACAAACGCCACAGGGCGATCGAAGCGGTCAGAATGGCCGGTTGGGTTTTGTCGGTTTGATTGAGCAGCTCTTCCGGGCCCTGCTGGGTCAGCGCCCAAAGGTCATAGCCCAGAGCATCGGATGCTTCTTTGAAAGTTTCGAGGATCAGTGGATGTTGCGCGCCCAGCTCGGCCAGCATGCCGAGGGACTGCGAACCCTGTCCTGGAAAGACGAATGCGAGGGAAGCAGACATGTAACAAGCCCCTAATGATCTTGTCGTCGGAAAAATGGCATCCCGCTAGAGGGACGCAAGAAACTGACAGTTGGATGGCCCTTTGAACCGGGCGGTCACATTTAAGCATTGTCCGACGAAAACGCCTAAGACAACAAATCCTCCAGACGGCCGTGCAGGCGCTCGGGAAGATTCTCCTGTATCTCGATCAGCGCTCGCTGAATGGCACTCTGAAACCCCTGAACCCCGGCCGAACCGTGACTTTTCACGACAATGCCCTGCAAGCCGAGGAAGCTTGCGCCGTTATGTCGCGCCGGCGCCAGATCTGCCTGCAGACGCTTCATCAATGGCAGCGCCAGTGCACCGACAGCGCGGGAGGCGAGGTTTTTCTTGAACAGGGCCTCGATGCGGGCAGCGATCATGGTCGCCAGGCCTTCGCTGGACTTGAGCAGGATATTGCCGACGAAACCGTCGCAAACCACCACATCGGCCTCACCGCGATACAAGCCATCGCCTTCGATAAAGCCGATGTAATTAATGCCCCGCGCAGCCTGCAATAACGTCGCAGCCAGCTTGACCTGCTGATTACCCTTGATGTCTTCAGTGCCGATATTCAGCAGCGCAACGCGCGGACGGGCAATGCCCAGCGTCTGAGCCGCCACGGATCCCATCACAGCAAACTGCAACAGATGCTCGGCACTGCAATCGACGTTGGCGCCCAGATCCAGCAACTGGCAATAGCCTTTCTGAGTAGGAATCGCAGCGACCATGGCCGGACGATCAATCCCCGGCAGGGTCTTGAGCACAAATCGCGACAGAGCCATCAAGGCACCGGTGTTGCCGGCACTGACACAAGCCTGGACCTTTCCATCACGCAGCAACTCAAGGGCAACACGCATCGACGAGTCCGGCTTGCCACGCAGGGCCTGGGCAGGTTTTTCGTCCATGGTGATGACTTCGGACGCCGGAACAATCGTCAGACGTGCGCGATCGGCAGCCGACTGGCCGGTGATCAATTCTTCAAGAAGGGAGGGTTGACCGACGAGGGTCAGGTGCAGCGAGGGTGTAGCAGAAAGGCAAGCGAGGCTGGCCTGAACAATGCTGCGGGGACCGAAGTCCCCGCCCATTGCGTCAATCGCGATGACTTGAGCGGACAAGTGATTACTCGTCAGCGCCCTTGTCGATCACTTTACGGCCACGGTATACGCCTTCTGGCGATACGTGGTGACGCAGGTGAACTTCACCAGTGGTTTTTTCTACAGACAGGGTGCTAGCCTCAAGAGCGTCGTGCGAACGGCGCATGTCACGGGCAGAGCGGGATTTTTTGTTCTGCTGAACAGCCATAATTGATTAACTCCTAAACGTTTGGGTCACGCTTTAACTGCGCCAATACACTGAACGGGTTGGACCGCGTTACCTCGTCCTCGCTCGGTTCGGGCTCATCTGCTCCCGCCGGCTGCTGGCATTCTTCCGGATGATGAGCAGGCACAATGGGCAAGGCGAGCAGAAGCTCCTCCTCGATCAGTGACTGCAGATCCAATGGATCTTCGCCCAGTTCCAGCACGTCATAACCTTTCGGCAACGACTGGGTATTCGCACCCTCCTTCACTACAGCGTAACTGCATTCGCTGTGGATCGGCAGGGTGACCAGCTCAAGACAACGCTGGCAAACCATTTTGACTTCGGTGTCGATAAAGCTGTGGATCACCACAGATTTACGTTCATCTCGTTCAAAAACGAATTTGGCCTGCACCGTACCGACATCGTCGGAAAGCGGGTCGCAGAGTCTCTTCAAATCGGCCAGCAGCAGTTCACCTTGAAGGGTGGTGCCACGGTCAGCCAATTTGCGCGGGTCAACGTGAGGTGGAATCGGGTCATTCAACATAGGCGCAGCATTATAGGGATGCACCCACCCATGTCAAAGGAAATTGTGCCCTGTCCGTCACTTGCGCGGCTCCGCTAGAATCTGTCGCCTGCCTCTGGAGATGCGAATGCTGCCTTTATTACTCGCTTCAAGCTCGACCTATCGTCGGGAATTGCTCAGCCGCCTGCGCCTGCCGTTCGTCTGCAGCTCGCCGGATATCGATGAAAGCCATCGCCCGAATGAGTCGGCAATCGAGCTGGTCAAGCGCCTCGCCGAACAAAAGGCCCGAGCCCTGGCCGACAGCCACCCCGCTCATCTGATCATCGGTTCCGATCAGGTTGCGGTACTCGGCGAGCGCATCATCGGCAAGCCACACACCTTCGAAAACGCCCGCGAACAACTGATGGCCGCCAGCGGCTCCAGCGTAACCTTCCTCACTGGACTGGCCCTGCTCAACAGCCAGACCGGCCACTGCCAGGTCGACTGCGTGCCCTTCACCGTGCACATGCGCGTACTGGATCAGGCCCGCGTCGAACGCTACCTGCACGCCGAGCAGCCCTACGACTGCGCCGGCAGCTTCAAGGCCGAAGGACTGGGCGTGAGCCTGTTTCAATCAACCGAAGGCCCGGACGCCACCAGCCTGATCGGCTTGCCGCTGATTCGTCTGATCGACATGCTGCTGGCGGAAGGCGTACAGATTCCCTGACCCACAAAAAACCGGCCCTCAGGCCGGTTTTTCTTGCAGCATTCGATCAGCGTAACGACGGGCCGTTGAAACCCATCCACATTGCCAGTTTTTCGGCAACGCTTGCTCCAAGCTTTTTCGAGAAACGGTCGAACGGCGATTCCTGAACGGTGAAGTCCACCAGCTCTTTTTCGCCAATCACATCACGCGCCACCGAACTCGCATTGCCCAAGCCATCGATCAAGCCCAGCGGTAACGCTTGCTCACCCGACCAGACCAGCCCGGAGAACAGCTCCGGATGCTCCTTGTCCTTCAGTCGATCGCCACGCCCCTGCTTGACGCTGTTGATGAACTGCTTGTGCGTGGTATCCAGGACACTTTGCCAGAACGCCGTCTCTTCCGGCTTCTGCGGCTGGAACGGATCGAGGAAAGCCTTGTGCTCGCCGGAAGTGTAAGTGCGGCGCTCGACACCAAGCTTCTCCATGGTGCCGACAAAGCCGTAACCGGCTGCCGTCACACCAATGGAACCCACCAGACTGGCCTTGTCGGCATAGATCTGATCCGCTGCACTGGCAATGTAATAGGCACCGGAAGCGCCCAGATCGGAAATCACCGCGTACAGCTTGGTGTCGGGATGCAGACCGCGCAGGCGCTTGATCTCGTCATACACATAGCCCGACTGCACCGGACTGCCGCCCGGACTATTGATGCGCAGGATTACGCCCTTGACCTTCTTGTCGTCGAACGCCGCGCGCAGACTACCTACGATATTGTCGGCACTGGCAGGTTCTTTATCAGCGATCATGCCGGTAACGTCGATCAATGCGGTGTAGTTGCCACTGCGGGTGGCGCTTTTTTCCATATCCATCAACGGCGTAAACAGAATCAACGCAACAAACAGATAAATAAAGGTCAACAGCTTGAAGAAGATGCCCCAGCGGCGCGAACGACGCTGTTCCTGCACGCCGGCCAGCAGAGTCTTTTCCAGCAGCTTCCAGCTTTTCGCATCACCGTCGTCGGCAGTTGCCTTGTCCGGTGCTTTCCATTCGTCGGTCATGCCATCCACCCCAGCAAAAACGTATTAAGCCTGCTGCCCCAGCCAGGCGTGCAATTCGGAAAAATGGTCGATCGACAGTCGCGGCGCGAACTGTTGCAGCGATTCGATCGATTGCGCGCCATAGCTGACCGCCACCGAATCCATCCCCGCATTGCGCGCCATCAACAGATCGAAGGACGAGTCACCGACCATCAGCGCCTGCTCGGCACGCACACCGCAGTGAGCGAGGATCTGCTCCAGCATCAGAGGGTGCGGCTTGCTTGCAGTTTCATCGGCAGCACGGGTGATATCGAAATAATCTTCCCAGCCATTGGCCTTGAGCACCCGATCCAGCCCGCGACGATTCTTGCCGGTCGCGACAGCCAAGTGATAGCCCTGCTCGCGAAAGGACGCCATCGACTCGACTACGCCTTCGAACAACGGCGAAGGTACGGCTTCTGCAGCGATGTAGTGATCGGCGTAATACTCGCGGAACAAGGTCATTTCGGCATCACTGATTTCGGGATACAGCGTGCGGATCGCCTCGGGCAAGCCCAGACCGATAATGCCTTTGACGGCAAAATCATCACGCAACTCGAAACCTGAACGCCCGGACGCCGAGTGCATCGCCTCGACAATCCGATGAATGGAATCGGCCAGCGTGCCGTCCCAATCAAAAATCAGCAGCTTGTAATCAGATGGGCGCACTCAATCGCTCCACAGTCTTGGCCCACATTTCATCGACCGGCGCCTGCAACTTGAGCTCACCGCCGTCGGGCAGCGGCACGGTCAGCATGTAGGCGTGCAGGAACAGGCGCTTGCCGCCCAGATCACGGATTTCCTTACTGAAATTGTCATCGCCGTATTTGGTGTCACCGGCAATGCAGTGTCCGGCGTGCAACGTGTGGACGCGGATCTGGTGCGTGCGACCGGTAATCGGCTTGGCCTCGATCAAAGTGGCAAAATCGCCAAAGCGACGCAGGACCTTGAACACGGTCACAGACTCCTTGCCCTCCTCCTCGTCGACCTCGACCATACGCTCACCGGAGCGCAGATTGCTCTTGCCGAGCGCCGCACGGACTTGCTTGATCGAGGTCGCCCAATTGCCGCGAACCAGGGCCATGTAGCGCTTGTCGACACCGTCACCGCGCAACGCGGCATGCAAGTGACGCAGCATGCTGCGCTTCTTGGCGATCATCAGCAGACCGGAGGTATCACGATCGAGGCGGTGGACCAGCTCGAGCTCCTTGGCATCGGGGCGCAACTGACGAAAGGCTTCGATAACACCGTAATTCAGGCCGCTGCCACCGTGAACCGCAATCCCGGCGGGCTTGTTGATCACAATCAGAGCCTTGTCTTCGTAGACAATCGAGGCCTCCAGACGCTGCAACAGGCCTTGGGCCAAAGGCACCGGTTCGTCACGCTCAGGCACGCGAACCGGCGGCACGCGCACGATATCGCCAGCCTGCAGCTTGTATTCGGGCTTGATCCGACCCTTGTTCACTCGCACTTCGCCTTTGCGCAAAATGCGGTAAATCAAAGTCTTGGGCACGCCTTTGAGCCGGGCGAGGAGGAAATTGTCGATTCGTTGGCCGGCATATTCCGGCGAGACCTCAAGCAGTTGAACGCCTGGAGTCGAGGGGGCAGTAGTCGTCATGGCGCGGATAATAACAATTTTTTATGGAATTGAAGCACTTAATCATTGCTGCTATAGTCGCGAACGCCGCCAAAAGCGGCCTGGACAGCGGAACCACGGTCAAAAACCGGCCCTGACCAACGCAATTCACCAGGACGCGAGGCCGTCCTACGGGGCTTTTGCTACGTAACGGTGGAGTTTGCAGCTGTAACAAGCGCAGGTGACATGAGGCCTGAATCACGCCGCAAAGCAGAGTTTTCACTCGCCACGCGAGCCATATTCACGGCCAGTTCACAAAGTGCAGTCAGCCGCGGATGACCCCGAGCGAAGGCTCCGGAAACACCGCCTGAATTAGCCATGATGCGTGACCTCCCCTTTCGGAGCTCACGGTAAATGCCAACCCGCTGCGGATTCTGCGCGCGGCAGCACCCGAATTATCAGGGATACGTGTAGGGTGGAGATGCACAACCGCTGGACTGTGTAACAACAGGCTTTATCAAGACGCTTCATCTCGTCCACAGCCACCGGTTGATTCCTCCTCCTGACTGAGTGCTTAAGTAGCCACAGCAAGCAGGACGCGTACGTCGCGATAACGGCCCAATTGGCCGGACATCGCTGGACACGGGAATGGCCAACCACTCCCGACGCACCTGACACCGACCGTGAGAAGTCGTGTGTGCCGAACGCCGTTTCCGGCAGCCCGGAAACCGACGGTACTACATGAAAAGAATGCTGATTAACGCAACTCAACCCGAAGAGTTGCGTGTTGCACTGGTAGATGGCCAGCGCCTCTACGACCTGGACATCGAATCCGGTGCACGCGAGCAGAAAAAGGCCAACATCTATAAAGGCCGCATCACTCGCATCGAACCAAGCCTTGAGGCTGCCTTTGTCGATTTCGGCTCCGAGCGCCACGGCTTCCTGCCCCTCAAAGAAATCTCCCGCGAATACTTCAAGAAAGCCCCTGAAGGCCGCGTCAATATCAAGGACGTCCTGAGCGAAGGCCAGGAAGTCATCGTTCAGGTCGAAAAAGAAGAACGTGGCAACAAGGGCGCAGCCCTGACCACCTTCATCAGCCTGGCCGGTCGTTACCTCGTACTGATGCCGAACAACCCGCGTGCCGGCGGCATCTCCCGTCGCATCGAAGGCGAAGAACGCAACGAACTGCGTGAAGCGCTGAACGGTCTGGTTGCTCCAGCCGACATGGGCCTGATCGTGCGCACTGCAGGCCTTGGCCGCAGCAGCGAAGAAATGCAGTGGGACCTCGATTACCTGCTGCAACTGTGGACAGCCATCAAAGAAGCTTCGCTGGATCGTTCCGCGCCATTCCTGATCTACCAGGAAAGCAACGTGATCATCCGCGCCATCCGCGATTACCTGCGCCAGGACATCGGCGAAGTGCTGATCGACAGCGTTGAAGCCCAGGACGAAGCCCTGACCTTCATCCGTCAGGTGATGCCGCAGTACGCCAGCAAGATCAAGCTGTATGAAGACAGCGTTCCGCTGTTCAACCGTTTCCAGATCGAAAGCCAGATCGAGACCGCTTTCCAGCGCGTCGTCGAACTGCCGTCCGGCGGCTCCATCGTCATCGATCCGACCGAAGCCCTGGTGTCCATCGACATCAACTCGGCGCGCGCCACCAAAGGCAGCGACATCGAAGAAACCGCCCTGCAGACCAACCTTGAAGCCGCCGAAGAAATCGCCCGTCAGTTGCGCCTGCGCGACATCGGCGGCCTGATCGTCATCGACTTCATCGACATGACCCCTGCCAAGAACCAGCGTGCCGTGGAAGAGAAAGTCCGCGAATGCCTGGAAGCCGACCGCGCCCGCGTGCAGATCGGTCGCATCTCGCGCTTCGGCCTGCTGGAAATGTCCCGTCAGCGCCTGCGTCCTTCGCTGGGCGAAAGCAGCGGCATTGTCTGCCCGCGTTGCAGCGGCACCGGCATCATCCGTGACGTCGAATCGCTGTCCCTGGCGATCCTGCGCCTGATCGAAGAAGAAGCCCTGAAAGACCGCACCGCCGAAGTTCGCGCTCAAGTGCCGATCCCGGTGGCCGCGTTCCTGCTCAACGAAAAACGCAACTCGATCACCAAGATCGAACTGCGCACCCGCGCCCGCATTGTCATCCTGCCGAACGATCACCTCGAAACCCCGCATTTCGAAGTTCAGCGTCTGCGTGATGACAGCCCGGAAGCCGCGACCAACCAGTCCAGCTACGAAATCGCTGCCGCCGCTGCCGATGTCGAAGACGTTCAGCCAGCCGCCGCGACCCGCACCCTGGTTCGCCAGGAAGCCGCGGTCAAGACCGCTCCGGCTCGCGCCAACGCTCCGGTTCCGACCGAAGTCGCCGCACCGGCCGCGGCACCTGCTCCGGTTGCCGCGCCAGAGCCAAGCCTGTTCAAAGGCCTGGTGAAGTCGCTGGTCAGCCTGTTCGCCACCAAGGAAGAGCCAGTTGCTCCGGTGGTGGTTGAAAAACCTGCCACCGAGCGTCCGGCCCGCAACGAAGAGCGTCGCAACGGTCGTCAGCAGAGCCGTAACCGTAACGGTCGCCGCGATGAAGAACGCAAACCGCGCGAAGAACGTGCACCGCGTGAAGAGCGCGCCCCACGCGAGCCGCGTGAAGAGCGTCAACCGCGCGAGCCACGTGAAGTCCGCGAGCCACGCGAATCCCGTGACGAAGCGCCGGTAGCCCGCGAAGAACGCGCACCACGCGCCCCTCGTGAAGAACGTGCACCACGTGCTCCGCGTGAAGATCGCAAGCCGCGTGGCGAGCGTGAAGAACGCGTACGTGAACTGCGCGAGCCGCTGGATGCCGCTCCGGCCGTTGCTGCTGCCGCCACCGCTGAAGAGCGTCCGGCCCGTCAGCCGCGTGAAGAACGTGCACCACGTCCTCCGCGCGAAGAGCGTCAACCGCGTGCCGAACAGGCCGCTGCCGCTGTCGCCGAAGAAGAAACCCACACCAACGAAGAGCAACTGCCGGAAGACGGTTCGGAGAACGCCGAAGGCGATCGTCCACGCCGCCGCTCCCGTGGTCAGCGTCGTCGCAGCAACCGTCGCGAGCGTCAGCGTGATGCCAACGGCAACGTGATCGAAGGTTCGGAAGAGTCCGCAGAGAACACTGAAGCCGCACAACCGAGCACAGCCGATCTGGCCGCCGGCCTGGCCGTCACCGCAGCGGTTGCCAGCACCGTGATCAGCGCTCCAGCCGAAGCTCAGGCTCACGAGCAAGCTGAACGCGCCACTGCTGCCACGCTGGAAAGTGCTCCAGTTGAAGCGCCGGTTGTTGAAGCGACCACGCCAGTCCAAGCGAAGGCTGCTCCGGAAGTCGAAGTGGCTCCGGTTCGCGAAGCTCAGCCTCAGGTTGAAGTCGCTGCCGAACCTGCCGCGACCTTCGAAGCTCCCGTGATTGCTGAAGAGTCGGCTGTCGAAACCGTAACCGAAACCGTACGTGAAGTTCGCGAAGAACAAACCGCGTTCAACTGGGTAGCCGAGCCGGCTGTCGCTGAAACACCAGCGCCTGCTGTTGAAGCGCCTGTTGTTGAAGAAGCCAAGGCTGCCGAGCCAGTGGTGGTTGCCGAACCGGCACCGGTCGTTGAAGCCCCTGTGGTTGAAGCGCCAGTTGTCGCCGAAGCACCTGCCCCGGTAGTTGAAGCGGCTCCAGTCGTCGCCCCGGTCAGCGCCCTGACCCCAAGCGGCCGCGCACCGAACGATCCGCGTGAAGTGCGTCGTCGCAAGCGTGAAGAAGAGCGTCTGCAGAAGGAAGCCGAGCTGGCTGCCGCCGCCGCTGCTGCTCCAACTGCCGAAGTGGTCGAGGCTGCTCCT
Source organism: Pseudomonas sp. R15(2017) (assembly GCF_002112685.1). Classification (NCBI taxonomy): domain Bacteria; kingdom Pseudomonadati; phylum Pseudomonadota; class Gammaproteobacteria; order Pseudomonadales; family Pseudomonadaceae; genus Pseudomonas; species Pseudomonas sp. R15(2017). The sequence continues at coordinate 274,699 of NZ_NEII01000009.1, forward strand.
GCCCCGGTCGCTGAGGAAGTTGCCGTTGAAGCTGTGATTGCCGAGGCACCACGCTCCGTTCAGGAAGCGGTCGAGCAACACGAAGAGGCCCAGGAAAAAGAACACGAGCCTAAACCCCTCGTCTGATTCCAAAAGCCACTAAAAAGCCCCGCCTGGTAATCCAGGCGGGGCTTTTTTATGCCTCAAAATTCACACAACTCAATTGTGGGTGCGAGCTTGCTCGCGATAGCGGTCTGTCTATACCTGTTCCACTACCTGACACTCCGCCATCGCGGGCAAGCCCGCTCCCACAGGAATCTGTGCGTACTTCAAACTTGAGGGAAAACCAGCGCTTGTGGCACATCGATATCCCACAGAACGCCGGGATCATCTACCACCACTTCCACCACACGCCCCTGCTTGAACAATGGCCTGGCGCCCCGGTCACCGGACAAAGCCATCAGCCCCGCTCCGAACGAACGACCAAACCCGACCGGATGCCCATAATCACCGTTCAACGTCGGTACGCTGACCGCATCCTCGGCAATCGCCGCCACAACCCGCTCAATGCTCGACGGCAGGATGAACGGCATGTCGCCCAGCACAATCAGCCAGCCATCGGCATCCGGGCAAGCCGCCACACCCGCCGCGATGCTGTCGCCCATTCCGGTGGACTCGATCGAGACAATGTCACACCCATAAGCCTGCGCCATACGCATCGCCTGCGGCCGCGCCTCAGTCGTCACCAGCACTCGCTTGTCGAGACTCGCCGGCAGATTCACCAGCACCTGCTCGACCACCGAACGCACCGCGCCATCGCGCCCGGTGCAATCGGCCAGCAGCTTGTCCTTGTCAACGCCTGCCACCTCGCGAAAGCGCCTGCCCTCGCCCGCCGCCAGCACAATCACTCCGATGGATCGGCTCATACGCTCTCCACTGTTTTCTTCTGCTTGAGCTCGACACCATTCTTGATCGCGACGATTTCCGCCAACAGCGACAAGGCGATTTCCGCCGGGGAATGGCTGCCAATATGCAAACCGATCGGCCCGTGCAAACGGGCGATGGCCGCTTCCGACAAGCCTAGCTCAGCCAGGTTTTCCCGACGCTTGCGGCTGTTGACCCGTGAGCCGAGTGCGCCGACGTAGAACGCCTTGGAGTCGAGCGCCGTGAGCAGCGCCATGTCGTCCAGCCGTGGATCGTGAGTCAGCGCGACAATCGCCGTGCGTTCATCGGTCTGGATGTTCAGCACCGCTTCATCCGGCATACCGGGCACAAACCGCCCATGCTGCTCTTCCCAGCCATAGACGAATTCGGTGCGCGGATCACAGATCAGCACTTCGAAATCCAGCAGCCGCGCCATCTCGGCCACATACCGTGACAACTGTCCGGCGCCGATCAACAGCAGGCGCCAGCGTGGGCCATAGATGGCGCGCAGGGTCTGGCCGTCGAAGCTCAAGGTGTCAGTCTTGCCGGCCGGTCGCAGCACCACCTCGCCAGTGCCGATGTTCAGCTCGCGAGCGACGATTTCGTGGGCTTCGCAGCGATCCAGCAACTCGGCGACCCACGCCGGATCGCCGACTCGCTCCTCGGTCAGGCGCAGAGTGCCGCCGCACGGCAGGCCGAAACGCGCCGCCTCTTCCTGCGTCACGCCGTAGGTGATCAACTGCACCGGCGGCCCGTCGGCGGGAATCCGTCCGTCGTGCAGCCGGGCGATCAGATCGTCCTCGACGCAACCGCCGGACACCGAGCCGATCACCACGCCATCTTCGCGCAACGCGAGCATTGCGCCGGGCGCCCGGGGCGCGGTGCCCCAGGTCTGCACGACACTGAACAACATCACTCGCTGCCCGGCGCGACGCCATTCGAGCACACTGCGCAGGACATTCAGATCGGCGCTGTCCATCACGCTTGCGCCTTCTGCCAGCCCTGCAACTGGTAACGCACCGGCAGGTTACGGATGCGCTGACCGGTGGCGGCGAAGATCGCGTTGCACAGCGCCGGAGCGATCGGAGGCACGCCGGGCTCACCGACACCACCCAGCGGCACTTCACCCGGCGGGGTCACCAGATGCACCGCGACTTCCTTCGGCGCCAGCGACATGCGTGCCACTTCATACATATGGAAGTTGTCCTGTTGCACCTTGCCGTCCTTGAAGCTGATTTCGCCCCACACGGCATTACCCAGGCCCATCACACAGGCGCCCTCGAACTGCGAACGGATCCGCTCCGGGTTGATCTGCGGGCCGCAATCCACGGCGATATCGGCCTTGTACACGATCAATGTGCCGTCGTCCTTGACCTCGACTTCGATCACCGCCGCCACGTAGGTGACGAAGCTGTAATGCACCGCCAATCCGAGACCACGGCCTTTAGGCAGTTGACGCCCCCAACCCGCCGCCTTGGCCGCGGTTTCGAGCACGGTGCGCATGCGCCCGGTGTCGATCGGATAACGCTCGGGAGATTCGCCGTAGTTCCATTCTTCACTGAGCGTACGCGGGTCGATCTGCCGATCCGGGCCGAGCAACTTGATCTGATACTTGAGCGGATCTTCCTTGGCCTTGTGCGCCAGTTCGTCGACAAAGCTCTGAATCGCAAAACCATGGGGAATGTTCGACACCGAGCGATACCAGCCCACCCGCGTGTGCACCGTGGCCTCAGGGTTTTCCAGGCGCACGTTGGGAATCGCGTAGGCCATGTTGGTGAAGCCCATGCCCAGCTCGAACGCGGCTTCGTGGTTCATGCCCGGCGCAAACAGCGCGGTGATGCTCGGCGCCACCGTGCGGTGCAACCAGGCAGACGGCAAGCCGTCCTTGCCGACGCCGGCCTTGAGGTATTCGGCGGATACGGTGTGGAAATACGAGTTGTGGATGTCGTCTTCCCGGGTCCATTGCACGCGCACTGCCTTGCCAGGGAATTCCTTGGCGAGCACGGCCGCTTCAACGACGAAGTCCGGTTTGGACTTGCGGCCGAAACCACCGCCCAACAGCGTGACATTGAAGGTGACGTTATCGAACGGCAGCCCCAGGCGTTCGGCGATCCGCTCGCGGGTGACCTGCGGCGCCTGGCTCGGTGCCCAGGCCTCGCAGGTGCCATCCTTGTAACGGGCGATGGCGACCATCGGCTCCATCGGCGCCTGTGCCAGATGCGGCAAGTAATAAGAGGCTTCCAGCGTGCTGGCGGCACCGGCGATGGCTTTGTCGATGTCGCCGGTGTTGCGCACCACTTTGCCCGGTTTCAGCGAAGCAGCTTCGATCTCCTTGCGATAGGCGACCGAGTCATAAGTGGCGTTCGGGCCATCGTCCCACTCGATCTTCAGCGCTTCGCGGCCCTTCAACGCCGCCCAGGTGTTGCTGGCCACCACGGCCACGCCACCCAACGGCTGGAATTCCGAAGGCAATGGCCGGGGTTCGATCTGGATGACTTTGAGGACGCCCGGCACTTTCAGCGCGGCGCTGTCGTCCACCGACTTGACCTTGCCACCGTACACCGCCGGACGCGCAATCACCGCAAACAACATGCCGTCGAAATGCACGTCGGCGCCGTAAACCGCGCGACCATTGACGATGTCGGCACCGTCGATGGCCTTGGTGCCTTCCTTGCCGATGTAACGGAATTCCGACGACTGCTTGAGCCGCAGGCTGTCACGGGGCGGCACCGTCAGCGCACTGGCCGCAGCGGCCAGCTCACCGTAACCCAGCTCGCGCCCGGAAGGTGTGTGAATGACTTTATGCAGTTGCGCGCGACATTCGCCGACCGGCACCTTCCACTGGGCGGCGGCCGCTTGTTCCAGCATGGTCCGGGCGGCGGCGCCGCAACGGCGCATCGGTTCGTACCAGTGACGCATGCTGCGCGAGCCGTCAGTGTCCTGGTTGCCGAAGCGCACTTCATCACCCGGCGCCTGCTGAACCTTGACGTGCGCCCAGTCGGCTTCCAGCTCATCGGCAACCACCATGGTCAGGCTGGTGCGCACGCCCTGGCCCATTTCCGAACGGTTACAGACCACGGTCACCGTACCGTCGGCGGCAATGCTGACGTAGACCTTCGGATCGTCGATCCAGCCGTTCGGCATGCCGTCGGCGCCAAACTTCTTGGGCTTGTCTTCGGCCAGCGCATCCTGCCAGCCCCAGCTCGCCGCCAGCACCAACGCCCCGGTGGCACCGACGCCCTTGAGGAAGCCCCGACGACTCAGGTTGCTCAGGGCGAAATCGTTCGGTAGACGGCTCATGCCTTGGCCTCCTTCAGATGAGTGGATGCCTGACGGATCGCGGTCTTGATCCGGTTGTAGGTGCCGCAGCGGCAGATGTTGCCGACCATCGCCTCTTCGATCTGCTCGTCGCTCGGGTTCGGGTTGGTCTTGAGCAACGCGGTGGCGGACATGATCTGCCCGCCCTGGCAGTAACCACATTGGGCCACGGCGGTGTCGAGCCAGGCTTGCTGAACGATCTGACCGACCGGGTCGGCATGCAGGTTGTCGATGGTGGTCACGTTCTGCCCGACCACCGAACCGATCGGGGTGATGCAACTGCGCGCCGGCGCGCCGTCGATATGAATGGTGCATGCACCGCACAGGCCCATGCCGCAGCCGAACTTGGTGCCGTTGTAGCCAGCGACGTCACGGATCGCCCACAACAGTGGCATGTCCTCGGTGACATCGAGTGGATGATCTTGACCATTGAGTTTCAGGGTAATCATGGGCACGCCCGCATATTCTTGGAGGTTATGGGGTCGAGCCATCTGCCACCGCAGGGACGGTAGTGGTTCGCGCAGATCGGCTCAGGCTAATCAGGCTCTCTTGTGCCGACGGGAACGTCTGCACCGGGCCTTTGGTGGAGCAAATGGTTGGTATCGTTAGCTGGCTACGTTAACCCGCGATTAACAAAAAAGCCCTGCACTTTTTTAAATAGTGCAGGGCTTTGGGTCCAGACTTGAAAGCGTAGCCTCAATAGCGATTGGGCTCCATTTCCAGCTCGACATTGAAACGTTCTGCAATGTCTTTCTGGATGCGCTGGGCCAGATCGAGCAATTGCAGCCCGGTCGCCGCGCCGTAGTTGACCAGCACCAGCGCCTGCAATTTATGCACGCCGGCATCGGCCTCGCGGAAACCTTTCCAGCCCGCTCGCTCGATCAACCAGCCCGCCGCCAGTTTCATCTGCCCGTCCGGTTGCGCGTAGGCCACCAGATCCGGGTGTTGCGCCTTGATCTGTGCGACCACGGCCGCCGACACCAGCGGGTTCTTGAAGAAGCTGCCGGCATTGCCGAGTACCGCCGGGTCCGGCAGTTTTTCACTGCGGATGCTGCAAATGGCGCGGCTGACATCCGTCGGCGTCGGCTGCTCGATGCCCTGCTCGGTCAGACGCTGACGCACCGGGCCGTATTCCAGGTGCAGATGCGCGACTCGATTCAATGCGAAACGCACTCGCAGGATCAACCAACGACCCGGCTGCTGTTTGAACACGCTGTCGCGGTAGGCGAACCGGCATTCCTCCAAGCTGAAGTCACGTAGCTCGCCGGTCTGGCGATCCAGCGCCGTCAGGCCGGCGAACACATCCTTGATCTCGACACCGTAGGCACCGATGTTCTGCATCGGCGCGGCGCCGACAGTGCCGGGGATCAGGCTGAGATTCTCCAGCCCGGAAAAACCCTGCGCCAGCGTGTGCTGCACAAACGGATGCCAAGGCTCGCCAGCTTCAGCTTCGATCAACACGCGGTTGCCGTCGTCGCTGATGACGCGGATGCCTCGACTGGCCATGCGCAGCACCAGCGCCGGGATGTCCGCCGTGAGCAACAGGTTGCTGCCGCCGCCAATCACCAGCAACGGCACGTCGTGAGCAGCCGCGTAAGCCAGGGCTTCGCGCACATCGGCGTCACTGTGGGCTTCGGCAAACAGCTGCGCGCGAACGTCGACGCCGAAGGTGTTGAAGGGTTTCAGGGAAACCTGCGGCTGTATCTGCAAACTCATAACCGCCCCTTCACTTCGATCAACAGCTGATCGCAGGCACGCTCGATCAGATCCAGCACCTGCTCGAAACCCTGATCGCCGTCGTAATACGGATCCGGCACCTCGTCGACCACGCCTGCATAGCGGCGCAGAAACAGGTCCAGCTCGGCCTTGCCGGTGGACGGCTGCAAGGCCTTGAGGTTGCGCAGGTTGCTGTTGTCCATGGCAAGGATCAGGTCGTAACTGGCGAAATCGGCGCGGCTGACCTGCTGCGCGCGCTGCGCCGACAGGTCATAACCACGCAACTTGGCCGCAGCCTGACTGCGCTTGTCCGGCGGATTGCCGACGTGCCAGTCACCGGTGCCGGCGGAGGCCACTTCGACCTGATCCGCCAGCCCTGCTTCGCGCAACTTGTGGCGCAACACGCCTTCGGCTGTGGGCGAACGGCAGATATTGCCCAGGCACACGAACAGAACGCGCATCAGGCCTCCAGCAGGCGACGGACGCGCTCGAGGTCTTCGGCGGTGTCGACCCCGGTCGGCGGCGCGATCAACGCGTCACCCACATGAATCCGCACGCCGTGCCACAGCGCACGCAGCTGTTCGAGGGATTCGGTGTTTTCCAGCCAGCACGGGCCCCAGCTCACAAAGTCCTGAAGGAAACCGGCGCGGTAGGCATAAATGCCGATGTGACGACGGTATGGCACGCCTTCCGGCAGCACGTCGCGGCTCTCGGCGAAGGCATCGCGGGCCCAAGGCAGGGTCGCGCGACTGAAGGTCAGCGCCAGACCGTTGAGGTCGCTGACAACCTTGACCACGTTCGGGTTGAACAGGGTTTCCACGTCTTCGATCGGCTCGGCCAGAGTGGCCATGCGCGCTTCGGTGTGGGCCGCAAGATTCGCGGCGACCTGATCGATCACGCTCGGCGGGATCAACGGTTCGTCACCCTGCACGTTGACCACGATGGCATCCGGCTCCAGACCCAGCTTCGCAGCCACTTCGGCCAGACGATCAGTGCCGGAGTTGTGATCTTCACGGGTCAGCACCACTTCGGCGCCAAAGGCCTTGCAGGCCTCGACGATGCGCGCATCGTCGGTCGCCACAACCACACGGCTGGCGCTGCTTTTGCTGGCCTGTTCCCAGACGTGCTGGATCATCGGCTTGCCGGCGATGTCCAGCAGCGGTTTGCCCGGCAGACGGGTCGAGGCATAACGTGACGGGATGACAACGGTGAAGGCGGTGGTCATTTATCCAGACGCTCGTCGGTGGTCAGGGTGCGGGCTTCGCTTTCCAGCATCACCGGGATGCCGTCGCGGATCGGGTACGCCAGACCGGCGCCCTTGCTGATCAGTTCGGTCTTGTCGGCGCTGAGCTTGAGCGGGCCTTTGCAGACCGGGCAGGCGAGGATGTCGAGCAATTTGGTGTCCATGAACATTCCCTGGATAAAAACGGATTAAGGCAAAAGACGATCCGGCAACAGGCGCATCAACTGTGTGTCGAACCAGGCCACAAAGGCCGGCGACGGCACGGCATCGACCGCCAGGTACCACCAGTCGACGGCGGCGAAGGCACGGCACTTCACCGCGTCCTTCTCAGTCATCACCACCGGCAATGACGGCGTGAAACTCAAGGCCTGCACGCTGTATTCGGCGTGGTCGGCGAAGGCGTGGGGCACAGGCCGCCAGTCTAGCGCTTCGAGGGTATTGAAGAAACGTTGCGGGTTGCCGATCCCGGCGACCGCGTGCACGGCCTGACCGGGCGGAAAATGATCGAGCGGCTTGCGTTCACCGCTGTGCAGATTGACCAGCGTCGAAGGTTGCAGACGGAAAGCAAAACCGCCGTCGCGATCCTCAAGGGCGCCGTTGAACAGCACACCGTCAACGCTTTGCAGGCGCTCGGCCGGTTCGCGCAGGGGGCCGGCGGGCAGACAGCGCCGGTTGCCAAGCCCTCGGGCGGCGTCGATCAGCACCAGTTCCAGATCCCGCGCGAGGCGGTAATGCTGCATGCCGTCATCGGACAGGATCAGGTCCAGCGGCTCGCTGTCCAGCAAGGCCCTGACAGCGGCGCTGCGATCGGGATCGATCATCAACGGTACGCCGGTGCGCTGCACGATCAGCAAAGGTTCGTCGCCGGCGATGTCGGCAGTCTGATCGGCCTGGACTCGCCATGGCAGTTGCGCCGGTTTGGCGCCGTAACCACGACTGACCACACCGACCCGCAGCCCGTGGCGTCGGCAGTGCTCGATCAGCCACAGGATCATCGGGGTCTTGCCGGTGCCGCCGACAGTGATATTGCCAACCACGACCACCGGCACCGGCGACTGGTAGATCTCACCTTGGCCATCGAGAAAACGCTGACGCTTGCCGGCCACGACGCGGCGGTACAGCCACTCCAGCGGCCGCAACAGCGTCAGGGCCGGGTGCCCCTGATACCAAGCGGCGAGCAGACGATCGGACATGGCCATCAGGATTTGGGCGCCGCCTCGACCGTGGTCATGCGCAGATGGCTGAAACCGAGCTTGCCGGCCGCGTCCATGGCGGTGATCACGGATTGATGCTGAGCCTTGCCGTCAGCACTGATCGACAACGGCATGTTGGTGTCGCCGTTGGATTCTTTCTGCATGGCTTCCATCAGGGTGGCCAGATCGTTTTTCGGCAGAATCCTGTTGTTCACCGAGAACACGCCTTCGGCGCTGATGGCCACGTCCAGTTGCTTGACCTGCTGATCCTCGGCCGGCGAGCCGCTGACCGCTTCCGGCAGATCGACGCGCAACTGGGTTTCGCGGGTGAAGGTCGTAGTCACGACGAAAAACAGCAACAGGATGAACACCACGTCGATCAGCGACGCGAGGTTGATGTCGATCGTTTCCCGGGGCTTGCGACGGAATTTCACGCTTTGCCCCCGGCCAGATCGACGTCACGGTCGCCCTGCACCACTTCCACCAGTTTGATCGCTTCCTGTTCCATGCCCACCACCAGTTCATCGATGCGGCGTTGCAGGAAACGGTGGAAGAACACTGCCGGAATACCGACCATCAGGCCCGCAGCAGTGGTGATCAGCGCCTTGGAAATACCGCCGGCCAGCACCGCTGCATTGGTGCTCATGCCGGAACCGGTGAAGGCGCTGAAAATGTCGATCATGCCCAGCACCGTACCCAGCAGACCCAACAGCGGCGACATGGCGGCAATGGTGCCCAGCGCGCTGACGTAGCGTTCGAGCTCGTGAATGACCCGGGCGGCGGCCTCTTCGATGCACTCTTTCATGATCTCGCGACCATGCTTGGAGTTGGCCAGACCCGCGGCGAGGATTTCCCCCAGCGGCGAGTTGGCGCGCAATTCCTTGAGTTTTTCCTTGTTGAGCTGCTTGTCCTTGATCCAGACCCAGACCTGACCCAGCAAATGCTCAGGGGTGACGCGACTGGCGCGCAGGGTCCACAGGCGCTCGGCGACGATCGCCATGGCGGCGATGGAACTCAGAATGATCGGCAACATCATCCAGCCGCCGGATTTGACCAATTCCCACACAGTGACAGCCCCCTCGAAAAAGTGCGCCACTTTACCATACCGGTTCGCGATAAAGACTCGTCGCCCCGACGACCGTGCTCAACGGTACTCCGCCCCCGGCAACGGCGGGGCGCGCCAGAAGCGGCGTTGTTGACGCATCGACCGGGCCGACTGAAACCGCCCCAGTTGCAGATGAATGGCACCCTGCTCGGCGCTGTCATGGATATGTATGCCCTGTTTGCGATAGCGGGCGATGACCGTCGGGTGCGGGTGGCCGAACGAATTGCCCTGCCCCCGGGAAATCAGCACGGCATGAGGCTGCAAAACCTTGAGCAAGGCCATCGATGAGGAACTGCGGCTGCCATGGTGCGGGGCTTGCAGCCACTGAGTGGGAACTGCCAGCACGCTGTTGAGCAGGTCCCGTTCAGCGACGCTGTCGATGTCGCCGGTCAGCAGCAACCGTTCGCCATTGGCTTCGATCTGCAACACGCAGGAACGCTGGTTGCTGTCATGGGCGTCAGCCCATTGCCATAGATGAAAGGCCACGCCGTCCCACTGCCATTGCCGCCCGGTTTCACAGGCCTCGGCGTTGAGCGCTTCGGGCAGACCCGGCGGGTCGCCGCTGATGACGAAGCTGACCGGCAGGCCTTTCGCCACGGCCAGTGCTCCCCCCGCGTGATCGGCATCGGCATGGCTGAGCAGCATCAGGTCGAGGTGGTTTACGCCCAGTTTGTGCAAGGCCGGCAGCACCACCCGCTCGCCTGCATCAAAGTCACCGAAGCGCGGGCCGCTGTCGTACAGCAAAGTGTGATGCCGGGTACGGACCACTATCGCCAGGCCCTGGCCGACGTCCAGTTGCCAGACATCGGCCACGCCTTCGGCCAGTCGTTCCCGGGGCGCAAATGCCAGCACCAGCAGCAACGGCCAGCCCAAGGGACGCAGGGGAACGCCTCGGGGCAGCAATAACAGCAGTGCACCGATGCAGCCCAGCGCCAGACCCCATCCCGGCATCGACGCCGCAACCCACGCCGGCCACCGTCCGGCAATCAGGGCAAGTGATCGGAACAACCCGTCGATCAGTCCGCCCGCCAGCCACAGCAGCCCTTCCCCGACATAAGGGATCGGCAGCAGCAATGTGCCCAGCAACGCCGGCGGCAACACCGCAAAACTGACCCACGGCACCGCCAGCAGATTGGCCAGTGGCCCGCTGAGACTGATCGGCAGACTCAGCGCCAGCAGCACCGGGCACAAGCCGATCGCGATCAACCACTGCGCGCGCGTCCAGGTTTGCCACCAGCGCCACGGCCCCAGACGGCCGCCGAAGGTGAAGATCAGCACGGCGACCGCGATAAAGGATAGCCACAACCCCGGACGCAAGCTGGCCAGCGGGTCCATCAACAACACGCCGTTGAAGGCCAGCAGCAACGGCCACCAGGCACCGAGATGGCGAAATCGCAATCGCCACAGCAGCACCAGCGCAACCATCACGCAGGCCCGTCGCACCGGCACATCGAACCCGGCCAGCAGGCCGTAACCCAGCGCCGCCGCGAATGCCAGACCGCACGCCCAGGGCAGCCAGGGCCAACGCAGCGGCCAAATCCCGACCCGTGCCATCCCGGCGACCAACACATACAGCAACGCCGCCAACAGCCCGATGTGCTGACCGGAAATCACCAGCAGGTGCACGGTGCCGGTGTCCTGCAAGATCTGCCAGTCCTCGCGACTGAGCCCAGAACCATCGCCGAGCACCAGCGCAGCCAAGGCTCCGTTGCGTCCCTGGGCATCCACTGCAAGCAGGCGCTGCCGGATGCTGTCACGCCAGGCCCACTGCGCCGGCGCCAGACGCTGGCCATCTTTCACCGTCCCGGTGGCGCCGATGCGCTGCGCCAGCAGCCAGGCTTCGTAATCGAACGCATCCGGATTGAGCAGGCCGCCGGGACGCTTGAGCTTGACCGCCAGTCGCCAGCGTTCGCCACTTTTGACCTCAGGCCCGGCGTACCAGGCCAGACGCATCAGCGACGGCAGTTTCTCGTGACGCGAACGCGCATCGGCCAGTTCGAAGCGCACGACACCTTCGGCATTCTGCGGCAAGCCGACGACCCGCCCCTCCACCCAGCGCGTTTCGCCATCCAGCCGGGAAGGTAGTCGATCATCCATCGCCAGCTGCGCGCTGAAGCTCGCCCATGTAAATCCAAGCAGTAAAAACGCCAGTGGATAGCTGCGAAACGGCAGCAGCATCAGCGCCACCCACGGCAACACCAGCAATAACCCGACCGGCGGCAAGGCCGGTAAAAAAACCGGGGCCAGCAGACCGACCGCCAGCGCCATCATCCCTGTGCGCATAAGCCCGTCCTTGAGAGTCCCACCTTCAGGCATAGCGGTTGCCGGGCACGGGCGTCGTTATCAATTGTCACAAAGTCTGAATAGGCGGTTCATGGAATCCAGACATACTTGCCGCCTTAACCGACCGAGAAGCCTTATGCCCCGGCGCTTATTCAAACGTTACATGCCCGACCCGACGAGCATCAGGGAACACAAATCCTTACGCTTTCTCGGCACGTTGCTGCATGACCCGAACCTCTGGCACCTCAACCGACATTCGGTGGCCCGCGCCATGGCCGTTGGCCTGTTCGCCGCGTTCCTGCCGATTCCCGCACAAATGCTGGTGGCCGCCGTCCTCGCGATCATGGTGCGCGGCAACATGCCGATTGCCGTCAGTCTGGTCTGGCTGACCAATCCGATCACCATGCCGGCGGTGTTCTTCTGCACTTATCAGGCCGGGGCCTGGCTGATGGATGTGCCCGCCCGCACGCTCCCCGACGAATTGACCTGGGAATGGATCAGCGGCGAGCTTTCGACCCTGTGGCAACCGTTCTTGCTGGGTTCGGTGGTGGTCGGGCTGGCACTGGGCGCCCTCGCCTACTGTCTGGTGATGATGTACTGGCGCTGGTGGGTGGCCCGGCAATGGGCGCGGCGCAAGAAAAGACGTCAGGCGTGAATGCAAAACGGCCTCCACTTTGGGAGGCCGTTTTTCATTGCAGCATTGAAGAAATCAGGTGCGCATTCCGCGCCCGCTCACCAGCAGCCGCGCACAACCGAAATACAGCACCACGGTTGCCACCAGCATGAAGGTGATCGCAATACCGATACGGATATCCGACACACCAAGGATGCCGTAACGGAAGGCGTTGACCATGTGCAGCACCGGGTTGGCCAGCGACACGGTCTGCCAGAACGGCGGCAGCAAGGTGATCGAATAGAACACGCCACCGAGGTAGGTCAGCGGGGTCAGCACGAAGGTCGGGATGATCGAGATGTCATCGAAGTTGCGCGCAAATACCGCGTTGATGAAGCCGAGCAGCGAGAAGATCGTCGCCGTCAGCACCACCACCAGCACCGTCACACCGAGATGGTGTACCTGCAAATGGGTGAAGAACAACGACAGAATCGTCACGATCACACCCACCATCAGGCCTCGCAAGACGCCACCGATCGTGTAACCGATCAGGATCGTGTGCGGCGACACCGGCGACACCATCAGTTCTTCGATGGAGCGCTGGAACTTGCTGCCGAAGAAGCTCGACACCACGTTGCCGTAGGAGTTGGTGATCACCGACATCATGATCAGACCCGGCACGATGTACTCCATGTAGGTGAAGCCACCCATGTCACCGATCTGCCGGCCGATCAGGTTACCGAAGATCACGAAATACAGAACCATGGTGATCGCCGGCGGCAGCAGGGTCTGCGGCCAGATCCGGGTGAAGCGTCTGACTTCGCGGTAAACGATGGTGTTAAGGGCAACGAGGTTGGGGCGCAGCTCGGAACTCATACCGCCACCTTCGACAGATTTTTCTCCACCAGGGACACGAACAGCTCCTCGAGGCGATTGGTTTTATTGCGCAGGCTCAGCACTTCGATGTTCTGCAGGGCCAGTTGGCCGAACAGCGCGGTGATGCCCACGGACTTGTCGACCTGGACTTCCAGGGTATGGCCATCCAGCAGACGCGCCGGGTAGCCCGCCAGTTGCGGCGCGGCGCTCAGGTCGTTCTTCAGGTCCAGCAGGAAGGTCTCCACATGCAACTGGCCGAGCAGCTGACGCATGCTGGTGTTCTCGACGATGGTGCCGTGGTCGATGATGCCGATGTTGCGGCACAGCTGCTCAGCCTCCTCCAGGTAGTGGGTGGTGAGGATGATGGTGATGCCTTTCTGGTTCAGTTCGGTGAGGAACGTCCACATCGAGCGACGCAGTTCGATGTCGACGCCGGCAGTCGGCTCGTCGAGGATCAGCAGACGCGGTTCATGCACCAGTGCCCGCGCGATCATCAAGCGACGCTTCATGCCGCCGGACAGCGAACGCGACGGCACATCGCGCTTGTCCCACAGGCCGAGCTGAGTCAGGTATTGCTCGGCGCGCTCCTTGGCGATCCTTGCCGGAATGCCGTAGTAGCCGGCCTGGGTCACGACGATGTCGAAAGTCTTTTCGAACTGGTTGAAGTTGAACTCCTGGGGCACCACGCCGATGGAGCGCTTGAGCGCCGCCGGGTTCTTGTCCAGGTCGTGGCCGAAGATGTTCACGGTGCCGCTGGTCTTGTTGACCAGGGTCGAGAGAATGCCGATGGTCGTGGATTTGCCGGCGCCGTTGGGGCCGAGCAATGCGAAGAAGTCACCTTCGGCGACGTCCAGATCGATACCACTCAAGGCCTGGAACCCGTTGCCGTAGGTTTTGGTTAGCTGCCGGATGGACAGAGCGGAACTCATATCGGATTTACGCACCCAGTAAGGAAAAAAGGACTGATAAAAAGCCGGCGGCGAGGAAGACAACCGCAGCGCTCGAGCGCAATGGTGCTTGCCGTCGCCGCACAAGTACAGTCAAGTGTGTCGATAGTAGGTATTAAGTCAACGCGGTCATGACGGCTTTCTGATACGCCGGACGCTGCTTCAACCGCGCGTACCAGGCTTCGAGATTGGGCTGTGGCGCGCGTTCGATCGGCATCTCGAACCAGGCATAAATGAAACTGCCGAGCGGGATATCGCCCATGCCGATTTCACTCCCGGACAGATACGGCTGGTGCTTCAGCGCCTGATCGGCCATCGCCAGCAAGCTGTCGCACTCCTTGATCGCCGCATGGATTGCCGGCCAGTCCTGCTTGTCTGCCGGGGTACGCAAAACGCCCCAGAACACCGTGCGAAACGGTCCGGCAAAACTGGAAGTCGTCCAGTCCATCCACTTGTCGGCGGTGGCGCGGGTCTGCGGATCCGCCGGGTACCACGAGCTATCGGCCGCATGTTTTGCCAGCAGGTAACGCACGATGGCATTCGATTCCCACAACACGAAACCGTCGTCCTGAATCACCGGCACCCGCCCGTTCGGGTTCATCGCCCGATACTCCGGCGTGTCGACCACACCAAACGCGCCACCGGCATCGATGGCCTCGTAGGCCAGCCCGAGCTCTTCGGCCGCCCACAACGGTTTTCTGACATTCGACGAATTCTTGCGACCCCAGATCTTCAGCATGTCCGCCTCTTTTCCAGTAAATGGACAGGCAGCATACGCCGGATCAGAAGCGGCCGACATCACCACGCATGTCACTGGACAGGGGCGTCTGCTGATCGTTGAACAGGTGCGGATAACATTTCTGCAGATGTTCGAAGAAAAAAGATTCCGGTACATCAGCGAACTGGCCGTGATCGACGAGGTACTCCATCAGCAGCGCGCCATCGCTGTTGTACGGGTGGAAAACGCTGTCGTTCATGCCGTCGAATTCCAGCGGTGCAACGTTGAACATTTCGCAGAGCTTCTGGTTGAACGCGGGGGTGGCTTTGACCCAGCGATCATTGAGAAACAGCTCGGTATAACCATGCATGGCGAACACTTCGCTTCTCAGCAGTTCAAGCAGACGCGGCGTCGACAGATGATTTTTCACATCCGCCAGGCCGATGCGCGCGGGGATCCCGCAATGGCGCGCGCAACCGGCGAGCAACGTGGCCTTGGGCACGCAATAACTCTCACCCGCCGCCAGCGCGTAGCTGCCGCGCAAGGTCTGCGGGTCGCGGCTGAAGGTGTACATGTTGTAACGCACCGCCTCGCGCACTGCGTAATAAAGACTGATCGCCTGCGCGAGCGGATCGCGACTGGCACCACGGTGCTGCTCGGCGAACTCCACCACCGAGGGGTGGTCACTATCGATGAAGCGGCCGGGGCTCAGATACTCGTGCATGACGACATTCTCCTGGTTGAGCCCCGAGTCTAGCGAGAGGTTCAGCACAGAGATAACGACGTTTCGGCCAAACATGCACGCAAAGACGCGGAAGCTGCGAACGATTTCCCACGCGTGTTGCCCACCGAACCTACAAAAGACATCCGGGGTTTCCCACGATTTCAATCACCTTGCTCTGACCGCCCCGTTTTGCAGATGCCGTCTAAGCTCTGGAGGGTCGGTTCGCCCTGGTTCACGGAGGATTAAATATGCTGTTGTTGTGGATACTGGTTCTGATCGTCGGCGTGGCGTATCTGGCCCACCGGCGCATCGCCCCGCTGCCGGCACTGGGTATCGTCGCCGCTTACCTGTTGGCGATGGGGATTTTCAGCCAAGCGCCAGGCTGGTTGCTGCTGATTTTCTGGGTCGTGCTGGCCCTGGTCGCCGCCCCGCTGCTGTTGCCTGACCTGCGCCGCAAACACTTTACCGCGCCGCTGTTCAGCTGGTTCCAGAAAACCCTGCCCCCGATGTCGCAGACCGAACGCGACGCGATCGACGCCGGCACGGTGTGGTGGGACGGCGAACTGTTCAGCGGCCGTCCGGACTGGGACAAACTGCTGTCTTATCCAAAAGTGCAACTGACTGACGAGGAACAAGCGTTCATCGACGGCCCGACCGAAGAGCTCTGCGCGATGGTCACCGACTGGCAGATCGGCCAGTCGATGGATCTGCCGGCCGAAGCCTGGACCCACATCAAGGAACACGGTTTCTTCGCCCTGATCATTCCCAAGGAGTTCGGTGGCAAGGGTTTCTCCGCCTACGCCCACTCCCAGGTGGCGATGAAACTGGCGACCCGCAGTGGCGACCTCGCTTCCACCGTGATGGTGCCCAACTCCCTCGGCCCGGCCGAACTGTTGCTGCATTACGGCACCGACGAACAACGCAATCATTACCTGCCACGGCTGGCCCGGGGCGACGACATTCCGTGCTTTGCGCTGACCGGCCCGCTCGCTGGTTCCGACGCCGGCGCCATGCCCGACACCGGGATCATCTGCAAGGGTGAATGGGAAGGCCAGGAAACCCTCGGCCTGCGCCTGAACTGGGAAAAACGCTACATCACCCTCGGCCCGGTCGCGACCCTGCTTGGCCTCGCCTTCAAGGCCTATGACCCGGATCACCTGCTCGGTGACAAGGAAGACCTGGGCATCAGCCTGGCGCTGATCCCGACCGACACCCCCGGCGTGGAAATCGGCCGCCGCCACTTGCCGCTGGGCGCGGCGTTCATGAACGGCCCGAACTCCGGCAAGGACGTGTTCATCCCGCTGGACTACCTCATCGGCGGCCAGGACATGCTCGGCAAAGGCTGGATGATGCTGATGAACTGCCTGTCGGTCGGGCGTTCGATCTCGCTGCCGGCAGTGGGCACTGGCGCGGCCAAGTTCACCAGCCTGGTGACCGGGCAGTACGCGCAGATCCGCGAGCAGTTCAACGTGCCGCTGTCTGCCTTCGAAGGCATTCAGGAAGCCATGGCGCGGATCGGCGGCAACGCCTGGATGATGGACGCCGCACGGATGCTGACTGCCAATGCAGTGGATCTGGGCGAGAAGCCGTCGGTACTGTCGGCGATCCTCAAGTATCACCTCACCGAACGCGGTCGCGAGTGCATCAGCCACGCCATGGATGTGCACGGTGGCAAGGCGATCATCATGGGCCCGAACAACTACCTGGGTCGCAGCTGGAACGGCGCACCGATCTTCATCACGGTGGAGGGCGCGAACATTCTCTCGCGCAACCTGATGATCTTCGGCCAGGGCGCGATCCGCTGCCATCCGTTCGTGCTCAAGGAAATGGCCCTCGCCGGGCGTGAAGACAAGGATCAGGCACTCAAGGAGTTCGATGGCCTGCTGCTCAAGCACATCGGATTTGCCGTGAGCAACGCCGCCAGCACGCTGGTGCTGAACCTCGGTTTCGGCCATTTCGAACATGCGCCGGGAGACAAGCTCAGCCAGGGTTATTTCCGTGCCCTCAACCGTCAGGCTGCCGCGTTTGCCATGCTCGCCGACCTGAGCATGATGCTGCTGGGCGGCGAACTGAAGCGGCGCGAGCGTCTGTCGGCCCGATTGGGCGATGTGCTGAGCAACCTGTATCTGGCGTCGGCGGCGCTCAAGCGTTATCACGATCTCGACTCCCCGGCGTACATGGAACCGCTGTTCCGATGGGCGATGGAAGAAAGCCTCGGCCAGTCGGAAAAAGCGCTGGACGAACTGCTGACCAACTTCCCGAACCGAGTCTTCGGCTGCTTGTTGCGCGTGATCGTGTTCCCGTTCGGCCGCCGTCACAAAGGGCCTTCGGACAAACTCGGTGCCGAAGTGGCTGCGGTCATCGGCCGGGCCAAGGGCGATCCAGCGCTGGAAGAACTGCTTGCCGGCTGCTATCGCCCGCAATCGGCCGACGATGCGGTCGGTGCGCTGCAACATGCCTGTGATCAGTTGAGTGCAGCACAACCGCTGCACAAGAAACTGCACTCGTCGCTCAAGAGCGGTCAGGTCAAACCGGTTGCCGGCGAGCACGCCATCGATGCGGCACTGGAGGCCGGGGTGTTGCAGGCTGTGGAAGCCCAGACCCTGCGCGATGCCGAAGCGGCGCGGCGCAAGGTGATCGATGTCGATGATTTCGACAAGGAGCAACTGAAACCGGCGGAAGGCAAAATCCGCTGATCCCTTCAATCAGTGAAAAACGGGCGCAGGGGCTTTATACTCCCGCGCCCGTTTTGCTCTTGAGGACTTATCTCGTGTCCAACGTCGTTGCCGATCATCTGGTTTTGCTCGACCATCTGCGCAGTATCCTGGTCGCCGTAGGTGAGGCCGATCAGGTTCCCGAAGAAAGCCATGCCCTGTTCCTGGAGCGTTTCGACGAACTGCTGGCGTCACTGCCGATCGAGCCGATCGAAAGCCAATACCTGGGCCAGGACATCCTGACTCAAGTGATTACCCGTTACCCGCAAATTGCCCACCTGATCCCGCGGGATCTGCTGTGGTTCTTCGCCGGCGACTGCCTGCATTACCTGTCCGACGAAGAAATCGACATGTATCAGGCGCTGGAAGAACGCCGCTACGAAGCCGAACAGAACGACGAGCCGTTCGACTGGAACCAGGAAAAACAGCTGCTGGCGATGTCCGCCCAGGACAGCAAGCACTGATTTTCGCCCGATAAAAAAGGCCCGCACGGTGATCCATGCGGGCCTTTTTTTTCGGGTCAGAGCAACCCTTCACTCTCGGGCAACTCGTACTCGGCCAACGGTTTTGCACCGCCAGACTTTCCCGGTTTGCTCAGGGTCGGCTCTTTCTCCAGGCACTCCACCAGATAATCAATGAACACCCGCAGCTTCGGCGGCAGATAGCGCGTCGGCGAGTGCAGCAACCACAATCCGCCGTGGTACGAGGCCAGGAATGTCCATTCCGGCAGCACCTGCACGATCAGCCCCTGCTCCAGCGCATAACGCGCGGTGAAATACGGCAGGCTGCCAATGCCGATGTGCTGCAACACTGCGCCCAGACGGACGCCGGTGTGATTGGCGGCATACCGGCCGCGCACGCCGACGGTAACGGCTTTCGTGCCTTTCTTGAATTTCCAGCGCGCATCACTCGGGGTTTCGCCCAGGTAAATGCAACTGTGGTTGAGCAAGTCGTGGGGATGAGTCGGCGTCCCGTGCTCAGCCAGATACTGCGGCGTCGCGCAGAGCAAATGGTCGATGGTCAGCAGTTGTCGTCCCACCAGTCCGGCCGGTGGCCGATCCGTGATGCGAATGGCCAGGTCGACATGGTCGTCGATCAGATCGACCTGACGGTCTTCCAGCAACAACTCCACATCGACCTTCGGGTAGCGCCGCAGAAACTCCGGCATGTGCGGATGAATCACGAAGCGCCCCACCGCTTTCGGCACGCTGACCCGAACCAGCCCCTCGGCTTCGTGGGTGAACTGGCCGCTGATCTCCATCACCGACTTCGCCGCGCTGACCATTTCCTGACAGCGTTTGAACACCTCTTCCCCGCCATCGCTCAAGCGCAGTTTGCGCGTGGTGCGTTGCAGCAGCCGCGTGGCCAGCGCCTTCTCCAGCCGGGAAATGCTGCGGCTGACTGCCGACGGCGATGAGCCCAATTGGCGAGCGGCTTCGGAGAAGCTGCCGGTCTCGACGACCTTGACGAAAATCGCCATTTCACCGAGCAGCGGCAGTGGAAGATTTATGCTCACAGCGCAACAGTCCTTTGATGTTTGAACGGATTATCACGTTATTGCACGATTCATATAATTAAAAAAGAAACTTTAATAAGGGCATGGAATATGACGCTTCGCCTCTTTTTCCATAGTGATGACCTCAAGGCCAATGTGGAAGTCCTCGACTGCACGCCCCACGAGAACGAATTCGCCGTTGTGTTGCGCGCCACGCTTTTTCATCCCCAGGGCGGTGGCCAACCCTGTGATACCGGCTGGATTGGCGACAGCCAGGTGCTGCGGGTCGTCCAGGAACCGGACCGGATCATTCATTTCGTCGATCAACCGGTGCCGCTGGGCATGACCCAGATTCGCGTCGACGAAGAACGCCGCCGCTTCAACACCCGCATGCACTCTGCCGGGCATTTGATCGGCCACTTTGTCCAGGCCATGGGCTGGATGCCGATCAAGGCCCACCACTGGCCGGACGAGGGCCGGGTGCAGTTCAAACCCGGGGATTCGGCCCAGGAAGTCGATGCTCAAATCGTTCAATACGGCATCGGGCAGTGGATCGAACACGATCTGCCACGCCTGACGTCCCTGCGCGAAGGCGCGCGGGAAATCGGTTTCGGTGAACTGCCAGCCTATGGCTGCGGTGGCACCCATGTACGCAGCCTGAAGGATCTGGGCACAGTCACGATCGCGTCCCTTTCGCAGAAGAAAGGCACGCTGTCCGTCCACTACAGCGTGGATTGAGGATTTCGGACGCTGCCAGATGCAGCGTCCGACGCCGGGGGAACCGCATTCGCCGGTTCCGTTGACTATTCGATAGATGGACCTGACACCATGATGCTTGACGTCGAGCGTCTCGATGAGACGTGCATAAAAAAACTGGCCAACGAAGAAGTCCTCGCCATCCGCGTCAAGGGCTTTCTGCCCCAGGCGCAGGCGATCCGGATTGGCGACAAGATCCTCGCGCCTGGCTTCGAGGGCTACATCAACGCGCCCAGCATCGGTCGCATCGGCATGGCGTTCTACGAGGCGGAAAACCAGCCGCTGCTGATCGAAGACTACTTCGAGCGCGCCACCCGCAACATCGCCGAACTGCGTAACCGCTGCGCGCCCTACTCGTCGCCGGTCGACACCCTGCGCTGCATGCTCGACGAATCCTGGCCGGCAGGCGCCCACCTGGAAAACCTCTACGGTCGCAAGATGTACGTCGGGTTGTCCCGGGTGGTGAAACCGGGCGTGTGCTTCCTGGCCCACCACGACATCTTCGCCAAGGACGCGCCGGAGAGTTTTCAGGCCCGTAGTCTGGAGGCGCAATTCGCCTGCAACGTCTACCTCAACATGCCGACCGAAGGCGGCGCGTTGCAGATGTGGGAAGACGACATCTCGCCGGACCGCTTCGACGAGATGCGCGGCGACAGCTACGGCATCGACCCGGCGCTGCTCGGCCCGCCGGCCCTCGAAGTACGCCCGGAACCGGGGGATTTCATCATGTTCAATTCGCGTCGCATGCACTCAGTCACGCCAGGCGTGGCCGATCCGCGCTTGAGCCTTTCGTTTTTTGTCGGCTATCGCGGCAATGCTTCACCCCTGACTTTCTGGAGCTGAAATGACATCGAATTACCTGGGCGAGTTTCTGGCGCTGGCCACCATCCACTTTCTGGCCGTGGTCGCTCCCGGACCGGACTTCGCCGTGACCATACGCCAGAGTGTGCGCTTCGGCCGCTTGGTCGGCATCTGCACGGCACTGGGCATCGGCGCGGGAATTTCCGTGCACGTGCTGTACACCCTGCTGGGCGTCGGCGCCCTGATGCACACCACGCCCTGGCTGCTGACTGTCGCCAAAGTGGTCGGCGGCGCTTACATTCTTTATCTGGGCGTCAGCCTGATCCGCAGCAAACCCAAGACGGCACTGGAGGGCGAAAAGACCAGCGACGAACCACTGGTCGAGCAATCGCTGTTCAAGGCGTTCTCCACCGGCTTCCTGACCAACGCCACCAACCCCAAGGCCACGCTGTTTTTCCTGGCGATATTCACCACGATCATCAGCGCCAGCACACCGCTGCAAATTCAGGCGCTGTACGGGTTGTGGATGTGCGGGGTGAATGCGTTGTGGTTCGTGATCGTCGCGCTGTTCTTTTCAAGCAGCAAAGTGCGCGTGCTGTTCATGCGCATGGGCCACTGGTTCGAGCGCAGCATGGGGGTGATTCTGATCCTGTTTGCCGGGCGCCTGGTGTTGTCGATGTAAGCAGGTTGATCGGAGAAGCCCGATCCAGACAGACCGGACGGGCTTTTTTCGATTCTGCGCCGCTTTTGCATTTCTGTGCGACGCATCCCACTTCGGGGGCTCCCCTATCACTTGCGGGTGGTGTTAGTTTGCGAAACCGTCTGACGCATCGATCAGACACTTCCTACTCACTGCCTGCAAAGGAATGCCCATAGCAATGGACTTTTCACTCAAGCAACTGGCCGCGTCGACGCTGATCCTGGCCAGCCTTTCGTCCGTGACACTGCCAGCCCACGCGAACCTTACCGAGCAGCAGAGCGCGACCATCCTAAAGACATTCAATGAGGCAAAGGTCAGTGACTTCAGAGCGTTTCTCGGTGATCTGGCCAAGAACGACCTGAGCAAGGCCGACGATCTGCGTCCAGCCATCAGCGCTTTCCTCGACAACAAGACGCTGATCGCCGAACAGCAGAACGAAATCCATCGCCTGCTCGGCCTCTACACCCGCGTGAAGTACGGCAAAGCTGCGCTGGAAACCCTGCGTGAACTGGTGGAAATCCCGACCTTCCGCAAGGACGGTGTCGATCAGCACAACAATCCCGAATTCATCAAGATCGCCGGCAAGATCAAGGAGCTGGCCGAGTCTTTCGGCTTGAAGTATCGCAACATCGACAACCGCGTTTACGAAATCTCCCTCGACGGCAGCGGCAAGGACGTAGTCGGCATTCATGCTCACGCCGACGTGGTGCCGGTAACGCCGGAAAACTGGGTGCTGAAGGACGGCACCAAACTTGATCCGTTCAAGGTCACGCTGATCGGCGACCGCATGTACGGCCGCGGCACCGAGGACGATAAAAACGGCATCGTCGTGACGCTGTATGCCATGAAAGTGATCAAGGAAGAGAAGCTGCCACTGGCGCGCAATTTCAAACTGCTGGTAGACACCACCGAAGAAACCACCGGCGACGCGATTCCTTACTACTTCGAACGCAACCCGACGCCCGAGTACAACCTGGCACTGGATGGCGGCTATCCCGTAGTGATTGCGGAAAAAGGCTACGGCACCGTCATGGCCAAGTTCGCCAAGCGCAACGCCGAGGGCAAAGGCGCAGAACTCATCTCGATGACCGGTGGCCTGGCGACCAACCAGATCCCTTCGGTTTCGGTCGTCACGCTGGTGACCGACAAACCCGCCGACCTGGCGGCCAGCCTGCAAAAGGCCGGCACCGAATACGCCAAGCGCAATGGCGGCGATTTTGAAGTGAACGCCAAGGTCGATGGCAAAGACGTCAAACTCAGCGTCACCGGTGTTTCCGCGCACTCGTCCGAGCCAGAATCCGGCGTCAACCCGGTCGCCCGCATGCTCGACTTCATCCATAGCGTGGACGGCAAGATCGCCTTCAAGCACAACCACATCACCGACGCTGCGCACTACGCCGCCGACAACTGGGGCCTGGATTACAAGGGTGGCAAGCTGGGCGTCGGATTCGCCGATAGCTTCATGGGGCCGCTGACCACCTCCCTGACCTACGTCGGCATGGACGACAAAACCTTCAAACTCGCAGTCAACCTGCGCGTGCCGAAGGGCAAGTCGCCGGAAGTGCTCAAAACCGAAATCGCCGACAAACTCGCGGCCTGGAGCAAAAAGACCCATGTCGCGGTGAACTTCGACTATTCGATCGCCGAGCCGATGTACCGCAACCCGGAAGGCGAATGGGTCAAGGCGCTGCTGGCCGTGGCCACCGAAAACCTGGGCATGAAACACGAATTCGGTACCTCGGCCGGCGCCACCTCGGTGCATGAACTGCCGAACGGCGTGCAATTCGGTCTGGCGCGACCGGAGGTCAAGTACACCGGCCACACCGATGGCGAGTTCAAGACCGTTGACCAGTTCTTGCTGGACCTGCAGATCGTCACCGAAATGATGGGACGCATCGGGCAATTGCCGAAGCTCTGATCGCGTATCGGGCCCGCCAGATTGGCGGGCCCACAAAAAAAGGACCGCGAGGTCCTTTTCTATTGCCTGACAAAAAACGCACAAACAAAAACGCCGCTCATTACTGAGCGGCGTTTTTGTGAATTTGGAGCGGGAAACGAGACTCGAACTCGCGACCCCGACCTTGGCAAGGTCGTGCTCTACCAACTGAGCTATTCCCGCAATGGCGTCCCCTAGGGGACTCGAACCCCTGTTACCGCCGTGAAAGGGCGGTGTCCTAGGCCACTAGACGAAGGGGACAGGCTACAACTTTCACTAATAAAAACGCCGCTCTTTGCAAAGCGGCGCTTTTTGAATTTGGAGCGGGAAACGAGACTCGAACTCGCGACCCCGACCTTGGCAAGGTCGTGCTCTACCAACTGAGCTATTCCCGCAAATGGCGTCCCCTAGGGGACTCGAACCCCTGTTACCGCCGTGAAAGGGCGGTGTCCTAGGCCACTAGACGAAGGGGACACGCTACCCGGAACACATGGTGTGTGTTTCGGTGTCCAGATCCGCCTCCGAAGATTGGGTTCTGGTTTCACTCAGCACCGCCCGAAAGCGTTGCTGTTTAAAATTGGAGCGGGAAACGAGACTCGAACTCGCGACCCCGACCTTGGCAAGGTCGTGCTCTACCAACTGAGCTATTCCCGCATTGGCGTCCCCTAGGGGACTCGAACCCCTGTTACCGCCGTGAAAGGGCGGTGTCCTAGGCCACTAGACGAAGGGGACACACTACAACATTCACTTCCTGCCGCGTTTCGCTGTGTGCTTTACGCTGCAAGTGGCGCGCATTCTATGGATGGATTGAAAGGTCGTCAACCCCCAGATATAAATTTATTTAAATCAATGACTTCGACCTGCTTTGCGCGCCATTTCCGGCTTTTGCGTCGCCCGACGATTGACGCCTATATTCCGACACTCGCCAAGGCGTTATAGTCCACGGCACAGGTGATGGCAATCTGCACCCCAAGGGCCGGCATTTATATAAGCGGTTCCTTGGCCGATACAGATACAGCTTCGCCGATCCAAACCCGTCGAGCGGCGCTAGGCTCCTGTATGCCAAGCCACTACACTCGCACGCGAACCCTATAAAGAGGTCTTACCGGTGACACCACTCATGATCACCCTGCTAGTCATAGCCGGGATCGCAATCTTGATCGCCATTGGCTACATGAACCATGTGGTGGAAAACACCAAACTGGAGAAGGCCCGCACCAAGGTCGAACTCAACGACCGCCTGCGCCGTTGTGGCGAACTGACCGAAACCTTCCCCGGCCAGTTCATGACCCCGGCCCTCAAGCTGCTGCTGACCCGCCTTGAGCTGAACGTCTGCCAGCGCCTGCTGAACCTGGAAAAGACCAGCGCCACCACCAAGGCCCGCATCACCGAACTGAGCGCCCTCGTGGCCCAGGGCGAATCGATCCCGGTCAACAACCCGCCGGCCCCGATCCAGACCGAAGCCAAGGCCAAAGACGTGCGCTTCCTCCTCGAAGCCCTCCACGGCCAGATCACCCGCGCCGCGCAGGACGGCTTCCTGCCACCGAACGAAGCCAAACACTGGATCCGCGAAGTCCGCCACATCCTCGTGCTGCTGCACATCGAGTTCTTCAACAACCTCGGCCAACACGCCCTCCAGCAAAACCAGCCAGGCCAGGCCCGCCTCGCCTTCGAACGCGGCGTGCAATATCTGCGCAAACAGCAAGACCCGCAAATCTACGCCGAACAACTCCAATACCTGGAAAAACTCCTGGCCCGCGCCAATGCCCAGGTCATGGACAAAATCGCCCCGGTCGAAGGCGAAGAAAACCAGCTGACCGCCGGCCTTAAAGATGTCGAGGCTGACGCGGACTGGAAGAAAAAAGTGATTTACGACTGAGTACAGTCAAAGAGAGAAGCCACCGGAAGGTGGCTTTTTTATTGCCCGCGAGAAAGATCAAAATCAAAAGCGCCCTCACCCCAGCCCTCCCGAAACGTCGGACCGCCCGTAGGGAGAGGGAGCCGACCGAGTTGATTGGGAGAGCCGACGTGAAAGACCGAGTCGCACTCGGGTTTTGAAACGCATGCAACCCAACTCACACTGCAGCACCGTCTGCTGCTTCTTCAGCTTCTTCAGCTTCTGCGTTGGCGTTGGCTTCCCACCACTCAAAACGATGAGCGTTAGCTCGAGTACCGCTTTTGACGTACCGGCCCCATCGGAAGGCTGAGTGGAGGGATTTATCCGGGGGTGGGAGCGCAGCGACCGTGCGGCGCAGCCGCATGCATCGAGAGGAGGTGCAGCGAAGCAAACCGTAGGCGATGCCCCCGGATGAATCCCGGAACGAAGGAACCTCGAGCCTCAGCGAGAGGCCGAACGCAGGGGCCCAGCGTTTTGGTTCCTTTGGGGCGTTTGCCAAAGGGACTCGCCGTAAGGGCGAAACCGCCAGCCGCAACACCCAAAGAAACGGATATTCACCCAAAACACCCCAAAACCTGGTCGGCCCAAAGGCCGCCAAGGTCAAATCCAAATCAAAGCCGAAAGTGCCCCACCATCCCCCTGAGCTCACTCCCCAACTGCGCCAGCTCAACACTCGAAGCCGCATTCCCGCGCATGGCAATCGAAGACTGATCCGCACTCGCCCGAATACTCGTCACACTGCGATTGATCTCCTCGGCCACCGAACTCTGCTCCTCGGCCGCCGCCGCAATCTGCTGGTTCATCTGCTGAATCAACGAAACCGCCGCCGCAATGCTCCCCAACGCACTTTCGGTCTGCAACGCATCGCTCACCGCCAGTTTCACCAGTTCGCCACTGCTCTGAATCTGCTGCACCGACGAATGCGCCGCCGAGCGCAAGGCGCTGACCAGCCGCTCGATTTCCTCGGTCGACTGCTGCGTGCGCCGGGCCAGCGCCCGCACTTCATCGGCGACCACCGCAAAGCCCCTGCCCTGCTCGCCCGCTCGCGCCGCTTCGATCGCGGCGTTGAGCGCCAGCAGATTGGTCTGCTCGGCAACACTCTTGATCACTTCCAGCACCGTGCCGATGTTCTGGATTTCCGCGCTCAGACTTTCGATGCTCGAACTGGCCGAGGTCGCCGAGTCCGCCAGTTGCTCGATCCGCGCCATGCTCTGACGCACCACCTGCTGACCGCTTTCGACCTTGCCATCAGCGGTCTGCGCTGCGAGCGCCGCTTCTTCGGCGTTGCGCGCCACATCATGAACGGTGGCGGTCATCTGGTTCATCGCCGTCGCCACCTGTTCGGTTTCCTCTTTCTGGCTGCTGACCTCAAGGTTGGTCTGCTCGGTCACCGCCGACAGCGATTGCGCCGAACTCGCCAACTGCTCGATCCCCGCCTGCAACCCGCTGACAATCGTGCTCAGGCCCGCGCCCATCTGCTGCATGGCCAGCATCAGTTGGCCGATTTCGTCGCGACGGGAGACCTCGATCGTTGCGCTCAGATCACCGGCAGCAATTTGTTGCGCCACATGAATCACGCTGCGCAACGGTGCGACGATCAACCGGGTGATCACCCACGCCGCAATCAGCCCGACCAGCAACGCCAGCGCCGATGAACCAATGATCAGCACCGAATTCTTTTTCAGTTCGCCCTGCATCGCGGCGTCTTGCGCGACATAGGCCTGTTGGACCCGCGCCACGACTTCGTCGGCCCGTTGGTGCAGCTGTTGATAAACGGTCTTTTCCTGGGCCAGCAATCCGGTGTACTCGGCCAGCTTGTCGCTGAAACCGGCAATGTGCCCCGACACTTCATTGAGCACCGTCAGGTAACCCTCATCCTTGACCGTGGATTTGAGCTGCTCGGCCTGGGCCTGAGCCTGGGCAGCCTGCTCGATATTGCCCTGACCGGCACTGTCGTCACCCTTGCGGCTCTGATCCAGGCGTACTCGCGCTTCGTTCATCGCCTGCAACATCAAGCGTGAGACCTGACTGACCTGACCGGCCTGCTCGATGAATTGCGCCCCGTCCTTGCCCTCGCTGTCTTTCAGGGTGTACGCGCCGTCATCGGCAAGTCCTGCCTGCAACACATCGAGATTGTTGGCAACGCTGGACACCGACCAACTGGCCATTTCCAGCGCCAGGTCCTTGGCCTGGGACAACGAGACGAATTCATCGAACGCCTTGCGATAAGCACCCAATGACTGTTGGACGTCATTCATGACCGACTCATTGCCCGGCGACAAAATCTTGAGTTGGTCGGCCATGGCGATCAGACCGTCGACGCCTTCGTGCAAGGCATCGACGGTTTTCGGGTTGCCGTGCAGGGCGTAGTCCTGCTCCAGCAGGCGCACCTTGAGCAAGCCACTGTTGAGCGATGACATCTGCTTGAGGCCATCGAAGCGCTGACTGATGGTTTGCAGGGACCAGACGCCAATGGCGGCCACCAGCGCCGTCAGCAGCAACACCAGCACAAACCCGATACCCAGTTTTTTTGCCATACCGAGGTTGGCAAAACGTCCTTGCACGGCCGAAATCATTGCGCGTAGTCCCCTGCCATAGTCTGTTGTCGAAGATTCGCAATGGCCTCGAACCAGCACAAGTCTCTGGCGTCGGAATAATGGCAAAAAGCTACGCTCGCGTCGTTTTCAGAACGTTCGAGGTCGATCCATGGCTGTATCGCGGAAAAACTGCCGTGCCCGTGGATCACAGGCGTAAGCCACGTTGATCCGCTGCCAGTCGCAGGCTTCGCCACTGGGGCTGAACGACGTTGCGCAGGCCAACCGCACACCGCATCGCAGAGCATGCCTGCGCAAGCGCGCCTCATCGGCCACTGGCGAACGTGCCCAGATGAACAGACCGCCGGTGGGCTTGCCGAACACCTCCCAGTCAGCATCTTCCAGCGCCTGAAGGGCAGCCGCACGATCGGTGGAAAGCCGCTGACGCTGACGCTGTACCAGTTTTCGATAGGCACCACTGGCCAGCAATCCGGCCAGAACCGCCTCGCAGAACCTCGAGGTGCCCATGCAACTGATCATCTTGACCCGCGCCATACGCTCGATCAGCTCGCCATCGGCCACCACGAAACCCACACGCAGCGAGCTGCTCAAGGTCTTGGAAAAGCTGCCGACGTAAATCACCCGCCTCTCGTCATCCAGCGCTGCCAGTCGAGTACCGCTACCGTTGTGCAAGTCGGCGTAGACATCATCTTCGATCAGCCTCAGAGCGTAGATCCTGCTCAACTCCAGGATTCGTCGGGCGACCGCCGGCAACAGGCAACTGCCCGTGGGATTGTGGTGGTGACTGTTGATGAACAGCGCCGACGGCCGAAACTGCTGCAGCAACGTCTCGAGCGCTTCGACATCCGGCCCGCCCGCCGTGCGACGAACCTCCAGCATGCGCACGCCGTGCAGGCGCAGGAGATCGAACAGGGGCGCATAACCGGGGGTCTCGACCACGACGCAATCACCGGCCTTGAACAACGTCCGCACGATCAGGTCCAGTCCGTGGCTGGCGCCAGCGGTGGTCATCACCTGTTCTTCGGCGGCCTTGATATTAAGCAACCCCAGGCGTTTGACGATCTGTTCGCGCAACGCCGGCAGGCCCAGGGGCGTGCTGTAGTTGAACAGACTGGCCATGTCGGCGCGCGTCACCTCGCGGATCGCATAGCCAAGATCATCAGGCTCGCGCCAACTCTCCGGCAGGACGCCACTGCCCAGCGTCAAACCGCCGCGCCATCGGGTGGCTGGATCGCCCCCACTGCACTGCCCCTCACTGGCGGAGCCATCGATCGCCTTGCAACACTCCGGCAGCGAAGCCGCCACAATGAAACCCGAGCCCTGGCGCGAGGCCAGAACGCCCTGCGTCACCAGCCGCTCGCAGGCCTCCATGACGCACGACTGGCTGAGCAGATTGCACCGGGCTATGTGTCGCACGGAGGGCAGGCGCGTCGTCGGCGGCACCTGCCCTTGCATGATCCAGTCGATCAACCCGTCAACAATCTGCTGTACGACCGGCACCATTGCCTGTCGGTCAATTCTCAATTCCATGAGCACGCAAACTCCTGTCCGTTTTTGCTGGCGGCAGTAAATCACAGCCACGTCCTTGAGACTGTGCGACAAAACCGCCAAAAACCTCCTTTCTCAATATTTGAAACACATTGTTTAGCGAATTCACGGAGCCACCCCCGAGACGATAAAAGCCCGCCGATGGGCGGGCTCGTTCATGCATCAGCCAATGGCCTCTCAGAAGGCGGTCACGCCACCATCCACGGCCAGCGAATGGCCGGTGGTAAACGCCGCGCCATCACTGCACAGGTACAGCACGGCGCTGGCAATTTCCTCGACCTTGCCGATACGACCGACCGGGTGCATCGCGTTGGCAAATTCGCCTTTCTTCGGATCCGCTTCATAGGCGCGACGGAACATGTCGGTGTCGATCACTGCCGGGCATACGGCGTTGACGCGGACTTTCTTCTTGGCGTATTCGATGGCGGCGGACTTGGTCAGGCCGATCACCGCGTGCTTGGAAGCCGCATAGATGCTCATCTTCGGCGCAGCGCCCAATCCAGCCACCGACGCGGTGTTGACGATCGCCCCGCCGCCCTGAGCCAGCAGCAACGGCAGCTGGTACTTCATGCACAGCCAGACGCCCTTGACGTTGACGCCCATGATCGCGTCGAACTCGTCCATCGAGCCTTCGGCCAGTTTGCCCTTCTCGATCTCGATCCCGGCGTTGTTGAAGGCATAGTCGAGACGGCCGTAGGTATTGATTACCTCGTCCATCAGATTCTTCACTTCGCTTTCGACGGTCACGTTGCAGCGCACGAAGGTCGCTTCGCCGCCGGCTGTACGAATCAGCGCCACGGTGCCCTCGCCCCCGGCCGCATCCAGATCGGCCACCACCACTTTCAGACCTTCGGCGGCGAACGCCTGGGCCGTCGCGCGGCCGATGCCGTTGGCCGCGCCGGTGACGACGGCTACCTGACCGGAAAACGTCATGCTCATTGTTATGTCCTCGAATGCGGGGGGATTGATGAAGGCAGCATAGCCAGAGGGGCCTGAGTGACGTCAGCACTATCAAAAGGCCGGTTAGGCTTGCATGAATCGCAGTGATGAAACCCATGGATCGACTATCACCGTACTGGATCGGCCTGCATTCGCCCCGTGAGCCAACCTTGCGGCATCGCTCATGAAGGTCTATCAACAAGGCTTCATTCAACTCGAGTGCCAGTCATGACCAACCAGACCAATCGCCAGTTCCTGCTCGCCAAACGCCCGGTGGGCGCCGCCACCCGCGAGACCTTCACCTATCAGGAAGTCCCGGTCGGCGAGCCGGCGGCAGGGCAGATTCTGGTCAAGAACGAATACCTGTCCCTCGACCCGGCCATGCGCGGCTGGATGAACGAAGGCAAGTCCTACATTCCGCCGGTGGGTCTGGGCGAAGTCATGCGCGCGTTGGGCGTGGGTAAAGTCGTCGCCTCGAACAACCCGGAGTTCGCGGTCGGGGACTACGTCAATGGTGCGCTGGGCGTGCAGGATTATTTCCTCGGTGAGCCCAGAGGTTTCTACAAAGTCGATCCGAAACTGGCGCCGCTGCCGGTTTACCTGTCCGCACTGGGCATGACCGGCATGACCGCTTATTTTGCCCTGCTCGACGTCGGCGCACCGAAAGCTGGCGACACCGTGGTGCTGTCCGGCGCTGCGGGCGCGGTGGGCAGCATTGCCGGGCAGATTGCCAAGATCAAGGGTTGCCGGGTAGTCGGGATCGCCGGCGGCGCGGACAAGTGCAAGTTCCTGGTCGATGAACTGGGCTTCGACGGCGCCATCGACTACAAGAGCGAAGACGTGTTGGCCGGCCTTAAACGCGAATGCCCGAAAGGTGTGGACGTGTATTTCGACAACGTCGGCGGCGATATCCTCGACGCCGTGCTCAGCCGTATCAACCTGAAAGCACGCGTGGTGATCTGCGGCGCGATCAGCCAGTACAACAACAAGGAAGCGGTCAAAGGCCCGGCCAACTACCTGTCGCTGCTGGTCAACCGCGCGCGGATGGAAGGCTTCGTGGTGATGGATTACGCCGCGCAGTACGCCAGCGCCGCCCAGGAAATGGCCGGCTGGATGGCCAAAGGTCAGCTCAAGAGCAAGGAAGACATCGTCGAAGGCCTGGAAACCTTCCCGGAAACCCTGGGCAAACTGTTCAGCGGCGAGAACTTCGGCAAACTGGTGCTGAAGGTCTGAAAACGAGGAAGGGAGCCATCGGGCTCCCTTCTTTGATGCTTCAGCTGTTCGCTCAGGCCAGTTCGGCAACCACCGAGGCCAGGGCCTTGGCCGGATCCGCCGCCTGGCTGATCGGACGGCCGATCACCAGATAGTCGGAACCGGCATCCAGCGCCTGACGCGGGGTCAGGATGCGACGCTGGTCGTCCTGGGCACTGCCGGCCGGACGAATCCCCGGGGTCACCAGTTGCAGCGATGGATGCGCGGTTTTCAGCGCAGTGGCTTCCAGCGCCGAGCACACCAGACCGTCCATCCCGGCCTTCTCGGCCAGTGCCGCCAGACGCAGCACTTGCTCCTGCGGCTCGATGTCCAGACCGATACCCGCCAGATCCTCACGCTCCATGCTGGTCAGCACGGTCACGCCGATCAGCAACGGTTGCGGGCCGCTGCGCTTGTCCAGCTCTTCACGACAGGCCGCCATCATGCGCAGGCCGCCGGAGCAGTGAACGTTGACCATCCATACGCCCATCTCGGCCGCGGCCTTGACCGCCATCGCCGTGGTGTTGGGAATGTCATGGAATTTCAGGTCGAGGAATACTTCAAAACCCTTGTCACGCAGGGTGCCGACGATTTCCGCGGCGCAGCTGGTGAACAGTTCCTTGCCCACTTTGACCCGGCACAGTTTCGGGTCCAACTGGTCGGCCAGCTTCAGTGCGGCGTCACGGGTAGGGAAATCCAGGGCGACGATGATAGGAGTCTGGCAGGCGGACATGGATGGGCTCTCAGGCAAGTCGAAATCGGCGCGCATTGTAGCGGAACCGGCGACGGCGCGGCACCCGATGATCGGTAAATCGTCGCGCCAACCGTGATCAGCATAGCCTTGCAGGGTATTGTGTCGAACCCGATACACAACCGACACGCCGGCAACATGCGCCCGCGCTAGCCTCGCCAGCCGCAACAAGTCCTTACAGCAGCCCTTCCCGCCTCACGGCCGGACGCCTATGCTGAAACCACAACCTCGCAGCCTATCTTTGTGGTTGGCGGCCTACTGGCAGATGAACAGCCTCATGCACAACTCCCAAGTCTCCGTGAACGACGAGCAGAAAGACGACAAGCGCTGGAGCATCCGCGCGCTGATCGTCGACGATGACGTGCCGATCCGCGAACTGATGATCGACTACCTGGCCCGCTTCAACATTCACGCCAGCGGCGTCACCGACGGCGCGGCGATGCGCCAGGCGATGCAGGCCGAGCATTTCGACGTGGTGGTGCTCGACCTGATGCTGCCCGGCGAAGATGGCCTGTCGCTGTGCCGCTGGCTGCGCGCCGAATCGGACATCCCGATCCTGATGCTCACCGCCCGCTGCGAACCCACCGACCGGATCATCGGCCTGGAACTGGGCGCCGATGACTACATGGCCAAACCGTTCGAACCTCGGGAGCTGGTGGCGCGGATCCAGACGATTCTGCGTCGGGTGCGCGACGACCGCACCGAACAGCGTGCGAATATTCGCTTCGACAACTGGCGCCTGAACAGCGTCCTGCGCCAGCTCATCGCTGACGATGGCCTGGTGGTGCCGCTGTCCAACGCCGAATTCCGCCTGCTCTGGGTGTTCATCGAACGTCCGCGCCGGGTGCTCAGCCGCGAACAGTTGCTGGACGCCGCCCGTGGCCGCTCGATCGAAGCCTTCGACCGCAGCATCGACCTGCTGGTCTCGCGCCTGCGGCAAAAACTCGGCGACGACCCGAAAGCCCCGCAGTTGATCAAAACCGTTCGCGGTGAAGGCTACCTGTTCGACGCGCGAGACATCGGCTGATGCGGGCGCGCTTCGACACGCTGTTCGGCCGCCTGTTCGGCGTGCTGTTGGTGGCGATCGTCCTGGCGCACTTGCTGGCTTTCGCCTGGTTCCGCCTCTACGGCCCGCCTCCCCCACCTCCGCCGCCAGAGTTCTCGCAAAACCTCGACGGCAAACAGCCGCCGCAGGATCCACGTTACCCGCCCCGTCCGCCGCGCCCCTGGTTCGGCGGGCCGATCGTGCCGCTGACTTTCCAGTTCATCTCGCTGATCATTGCCGCGTGGTACGGCGCCAAGCTGCTGACCCGGCCGATCCAGCGCCTGAGCGACGCCGCCGAGCGCCTGAGCGAAGACCTCGACAGCCCGCCACTGGACGAAACCGGCCCCCGGGAAGCACGGCAGGCTGCGTACACCTTCAACCTGATGCAGCAGCGCATCCGCGAACAGGTGCAGCAACGCGCGCGGATGCTCGGCGCCGTCTCCCACGACCTGCGCACCCCGCTGTCGCGGCTGAAACTGCGCCTGGAAAACATCAACGACGACAAGCTGCAGGGCCAGATGCGCCAGGATCTGGACGACATGATCGGCATGCTCGACGCCACACTCACCTACCTGCACGAACAACGCACCAGCGAAGCGTTGCAGTTGATGGACGTGCAAGCGCTGGTCGAATCGCTGTGCGAAAACGCCCAGGATCAAGGCGCCGACGTGCAGGTCAGCGGCCACTGCGCCCCGTTGCAGGTACAGCCGATGGCCCTGCGCTCGTGCATCAACAACCTGATGGACAACGCCCTGCGCTACGCCGGCCAAGCGCACATCGAACTGCAAGACCAGCGCGAACAACTGCTGATCCGCGTCATCGACCATGGCCCGGGCATTGCGGCGGACAAGCGTGAAGCGGTATTCGAGCCGTTCTTCCGCCTCGAAGGCTCACGCAATCGCAACTCCGGCGGCGTCGGCCTGGGCATGACCATCGCCCGGGAAGCGGCACAGCGCCAGGGCGGCCAACTGACCCTGACAGAAACACCCGGCGGCGGCCTGACCGCCGTGATCCAACTGCCTCGCCACTGATCCCGACTGTGTACCGACCGGTACAAACCCCACATACCCACGACACCTTGCGACTGGAGGCTGCATAAGCCGGTACACCCACCGGTTTTCCAGTCCAAGGAGTGAGCCCGATGATCGGTAGCGTCAGCAACTACACGAGCTATACCAGCACCAGCAGCACCTCCACCCAAAAAGCCCGCAGCCAGCAACTGCAAAAGGAACTGTTCGCCAAGCTCGACAGCAACGGCGACGGCGCGGTGGATCAGGACGAACTGGGCAGTGCCCTGTCACAAAAGTCCAACGACGGCCTGCTGGTCAGCCTGAGCAAACAATTCGGCGATCTGGACAGCGACGCCAGCGGCGGCCTCAGCGCTGAAGAAATGACCGCCATGGCCCCTCCGCCGCCACCGCCCCACGACCAAGCGCCGAACACCGAGTTGGTAGCTGTGCTGATCAGCGCCATGGACAGCGACGTCGACGGGGCCATCAGCGGCGACGAACTGAGCACCGGCTTGACCAGCGCCGGCAGTACTGCCTACAG
>NZ_NEII01000034.1:0-516 GCF_002112685.1 Pseudomonas sp. R15(2017)
GGTGTGATTCATGACTGGGGTGAAGTCGTAACAAGGTAGCCGTAGGGGAACCTGCGGCTGGATCACCTCCTTAATCGACGACATCAGCTGCTCCATAAGTTCCCACACGAATTGCTTGATTCATTGAAGAAGACGAAAGAAGCAGCCCGAAATTGGGTCTGTAGCTCAGTTGGTTAGAGCGCACCCCTGATAAGGGTGAGGTCGGCAGTTCGAATCTGCCCAGACCCACCAATTTTGTGTGGGAAACGCCTGTAGAAATACGGGGCCATAGCTCAGCTGGGAGAGCGCCTGCCTTGCACGCAGGAGGTCAGCGGTTCGATCCCGCTTGGCTCCACCACTACTGCTTCTGAAGTAAAAGCTTAGAAATGAGCATTCCATCGTTGATGGTGAATGTTGATTTCTAGTCTTTTGACTGGTTCGTTCTTTAAAAATTTGGGTATGTGATAGAAAGATAGACTGAACGTTACTTTCACTGGTAACGGATCAGGCTAAGGTAAAATTTGTGAGTTCTCTTAG